>CAMAXV010000001.1 GCA_945862385.1 Chitinophaga pinensis
CAGATTTCCTTGACAGTCCTGCCTGTCTCCTGAGTTCTCAAAATCGACACAATCTGTGCCTCTGAAAAATTCTTCTTTTTCATGTTTAAACCATTTAAGTTAGAAAATATTCTCTAAATCCGAATGGTCTAATTTTGGGGAACCTTACAATCAGCGTTTAGATAAACAAAGAGTAAAATGAAGGGTGCTAAAAGTTTCATAAAGATAAAATCTTACATTATTGAAGAAATAGTTTAATTGCTTATCATTAATTCCATCAACTTATAGTTAACGTAATAAGTTGTTCTTCCAATTTTTTGTGGCTTTACAATGCCCGCTGCTGTTAGTTTTTTTAACCAGGTTGATGCTGTTTGTCTGTGTGCGATCTCTCTATTTACCAGTAACTCAATTTTGAGATAGGGTAAGGTGAACATTAATTGCAGTAATTCGTGGCTGAATGATGATCCCAATACTTCTTTCATCTTTATTTCATAGTCTTCCTTAATCGAAAGTAGCGCTTTTATTTTTTTAGTGGTAAGCTGCGTTGTTTCAATTAGTGCTGTGAGTATATACATTATCCAGTCGTTCCAATTGTCTTTCTCTGTTAAACTACGTAACAATTGATAGTATTCTGTTTTGTATCTTATAATGTATGAACTTAAGTAAAGTACAGGCTGTGACAAAAGTTCTTGCTGTACCAGGTACAATGCATTTATTATTCTTCCTGTTCTTCCGTTGCCATCGGCAAATGGATGAATGGCTTCAAACTGATAGTGTATGAATGCCATTTTTACCAATGGATCTACCGCAGATAAATCAGTGTCGTTAATGAACTGTTCCAAGGCGGAAAGTTTTTCTCTTAAAACATCCTCACAGCAAGGCGGTGTAAAAATTACTTCTCCATTTATTGCATTCTTTAATGCCGTGCCAGGTGTATTTCTGATACCTGATTTATTTTGTTTAATGGTTTGTACAATTTCAACCATTGTATTGGTAAGCAACAAATTTTGTTGAGCTTTCATTTTTTCAAGGCCTACATATAAAGCCTCTCTATAGCTCAATACTTCTTTTGCTGCATGATTGGCTGTAGATTCTTCTGTTGCCGCTTTATACAATTCATCCTGAGTAGTCACAATATTTTCAATTGCTGAGCTATCCTTACTTTCTTGAAGAACGATCGTGTTAATCAGTAATTGAGGATCTGGTAGGGAAGCACAAAGGCCGTTTAGTTCGCCTAAATGCCGGTAAGCCCTTGCTAGATGCCTCAATATTTCAGGAGACTCCGTAAACCCTATTGGTGGCAGATTAGGTAATTCATTAAAGGGAGAATTTTTGTTGTATGCCATGATGATGAATTTTACTTCTATTTTCGCTATCAGCCATTTTTATTGGCTTCCAGTTCAACATCAATTTTATTTAATGATGAAAATACGTCATAATTTCGACATTAAAAAATTATTATGTCGAAATACACCACTATAGACCCTCACCACTTTTACTCATAATGAAACCTGCATTTGGCAATTTGTATTTCATCTTCAACAACCCTGTAATTCAATCGATGCTCTTCATCAATTCGTCTGGACCAAAAGCCGGCATAATTTAACTTCAATGATTCTGCTTTGCCAACACCTTCAAACGGATGACGTGCAAGTTTCCCAATTGTGTATGGAAATTCGATAATTTTATCGTATATTATAATAACCATGCACATCGGCATAGACCTTGGCGGAACGCGTATTAAAGCAGTAGCCATTAACTCAATGGGCGAAATACTTGAGCAAAGCTATACACCCACAGATGATGGTGATGATCACCGCTGGAAACAATCGGTTGCAGCTGCGGTAAGCGGACTGATGCAAAAAACAGGCAGTACGCGGGCAGTAGTGGGCATTTCTGCACCGGGATTGCCCAACAGCACCAACGATTGTATCGCCTTCATGCCGGGCAGGATGCAGGGTCTGGAAAATTTCAACTGGTCAGCACACCTCAATCAGCCTGCTTATGTGCTGAATGATGCGGTTGCAGCTCTGATGGCAGAAGCACGATTCGGTGCCTGCAAACAAGCAAAACACGCAGTGATGCTGACGCTCGGAACAGGAGTTGGCGGCGCAATCCTGATCGATGGCAAACCCTATCAGGGTGCTTTCAGTAAAGCTGGTCATATCGGTCACATGGTGATCGACCATGCAGGCGACAATGATGTTACCGGTATGCCAGGTAGTCTGGAAGAATGCATCGGGAACTGTACCATAGCAAAAAGATCTGCGGGCAGATTCACTTCCACCAGAGACCTCCTGGATGCCGCTGCAGCCGGAGACACGGATGCGGCTGAAATCTGGCTGAAGTCGGTCAGGCAACTGGCGATCGGACTGGCATCCATCACCAATATCCTTTCTCCTGAAGTGATTGTATTGGGTGGAGGTATCACTGAAGCTGGTGATACGCTCTTCCAGCCATTGGCAACATTTATGGATCAATACGAGTGGCGCGCCGGCGGAAATAGCACTCGTATCGTAAAAGCAAGCTATGGCGACATGGCTGGTGCCATCGGCGCAGCATCATTCGCACTATCAAAACAGGAAAATGAATCATAAAATTTCCATACAAGACCTGATTGGCCGATACCGTTCCGGTTACAGCCTCGAACAGGATTTCTATACCAATCAGGAAGTCTTCGATGCTGAGTTTGAACACATCTGGAAAACACAGTGGATCTATGCCGGAAATGCATGTGCCATTCCAAAAGCAGGTGACTACTTTCTCTACCGTATCCTGAAGGAAGATATCATTCTGATCCGAGATAATAATGGTGAAATCCATGCGCATTACAATTCCTGTACCCACAGGGGTTCTGCCCTCTGCCATGAACAAAAAGGTCATGCTGCGAAATTGGTTTGTCCCTACCACCAGTGGGTGTTCGACAAGGACGGAACCCTGCTGAATGCCCGCATGATGCCTGAAGATTTCTGTCGCGAAGATTTCAACCTGCGTTCAGTTCAGGTAAATGTTACAGGAGGATTGATCTTCATTTGTCTGGCAGACAATCCGCCCGACTTCACTCCAATACATGATGCACTGGGCCCCTACCTCCAACCCTTCCTTCTCAATAACGCCAGAGTGGCTGCTCAGAAAAACTACACATTGATATGTAACTGGAAACTGGTGGCAGAAAATTTCCGGGAATGCTACCATTGTGGTGGTGCGCATCCTGAATATTGCAATGCTGTGATTGGTGCCAATCTCCGCGAAGACACGTCAACGCTCACAGCAGCAAAAGCGGCTGGCTGGAAAGAAAAAGGACTGGCAACAACGCTGGTAGAAGTTGAAGGCGATCATACGAGCTATGCAGTCAGGTACCCGCTCAGACCAGGTGTTGAAAGCTACAGCATCGACGGGAAAAGGGTTTCTATACCGATGGGGAAACATACTGATTATGATGCAGGCGTGGTGGGACTTGTCAACTACCCTAACATGTGGGTAGATGCAGTAAGTGATTATGTGTGGATCATGCGCGTAACCCCTGTCTCACCATACGTAACAGAACTTGAATTCTACTGGCTGGTGGATGAAAAAGCGGTTGAGGGAAAAGATTATCACCTCGATAAACTAACTGAATTCTGGGAAGTAACCGGAGATCAGGACGGACAATTGTGTGAAAACAATTACCGCGGCATTCAAACATCAGGTTACCAACCCGGCCCCTACGCCCCGGTTGAAGATCAGGTGGTTAATTTCGTGGACTGGTACGTAAGAAAATTGCAAGCAGGATTGCAACCATAAAAACAATCAAACCATTCAGCAGGAAGATTTGTCCGTACGGCATGGCTTTGTCAGCCAAAAAGCCCGTCCAGTAATTCCCTGCAATAGCCCCTAAACCATAATAGGCTGCATACAGCAGAGACTGACCCGTGGCCATCCATTTTGCATCCACCAGTTTGCTGACATATTCCACACAGGCCACCCAGAACAGCGACCAGGAAATACCATGCAGCAATTCAATGGGGATAGCCATTTCCGGCTTACTCACAAAAGCATAAAGCAATAACCGCAGCGACAATACAAGCACCGTCAAAATCAGTGTCATTCTGGTGCCGAATCGCAACATAATCCTTGCTGAAAAATAAAAGAACGGCAATTCGCAGAGTCCCTGCAAAGACAGTCCATACCCCACAAGTGTTGCGGAAGCACCGTTGCCTTTCATGTAGAGTGAGTAGAAGTTCCAGATCGCTGTGCCGCCCGTGGAAATGAGCACTACAGCCAGCAAAAGGAACAATAACTGCTTATTTTTTAAGAGCTGAGTAGATCCGGTATAACCTGCCGATTCAGATGGCAGTATCACATCTTGCTTTGGAAGAAACAAAGTCAGCAGGGCCACACCTGCCATGCTGATGAAAGAAATAACAAACACCATCCCTATCTGAGAACCATCAATTACTTTGCCGGTGATAATACCCGTCACTGCCCATCCCAGCGCTCCTGCAACCCTCAATGTACCATAGGAAAAAGCAGGGTCTTTAGCAGCCAGCTGGAGTGAAAGGCTGTCGAATACCGGCTGGATGGTATTGTAGAAAACAGACATGACAATGGTTACTGCCATCAACCAAAGGAACCCTCCCTGCATCAGGTAGCCCAGGTAACTGAAAGCTGACAACGTTGAAGCAAGTAACAGGATTTTCCGAAACCCGAAACGGTCAGCAAGCGTTCCAGTGAGTGGCTGAACCAGGAACATCATCAGGGGTGTTATGCTCAGCACGACACTGGTTTGGATACCAGTCAGCCCTCGGGAAATGCAGAAGTCTGCCATCACAGGCAGCCACGAAGCCGTACAGCAAAAGACCAGAAAATAAAGGAGCCTGAGCAGGTTTCCCACAGCAGTAGATTATTATTGATAGAACAAAAAAATCAAGAGTAAAAAACTCGTTTTAAGGCATTATGCTATTAAAATTTTAATAGCACTAACGTGTTGTGCTATTAAATACTTGAATAATTCCCCTCCTGTCCAGGAGGGGTGGCACGAATGAGTCTGCACCTTCGGTGCAGATGAATGAGCTTGCCTGCCGAAGGCAGGTGACGGGGTGGTGGATTTTAAAATTTGATTCCACCACCCCGCCTCAACAAACTCACTTCGTTCATTTGTCTCGGCACCCCTCCTGTCCAGGAGGGGAATTATTAAAATTTTAAATAGCACCACGCATCACTTTTAACTGTTTCAATTCACAGAGGCATTATCTATTAAGGTTTTAGCAGCACTCCTGCGGCAGCATCCACCATGATAAAGCCCTGTTCATGCAGTTGCATGACACTGGCCGGGAAGGAATCGGTGACCGGTCCCTCCACTGCCTGCTGAACAACAGCAGCCTTCGCATTGCCATTCGCCAGCAACAAAACTTTCCGTGAATTGAGCAGGTGTCCGAATCCCAGGGTAATGCCATATTTCAGCTCCATGGGTTGATCGAAATATTTTTGTCCGACTGAAGCCGTAATCTCATCCAATTCCCGCACATGGGCTTTGAGTTCAAACGATGATCCCGGTTCGTTGAAGCCGATATGTCCGTTCATGCCGATGCCCACAATCATCAGGTCAATCCCACCCTTTGCAGCGATGAGCGCATCCATGCTTTGGCACTCTTGTTGCAGATCTGCTGCCAGGGCATTGAAGAGGTGGTATCTTGATGCATCCAGGTTAAGCGGACCAAAAATCCGCTCCTGAAAATCGTAATGACAGCTGCCACGCAGTTCCGAAGGAACACCCACCCATTCATCCAGTCCGATGAAAAAAAACTGATCGGTATTTACACCCTGTTCTAGAGCCAATATAGCCAACTGCTCACACGCACCCCTGGGAGAATTACCAGAAGCCATGCAAATGACTGCATCGGGTTTCTGTTTGAACAGATCAGCTATTTCCTGTGCAGCAGCCCGATCCAGATCCAGAGCTGTTTCAAATATCCTGACTTTCATATTTTTTTCTTTGGAGTTCAAGATAGATAAAAACCTGTTGGATTTTTGAAATAACCCTATAAATTGCACTTATGAAGCATTTATTGGTATCATTTTCATTGCTTTTCTTATTGAGTTGTTCGAATAAAGAAAATGGGGGCCCCGAAATTTATGAAGCAGGTTTTAAAATAATTCAAACGAAGGATACTACAAGAATTTACAAACAAAATACAGATACCTCAGACTATTTGCATTACAGACCACTCGATATAGATGTTTGGTATCCGGCAACTGTATCTCCAGGTGACACTTCGCTCTATTTTAGAGATATTCTGGGGTTGTTAGAAAATAGAGCGAATTACTATACAGCCTCTAATCTTGGAAATGGGATAACGCAACAAATTGCTCACTATTTTAGTCAGACCCTGAATTGTTCTGATTCAACCAAGGTTTTAAATTTCAGGACAGCAAGTCATAAAAATGCAAATCCAGTTGACAGAAAGTTTCCACTTGTTATCTATCTTTCTGCATTCAACGGCATGAGTTATGAAAATTTTAATTTGTTTGAAGAATTAGCAAAAAAAGGATTTGTTGTAGCTTCAATAAGTTCCATTGGAAGGTTTCCAGGTGATATGACAATGCAAAATGAAGACCTTATGGAGCAAGTGTATGATGCGATTGCAGCCTTGGAAAATCTGAAAGGAAATTCAAATATTGATTTTACTAAAATTGGTATAATCGGATATAGTTGGGGCGGACTTTCAGGCTCAATTGCAGCAAGTAAAATTTCAAATGTCAGCTGTTTGGTTTCTCTTGATGGTTCAGAGTTTCATCATTATGGCAAAGAGAAAGAAGAAAATGCAAATTTTGAAGACATAAAAAACGGTACAAATTTTAAAAACCTAAGCCTGTCCGTTCCATATCTAAGATTAGAAAGCTCGCCTGTAACAAAAGAAGAAGACTCCATTTATAATTTCACAAAGAACCTTTCTTCTGAAAGATATCTGTTTAGCGTCGATTCAGTACAACATGAAGACTTTAGTTGCCTGCCACAACTTGTAAAATTATCGGGTGGTTGTGAACCAAACCATCATTTTAAAACCATATCGAAACTAGCAATATGTTTCCTGGAAGAAAAACTGAAAAAGGGTAACTCTTTTACAAAAGCCATTAAGGCGGAATTGAAAAATAATACGATTCGGAAAAATACATTCATGGAATAATTCTAAGTGGCGTTTTTAAATTTTAGTTCTGGCACTGCACTTTTATTAAAAGAATGGTTTTTGCAGTAACTTAACGGAACAAACTATGCCATCATGAAAATCAAATTCACTTCGCTGGTGTTGCTCACAAGCGTATGCCTGTTATGCACCCTGACTATTCACGCACAAAACACCAATGGAAAAAGCAGAATAATTGTAATCGGAGCTCATCCTGATGATTGCGACAGCGATGCGGGTGGTACTGCCACACTCCTGGCAGCTATGGGTCATGCCGTCAAATTTGTGGCAGTCACCAATGGTGATGCCGGCCATCACCTGATTCAGGGAAAACAATTGGCTGAGCGCCGTTACAAGGAAACCCAGGAAGTGGCCCGCCGGCTGGGTGTTACCTATGATGTGCTCGACAATCACGATGGCATGTTGCTGCCCAACCTTGAAGTAAGGCTGCAGATCATACGCAAAATCCGCGAATGGAATGCAGATGTAGTCATCGCTCCCAGGCCCAATGATTATCACCCCGATCACCGCTATACAGGCGTGCTGGTGCAGGATGCAGCCTACATGGTGGCAGTACCCAATATCGCCTATGATGTTCCGGCATTGAGAAAAAATCCGATTTTCCTTTACACGGCCGACCATTTTCAACGTCCCAATCCTTTCCGTCCTGATATTGCCATAGACATCAGCAGCGTCTTCGAAAAAAAGATATCTGCACTCGATGCGCACGAATCACAATTTTATGAGTGGATGCCCTGGATTGGCCATTATGAGCAGGAAGTACCTGCAGGCAAGGAAGCCCGGTTCAAGTGGCTCGTAAGTCGCTACTCCTCACCGATGAAAGCGGACGTACGGGCGGCATTGGAAAAATGGTATGGGAAAGACAAAGCTGAAAAAGCCAGCTTCGCAGAAGCATTTGAAATCTGTGAATACGGCACCCAGCCTTCCGAAACCCAGATCAGGCAATTGTTTCCCATGCTCCAAAAAAACTGATCATGCACAATAGATTTCAACGGATCACCCTGATGCTCATCTATATTATCACGCTCAATATTACCCGGGCAGAAGACAGTACAATCCTGCACATCAGGAAGTCAAACGACTTTGAAGTAAACGGAAAGGGAACGGCAAAAGAATGGAGCAATACAGAATGGTTTACGCTCACCAAGCGAAAAGGCAATGTTTCCTATCAGACCAAATGTAAAATGCTCTACTCCGAAACAGGTGTGTATTGCCTGTTCGACAGTGAAGATAACCGCATCACGGCTACCATGAAAAATGACTTCGATGACATCTACAATGAAGATGTGGTGGAGGTTTTCTTTTGGACCGATGAGAGTTCACCGATTTATTTTGAGTATGAACTTTCTCCCAACAATGTGGAACTGCCCATCCTCGTACCCAACTACGATGGTAAATTCTTCGGCTGGAGACCCTGGCATTATGAAGGCGATAAAAAAACCCGGAGAGGTGCCCATATCCGTAAAAAAGGGGAACAGGTGCTGGGCTGGACGGCCGAATTCTTTATTCCATTCAAACTACTGAATCCCCTGCAAAATGTACCTGCCATTGGGGGTACCCGCTGGAGGGCGAACTTTTACCGTATCGATTATGACAACGGCAGTGCACAATGGTCTTGGAGGCCCACCCGTAAGAATTTTCACGACTATAAAAGTTTCGGGACAATCGTCTTTGACTGAAAAGAATTCAGGGATACCTGAATCATTATTTCCTGCATAGATTTTAAAGCCTGCTTCACTGATTATACTTAACATTTGCAAGGCTTATGCTAAGTATAATCAGTAGTTCTGTATAAATATTCAGGATTATTGATTAAGAATAATTCTTTGAGATCAAATAGCCTTTATATTGCCAAACATTTTACGCTTCAACAGATTGTCATGCTATCAAAAAAAGGTCCTCGTATCAGAGAGATATACATCACCCCCATTGCAGTGACTGATCCGCCATTGCTGAATGCAGCCGGACTTCATGCCCCCTACGCGCTAAGAACTGTTCTTGAACTTGTTACGGAAGATGGCATTTCAGGCATCAGTGAAATACCCGGCAATGCCGATGTGGATGCAGCCCTCGAATCCTCGAGAGACCTGCTGATGGGGCAGGATGTTTTTCAACTTAATACGATCAGAAGATTACTCATAGAAAGATTCGGAACAGACAGCTCCGCAGACCGTGGTCTGGCTCCCTGGGATCAGCGGAAACTGGTTCACATCTTCAGTGCTGTGGAAGTGGCGTGCATGGATATCATCGGTAAGGTTACCCATAAACCCATCGTTGACCTGCTTGGAGGTAAGATGCGCGATGCCGTTCCCTTTTCTGCTTACCTTTTCTACAAATATGCAGGAGCAGGGGGTGAACTGGGTTTTGGCAAAGACGAACAGGCAACAGGCTGGGCAGCAGCGAGGCAGGAAAGTGCCCTGGACCCTGAAGGCATTGTGGCACAGGCGAAAGCGATGTGCGAGTCATTCGGATTTCAAAGCATCAAACTGAAGGGTGGTGTATTTGAACCGCGACAAGAAGTGGATGCCATCATTGCACTGCACAAGGCATTTGGTGCGGACGTTCCACTGCGGATTGATCCCAATGCATTGTGGACTGTTGATACAGCTATTCTGTATGGCAAGGAGATGGAACCCTATCTCGAATACCTGGAAGACCCTGTGAGGGGGCAGGAGAATATGGCAATCGTAAGAAAAGCCCTCAAAACACCACTGGCCACCAATATGTGTACCACATCATTTGATGAAATCCCGTCCAGTATTACATTGGGCTCTGAAGACATCATCCTCAGCGACCATCATTTCTGGGGCGGTCTCCGTGCATCCATGACCCTGGCTGGGATCTGCAGTACCTTTAAAAGGGGATTGTCCATGCATTCCAACAGCCATCTTGGCATTTCCCTGGCAGCCATGGTTCACCTGGGGGCGGCACTGCCTTCGATGGATTATGCACTGGACACACACTATCCCTGGCAGTCTGATGAAATCATCACCCAAGGCAGATTCAGATTTGAAGATGGCGCAGTCCAGGTTCCCTCTGAACCGGGATTGGGGGTTGAGCTGGACAGGCAGGCACTGAAAAAACTGCATGAGAACTACCTGGCATGCGGACTGAAAAAACGTGATGATGAAATTGAAATGCAGAAGGTCATACCTGGCTGGAAGTTTAAATCTGTTCGCTGGTAATAAACCTTGTGTTTCAAATCCCAAAGACAGCTTGCTGCAATGTCTGCGATGCCCATAGACTATTCTCCCGGGTGATAGACCCTTTTGGCAGTTGCCAGAACCTTGACCTTGTCAAGCGTCATGGGTTTTGTTTGCTGGTTCAGGAACAAGGGCACCTGGTCATCAAAATGCGGACTCCCAGGCTTGGATGAAGCGCCATACGTATTTACAGTTTCTATGACAGGCAGTCCGTTTTTCGGAAAGCGAACCATCGCCACATAGGCATCGCCACCTGTTATTTTTCTTGTTAGGTCTTTCTGTGCTACACTCCATTCCGGAGCCAGCAGATCAGGCAAACCGGGAGCTGGCAATGATTTTTCTCCCCGTACAAGCTTCTGCATATCTCCAAGTCTGAGATCTGTGCTGCCGTAATTTTTGATCATGGTTTGTTTCACCTTTTCCAATACCTGTTCACATTCCTTCCTTGTCAGCGTCTGCGGGTCTTTGCCTCGGTAAGCAGCACTTACAATTTCATAAACCATCAAAAAAGCTCCCGCTCCCTTGCTGTCAGCATCACCCCTTTTGTCCCAACCCTGCAGGTTACGCAAGAGTGTATCAAAAGCTGGATAATCTGCCGGCTTCATGAGAAACAAAGTATCAACTCCGTAGAGATAGTGCAGTTGTGCCGGTAACTGCCTGTCAAATTTGATTTTATAGAAAGTCTTGAAATCAATTTTCCCTTCAGGCATAAGCTCCTGAAAACGCATGCTTCTGTTATTCTGGTTGCTATCCCAGCTATCCTGAGGAGGAAAACTTCCTTGTTTCAGGTTGTAAGCCGGAGAGGTTGCAGAAAAGGATGAATGATTGGTATTGTAGAGGTATCCACTACCCGGATTAACATATTGCGGTAACTCTTTAATACCCCTGAAGCTTGTCCAGAGTGTGGCTGAAGTATTGCCCTGAACAGTTTTCCGCCAGTTGTACTCCGGGGATGGATTACGCACCGGCATCAGCGCATTGTTGATGTAAAAGATGGTATCGTAACGGTCAGCATACATGATGTTGAACATGGATAAGCCCTGCATACTGATGGCCTCGTAAAACTGGGTAAAGTTCTTCGCCCTGTTCATTTTATACCACTGCTCCAGGGCCCTGATTTCCATATTGGCCCCTAAGCGGATGGCAAATACACCCTGATCATTTTTCATGGTGGCCCCGTATTTACTCCAGAAGAGATCCCTGCTAACCGGTATGGGAACACCCTTAATCTGCAACCTGACCTTCTTTTTTTCCAACTCCACCCATGCGCCGTCAAACAAATACTGGTCGTTATTTTTGGGGTTCATCTGCAACTGAAAAACATCCACACGATCACAGTAGTTCACAGTATGCGCCCAGCCCAGGTGTTCATTCACACCATGCAGGATACACGGACCACCCGCAAGGAGTCCGCCTAAAGCATTCCAGCCTTCCTCACTACTCACATGGGCTTCATAGAAGGCTTCCGGGCCTTCATTGGGCTGATGGGCATTAATAGCCAGAAATGCCTCTCCTGATGTTGTTTTAGAAGGATGGATGGCAATCGCATTGGAGCCTTTTTTATCGTAATCAATAACCGGACTAACTTTATTTCCATAGATGGCAGCCAGTGCCCTGTCGCCACCATTGAAGACTGTCAGGGCCAGCACGGAAGAGGCAATATATTCCTTCAGGGTCAATGGGAAGAGGTCTTTGTGCAATACTTCCTCCGGATGTTTGGCAGCGTAATCGTTGAGACCCTGTACATAGCCGGTTATAAGCCTGATAAATTCAGGCGAAAGGGTATGCCATTTTTCCTCGGTGATTTCCCGGCATCGGAACAGTGCGAAGGCGTAGTCTCCCGCCACGCCATCCATACCATAAACCCTGCCCATCAAGGCTTTGGCAGGCAGAGCAACCCTTTGCAGGCTGTTGAAATCATCTTCTGCATGTGCCCAAGCTAATCCGTAAGACACTTCAGGATCTGTCTTGGCAAAAATATGCGGAACCCCAAAGCTGTCTCGTGCAATGGTTACAGCAGCAGGATTGATTTGTGCGGATAGAAAAGCCGGAAGTGGGAGCAGGATAATCAGAATCAGCCTCATGCGAAAAATTTCATTAAAATTAAGGTAATAAACTACCAACGTCTTGTGATATTGAAAAACATATAATTCCCCTCCTGGCCAGGAGGGGAATGAGTAAAATGCTTAACAGCACAACTCGTTAAAATCCAATTTAACAATATAGTGATTTTTTGCGACTTTAACAAATCTATTCAGCTGATTATTAGCCATTTACGGCCTGCTCCATCACCTGAAGACTGACCATCGCTTCTTCCAGTGAACAGGGATTGTCAGCTTTGCCGAGGAAATAGTCAACTACACGCGTGATCATCGGTTGCTGGATATGCTGGGGATGCTGGAAGGAAAGCAAGTCTGCACCCGCATCCGTAACCACACGTACTTCATTGCCGAAGAAAGGAAACTGGATGTACCCATTTTCTCCGATAAGCTGACAACTATCCTCACGCAGGATAGCCGGCATACTGAAATTCCAGCTCCCCTGAAATTGAATATCTCCTGGAAGCTGAAACTGACAGACAACCGCATCTTCTGCGGGGTATAAGCCAGCCTGATTGGCAGATAAACCTGCTGAAAGCATAGGCATTCCAAAAATATACTGGATGATATCAAGCTGATGCGGTGCGAGGTCGTAAAAGTAGCCACCACCGGCAAATTCCGGTTGCACCCGCCAGTTGCTGGCATGCTGCGCTGCATTAACGTGATCATCAGGTTTAAACATGGCCAGTTTGATAAGCTTAATCCTGCCAACCCGGTTACTCCTGACCATTTCAGCAATTTCATTGAACATGGGCAAAGCCCTGCGGTAGTGCGCAACCACAACTTTTCCACCCAACCGGTTACAGGCTTCTGCCATGCGCCCCACCGAGGCTACGTTCAGCGAAACAGGTTTTTCAACATACACCATTTTACCATTTTCAAGTGCAGCAAGTGTATACTCCTCGTGAAATTTCGGAGGCGTAGCAATATAAACGGCATTGATTTCAGGATCATTAATCAAAGCTGCAGCATCATTGTACCAAACCGGAACCTGATGCCGTTTTGCATAATCTTCAGCCAATGCGGCATCCCTGCGCATTACGGCATGCAGACGTGAACCCGGAACCTTGTTGAATGCTGGTCCGCTTTTCATTTCCGTAACATTACCACATCCGATGATGCCCCAGGTGATTGTCTTTTCCATAGCCTAAATTTACGCAATTCAAGATTCTTCAAAAGCATTCTTTACTGATTTGTAATGTGAGCATAATTGAATCCACTACCCCTGGCCAGGCCTGTCCACTGTGGCGGAACGGGAGTTTTAGCAGGAGATTATTGTAACTTTGAAACAGACTATGCCAAAAAACAAATCTGCTGCAATTCGGTTCAGGATTATTGACCAGTGTATCAACAACAAAAGACACCGGTTTCCATCACTTGAATTCATGGCAGATCGATGCAGTGAGTTGCTCCATACTGATGTATCCACATCATCCATTGAAAAAGACATAGCAATCATGAAAAAGCCTGAACCAGTGGGTTTCAGTGCACCCATCGCCTATTCCAAAACTGAAAAAGGTTACTATTATACTGAAGCAGGGTTTTCTATTTCTGAGCTGAGCCTGGCTGAAGAGGAATGGAACGCACTTCGATTTTCAGCCCAGTTGCTTTTCCAATACCGCGAGGTTCCAATTTTCTCTGATTTCAGAAATGCCATCGAGAGGATCAATACCCGTTTCGCACTTGGATTGGATACTGATGAACCTGAGGTAAACAGGTTTGTACAGTTTGAGACATCCAATGCTTCAAACGGACAATTGTGGATCGACCTGATCTTTTCAGCAATCCGCACCAGGCGGGCATTGGTGTTCAAATATGAGAATATCTACAAGAAAAAAATCAGTGCATACCAGCTTGACCCTTACCTACTCCGTGAACACCGCAACCGCTGGTACATGATTGGGTGGAGCGAGGAGAGGCAGGACTACCTTACGTTTGCACTCGACAGGATTATTGAATTAAACGTCACTGATAACCCCCAAAAACTAAAAAAGGATTTTCATTCGGGCGAATTTTTTCAACATGCAACAGGTATTATGGAAGGCACCGGTAAGCCCGTTAAAGTGGAGCTGGTGGTAAAAGGACCTGCAGCCAAACTGCTACAGCTGGAACCTTTGCATCAATCGCAGGTACTGATGAGCCAGAAAGGTGATGTAATCAAACTGAGCCTGAATGTTCTTGTGAATGAGGAATTCATGTTGCGTTTACTCGGATTAGGTCCGGCATGTAAAGTCATCAAACCCGCATCACTGCAGGCTTCCATCAAATCCATGATAAACGGGATGCTCGAAAATTACAAATAAAAGGTTGGCTGTCAGGCAACTGAAAGTTTAACATGGATACGCTGCGCAGGGTGCACAGCAAAATTATAAGGCCTGATCTGCAGGGAATCCAGCTTAATATCCTGATCAGCATACATAAGCGCAATCCTTTCAAGCAGGTTTATGGGCACAAATGATTTTCCTGAAGTATCTAGCGGGGAAATAGCCGTGAACACCTTATCTCCTCCCTTCAATACAAAAGAAAGGTAAGGTTTGTTGAGCTGGTTTATTGGCCGCTCCGCCCAAGCTTTCACCACTTTAAGGTCCCTGAAAGAAAAGGCCTTTTCCATCAGAAATTCAGGTCTGCTGCCATTGATCATTACTTTCATGATTATCTATTTCAGCAAACCTAAAAGGCCAGGGCAGAAGGTATTGGAGGACTGAAATATTTTTTACTCCTCCAATAGATGGAGGTGCTGAAAGTTAGTTTCGGAAAAAATAAATATGAAGAAATATCTCACAGCATTGATTGCCATGGACAACAAGGAAGGGAAACTTGCAAAATTTGCCGGGCCAGTAATTGAAGCAGAATCTTTTGAAGCAGCACAAACATGGTGTAACCTGCATGCCCGCTACCTGATTGTTGAACAGGAAATCAGCGTCATCAAAACCTGGGAACAACTGGCATCAGCCAACTAGCCGAAAGACTCAGTTGAATGGTAAGCCATCAGCCGGTTTACGTGTAGTTAACCCTTTTTTTTGAGCTCAAGCAGATAAGCCAGCAGGTCAGATAATTCCTGATTGCCCATGGCCTCATGCAGGCCTTCAGGCATCATAGACTGTTTGAGCTGCTGCATGGATTTGACGTCTGCTGTTTTGATGCGTTGAACTGCACCTCCGGGATATTTAAGGTCGATATCCGTTTCGGTTTTACTGGAGATGATGCCGGTTAAGGAACTACCGTCTTTCATCTGTAACGTCCATCCCTCATAACCAAAACTGATACCTTCATTGGGTTGTACAATTGCTTTGAGCATTCCATCCCTGTCATATTTGGAACCGATTTCAGTAAGTTTAGGTCCAAAGTCAAAACCGTCATTATTAACCTTGTGACATACTGCACACTGGCTGGCAAAAACCAGTTTACCTTTGGAAGGGATTCCCTTGAAAGACGCCAGTGATGAAACGGTGGGAAGCACCTTCACTTCTTCAGGCTTTTCAACTTTTTTGGGCAGATAGGATTGTGCTTCAGTGCGTATAGACTTCATCCATGCACCACTCACACTGTTAACTACATCTGGAATTAATTCATCTGGAACAGATTTCGACCTCAGCAGCTGCAATACACGCTGTTCGCCTTCACTGCTTCTTCCAAGCCTTGATGCAGCATATTTCCGTACTTCCACAGGAAACTGATCAGAAAAAGCCACAGATTGAATCAGGTTAACAGACTTTGACGTACCTACTCCACCCAATGCGAGGATAATCGATTTAATTTTAGCTGAATCTGACCCTTCAAGCACATTCAAAATCAATTTTTCTGCATTAAACTGAAACAGTGCCCGAACGGCACTCCTCCCAAGGTCATTACCGGCTTGTTTGATTCCGAGCTCAAGCAGCCTGGGACTCTCAGAAGTTAAATTGAATTTGAGTACGAAATCAAGATAACCCCGGGTTCCTTCCAGAGAACGTAAAACATTTTCAAGTGCATACATGGCAACAGCAGACATCCGCACAGGCTTTTCAGGTAGAGCAAATAAAGCCAGCTGATTGACAAGTACATCCTGACCACCATTGGACTCCATTAGTTTAATAAGTGCGGTGTATTTTGCCGTGCCATTATTGAAATGAAATGCCCTGAAATACCGCAGTCTATGCCTAATATCCACTGAAGCATCCCCGGCCAAACCTGTGAGAAATGGAATTGACTCATCCGTTCTTGCCCGCCAGACTATATCAGTGCCTGCGGCAGTTGTAACCGGATCCTTAACTTTTTGAAGATAGGCAGAAAAGAATGCATCCCATTGTGCGTCAGCACCGATACCTAGTGCTTCCAGGTACCACCGGTCCCTGCCATCATGCTGCAGCGCGAGGTCCGTCCACAGACCCGGAGCCTCCGGAGCGGGATGATGATGCAATGCCAGCGCACATTCACGCCGCACCTGAATATCCCTGTCTTTCTTCAATACCTTTATGATGGGAATAACATCCTGGCCAATACGCAAAGCGCCTCTGATTGCCAGTATACGGATACGCGGACTGGCATCCTTCATAGCCTGCCCAATATACTTGCCTGCGTTTTTCTGATCAGCAGTAATCATTGCCCAGAATGCCCTGGCACGCATGGTTGAATTGCCACCTGCCTTCCAGATTTGCTCAAGCTGAGGCATGGCACTTTTCCCAAATCCCTGAATGGCTTCAAAGGCTTTAAACCTCACAGCCAGATTAGGATTCTGCAATGCATTTACGGCGCCTACCGGTGTTGAGCAATCGAGCTTGGGCATTACATATCGTCTACTTTCCGCGGTTGTTACTCTGTAAATTCTACCCCTCACCTGGTCACCTGCCTGATGTCCACCTACGCCCGGATCGTACCAATCGGCTACAATCAATGAACCATCTGGTGCCACACAAACATCAGCCGGCCTGAACCATTTATCGCGGTCGCCCTTCAGCATATTAATCACCCCTGCTGAATAACCTGCACCACTTTTGGTTGTGGTATATGCCCGAACCACATTCGGACCTGCATCGCAATGGATAAGCTGCTGACGGAATGCCTCCGGTAAAAGATTACCCTCATAAACCAGTATACCTGTTGGAGAACCCGCACCGGTCTGCAACATATTGGGGATCACTCCCGGATCATTGAGGTGCCAGTGTCTGAATGGAATGGAGTCTTCACGGTTGGCACGGTTCGATTGCCATCCGGCGCCAGTCATCTCATCCGTATAACCATAGTTTCCATAGGGCATCACATAGTTTATGCGCGTGCCCTTGTTGCCATCATCATCATTATCACTCTGCCAGAGGGTTCCATAACTATCTACAGCCACTTCATAGGGATTCCTGAAATTATCCCCCAAACATTCCACCTGAGAGCCATCCGGATTGCATCGGAAAACCATGCCCTGTTTATATTTCTTCGGACCAATCTCATCTCCATCCTGATCACGCACCACAGCACCATTTTTATCTTTTAAAGTGGTTCCACTGTTACCAAAATTGAAATATAATTTACCATCCGGACCAAATGTAAAAGCATGTACGCCATGGTCATGCTGCTCCCCTTCAATACCCTGAAACATAATCTCCTTCCTGTCTGCCACATCATCTCCGTTGTCATCATAAAAATTCCAGACATATGGACTTTGAGAGACAATAACCCTGTTACCAAGCACTGCAATGCCAAGAGGGGCATTGAGTTCCGGACCCTGATAAAAAACTTTTGCAGTATCTGAAACACCATCTTCATTCAGGTCTTCCAGGATTACGATACGGTCTCCTGAGGCACGGGTAGGATTTCCGTTAATGGCAGGTCTGTAGTTGTACGCTTCTGTTACCCAGATTCTACCCCGGTCATCCACATCAATATTCGTGGGATTCTGGAGCATTGGTTCAGCAGCTATAAGCTGCACTTCAAGACCATATGCCACATCGAGCCCCTGCAAAGCATTCGAAGGAATCCTTTTCATGGCATCCGTAATGGTGTCATTAACTGACCGACCAGACTGCATCATTCCCGGAGGTATAGTGTAGCCAAGCAGTAATATTGTAATAAACAGTGTTGCAAAAGAAATTGCCGGGATATATCTTTTATTCATCAGAGGGATGGTGTTGGTCTTACTATGTGAAAGAGATTACTTGTTCAAATCAAGTGGAAATTTCGCAAAAACAGCATTATTATTTCCTTGTATTTCTACACTGACTTTAGGTTTTTTTCCACTCCAGTCGATGTGAATAACGCCAAAGTTCTTCTGTGCAACGAGCTTGCCTGTCCGGTTTGCATTGGGTTCCTCCCTGTATGCAGGCCACGTGTGGGTCATACCACTGGAAGTAATATCATACAGCGGATATTTCATGCCGGGTAATTGCAGGGAAGATAGTTCAGCAATGTGCCGGTCTCCACTGATGACAAAAACGCCCTCCTGGCCTGAAGCTGCAACAAGGTCATAAAAGCGTTGCTGAGCCGAAGGAAAGTTGGCCCATTTCTCAAAACGGTGATCGGATGCAATGAGTTGAATGCTCGAATTGATGATGGTGATGGCGGCCTTACTGCGGAGTTCATTTTCCAGCCATTGCCATTGTGCTTCGCCGAGAATATCCCTGCCCGGAATGCGTTTATACCGGCTTTCTGATTGTCCGTTTGCATTGGTATAGGTTTCCCTTTCCAACGCATCACGAAAATATCGGGTATCGAGGTTGATGACCTTGACCTGCCTGCCTTGTGGACCATAGATCATGCTGCTGTATCCCCCCTCTCTTTTCCTGATAGCATCCGCTGCAGGAATACCAAGAAAATCAAGCAGGATATCCCGGCTCTCCCTTCGGCGCTCATACTCACTACCACCATCATTCAATCCATAATCATGATCATCATACACGCCAGTAACGGCTGCATATGACAATAATTCACGGTATCCCGGCTGATTTTTCTGGACATCATATTTGTGCCTGAGGGTATCCATATTGTATGTATCACCATATACAATATCTCCTCCCCATATCCAGAGCTGAGGCCTGACAGCATTGACTTCCTTCCAGAGTTTAGGTTGCACATACTGATTATCACATGAGCCAAAAGCAATCGCAGTGAGGGGTTTTTTCTGCGCCTGGATGCAGGTGAGCATACCAACTGCAAGAGTGAATAGCATGAAGTGTTTGCGCATCATTGAAGTGAGTATATTTAACAAGTTATTACTTTAAAGGCAAACGATATTATCTTCAATCATATTACTTCGTTTTCAACCAGACATTGGCACTGTTATACCTTCCTTTCAACACAATTCTAACCCAGGGAGAACCAAAAGAATCATTAAAAGACATTTTTCCTTTTGCTGACTGGACTGATTTGATTTTGCTGTATTGGCTTGATGATTCGTGGAAGGGGTCATCAGACGGGGCTGCGAAAAGTTGAAGTTTCTCGCTGTTATGTGATTTCCAGTTTAATTCAATTTCCTTGCCCGATTTTACAGCGCTTAAGTCAGATATGGAAAGCGGACCTATCAGAGATTGACCATCCAGTTCCCGCTCCACCCATTCAGGTAATTGCAGTTGAAGATGCCTTGCAACTGTTGGAAAAATATCAACAACTGCAGGCATCGAAGGTTTTTTAAATTCGTTACCCAGTTTTTTATTGCTGATGATCCAGGTGGTACGTTCACGGTCAGACTGTCCCCCATGGTCTTTACCGCTGATGCTGTCTCGGCCATGGTCTGTGGTGATGATAATCATCCAGTCTTCTGCAAACTGCTGCTCTCTGAAGGCTACAGCTGCTGCTACCCTGGCAACCTGGCGGTCAAGCAAATTAATAGCTTCGTATTGCTGACGACTGTCTCCATAACGATGTCCCATATCATCTGTGTATTCCAGATAAACCCAGGAAAGATCGGGTCCCTGCTTTCGAATGACAGCGTCTGCTTCCGAAACCACACGTTCATCGATGAGCTGGATGTAAGCGGCATCCGCATCATGCGGATAGGTGATGGTATCGTGTTCATACCCATCTGCTGTAAAATCGATTTTTATGCCGCCGGTTGCCGCCAAACCCTCGCCCACCAGTTTGGTTCTGTTATCGAGCCACGTTGAAAAAATCCCTGTTGTTTTTTCTGGATGCACCGACTTCATTACCCTGAAAAGGGTGGGATACCTGTAGCTCGGTGCGGCGATGTCATTGTCCCATACCTGGTGTTTATTGGCCCAGGTGCCCGTCAGCAGACTATTATATCCTACGGCTGAGATGGTAGGCGACTGAGAATAGCCTCCCCGTTCTCCTCCTACATAAGCCCTGGTGTAGGTAGCCTGTGCTGCAAGGGCATGCATCGCGGGTGCCGGATGCTTTTCCAGTACATCAGCCGGAATACCATCTGCAATGATAAAAATGGCTTTGGGTATACGCTGGGCAAAGCTCTCAGGAGGTACAAGGAGATGGAAACCAGCAAGAAGAAAAGCGCATAAATGTGCCCGCATGCCAAACAATTTGCGGGCAATTTATCATGTTATGCTGACATCCCAAATAAAAAAGAAAAGGCGGTATTACTACCGCCAGTTCCCTTTTTCAACAACGCGCTTCTTTAAAGCATGGTAGATGGACATACATAATCAGATACTTCAAAATGTCCTGACTCTTTGAGGGCCTTAAAGCCTCCCTGAACATCCACGAGGTTTTCAAATCCCCTTGCCTTCAGGGTGGATATGAAGATCATGGAACGGTATCCACCTGCACAATGTACAAAGTATGTTTTGCTGCGGTCAATCTGAGCCATGCTGTCGTTGATGAAATCCAACGGCGCATTTTCAGCACCAATCAGATGTTCACTGAAGTACTCAGACTTCTTCCGCACATCAAGGATGTTGAGTTGGTTGTTTGCATCTTTGAGTTCAGCCAATTGAGCTGCTGATATGGATTTGATTTCGTCCAGCTCCCTGCCGGCTGCTTTCCAGGCATCAATTCCGCCCTTCAGGTATCCTATTGTAAAATCATACCCCACCCTGGCCAGCCTTATAACTGCTTCTTCTTCCCTGCCTTCGTCGGTTACCAACAGAATTTCCTGTTTGATGTCCGGAATCATGGCACCTACCCATGGTGCGAAGCTGCCATCGATACCGATATTGATTGAGTTTGGAATGAATCCTTTTGCGAAATCCTGAGCTGTACGGGTATCCAGAATGAGTGCACCGGTTTCATTGGCTGCAGCTTCAAAAGCAGCCGGACTCAGCGCATGATGCCCCCTTTCCAGTACTTTGTCGATACTGTCATAACCCTGAATATTCATCAGCACATTCAGCGGAAAATATCCGGGAGGTGCAACGAGTCCTTCCAGCACTGCCTTTTTGAACTCCTCTCTGGTAAGCGCGGGATCCAGTGCGTAATTTGTTTGTTTTTGATGACCAAGGGTGTCTGTAGTTTCCTTGCTCATATTTTTACCACAGGCACTGCCAGCACCATGAGCAGGGTATACGATGATTTCATCAGACAATGGCATGATTTTATTGCGCAGTGAATCATAGAGATGACCGGCAAGGATATCTTCTGTGAGTTCAGCCTTCACTTTCTGAGCCAGATCAGGACGGCCCACATCTCCGATAAAGAGGGTGTCGCCGCTGAAAAGTGCTGTTTCCTTTCCTTTTTCATCTATCAAAAGATAACAAGTGCTTTCCATGGTATGACCGGGTGTATGCAATACCTTAATCTGGATATTACCCAGCTGTAACAGTTCACCATCTTTTGCACTATGAATGTCAAATGCCGGGGCTGCATTTGGTCCGTATACAATTTTAGCACCTGTTTTTTGAGCCAGGTCTATGTGACCGGATACAAAATCAGCATGAAAATGTGTTTCAAGTACATATTTTATTTGGGCACCATCTGCTTCTGCTTTACGGATATATGGTTCAACTTCACGTAACGGGTCGATGATGGCAGCTTCACCATTGCTCTCAATGTAATAAGCTCCCTGGGCAAGACATCCGGTGTAAATCTGTTCTACTTTCATGGTTTTATTATTAGGGTTGAATGATAGATTGACAATACAAAGTTGATGCTTTTGATTATTGTAACAGGTGACTAAAATCACTTAACAGATCATTGATTCCAAATGCCTGAAATTTTACCTTGTGTACAGATGAAAACGAGTAATACCATCAATTTTACAGAGCTGAATGTAAACCGCATTCAGGCACTCACTGATGCTGTATTTGCTATAGTCATTACTATTCTCTCGCTCTCTCTTGTTGTTCCCCCAGGCGAAGATGATGAAGGATTAAAAAGATTCATGTGGGATCAGATTATCCCAAAATTATTCATCTTCTTCCTGGGTTTTATCGTAGTGGGTGCTTTTTGGGTAGACACCCACTTCAACCACCACCACATGGTGAAAACGAATATATTCAGCATCTGGCTCAACATCATCTTTCTGATGTTCGTCTGCCTCATCCCTTTTTCGTCTGGCTTCCTCGCTAATTACCTGAAAAAACCCATGAGCCTGGTTGTTTACAGCATCAACCTGATCATGGTAAGCATCATACACCTGGCCATGCTAATCTATGCCTGGGAGAAAAAATTCATTGATCCTACTGTAGATAAAGTGCTTTACAGCAACATGTGTTGGCGCATCATCCTGCCTACTGTTGTGTATATCGCTATTATTCCACTGGCCTTTCTGAAAAACAGCTGGGTGGTATATCTCTTTCTTGCACCCCTGTTTTTCCAGATTCTGTTCGGTCGGGCTAAAAGAAAATGAAGCTGCGCAGAGTTGGAATTTTCACGTTAACTTTAGGCAAACGAATGCTGGATGAACAACTCACGCCGTAGTTTCCTGCGCAATAGCGCTTCTTTGTTGGCCCTTGCTTCTTTGCAATCCGGGAGACTGCAACACTGGCAATTTGAAAAGAAAAGAAGGGTTGCACTTATCGGCACCGGGTGGTATGGAAAAAGCGATTTATTCCGGTTGATGCAGGTTGCACCAGTGGATGTGGTGGGATTGTGTGATCCGGATAAAAATCAGCTTAAAAACGCCGCATCACTCATTGGTGAGAGGCTTGGCAGCAATAAGGAAATCGCAACCTACGGGGATTACAGACAATTGCTGAAAAATGAACAACCGGAAATTGTGCTCATCGGCTCTCCTGATCACTGGCATGCGTTGCAGGCAATAGAATCGATTCAATCCGGTGCACATGTCTACCTGCAAAAACCAATCAGTGTGGATGTGATGGAAGGAGAAGCCATCCTTGCGGCAGCCAGAAAATACAACAAAACTGTACAAGTAGGCACGCAACGGAGAAGCACGCCACACCTGGTGGAGGCCAAAAGAAGATTCGTTGATAGCGGTATGCTCGGTAAAGTGCACCATGCTGAGATGAACTGCTATTACCATATGCGTAACAACAGCAATCCACCGCTGCAGGAAATACCCGATTACCTTGATTATGAGATGTGGACTGGTCCCGCTCCCCTCAGACCTTATGACGGACTGCCTCACAGGGGTTGGTGGCGTGCCTTTATGGAATATGGCAATGGCATCATGGGCGATATGTGCATACACATGTTTGATACAGTGAGATGGATGCTTGACCTGGGCTGGCCTGAAAAAATCAGTTCAACTGGAGGAATTTATGGAAGTAGTCCGGGTAAAAGCAACATAGCCGATTCGCAAACTGCCATTTTTGAATACAACAAACTAAACTGTGTTTGGCAGCATCGTACCTGGGGAACATCTGCCGACCCGGAATATCCATGGGCTTTTAAGATCTATGGCGAAAACGGAACCCTTTGTGGCAGCACCATGCGCTATGATTTCATCCCATCCGGAAAAGGTGAAAAAATCCATGGTGATGTTTTGTTTGAGCGGGAAAAATATCCTGAAGACCTGCGTGAGAAAGACATAGAACTCTTTGCTGCACCAGCTACCCGGGCACACATGCAGAATTTCCTGTCAGCCATTGACAACAAATCCAGACCTGTGGCGGATATCGAAGAGGGACATATTTCCACTGCATCATGCATCCTTGCAAACATATCCATGAAGCTCGGCAGGCCACTGCAATATGATCCTGTCAATAAAATTGTGAAAGGTGATCCGGAAGCAACTGCCTTATTGAAACGCAGCTACCGCTCACCCTGGCAGCATCCTGACTATCAGAAAATTTGAGTTAGGCTAGCCTCTTCATTTGCGCATGACTATCCGAAGCACATGCATGTCTGCTGTAATGAACAATGTTTTTCCATCAGGCGTAAGCGCCACATTGCTGCAGGCTTCGGGTATTTTAATCCTGGCCAGCAATTTGCCGGAGGCATTGAAAACAAAAACACCACCCGGACCAGTAGCAAAAATGTTTCCATCTGCATCTACCTTTAATCCGTCCGGACCACCCTTCACTCCTTCACCCTGAAAAGGCCGCGCATCAAGCAATAAACGCGGATTTGTAAGGCTATCCTTTTCATCCAGGTCATACAAATACCAGAAAGCTTTAGGTCCGTCTGAATTGGCTACAAGTAAAGTTTTTTCATTGTTGATCAGTGCAATTCCATTCGGACGTGTGATCGAATCTGTAAGGAGACTGACCTGCCCATTGCTCAATTTGAATACACCCTGAAATGGCAATTCTTTTTCAGGATCATCCACATAGCCTTCCAGTCCGTAAGGAGGGTCTGTAAAAAAGAGATCTCCATTACTCCGGAAAGTTGCGTCGTTAGGACTGTTGAGCCGCTTGCCTTCGAAGCTGGCAGCCAGCATGGTGAATTTCGGTTTCGGGGAATCGATTGCGGCTTCCATGACAGCCATTTGCCTGTTTCCATGCTGACAAAGAACCAGCTGGCCAGCAGTATTGAGTAACAATCCATTGGATCCCAGCTCACCAGCCCTCAGTTTAATTCCCGTGTATCCGGCACTGTCGAGGTATACCCCTGCACCATCTTTGGCAGTCCATTTGTAAATTTTATTCCGCGGAATATCAGAATAAAGCAGCATGGATTGCTTTTCTAACCAAAGCGGACCTTCCGTCCATTCATGACCGGTTGCGATGATTTCTATGGGTGCTGATGTGTCCAGTATAGTCAGGGCTTCCGCATCATAGATTTCAATGGAGCCGATGGAGGATAGTTTTGGGGAGGTATGCTTGCAGGCCAACGTAAAGATAAGCATGCTAAAGACAAATAAATATCGCATGATTTCAATTTGATTGTGAATCAATTTACGATAAAATTTTGCTTTTCTATTTCATTTCAGGACGCCAATAGTATTGGGACAAGCATTTCTTTTCAGGCTGAGTGATGCCGGCATAAAATGATTTGAGACGATCACGGTAGATATTGAAATCGAACTGCTCCAGAAACAAATCGCGTAACGTTTTTCCTGGAAATGCAACTTGTTTGTCACGGAACCTGCAGATCAGGTTTACAAACCCAGCGAGGTCATTGTATTCCAGATCAAAGCCCAGTTTGTATTTTCTGGAGAGCTCAACGGCATCAATCAGCTGGCTTGACAATACAACTGGTGTACCCACCATCAGGCTATCGTAAAATTTGGTAGGGATGGCATAGGTATGATTTTTCAACGATGGATCATAAAATAGCGGAACAAATGCCGAGTTCCGCATCACCCAAAGGGCTTTTTTGTAAGGAATCTTGCCTAGATAAGATACATTTTGCTGCAATTTGAAGAATTCAACATCATCTGTATTACGCATATTTCCAGCCACTACAAAATGTACGCCAGGTAAGTTCATCCTGATGGTGTCGAAGAGCATGGATTTTCCCCTGGCATCAGAAAAATACCCTATGATAGGTATAATTATACTATTAGACGGAATACCCAATTCAGACCTGATATCTTGGTTGGGGATTTCATCTATTGCGTCGCCTGTTGAATTCGGAACAACAAAATACTTGTACTTTTTGATGCGAAACATGCCATAATGTCTGAAATACTGGAAATCGGGGAAAATTATACGGTCAGCTAACTGAATGAAAACATTGTCTATGAATTGTAAAACCCAAGAAAGCAATCGATTGATTTTAAAACATACAGCAAAATAATCCCTAGGATCATAAATGACTATGCACTTTTTATCAAAGAAATATTTATACGCAAGGGCAGGCAATATGGTATAAAAATAAAAAGCAACAATATATTTTGGCTTGTTTTGCCTGATCTTCGAGAATAACCAAAACTGAAATAAAATGGTGATGCCAAAAACCTGCAACGAGCGTGGTGGAGCAGAATGGTGATAAGCCTCCTTTTCGATGTTCCGGTAAAAATCATCATCTTGATTCTGCTTCATGCCGTTTCTAGGCCAATACAAGAACCTGATTTCAGGAAAAATTTCACGCCCTGCGTCAAGAACCCTTCTGGCAGCAGTGGTAGCATCGTAATCGTTTGGAAAGAGGAAAAGGGTCATAGACATATTGGAATTAGACGTAATTTATGTATTAAAGTTTAAACATTACGAAAATTAGATGCCTAAATCAATGAATTACATGTTTTTACGTATACAAAAATTATTTAAAATCAAATAACCCGGGGTATGTTAGCGTACTCTCCCCCGGGTTATTGTATTCATTAGGTTGCTTATCTTGTAGTTGTAAAACGCCTGGATCTTGACCATGCACTGGTAGTGGAACCATTGACGGCCTGAACCCTCCAGTAGAATGTTCTTCTGGAAGCCAGTGCGGTGGTGATTGCCAGTGATGTAGCTGACACTCCTGATTGATTGACTACGAGTGCAGTGAATTTTGAATTCGTGGATACCTGTACATTATACCTTGTGGCACCTGCAGAAGCTGTCCAGGTAAGTGTCGGTGTCCTACTCACATTGGAAGCCCTGCCTGCCGGTGAAACCAATGTTGGAACACTTACGGTTGTTACTGGAGGAGGTACAACTGCAGCCAGTGTTGTAAAGAAGAACGTTGCAGACCAAAGACTTGTACCACTTGCGTTTGTAGCACTCACTCTCCAGTAATAAACGGTGTTATTGGCCAGTCCGCTCAGCGCTTTTGATACAGATGTAAGTCCGTTAAAATTCTGCACTGCAGCAGTAAAATTTGAAGTAGTTGAAACCTGTAAATTATAGCTTGTTGCTCCTGAAGCTGCGTTCCAGGTCAGTGTGGGCGTAAGGCTTTGGTTGACAGTAGCACTTGCAGGTGCAAGCAGTACTGGAGCTGAAGGAACCGGAACAGCAGGTGGCGGAGGGGGAGTGACGCCATAATTTACTTGCAGGAGCAAATTTGGCGTACCGGCAGGTACTAATGTGATGCGAGAAGCAACAGCCTTACTTTTCAAACCAGTCTGAACCTGATCAGGGGTAGAACCCGGGAAAGACTCTAAGTAAAGAGCAGCTGCACCAGCAACATGCGGTGTTGCCATTGATGTTCCGGAAATGGTGTTAATATCATTCACCCCTGTATGCCAGGCTGATACGATTGCAGATCCGGGAGCGAGCAAATCGATACCGGCTCCGAAATTAGAGAAGCTTGATAATTCATCCGTCTTTGTTGTAGAACCTACTGTTATGGCTTCTGCAACCCTGGCAGGAGATGCAGTAGACACATCTGATGTGGCATTACCGCCCGCAAGACACATTACTATCCCATCTGCAATGGCTTTTCTTACGGCATCATCCAAAACTGCAGATACACCGCCACCGAGAGACATATTTCCTACTGCAGGCTTTGTAGTGTGATGAGCGATAGCCCATTCTATTCCCGCAATAATTTGTGCATAAGAACCGCTGCCGAACTGGTCAAGCACTTTTACCGGAATAATGCTGATACCTTTGGCGACCCCGTAACGTGTGCCGCCTAAGGAACCCGCAACATGTGTTCCATGTCCGTTATCATCAGCCGGAGAAGCACCAACCGTAATGGTATTATAACCAACCTGGACCCTACCTGTGAATTCGTTATGGTCGAGTTTCAGACCTGTATCAAAAATATAAGCATCAACAGTAGATCCTGTTGAAGCGTAAGTATAAGAACCACTTAATGGATTATCTGACTGGTCAATGCGGTCCAGTCCCCATGGTGCTGTAAATTGCGTGGCACTCATTGTTGCAATCTGATCTTGTTCAATGTATTTCACACGGGGATCTCTGCGCATTTTTTCAACAGCTGCCGGAGAGAGATGTGATGTAAACCCTTTTACTGCATGTTTGAAGCTCTTGCCCTTTTTGCTACCAGATTCACCACAAACGCGGTCAGATTCAGCATCTACTTCTGTTTCTTTCACATCATCATTGAACACAACGATGTATGCATCACTCAGTGCGGGCGGAACATTGTTTTTCTTGTAAACCGGTGCAATGTGTTCTTCTGAGAATCCTTCTTTCAATGTGAGGTTCTGCTTGGTAAACTGAACATCAGGTTTGGAACAACCGGCTAAGATTAGGGCTAAAGCAGAAAGCGTGGAAAATGATTTGCTGATACGGGACAGGAATTGGTTTTGCATTAGTTTGGTTTTTGGTATTGGAATGGTGGGGTATTTTCAATGGATGAAATGTATCCCAACATATAAAATGTAGGCAAGACCTATTTATTGTATGATAATGAGCGCTGTGCATGCTTTTAAAGATTCTTTAACAGCGTAAACCAGCAGATTGAGTATTAATACGTATTCCCATATGTGAAAACACATAATTCATAATGTTGTATGATTTGACGTACCAGCAATAAAATAAAAAAAGGCTGCCCTTTTGGGCAGCCTGCTTGAACGATTGCAGTTGGTTTGGTTACCTGGCGGTAGTGAATCTTATTGCTGTGGACCATGGTCCGGTTAAACCATTGTTAATAGCCCTTACTCTCCAATAATACTGGGTTCTTCCTGCCAGTGCAGCAGCTACTGTATATGTAGATTGATCTAGATTTATTTCATTAATCACTGTTGTTGTGAAAGCATTTGAATTAGATACCTGCAACTGATAGCTGGTTATTCCTTGAACTGCATTCCAGGTCAATACCGGAGTTCTGGATACCCCGGTTGCCCTGTCTGCTGGAAGCTGCAATACGGGGGCGTTCAGTGTTAAGGATGGGGGTGTGACCACTGCCGCTGATGTAGTAAAAGCGTGAGGAGTGGACCACTGACTGGTACCTGTACTGGTAATTGTGCTGATTCTCCAGTAGTAGGTATCTCCAAAGGCTAGTCCAGAAATGGGCTGACTGGTTGCACTCAGGTTATTCAATGTCAGCAGAACTGTAGTAAATGCAGGATTATCAGAAAACTGGAGATTATATCCAGTTGCATTCGTTACAGGCGACCAGCTGAGTGTTAGGTTTTGAGATTGGTTTACAGCACCATTGGCAGGTAAGGATAAGACGGGAGCAACTGCAGAATTTACTGTTGTGGTGAATGAATTTGCGGTAGACCAAGCACTTACGCCAGATGCAGCAGATGCCCTTATTCTCCAGTAGTAAGTAGCCCCATAACCTAATCCTGAGATTGGCTGACGGTTTTGGGTCAATCCGTTGAGTGTTAAAATTATCTTACTGAAATCAGGCTTATCTGAAAACTGAAGATCATAGCCAGTAGCTGTATTTACAGGATTCCATGTCAGCGTAAGTAATGTTGGCTGATTGGTGGCCCCTGTTGCGGGTGAAACCAATACCGGCGCTGAAACAGTATTCAATGCTGTTGTAAAAGAAGAAGCAACTGACCAGGTTCCTGTTGCACCTGCAATATTCGCTCTTATTCTCCAGTAATAAGTTGCTCCAAAACCCAGTCCTGAGATAGGCTGACGGGTTTGTGTAAGTCCGTTCAGAGTCAGCAAAACCTTACTAAAATCAGCATTGTCAGAAAACTGAAGATCATAAGAAGCTGCTCCGTTTACAGGATTCCATGTAAGGCTTAGTAGCGTAGGCTGGTTTGTTGCACCTGAAACAGGAGTAGATAATATAGGTGCTGCTACAGTATTCAATGCTGTGGTAAAGGAAGCAGGTGTTGACCAAAGTCCGGAACCTGCAGCATTATTTGCCCTTATCCTCCAGTAGTAGGTTGCTCCGAATCCCAATCCTGAAATAGGCTGCCTCGTTTGCTTTAAACCATTCAGGGTGAGTAAAACAGTACTGAAATCTGCTTTATCTGAAAACTGTAAGTCATACGACAGTGCGCCAATACTGGTATTCCAGCTCAGTGATAGAGCCTGTGGTAAATCAACTGATGCAGTTTCAGGTGATGTGAGAACAGGTGCTCCCGGTAACGGGGGTGCATTAAAATTCACCTGTAAAAGTAAATTTGCTGTTGCAGCAGGCACTTCTGTTATTTCATCCGCTACTGCAAAACTTTTTAAACCAAGCTGTACCTGTTCCGGTGTAGATCCAGGAAATTTTTCTAAATAAAGTGCAGCGGCACCAGTAACATGTGGTGAAGCCATCGAAGTTCCTGACATTACATTGATATCGTTTATACCTGTGTGCCATGCAGATGTGATACTTGAACCAGGAGCCAGTATATCTACTTCCGGACCAAAATTTGAAAAAGCTGACCATTGATCGGTATTGGTTACAGACCCTACTGTGATGGCCTCTGTTACCCTGCCTGGTGAAGTGTTTGCTGTAGCTTCAGCATTATTCCCAGCTGCAACAGAAATGACTATGCCATCAGCAATGGCTCTTCTGATAGCTTCGTCAAGTGAAACTGCTAGTGCACCACTTATTGATACATTACCTACAGCTGGTTTTGATGTGTGATTTGAGATGGCCCAATCAAGTCCTGCAATAATCTGGGTAAATGTGCCGGTTCCGAATCTATCCAACACTTTGACAGGAATCAAGTTAATTGCTTTTGCAACACCATAACGCGAACCTCCAACCACTCCTGCAACATGTGTGCCATGTCCATTATCATCATCTGGAGCTGCACCTGCAGTAATTGCATTGAATCCGGGTCTTATTCTTCCTGTAAATTCATTGTGGTCAGGTTTGATACCTGTATCAAAAATATATGCGTCGACTGTAGATCCGGTTGTTTCGTATGTGAATGAACCGCTCAATGGAGCTGATACCTGATCAATCCTGTCTAATCCCCATGGTGCCGTAAATTGTGTACCGCTGATTTTCATTACCTGATCCTGCTCTACATATTTTACATTTGGTTCTTTCCTTACATTATCCAAGTCCTCTGCAGTAAGCTGAATTGTGAAGCCTTTCAAAGCATACCGAAAGGTCTTATCTTTTTGGGAAGACAGCAACTTTGTAATTTTATCTGATTCAAAATCAAGATCTTTCCAATCGACATTATCTTTGAGTACAACCACATAGTAAGCACTAAGCGGAGGTGTTCCTGTTCCATTACTACTAAACAACGGCGCAAGTCCATCTTCCCCTTCTTCAAGGGTAAAATTCTTCTTGACAAATGATTCCTGTTCTTTCTTACATCCACCCAACAACATCACAACAGAGAGAATTACGAACATCGCTGTGTGAACTCCAAATGTTAAATTTCTTCCCATAACTATGTGATTTTATTTGTTGGTGTTATGACAAGGGGAAGTTTTAAGGGTTTTATCTGGTTGTATACTGTCTGGTAGCAGACCATACTCCCGCTCCGGAAGCATTGACTGCGCGAACACGCCAGTAGTATCTCGTTCTTGCACCTAGTGCAGGAGAAATAGTCACATTTCTTGCTGTGATTCCATTTCTGCTGTATGCAATTGTTGCAAAAGTGTTTACAAGTGACACCTGCACTTCATAGGTTGTAGCCCTGGCTGCCGCTCCCCAGGAAAGCCTGGTTGCTGTCAATTGATTGGTTGCGTTATTTCTTGGAGAACTTAAAGAAGGTGCAGCTGGTAATGCCAGTGGTGCCCTGGTGGTGAAGCTGCGTGCAGCAGACCATGCACTGGTTCCTGCGGTATTGGTAGCACTGACTCTCCAGTAGTAAACTGTACTATTAGACAGGCCAGTTAATGCACGGGAGGTTGCGGTTAATCCGTTCAGGTCTACAAGTGTTGTTGCGAATGTTGAGGATGTAGACACCTGCAGGTTATAGGATGAAGCACCCGTGGATGCCGCCCAGCTTAGTGTAGGAGTAAGTGACTGGTTGGTTGCATTGGCAGCCGGCGAAGAAAGCACAGGCACTGCAGGTGCAGGAACAGGTGGTACTACACCGAAATTTATTTGCAGCAATTCATTCACAGTTCCTGCAGGAACTCCGCTGATTCGGTTTACAGCTGCAAAACTTTTAAGGGCGGCCTGAACCTGGGATGTGGTTGCACCCGGACTGTATTCCAGGTACAAAGCTGCAGAACCTGCCACGTGTGGTGATGCCATTGATGTACCTGAAAGGGAAGCCGTTGCCGTATTGCTTGTAAAATAAGCTGAAGTAACAGCGGATCCCGGAGCAAGGATATCAACAAGCGCACCACGGTTAGAATAAGTGGCCAAGGCGTCTGTTCTGGTTGTAGCACCTACTGTGATTGCTTCAGGCGTACTTGCCGGCGAATAATTGGCTGCACTGAGTCCATTATTACCTGCAGCAACACACATGATGATACCATCTGCAATGGCTCTTCTAACTGCGTCATTTAAGGCAGCTGAAACACCCCCACCGAGAGACATGTTGCCAACAGCAGGTCGTGTTGTATGATTTGCAACTGCCCAGTCGATACCGGCAATTATTTGTGCATAGGTACCTGAACCCAGGTTATTCAATACTTTAACGGGTATCAGGGTAACGCCTTTAGCAACACCATATGTTGTTCCCCCAACTGTTCCTGCAACATGGGTACCATGTCCCTGGTCGTCATTGGCAGTAGCAGTGGTATTAATGGCGTTGTAACCGCTTCCCAACCTGCCTGAGAACTCTGCATGATCAAGTCTGATGCCTGTATCAAAAATATAGGCATCTACAGCAGAACCATTTGTGTTGTAGGTGTATGTAGTACTTAGAGGAAGTGAGTTTTGGTCAATGCGATCCAATCCCCACGTTGCACCATTCTGGGTTGCTACAATTGTTGCAATTTGATTTTGTTCAATATATTTTACTTTCGGGTTGCGGCGCATTTCTTCAATTGCCGCCGGCGTCAATTTTGAACTGAACCCTTTCAGTGCATGCTTGTAAGTTCTATCGCGTGTCACTTTTGCAGAACCACACATCCGCTCAGACTCTCCATCCACTTCATTTTCATTGACATCATCATTGAAAACAACAATATAACTATCTTCCAGTCCGGGTTGAACCTTGGTGCTTTTATAAACAGGTGCAATACCATCTTCCTGGAGGGCATTGTCTAACAAAAACTTCTGCTTTACTGTCTGACCAGCTTCTTTTGAACAAGATACTGCTAGTAACAACATAAGAAGAGAAACAGAAAAAAAACGGGAAATGTTTGGAGTGTGCATGTTAAGCGTTATTTGGTTACGAGATCAATTTAAACAATTAATCCGATTGTGGCTTAACATGGAATAAGGAAGGAACTATTAATACAAATTTACTCATTCCTGAAGGAAAATGCAATATCAATTACATAAATATTTGCAATAATGATATTGATTTTGTATATATTACTGATTGATTACAACCCCTCCTATCAATCTTAAAGTAAGTGCTTGATAATAAGTGCATTGCGAAACATTGTCAGGCTCGGGAACGCTTCATCCGGATTGGACCGTACCAAAGCCAGAAGCCGGTGATAGTAAAAACAAGTAGTGCAACACCCATCAGGGTAGTATAAATAAGTTTAAAAGTTCCGGAAGTACCCAGATAATAGTCGATAACGGAGCCGTCGTGGACTTTCTCAATATAATCAGAACGCCTTGCTTCCACATACAACAATTTGCCTGTGGCGCCATCGAGCTGGAGGCCTGTAAAATGATCACTGAAGAGGAACTTAACCATGCCTTTATCCTTGCGGATATCAATCCTGTCTAACGTAACCGACAAGCTGGGTGAAACGGAATCCCGCAGGTAATTACAGGCCAGGATATGGAGAGTGTCTACCGGAAGCCAATCTTTCAGGTCTGTTGAGGTACCGGCATAGGACTTGGCCATGATATAACCGCCACTGTTTTTTTTCCAGCCAAGCAGGAGACCGGTAACAGAAACAACAAAAAAGAAAATGAAAAGGAATGCCCCTGTTAGCCTGTGCACCTTTCGGAATATCCTTAAGACTTTCGCCTGTCCCTGCCTGCTTTTTTGTTCGGTCATGCGTAAAATTAAGCAGATTTAGTGCAAAAACCGGCTAAAACCCTTAGACCGGTATACCCAAAACTATAGTATACTATTCCACCTCAGGAGGCCGGCAAATTTACCCCAATCGTTTACGCCTTTATCAATATCTGCCTGCACTTTCCGGCGTGTGACAAATTTGGGTTTATTCTCCAGCGGGAAATTAACTGTTGACATCTGGTTTGCTGATTCCAGACGGGTAGCAAAAAGGGTCATGTGCAAACGTGGAACAGCAATTCCCAGGATCATGCCTGGTAATCCATTGAAATTATTAGGACCACCCTTTACAAGTATCTCATCCGTATAAAAAGCGACAACTACAACGGAATCCCCTATTTTGGTCAACGCTTTCTTACAAATAAATCCTGCAATCTCCCTTACTTCGCCAGTAATTTTCCACTCGTACTTTTGAAGACTGTCTTTAACGAGGTAATTGTTTTCAAAGACACCCAAACGCATGGTTGTTGTGCTGTCATCAAAATGATGCGCAGTATAATTCTTCATATCTGGCTGTGTTCCCATCAGCATGTATTTATTTTCCGGAACCTCTTTTTCTAGTCTGAATAAAGAACCAGTGGGATTAAATTCCAATGTATAATTATCTGTCACTATCCGTGGATATGCCTTCTTCATTTCCTCCATAAATACATTATCACTGCCATCAATCAGAGATTCTAAGAGTGTAACCTGGGCAGTCTTTTTTTCAAAAGTAATCCGACCGCTGGAAATAAATGTCTGCTGTGCAGACAAAGGCTTAACAGCAAATAAAAACAGCATCCAAAAAATACAATTGATCTTAATCATATCTGATTTTATTTGCTCGCAGTTGCGGCTGATTTATTCTTAAAATTATATACAACGCCTAACAACACATATCTCCTGATTGTATTGTTTATGCTCTCTGAAATGAAGTTGCTTGTGATATTCCGGGAGATGTCGGCATTTTTATTAAACAAATCAAATACACTAACTTTTATTTCGAGTGCATCATTTTTTGTAACGACTTTTCTGAAAGTCGGACTGAATAAAAACACATGCTGGCTTTGCGCAAAAGCAGCTGACTTCCCGTAGAAACGGGCATCGGCATTGAGGTCGATATAGGTCTTGATTTTCTTGAACTTCATGGATAAGCTGCCATACCCATTGAGACTGAAATATTTTGTGGGGAAAGACGACTGAATACTTGACAGGGACTGATTCTGACTGGCATTGACAGAAGCATAAAAACTGTACCAGCGTTCTCCCCAGTAATTCAGGTTAATCGAAAAGTTATTTGATCGGTTATCGTTGGTATTTTTTATGCCATTGATGAAATTGATGTACCTGTTGAAATTATGACTGACAGAAAAACCGGCATGAATTCCTTTAAAGACTTCCATGTCATAAGTGAAATCTGCATTGTAATCGAAGATGCCATCAGCATTCACAAATTTCGAAATTGTTTTTCCATCAACACTTACTTCATTACTGCCGGTTATGGCACCAGAAGTATTTGATATATTTCCACTCAATGAAATATACCTGCTTTTCAATACTTTGAAATCACTGAACCTGAAATTAACTCTATTGGTAAACCCTTGCACAAGTTCACTGTTTCCGATATTGATTCGCAGGGGATCAGTGTTGTCTATCAGTGGCTGAATCTGCTGCAAAGTAGGATTGACTGGCGAACCATTGTAAGTAATATTTAAATTCCGTTGCTGCCTTGGTTTATATGTAAAAGAAAATGTTGGAAGGAAATTGGTGAAAGCAATAGCCCTTGACTCATAGGTTTCTACATCCTTGGTGCGGTAGTTAACCTTACCCAGACCAGCTCCTAAAACAAAATTCACTTTCTTTTCTGCAAAGCGGTAGCTCAATGAACCATTGTTATTGAGTGTATTGAAAATGAAATGATTGCTCAGGGAATCAACCTGATTCTTATAAGAACCAGATCCATCTTTTGCGAAAGTATTGCGAACAGCATCATTGCTACCTGTTGCCAGTCCGTACCTGAATATCAAAAACGATTTTTTGGAAAGTGGCTCAGTATAAATGGCAGCAGCATTAACCACAGACTTTTCCTGTTCAGCTGTTTTTACCTGGTCTGTTATCTCTATCCTGTCTGGCACACCATTCGAATAGAATGTATTTTCCGCATTCAATTTTCCATCCTGCGCAGTATTGTTAAAATCAAGGTCTGCGGTAAAACTGATACTTCTTCCTGCCTTGGCCATTTTTTTCCTGTAGGTCAAACTGGCAACTGCCGATTTTTCATCTTCCTGATTGGATAAACTTCTTTTTGAAGCATTCACCAAAGTAGACCCATTCAGTAAGGATTGTCCTTCGAAATCTGAGGCGGAAGATTTCAGCACCTGACGACCCTTTAAAATCAATTTGAATAAACCTGTACTATCTGTTCCCCATTCGCTGGTACTGTTAAACTTGTACCGTTTTTTATCCATGTTTTTAACACTGGAAGTATTGTTGTCTATGGAGAAACCATCCAGCAGACTTCTTGTAAAGGACTGCCCTGTAACATCTGTCTGCAAGCGCTGAAACTGTGCTGCATTGGAAGCCGAAACTTTTCCCCACTTATCGCCATAAAAGATACCAGCAGTTTGTTGCCTGGGGAGACCAGTATTATCCATGAAGTCTTCATCACCCTGGTTCATGATCATCATGCCTCCATCTTCAAGTATTTCAGTAACGGTATTTCCACCACCGTTGAAATCTCTGTCTTCGTCCCAATTCAGTCCGTTAAACTTTGTATTTGAGGAAGTCAAATAGGATGAAACTTTTCTTTTCCCTTTGAAAGCACTGGCCATCACTTTACTGTCCAGGTACTGGTTAAAATTCGAATTCACTTCTGCTTTTCCAAAAAATCCTTTTTTACTTTCCTCTTTAATCTGGAGGTTAATGGTTTTTGTTCTTTCGCCGTCTTCAATACCCGTAAAAGCAGCCTGATCAGATTTTTTATCGAACAGTTGCACTTTTTCAACGGCATCAGCTCGAAGATTTTTGGTGACTACTGCCGGATCATCGCTGAAGAACTCTTCCCCATCAACGAGAATCTTCTGAACCTTTTCGCCCTGGGCAATGATTTCACCTTTTGCGTTGATCTGAAAACCGGGCATTTTACGAAGCAGTTCCTGAACATCGGCATTGGGCGTAACCTTAAAACTATCAGCAACAAATTCGGTAGTATCTCCTTTGATACGGATAGCTGAGGAAGGAGATTTGATAATGATTTCCTTCAGCAGGTAAAACGCAGAGATCAGGGGGATTTGTCCCAGTTCAGCATGCTTATCCAATTCTAAAACAGCTACGTAATCAGCATACTTTGGATACGAAACCTGCAGGATATACTTCCCTGTCAATTGAGGAGGAATCGTAAACTTACCGGAAGGGTCAGTCCGAACTGCTGCCTGCAAAACTGAGTCAGCTGCCCGCAACAGTATAACACTCGCCTGCCAGACATTCTTTTTCTCAACTGTATCAGTAATTTGTCCGCTTACGCTGAAACGATTTTGAGCAGTGGCATTGGAAAGTGAGAAAAAGAAGGAAACCAGCCATAAAATGGTCCGGAACGTTGTATTTGAGGGAAGCATTGGCTTTATTTGGGTGTGCAAGATAGACATACGCCGATGGCAGGCATCCAAAGGATATGTTAACAATCATGGAAAAAAGGGGTGATAATTTCGAAAAAATAAAAAAAAAGTAACCTACACAAAAGAAAACAGCAGGATTGTCGTTATACGGAATACCATTCAAAAAGAACACCCATGATACCAAACGCGATTACCGAACTCGGCTTTGAGCCCACAGAGTGCCTCAGTACACTGTATGTGACATCCGGTAGAAACCAGTTTGTTGCTGGTTTGTTCAACCGCAACAATCAGTTGTACATTGCCATCAGGTGTGGCAGAAACAAATACCTGATGGTTCCAATCAGGGAAAAACAAATTGATGCATTGCTACGCGGACAAACATCGTTGATGGGAATTATAAAAGGTGCAGATGAGATGTATGCAATACCAGAATACAAGACTGTACATGGAATCAGGGTTCGGCTGGCGTTGAAATTATTTTATCAGGCAACATTCGGACAAATCAAGACTATTCCCAATGCATTTTATCAGTGGAATGAATATTACTTCAAGCGGGAAATGATTAAGCAAAATACCTATGCCCCTCGGGCAGCATACCTCACGATGGGGTAATAGAATCATCAGCATACATACTGACGAACGTTATGGTTTCATATGACGGAAGGCATAGTAATCAGGCATTTACCAACAGTATCTTTACATCAGTTCATCAACAAAGCGTGGGTTGAATAGGATGCCAGATATACAGGTTTTAAAAGACTTAAACTGGACTCGCGAAAAATTGGAAGAAAAACCATCAGTTGACCCGGACGATAAAATGATGAATCAGACATTGAATGCAGGCAGGAGGTAAATACCCTGCACGTATTTGAAAGTCGGGGGAGGGTAAGGATTAATATTCTTACCCTTTTTTCTTGACTTTTTTACTTTGCGCTAATCCACTTAAAATTGAATGTATGCCACAGGTCAAATGGAGTCTCGACAGTTCCCACAGTAAAATTCATTTCATGGTTAAACACCTGATGATCAATAAGGTAACCGGGACGCTGGATGATTTCAGTATCCATGCCAGTTCGGATGACGAGCAGTTTGGGCACCTTCAGCTCTCTTTCATCGGAAAAATTAAAAGCCTCAATACCGGTAACCACCAGCGGGATATACATTTGAAAAGTCCGGATTTTTTTGATGGTGATCATCACCCCGAAATGAGATTCATTTCCAGCAAGTTAAACAGCATGGATCATGCAGGCAATTTCACATTGCATGGCGACCTCACCATCAGGGATGTGACTGTAAATATTCCCGTTATTGTTGAATTCGGAGGAATTGCGAGGGATCCGGCGGGTGAAACCAAAGCTGGGTTCAGTATCAGTGCCAGTATAAACAGAAAGGATTTTGGGTTACACTGGAATACCGCGCTTGATGGTGGCGGAGTTTTGGTAAGTGATGAGGTGAAGATTACAGGTGAAATTGAGCTGATCAGGGATAAGTGAGAACAAATTAAAATTAGATACTATATATAAATGCGTGAATAACATTGATGAAATTCAAATTTTACTCATTCAGGTAAACAAAATGATAAACGGCTTGTTAGTGGCAATGTTTTTCATTAAATTTACCTCAGCGTAATGGAAATAAAATTTCACCCGCTGATGTTAGTCTTGTAAAAAATATTCATGCCAGCTATTCCAAATATCATCATTGAAAACGGCTTTGAATCGATTGGTTTGTTGAGTACAATGTATATCAACAAGTCCACGCAGGATTTTTTTGCAGGGTTATATACAAAGGGAGACAGGCTTCAATTGGTGATACGTCTTGCTGAAGATGAACATATTTACATCGCAGTCAATGAGAAGCTTATTCTTGGATTATTTAAGGGTGAATACAGTTTACTGGAGCTTGTAAGAAATGCATCCAGGATCGATAGTATACCCAGTGATGAGCAAAGCACTGAAAAAAGAACAAGGTATATATTCAAAATGTTCTACCGCACCGCACTGGGCAAGATCAAGACTATATCCAATGCTTTTTATTTGTGGAATGAATACAGTTTCAGTCGCGAGCTCAGGAAACACCTGGTGTGAGTTAGATTTCCTGAATTTTGGCAATTCAATAAAAAACAGATGCATGCCTTCCATCCTGTTTGGGGGATCATTTTGATGGGTCAATTCATACTGGTGGATCCATTCAACCTTTTCCGGTTCTATCATATGATTTAGGAGGACTTAATAACACCTCTTAAAAAGGTGAAAATGACCAAAAAAATGGAGAATTTTCTGATTAATCCCGATGAAAATGCACAATTAAATAGCCAATAATTTCAATATTAAAATTGATATTGATTTTAAGACTAAACCGTCCAAACATTTTCTTTCCTAAATTGCATTACTCGACTAGATCATTCAGTAAAACTCAAATACCATTATAAATATTTACGAGTGGGCTCTACATTAAAAGAAAAGCTAGATACTTTTTCACCAACCCTAATAGATAAGGCCAAACGCCTCAAGGTACGAGAGTGTGATGAAGAATCAAAAGGCAGTTTTGTTGCTTATGTTGATGAGGGCAATGATAGTTACGATGTCAAAGTAGTTGTGGGAAAGAAAAATGAATTGATTGAAGAACAATGTGACTGTGGAAAGGGAAATAAAACCTGCATTCATGAGGTAGCCTTGATGTTATATTTAACATCGGCAAATCAAGCGACCAAAACCAAAGGATCTGGTAAGAAGAAAATATCCCCTGCAGAAGCTGTATTAGAAAGTATAGATGTTGAAACATTGAAGGACTGGCTTTTGAACTTGTTTGAAAAGAACAAAGACATTGAATTGACATTTTTGACACTATTCAATAAAAATGAAAAGAAATATACTGCTGAAGATGCATTCAATCTTACGCTACAAGGTAGAAAAGCAGTATTGAAAAACAGGAGAAAGGCGGAAGTATCTGAAGTTCGGAAGATAGTGGCATTATGGAGCGATCTTCATTCCCCAATTCTTGAGGGTTATTGGTCTAAACCAAGCGATGAATTGTCTTTTCAGGCATTTATGACTATACTTAGCTCAGTGACTGATCAGTTTCAAAGTATTGAAACCGGGAGTAAGGCCATGCAGATTTACGTAAAAGAAATATTAAATAAAACCATTCCCCGTTTACTAAATAGAGAGGTTGAACAATGGAAATTCAGTGTTGGCAAATTTTTTGAATTCATTCAGTTGAACAATATCCTGATCGCTGAATATGTAGTGCATTTCCTTTTAGACTTATCTGTTCTGTTGGATACACATAGAAAAATCTATATTGTTGAAAAGACACTGAAACAATATCAATCAATTAAAAACGCTGCATATTTCTTTCCGATTTCATTTCATTTGCGCATACTTAATTCCGTATCACAGGAAGTTGAACTAGCAGATCAGATTGACACTTTTCAGCCTATTCAGTATCAAAATGACTATAACTTAAAATTGATTGATATCCTGATTGATAGAAAACACTATGACCGGGCAGAAAGAATAGCATTGGATCAAATCAAGAAAAATGTAAAGGAAGAATTCGACTACGTATATTACTTGCGCCTTCGAAAACTATACCTAGCTTCTCAGAATTTCGAGCAATTTGAAATCATTTACCCAAAAATCTTCCTGTTAACTTTCAATTATGAGGAATTTCAGCTCTTGTATGAGCGTAAAGCAGGCGATGAAAAAAAGAATTGGGGAAAACAATGCTATCAAAAGGCATATAAAGCTGCTAAGGGAGCGAACGTTATAGCAGAGGTATTCTGTTTTACATATTTATACCACCATCAATTAATTGATAAAATGGTAGAACTGGTTAAAGAAACCAGAGATTGGGAAACAACCTATCGTTATTTTGAAGAAATGTATACGGAAAATGCTAACTTATTCCTTTACAACATGATTTACCGGTCAGATTTTTTTGCAATTTGGCACAACATATACGATACAGATGATGAATTGGATTTTTGTCATGTTATCATAGAAAAGATTTATCCACGTTATCCTTTAGTTGATATTTATGCTGCGCTCAATGCAGTTGCTGTTGCGTTAAAGAAATACCAGAGGGGACGTTTCACAGAAATACTCCTTGATACAATTCGTCCGAAAAGATGAGGTATCTTTAATAGAAAATATTCTTTTTATATATCCAACATTTGTTAGAAATATTAATATCATGCCAAGGGATTACAATTTGATCAGAGAGATTTGCAAGAGCCATTCCCATATCAGTGGAGTATTGATTGATGAAAAAATGATGTATTACGCTGATGAAAAAGAAAATTTAGGTAAAAAAATAAAAGCTAAACTGAAGTATTACGAGCATGTTACAAAATCATGGCCTGCATCATATATTAATTTTACCATTGCGCAATTAATTATTCACCAGATTTTCAAAAGAGATGGCTTAATTCATAAATACATGAATCATGCTTTTGTAAAATCATTTTCAGAAGCAGATCAACAATTTCTAAAGGAACATCAGAAAAAACCATGGCGGTATGTATTTGCAAGTATTGTTTCAACCCCATCAGCTGATTTCTATGAAATGGAAGATGTCTTTTCAGAAGATCTTTTCCTGTTTTACTCTCCATCTTTAAAAGACACACTAAAAGAAACCACTCCAACCTTATGGTTACTTTTAATTGGGTACAATGGGCATTGTTGGCAGTCGTTTGGACTGAATATTCCACTCGCTAATGTGACCCCAGATGATATTTTTTATTTTGCAACGGAGATCAATCCAAGGATTGAAGATGAAGAGGATATCATTGACGACATGGACATCAATCCTATACCTTATTTGATGTTGATGAACCTCGGAATTTCACCTATAATACATCACAAAGGCCACAAATTATCCCATTGGAGTGCAGAAAATCATGTAACAAAATACAATTTTGATGCTTCTAAATTGAACCAGTCATTTTTCATTGCCTGGAATGCAGATGTGTTCGAATTAAAACTGAAACGGTATAATCAGTTTCCACATTGTGCAGTTGCCTACTATGATGAAAGCAATAATATCTTATTTCGCTATGCATTTACAGAGCAAGGTTTTTCAAAATTAACACAGGCGTTGAATAAAATGGGATTCAATCTGTTCGACGAAGCAGAAATAAATGTATCCTTTCACATGCATCAACTGCTAGAGTCCATGTTAAAAAAAGAAATCATAATGAATCCTTATGATTCATTGTTTGAAAAAAATAATGATTCATCTTCATCAGATGAAGAGAATAAAGAGGAAGAGGAATTGATTAACCTCAGAAAATTCTTGGATGTTGCGATTATTAGATACAACAACAATGAACCTGTGGATGTTGATTCAATTGCCGAACAATTAGGTGCCGACATTGAAATGGCCAGAAGAGTATGGAAAAGTTTTAGTGACACTTTGAAAAGAAAGAAATAAGTTGTTTGCTGTCTTTTTATGGAATCTGATTCCATTTTTTTCCGTATTTTTGGTTCATGATACAAAGGATTGCTAAGACCAGGTTGGTTGAACTCGCTGGAAGGTTCAAGGCAGTTGCCATCACCGGCGCACGCCAGACAGGCAAGACAACATTGGTTAAGCAGGTATTCAAAAACAAACCCTACGTATCATTGGAAAACCCGGATACCAGAAATTTTGCTTTGGATGATCCCCGTGGATTTTTAGCCTCTTATCCAAAAGGAGCTGTCCTGGATGAGGTACAAAGGACTCCGGAGTTATTTTCCTATTTACAGGAAGTGCTAGACAATTCAAAAGAGAAAGGCTTGTTCATCCTGACAGGTTCAAATAATTTTTTACTCCAACAAAAGATCTCTCAAACACTCGCAGGAAGAATTGGCATCATGCACCTTTTACCTTTTTCGATGGCAGAACTAAAAAAAGCACGATTACTGCCAGAATCGGATGACGTACTGATGCTTAATGGCTTCTATCCTCCTGTATATGACCAACAGATACCGCCCCAGGACTGGTGTCCCAATTACATTCATACCTACATAGAAAAAGATGTAAGGCAAATCAAAAACATTACTGATCTGATCACTTTTGAAAGATTTGTCAAACTCCTTGCGGGGAGATCTGCTCAGGAATTGAATTACAGTTCAATTGCAGTGGAAACCGGAGTGGATGTAAAAACAATTCAGTCATGGATCGGCATTTTGGAAAGTAGTTTTATCATTCATCTGCTGAAGCCACACCATAAAAATTTCAACAAAACCATTGTCAAAAGACCCAAACTATACTTTTACGATTCAGCGCTTGTCTGTTATCTGTTAGGTATCAGAAATATAACACAGCTCCAAACCCACCCCCTGCGGGGGCATATATTTGAGGGCATGGTTGTAACAGAGCTGATCAAAAAAAGAACTAACCTCGGATTAGACAGTAACCTCTATTATTGGCGAGATAAAACAGGACATGAAATTGACGTTATCATTGACCAGGGCGATATATTGATCCCTTTAGAAATCAAATCCGGAATGACATTAAATAATGATTTTTTCAAAAACATCAATTATTGGCAAGAACACAGTGGCAGTTCCAAATCAATATTACTTTACACTGGTCATCAAACACAGCATAGAAGTGATGGAAAAAAAATCATGAACTGGAGGGAATTGATAAATTTAGATCTATAATTTATTCGTTAAGTAAGATTACATGCTGATCCCAGAATTCCTTACAATCCTTGTATAATGCAGGTTTCATGCCATGATGCGGCATCGGCATTGCATGATCACCAGGAAATGCTGTAATCAATTTTAATCCTCGCTTTAACGGCTTGAGTATAATCATAAAATGAGGTGTTGAGGGAAGTTCATTAACAAGCAGATGCTGAACAAGATAACCTCTGTTTCGCTTTAAAAATATATTGTTCTGTTGTTGTATGGTCAGGCTGTCAAGAGGAATGACTGCATTTGTTCCACAACCATTTGGAAACGAAGATAGATCTGCTGTAGCAACTATTCTGATATTGCCATTTGCTTCAGTCAGTGTTTCATATTTTCCATCTTTAAGACGAGTTGCAAGTGATTCCAGATCATTCGCAAATTCAGGAAAAAATCTGGAGCCGAGAGTTGACAGTTGTAACTGAATCTTCTCCTCACTGATTCCCACTGAACGCAGCTTGTCGATTGTGGATACACCTGGCTCCAGGAGATGGAGTAAGAAATGGATATGAGCGTAAGTATCAAATATAAATTCCAATTGGCTTTAACTTTTAGAAATTATTAATCTCATTTAAAATTATTAAAATAGATGGAAACAATTTTCCCCCACCCTTCGTATCTTACCTCAAATAGAAAAACACTATGCGTCCAGCGTCTCCGCGTTTCCTGGAAACCCTCAAAAACAAACTGTCCTTTGGGAGCACCCGCACCATTCTCCTGAACTGCCTGCCTGCCAGAAGCGCCTCCCGTCTGGCCATCAACGACATCGACCTGCTGAAAAAGGATTTCTCCTCCTCCTTCGTAGAACAACTCTGCACGGTACCGGACTTCGATATCAAAATACCGGTTACTTTCAAGACGCCTAAAACAACGGATGCGCCGCATGTTAAACAGGCGATCGAAGAGGAAAACACCAAAAAATCCAAAATAGAAAGGAAACTGGTCAACATCAAATACGACCACGACGACATCCTCAAGGAACAGGGTATCGAGACCTTCGGCTTCGGTTTTCCTATCCTCGTCAGACGAGATCCTTCAGACCCCACAAGCATCATCGTTGCGCCTTTACTGATCTGGCCGCTGGACCTCAAACAGGAATTTGACCGCAGCAAAACCTGGACCATCTCCCGGAAATCAGAAAAAGGGATTCAGGTGAATGAAGCCCTGCGTGCCTTCCTGAAATCAGAACAGCAGGTGGAGATGCCCTCCCTGCCGGAATCGGTAACGGATGATGGACTTGTTGATAAAACAGAACTGGAAACCTTTATCCAATCTCTGAAGGAAAAACTCTACATCAGTAATTCTGGCATGCACCAGTGGAACTACCTGGATGTTATCCCGGAACGAATCGACCTGCAAAAGGAAATACTTGGACAATCAAGGATCATCTTCAGCGGTGTATTTGGCATCTACAAAAGTCAGAAACAAAGCCTAATCAACGACCTGAGTGAAATGATCCGGATGATGGAATTATCCACTGACAACGACAATGGCGACACCTCCTTTCCGCTGGAATGGTCGCATGCCACAACACCCATACAGGTTGATCCGAGTCAGCATAGCGTATTGCGCTCACTGATTAAAAAGGATAAAATTGTCATTCAGGGCCCTCCGGGAACTGGTAAAAGTCAGACCCTCACGGCCATCATCGCTGCAGCCTTGTCTGATCGCAAGAAAGTACTCGTAGTCTGCGAAAAACGCACAGCCCTTGAAGTCATCCGGCAGAATATGATGAAGCGATATCCCTTTCTCGACAGGTCTATCGCCCTCATCGAAGATGTGGCTTCAGACAGAAATACCCTTGTTAAAAAAGCCAGGGAAAGAGAAACCCAACCGGAAAAAGTAAAGATGGCCATGGGTATGGTGGCGGATTTCAAACGCCAAAACGCACAATTTGAATCGCTCATCGCTGCTACGGATGAACGTTATACGCAATTGCTGGAACCCATAACAGCTGATCAGCGCTGGATGGATGCCGTTGCTGAATGGCTTTCCCTGGAAGTGCAAGCAGAACAACTTCCGGAACTGGAATGGATGGCCGAAAAAGTATCGAAACTGGGCATACCTGGAGATTATACTACTGTTGGCAGCGAGTTGGCTGTATTGAATAAACTGCATGATCTTACTGCAGCAAAACGCTCAACTTTTCTCAGGCTATTCAATCCGCTATTATCGCCTCAAGCCTTACTGGCTGTTCCGAAAAAAATCAGGTCGCTTAGTTTTGAAATCTCCCTGATACTCAAAGACCTGGAAGAACTTTTGTCCAACTGCCTGCAAAACATCAACCAGTTTGCCCATCTTGAAACGGATGGGCTCCTGCAATTGGCTGATGAACTGAGTAATAATATCAAAACAACATCCACAGACCTCGCTGATCCGTCTCGGGTATCCCTGATGGAACACATCGTACTGCTGTTCAATAAAAACCGCTCTAACATTCTCTTCGCTTCGAAGGAAGTCAAACGCTTACAGGATGTCATTCAGGAAGAATACAATGCTATAACTGGTTCTGAAAACACGATAACAGAGGCATCGCTGCTGGCTGATAAAATCAAGACGGAAAAAGAGTCTTTAACCAAGCTCATCATCGATACTGAATGTAGCATCAATACTCTGAATGACAAACATGCAAGCCCGGAAGAAATAACAGCCTGGGAAAAAAGCAATGAAGCCTGGCAGTCCATCTGCAATGAACTCCGTGAAATCTATCCATCTACGGTAGCCGACTGTTCCAGTTTGCCACTCCGTGAGAAACAAAACTGCTGGCATGCACTCAGGGATTTCATCAATGCACAATTGGCTGATGAAACAGCAGTGCTGCATTACATCAATTGGAAAGTGGCTTTCCTGAATAGCCCTGACTTCATGAAAGAATTGGTGAATCTTTTCAATGCCCGTCAAACGCAGGACTGGAGCCGAACCTGGCGCACGATTGAATTGTATACCCTGCTTTCAACAACTTACCAGGAGAAAAATTATCCGGAAAACGACCATCACCTGCATCAAATACTTTTACTGTGGCAAGATATGAACAGGAAGCAAGACGTCATGATCCACGATAATATCCATGTCTGGTTCAATGATGGATTGATGAAATATGAGCAGAGCAAATTGGGATTCAGGAAGCTCTTCAACCTGCGCGGCAACAACGGGGAATCAAGAAATTCACTGCGCCGCATCATCCATCAGCATCCGGATGCCTTTACCGATATGCATCCATTGGTATTGGCCAATCCCACTGCAGTGAGCACCCTGTTTCCTTTGGTTAATAACTTGTTCGACCTGGTCATTTTTGATGAAGCCAGTCAGCTCCGCATTGAAGACACTTTCAGCAGTTTGCTGAGAGGCAAAGCAGCCATCGTTTCAGGCGACAGCCAGCAGATGCCGCCTTCCAGTTATTTTGAAAGCAGTATGTCCATTCTTCAGCCAAGTGCCGATGAAGACGAGTATGAAGACGATCAGGAAAAACTGATGGAAGACCTGGAATTAGAAATGGCTAACCGGGAATCACTGCTGGAATGGGCTATAGATGAGGGCTACGAGCAAACCTACCTCGACATGCACTACCGTTCCAGACATCCCGACCTGATTGAATTCTCCAACACCTGCTTTTACGGATCCAGGTTGATTCCCATGCCAGGATCTGTTGAAAGTGCACCCATTAATTTCAGGCAGGTAAACGGACTTTATGAATCTCGCATGAACCTGAAAGAAGCCCAGGAAGTGATTAGGATTCTGCGAGAAGAAATTCCAACCGGAAAAACAGTCGGCATTGCCACTTTCAATCTCGTACAACGAAATCTTATCCTCGATTTAATCAATAAGCTGAGGTATGAGGATGGCCGTTTTCATGAGCAGATGACTGCACTCGATCAACTCGGATTTTTTGTCAAGAACCTCGAAAACATTCAGGGTGATGAGCGAGACATCATCATCATTTCCACCACATTCGGACTGCGAAAGGATGGTAGTTTTAAGATGGCGTTTGGTCCGATCGGACAAAAAAACGGATACCGCTTACTCAATGTAATCATCACCAGGGCCAGGGAAAAAATTTACATGCTCACTTCCATTCCAACTGAAAGACAGCAGGAGTTCAGGCAGTATCTGGAAAGCGACAAACGGGTAAGTGGCAAAACAGGTTTACTCGCTTACCTCATTTACTGCAGGCTTGTCAGCTCCGGGAACCACGAAGCCAAACAAGATTTACTGAAAGAAATCCGAAACAATATTGCCGGAAACAATGAGGCTACGCAACGCAAGGAAACAGAAGCACCTTTTGAACAGCAGGTTGCGCAATGCATCAGTAAACATTATGGTGTTGAAAGTGTGTCGATGAAACATCCCTGCGGCGGTTTCATCATAGATATTCAATTCACACACCCCGAAACCGGCAAGCGATTCGCGATAGCCACTGATGGTTCCGCTTATCACAGTGATATATTGTTCTGGCACAATGATGCCTACCGGCAGGAGCAACTGGAAAAAGAAGGATACCATTTCATCAGACTCTGGTCAGCCGTCTGGTGGAGCAATAGAATCGGAGAAGAGCAAAAGTTGATGGAGGTTTTGACAGATATTTAATGTATAATTTTTGGTTCCAGTTCAACTTTTAAGGAGAACAATAATAGAATTAATTTTTATTAGGTGGGAAATCAAATTACAAACTTTGAGAGCTGCCAAAATACAAATAAAACAATCGTTTGGGAATGCAGCCTTAATTTACATGAATAAGGATAATTTAAACTGGATATCTGAAATGCTTGTCAAATACTAAGTCCGGATTACTTTTTGGAAGCACTGATCATTGAATCCATCCATTCAGCAAGTTCTGGCAGATTCTCTACCACTGTGTTCCAGACAATTTCGAGATCGACACCAAAATAATGATGAATCAGTCGATCCCTCATACCGGAAATTTCTTTCCATTGAACTAATGGGAATTGTGACTTAAAATCAGGTGGAATTTTTTTAGATGCTTCGCCTATAATTTCTAAACTTCTGACGATAGCTCTATTTAAAATACCATCATTAAAAAAATTATCAAAATCTTTTCCTTGGGTTTGTATAATGCAAAAGTCAACCTCCTGCTTAATATGATGGAGAAACTCAGTTAACGATGGTTGCATATTGAACCTCTTTCAGAATATGTGGACCAATATAGGGACTTAAAGATTCCTTTGTTATCAACTCAACCTTTCTGCCCATGAGTTCTTCAAGAAATTCCCCTAAACCAACAAGATTATGAATATTTTTTGCTCCTTTAGAAAAATGAACGAGAAAGTCAATATCAGAGGAATCAGTCTGCTCGTCCCTAATAAAAGACCCGAAAAGACCTATCTTCTCAACACCAAACCCAATTAGACGGTTTTGATTTTCCTCAAGGAGGCAGAAAATAACGCTCTTATCTAGTGAGGTGAGTTGCATAAGCTAAATTACGAATTTTCGGAGGTTCTGATACACTTTTAAATTGGAAATAAAATACATATAATGGCAAATTAATTAACCAATCCTCTTCTATATAATCTGATAGGGAAGTTCGTATACGGTTTTGAAGGGTCGTGACTTAATATTTCTCCCTCTTTTAACCCCACTTTTACGAATACTTCTTTAGATTTGATAGCGTAAAACACCAAAACATGAAAACACTGCTTACATCCATTCTGGTACTGCTCAGCTATTGTACCTACAGTCAATGCTACATCTCCACCTATTCGGGAAACCAGCGGGTACTCAAGGTGGATGGCGATTATGTCTACACTTATTCGGGTAACCAGCGTCAGTACAAATTCGATGGGGAATACCTGGTGACCTACAATACCTACAAACGGTTGCTGAAATTCGACGGACAATACATCATCCAATACAGCACCAACAAGCGCCTGGCAAAGATGCAGGGGGAATACCTGATAGAATACAATGGCAACAAAAGAATAGCCAAGCTGGACTGTCCGGGTGCACGCAGTGCTATGGCCGCTACAGCCTATTTCTTCCTCTAACTTTTCCTGTAAAATACCTTACCTACCCGCTCAATGTGAGCACTTAGATTAGGTGCATTCAAATTATCGAAATCTGATAAATCAACTTTATATGGAAAATTCAGATCTTCAATATCCTGCCAGATATTGCTCATGATTTTCCTGTTGATACCCTTGCCTTTAACAGTGATATCAATATCCGACCCATTCCTAAAATTTCCTTTTGCCCTGGAGCCATAAATAATGACCTCATCAACCTCATTATAGCGGCGAAAAACCTCCTGCAATCTATCAATGGTGCTATCGTTGAGTCCGAAATTCACAAAAACTGATTCATGGTTTGATAAAATGTTCTGAGTAACCTGATATTGACTTTTACAATCTGTTCATAAGCCTCCGTTATAATCTGTGGATCATACGCATGAACTGTAATATTGCGTGTTTCAAGCATGTCCATCCACGGTTGTCCTTCTTCAATTAACCCCTTCTGAAATGCTTCACGGGTTGCACTTCGTGAACCAACAATACCTGTCATCCCCTCATACTCCAAAAAGTCTTTCATCACCTTCCATGCCAGCTCATGTGTAAACTCAAAATACTGAATGATGCCTGCCCTTATCAGCTCGCGTTCGTCATTACGATAGGCTTCAACAGCCTGCTCCAGCTGTAATAACGCCTTGCCATAATTTTGAAACCGCTGTTTCCAGCGAATATCACCCTGCCTCTCGTCTGCCTGTGTCATGAAACAAAATTCACACTTTTTTGAAAATCCAACAGTGTTTTTTGACACAAATCAACCGTTTTAACACAGGATTTTGGCAGTTAACCGCCCTGATACTGGGCCAATGATTGCTGAAGTGTCAACTTAATCTCCTCCTGCAAACTCACCGGTGAAAGCACCTTGCATTGGTCGCCAAAAGAAAGTACGAGATTTTTCAACTCTACCGTATTAAAAACATACAGCGTTACTTCAATACCTTCATCAGTTTCGCGGAGAACCTTCATGGAAGCATGTAGCGGACTCTCCAAAATCAAAGAGGCAATGGTTTTCGAAAAAAACAAATGTATGAGCTCAGGCTGCAAGGAATGACTATGGAAAATCCCGAGCGAATGCTTAAAATAGCCATCAGCATTAAACTGACTATCATCCACATAAGGCTCATTACTGCTCTCGATCTGCTCAATGCGAAATAACTTAAACAGATTGGTGCGGCCACCCTCGCCGATTTCGCGGGCATGGGCTACCATATACCATTTGTTGCGGTATTCTTTCAACATATACGGACTCACCGTGCGATTCTTCGTAGGCTGTCCGTATGGTTTATAACTGATCAGCAAACTCTTCCGCTGCATGATGGCCCTGTATAAAACATGCAGCCACTTCACCCCTGTGTCAGTCCCCTGTTCATCCACCTGAATGAGTCTCGCACTTACACCCTGTTGCATATTTCGCAATACTTTGCTGCCGGTAATGCGACTGAAAACGGCGTCAAACTGATTGAAAAATGGCGTTCCCCTGAAAATGGCAAAAGCATGTCTGGCCATCTCCATCACATCCTTTTCATCATTGCTGAGCGAGAACTTATCTATGGAATCATCCGGATCAGCATACTTGTATTTCCCCTCCCTGCAGTTTATTTCCACCAGATAAATATCCTGCATGCTTTCGAGGTCGTTACGGATGGTCCGGTCAGTCACAGGCTTCTTGCCATCCTCCTCCAACTGTTCATTGACGATATCTGCCATCTCCCTGATACTATGCCACCTTGGAGAACGAAGCAATTCGTTGAGGATTTTAAATCGCTGGTCATTGTTCTTGTTGATGGGCATGGTGCTTTTTTTCCAATAACAAGTTATGTATTTTATGCTGCCCTTCATCACCATTCCTACTCAATTGCTACTTGAAAATAAATGGCTTAACTTGTGTAGTAATTTTTAAAAACACCAACTTTGAAAACAGCCATCATCGGAGACGTTCACGGAAGACCATTCTGGAAAAAAGTAATCGACAGGGAATACAACGCCCAGCGATACATTTTTGTGGGTGATTATTTCGACAATGTCAAGTACAATACTGATGAGCAGATCTACAACTTCCAGCACATCATTGCCTATAAAATGACACATCCTGAAAAGGAGGTGGTGATGCTGATTGGTAACCACGATTACCATTATTTTCCGGAAGTAGGCAACACCAATACCGCTGGCTATCAGGCAGAGAACGCATCCTCTCTGGAACTCGCCATCAAAACATTCCGCAAAGACCTCCAGGTATGCTACCAGTTTGATGATTTCCTGATCTCCCATGCCGGTGTCAGCAGTGTTTTCATGGACAATACCTTCGGTGCTGGCAACTGGACCTACGAAAATATTGCTGCTGACCTGAATAATCTGTTTAACACAGATCCCATGGCTTTTCGCTTCAATGGTACAGATCCCTCCGGCGATGATCCGGAGCAGGGACCCATGTGGATCCGAACTGAAAGCCTTGTCAAAGCCAATAGGGATACCCTCGAATCAAAATGTATACAGATATTCGGTCATACCAAAATCGACCGCATTCACCGGATTGGAAAAATTACCAAGTCGAGGTACCAGCTCATAGACACCCTCGGCACAAGCGGTGAATACCTGGTTATTGAAGATGGCTCTATCCGCTACGACGCTGTAGATATCCACTTCTGAAAGCTTACAGCCCTTCCCTTGTCACCAGTGAACGGTCGAGCTGAATAAACTTCCTGGCGCCATTGGCTCCCTGTATGCAATAATGTGCTGCTAACTCATCACCCAAAGCGTTCACAAGCTTCCTTTTTATCCTGGAGATATTCTCACTCGCTGCATTGCCAGTCACAGACACAAGGGTATCCACACGCTGCTGCATCTCTGCACGCGTTCCTGTTGTTGAGAACTGACTGTACAACTCAAATAAATCTGCCTTGAATTGCGGCAATGCACCAATGGCAGCACCTTCAGGATGACTTAGAAAAAAAAGATAAAGCGCCTTTTCAGTAGGATTGAACCGAAGCTCAAGGTTGCCAAAATCGGTCAGCCAGATTCTTTTGTGTCTATCTATTCGCATCCTGCTGGGTGCACTATCCTGAAGAAAATTCTGACTGAGCAACATCTTCACCCGAAGCGATTCCATGATTGCACGTGCATGTTTGATGTACTGATCTGAAAGTCCGTTCCGCAAGGCCGTCATACAGGGTCTGCAAATGTCTGCCGTCCGCAACTTCAGGATGATCTCCTGTTTATCCATACACAGGTCATTCACACAACCAACTGGTTTCAGGTGAACGAGTTGTTGCATATCTTCCCTGTTCCGAAACATAAATTTCTGTAAAACCAGCGCCAAAACCTCATATGCGATCGGAAATGCAGAAGCGCTGTCGAGAAACTGTTCCCAGTCTGCTGTATGCACAAAGCCATCGTAAGGGTTTTCAGGATTACCTGCAGAAAACCAGTTGTACTTATTGGATACAGGTGTGAGGAGAATCGCAAAAGCATCATCCGCAATTCCATGCTGCCTGCGGTATGTTGTACACTTACTGAACAGCGTTTCCCAGGAAGCCGTATGATTAAATTCAGGTTTCCTGATGCTGTAATTCATATGGATGTGGATCTGGGGAGGCAATTTCTTTTTCCTGAAATCATCAGGATTTCCAAAACTCCTGGGTACAATTTCATCATAAAAAAAATCAATGACAGAAGCTGGATCGCAGGTGAATGTCAATGGTCCGTCAATGGACTGAAGGAGGTCCATCACCTGCGTGAAGACCTCCCTCGATAAACCACTGCTTTTAATCAGATTTATTTCCATGGTGTTTTTTAATTGTTCTGAACTAGCTTTTATAAATGGACAAAAGTTGCACTATTATTCAATTACAGTATAAACTTTTTTAAGGACAAGTCAACCTATGCCAGGATTAATCATTAAACCTGTAAACTTTTTTTAGGACGAGTCACACTTACTCCCCTCCTGGACAGGAGGGGTGCCGAGACAAACGAACGAAGTGAATTTGTTGAGGCGGGGTGGTGGAATCAGATTTCAAAATCCACCACCCCGTCACCTGCCTGCGGCAGGCAAGCTCATTCATCTGCACCTTCGGTGCAGACTCATTCGTGCCACCCCTCCTGTCCAGGAGGGGAATTTTTCTAGTTTTTAATTGCACAATACGCATTAGATTGATACAATGGAATTAAAACAAATCAGACAGGTCTTCACCCTTCATTTTTTTGTAGTTGTAGTCCCTTATGGAAGTGGAAACCCTGTTCCATATCTGTGTTTTAATCTTTCCTTTTTCAAAAGCGATGCTGTTGTTCCGTTTAATAGCCAAACGTTCTGCAACATCCACCGCATCGAGCGTTGCTCCCAGGTAGCTGAATGTCCAGCTGCCAGTTTCCTGCCTGCTTTCAATCATCCGCTTCACTTCAGGATGGGTAAAAGATTTGGAACTGTTTTCATACCCGTCTGTGAGGATGATCATGACGACTGTTGTAGGCATTTCCATTTCAGCAGCAGCCTTCTTTTCGTCAATCAGTGCAATGGATTTACCAACAGCATCCAGCAGGGCGGTACTGCCTGAAGGTACATAATTCTCCCTGTTCATCAAATACGCATCAGAGGGCGGCGCACAAACAAACTTGTGTTCCACACGTCCGTTGAAAGTGGTGAGTCCTACGACCATTTCCTGCTCCGGAAACTCTTCACCTAAGAGCCGGATACTGGCAATCTGTTCGTTGAACCCTTCGATTGTTCCTGGAATACAATCTGACATGGATCCACTCTTGTCTACTACAAGGTGGTAAATGGTCTTTTGCTTTTTCATGGTGATGTTTTTTAAGTAATTTGGCCAACAACGGCTTGACAATGCAATGGTAAGACGAAGTGAAAAGCGTTTGCATTTCCTGCAAGCTTGCAAAGTGGGCTGCAGGAGGATATTTCGAAAATGTCGTAACTTCATGTAACTAAATTCCTTCCAGTGAACACCGACCTCGCCAGACAACGCTCCCTGCTCGCCTTCCTGCGGTCGGCCTGTTCGCACGTGCCATAACTATCAGCAGTTTTCCCTTCTATCCTTTCAACTCTCAACCTTTAATTTTTTCACATGAAAACGATACTCGTTTTTGGCATGGGGAAAGTGGGTACCCTTGTAGGCATTTTACTGAACAAACGTTTTGCGGTAACTGGCTTCGACAAACAGACTCCCTCCCAGCATCCCGGCTTTGATTGCATTCAGGGTGATATCAATGACCTCACCCTGCTCGATAAAACCATTCCGCAATTTGATGCCGTTGTGTCCTGCATGCCCTATAACCTCAACCTGCCCATCGCCCGCATTGCCCATAGCCATGGGGTACATTATTTCGACCTCACCGAAGACGTGCCCACTACACAGGCCATCCTGGATATGGCTACTACTGCGAAAGGCGTAATGGCGCCGCAGTGCGGACTGGCACCCGGGCTAATTGGTATCATCGGTGCAGACCTCGCTAAACGTTTCACCAAACTGCGTGACATCGAACTGCGTGTAGGCGCATTGCCACGCTATCCCAACGGACTCCTGGCCTATTCCTTTACCTGGTCGCCGGCAGGTGTCATCAACGAATACATCAACGACGCAGAAGTGATCCACAACGGGGTAAGGAAGATGGTGCCTTCTTTAGACGGACTGGAAAGCATAAACATTGAAGGGCGCGATTATGAAGCCTTCAGTACTTCAGGCGGACTGGGAACGATGTGTGAAACATACGCCGGTAAGGTGGATACCCTCAACTACAAAACCATCCGCTATCCCGGGCACGCCAAACTCATGCGCTTCCTGCTCTATGAACTGATCCTGAAAGACAAACGCGAACTGGTGGAAGAAATCCTCACCGAAGCCAAACCTCCAGTGGCTGAAGATGTTGTACTGGTATACGCTGTTGTGGAAGGATGGAAAGGTGATGCGTTGGCACGTGAAGAGTATTACCGCTCTTTTCAGCCCATCACGGTCAACGGCAGAACCTGGAGAGCCATTTCCTGGACTACCGCCGCATCCATAGCTGCAGTGGTAGAGATGGTGGCTGATGGCAAACTGCCGCAACAGGGATTCATCAAACAGGAAGAAATCAATTTCAATGCATTTCTGCAAACACAGAACGGACAATTGTTTAACGCATAAAAACTATACAATGGAGAAGCTACAAGAACTGCAGATCGTCATGGATGCGCTGATGAGCGAATACAGTGCCCGGGTTCCGGATGTAACAAAAATTGTGGATGCCATGATCAGTGAGGGTATGATTTCCAAAGCAACTGATATCCAGAACGACCATATCGCCTTCCGCACCCTGGGGGTTCCAAACCTGGGAATCAATTCACTTGAAAAGATTTTTCTCCACTACGGTTATACCAAAAGAGAACACCTCAACTTCGAATCCAAAAAACTCGATGCCTACTGGTATGCCCCGCCGGCACCACAATTTCCGCGTATTTTCATCAGCGAACTGCGGGTGCATGAACTGAGCGAAAAAGCTCAGGAAATACTAAAGTCATATACCCATGAAGTAAAAAATGATCCGGTAGACGACCTCAACCTGAATGATCCTAAAGCTGTGGGAGCATTTCTACAAACCGGTCTCTGGCGTCTGCCCACCATCGAAGACTACAAGGCACTCCTCGCGGAATCTGAATACGCCTCCTGGGTTATCTACAACCGCTACTATCTTAACCATTACACCATCAGCCTGCACCACCTGCCTGAAGGATACAATACCTGCGAACAGTTTAACGCTTTCCTGGAAAGCATTGGCATCAAACTGAACGACTCGGGCGGCAAGATCAAAACCAGTCCGGACGGACTTCTAAGCCAAAGCTCAACCGTTGCCCAGGTTATCGAGGCTCCGTTTGCAAACGGACAAACACTGCCCATCGCAGGCAGCTATGTAGAATTCGCAGAACGCAGGGTATTGCCTGAATTTGCGGATATCGAGCGGAAAGACCTGAAGCGGGAACACTTCAGGGATGGCTTTGAAGCCGGTAATGCAGACAAAATATTCGAAAGCACCTTCACCTCTCAAATCAAAAAGTGAACCATGATCAAAGCGGCACTGGAATCTTTACACATCAAACAATTGAACGCGGGTATCTCAACAGGTACAAAACATTGGAATGGTGGCGGAACGGAAATCTCTTCTATATCTCCGGTTGATGGCAGCATAATCGGAAAGACAAATCTCCCAACGGAATCAGATTACAATCAGGTTATAGAAGCAGCCACAAAAGCGTTTCAGCACTGGCGGCAGGTGCCTGCTCCGCGGAGGGGCGAGATTGTGCGACTGATTGGCAACAGACTGAGAGAACACAAGGATGCGCTGGGCCGGCTGGTATCTTACGAGATGGGCAAAAGCCTGCAGGAAGGCTGGGGTGAGGTGCAGGAGATGATTGATATCTGCGATTTCGCTGTTGGTCTTTCCAGGCAGCTCTACGGACTCACCATGCACTCTGAAAGGCCTAACCACAGGATGTATGAGCAATACCATCCCCTCGGCGTAGTGGGCGTCATTTCGGCCTTCAATTTCCCGGTGGCGGTATGGTCGTGGAACGCCATGATCGCCTGGGTATGCGGCAATACCTGTGTTTGGAAACCCTCAGAAAAAGCACCGCTGTCAGCCATCGCCTGCCAGCATATTGTTGCCACTGTCTTTGATGAACATGGCATTCCCGAAGGCGTTTCATGTTTAATCACCGGAGATGCAGTAACGGGCAAAATGATGGCAGAAGACTCCCGTATACCCCTGCTCTCGGCAACGGGTTCCACCCGGATGGGTAAGGCAGTAGCTACCACAGTAGCTGAAAGACTAGGAAGGAGTCTGCTCGAATTGGGCGGTAACAACGCCATCATCATCACCCCGGAAGCAGACCTCAAACTGGTGGTTCCGGCAGTTGTATTTGGTGCTGTGGGAACAGGCGGACAACGTTGCACCACCACACGTAGGTTGATTGTGCATGAAGCGGTTTATGAACAGGTGAAGGAAGTGCTGGTGAAAGCATACGGACAGCTCAGCATCGGCAATCCACTGGAAGAAGGTGTGCATGTAGGTCCACTCATCGATCAGCATGCAGTCAGCGCTTTCAGCAAGGCTTTGGAACAGGCCGCTGAAGAGGGAGGCAGTCTGCTTGCAGGCGGACAAACACTTACAGGTGATCAATACCACTCTGGATGCTATGTGCAGCCGGCCATCGTGGAGATGCCTGCACAAAGTGCTGTTGTTCAGGAAGAAACCTTTGCCCCCATACTTTATCTCCTGCGTTATAAAACGCTTGATGAGGCCATTGCCATGCAGAATGCTGTTCCGCAGGGACTCTCTTCAGCCATCTTTACACGCAACCTGCTGGAAGCAGAACAATTCCTGTCTGCTGCAGGCTCAGACTGTGGTATTGCCAATGTAAACATCGGCACTTCAGGCGCAGAAATAGGGGGTGCTTTTGGAGGGGAGAAAGCAACCGGCGGAGGCCGCGAAAGTGGTTCCGACAGCTGGAAGGTTTATATGCGGAGACAAACCAATACCATCAATTACGGCACAAGCCTTCCGCTGGCCCAGGGGATTAAGTTTGAGTTGTAAAACAGCCAGGCACGAGGCACTAGGGACAAGTAAATAGTGGATTAGTTAATAGTTGAGAGAGATAAGTTTAGGGTTGAAACGAATTCTCTCAACTATAAACTCTCAACTGTAGCTAAAGGCAGGGTACAAGTAAATAGTTGAGAGTGATAAGTTGAGGGTTGAGGCTAATTCTCTCAACTCTAAACTCTCAACTTCAGCCAATGGTAGGTAAACTCGTCCCTCTACCCTCACCCCTTCTGCAAAAACGCCAGGAGATCGGCCATCTGCTGGTGATTCAAACTGGTCTCCAGTCCCTCCATCATGAGTGAGCTGCCGAGGGAAGACATGCTTTCAATGTCACTGCGCTCCACCACCACTTCACGTCCTCCCTGCTGCCTGAGCACAACCTGACGGCTGTTTTCGGCATGCACGATTCCTATGTGTGTTTGTCCGGAGCGGGTGACCAGCTTATGCTGAATGTAACGTGTATCCACAGCAGAATTGGGATCAAGAATTTCATGGAGGATAGCTTCACGGCTTTTGCGGTTGATTTCAGTGAGGGCTGGCCCAACTGCCTGTCCGATTTTACCATACTGATGACAGCTTGAACAGACTTGTGTGAACAGTTGCTGTCCGGCCTCAACCTTACCCGTCAACTGAAGGGCAGGCTGCATGGCAGCAATGGCTTCTTTCCTGTTCACCACACCTGCATCTGAGAACAATTTTTCAGCACGCTTGCGGGTCTTCATGTTATCCGTCCACCACAACAACTGCCGGCGTCGTTCCAGGTCGAAATTCATTTCACCAATATTGATCATTCCCTTTTCCAGTCCGGTGAGCAGGGCATCATGGTTGGCCTCCACATAAATAAGCAGGTCGCTCGCATAGCGACGGATATACGGACCAAGGTCTTTCCATATGGCAAGGATTCGGTATCCTGTTTTGGGATCACCCTGTTCATACAACTGGCGGAGTGCAGCTTCCTGCAGCTCAGGAGCTGCTTCCTTACCAAGACAAGCATAAAGAAGCGCTTCTCGTTCGCTAAAAGGCAGCAGGGAAACCAGTCGCAGATTCACCAGCCGTTGGCTGTCGGCCACCCCTTTGGCAAGGACACTATTCAGTGCTTCCCTGCTCATGGTGAGCTGTCTGGCAGTTGGAGGCAGTCCGAGCTTTGCACGCAACACCGATAGCACAGCCATCTCATCCACTGCTGCCTGGCGGTCAAGCTGATCGAGCAATATCTGGATGGCTTGACTGGCAGTATTCCACTGTCGCTCTCCGAGGGCTTTGAGGACGGTCTGCCTGTCTGATGGTCTTTTTGCTTTTGCTACTTCACCCAAAACGATTTCAAGTTCTGTGGCATTGTCGATTTGCAGGGTGAGGTTATGAAGGAGTTCCTCACTAAGCGGAGTATCCTGATTGAGCCGGTTTTGTAGCCATGTTACCGCAACGGGACTGGCAGCAAGGGTAAATGCGGCATTGTTCCAGCGGTCTGCCGGCAGCGTAGCTGCCGCATCAAGGGCAGCAAGGAGTTTAGAGGTGTCAGCATGCTGCATCACTGACGCTGTTAATGCAGCCTGCATGCGCACCCGCTGATTATCGTCGGTCAGCCTGTTCATGACCAGCGAAACGACTGCTGTATTGGAAGGATCCCGTTCTGCTATCTGCAGGGCGTTTTCACGAATGCCTGGATCAGCATCCTCAAGCGCGTTTTTCAGTTCTGTGGGACGAAGTTTGCCAGCCAGAGTCAGCTGCCAGAGCGCATGCAATCGACCGAACACATCACTTTCTTTGAGCAGTGCATGCAGGGCTTCCTCATCAGTTGCAGCAAGTCCTTTTTCCAACAGAAGCCTGTGCGCTGTCATTCTCACCCATTGATTGGGGTCACGGAGTGCCTGAACATCAGCCAGACTGCTGTTCCAGCTGATTACCGGCCGGCTTCGCCGGCCGGTACGGTGCAACCTGTAAATCCTGCCCTGATCCTTACCGGCATTCAGGTCAAGGCTGTCTTCAATCTCATCAGGTATCCATTCCGGATGTTCAATCACTTTGCGGTGCATATCAAGGATGTAAATGAGTCCGTCCGGACCAACCGTCATATTCACCGGACGAAAAGAGCGGTCTGCTGAAGCCAGTAATTCCTTCCCTTCCATAACCCTTGAAGCCGAAAAGGCTGCACCATTATTCTTGAGGCGGTCAGCATGAATCAGGTTCATCACCACATCCGCCACTAAAAGCGTATGGTCGAAGTCAGAACCATAAGCACCACCCCCGTAGTAAAGCGTGCCACAGGAACCGGAGAAATAACCAGATTGCTCGGGATGATTGACGCGGGTTTCCTGTTCACCAATGGGATAGATACGGGAAGTGCCATTTTCTTCATGATCGGAAATATTGGTCAGCGAATGGTGCAGGGTGAGTCTGGCGTCTTGCATGTATTTCCGGGGAAACACCAGCTGTGAAGCGTGTTCCAAGTTATGCGTTTCAAAAAATCTTCCGTAAGGATCCATAGCCAGTCCAAACCCTCCGGAAGATTCTCCGAGGGTTTCCATTTTTCGTGTCTTCAGGTCAATCACCAGGTCATTGCCTTCCATATTCAATACAGAGCTGGTGTCTCCCCACCAGTATGGCTTCCCAGAATTACCGCCATTCGCGATGTAAATCCTTCCGTCCAGCCCGAGGGTAAGTCCGTTGAAATTATGCTGAAGATTGCCAATCTCAAAGCCACCCATCAACGTATCCCGCGTGTCGGCACGAAGGTCGCCATCCGTATCCCAGATATGCAAAAGATAGGGAGGTGCCGCAACTAGCAATCCCTCCCGGTAGGGCATGATAGAACTGGCCAGCTGCAGGCTATCTGCATAAACTGCTGAGCTGTCGTACCGCCCATCTCTGTCATGATCAAACAACATGGAAACATAGCTCTGCTTGTCTTCCTGTGGGTATCCGGGCATCTGCAATACATACGCATGGCCTGAAGCATCAAATTCCAGGTCTACCGGATCATGGATCAATGGTTCCACTGCCACCTGTTCGAGCCAGAAATCATCAGCCAGTTGAAAACCTTCCGGTGATTGGGGATTTTTTCCATTGCATGAATTCAATGCGTTAACAGTTATCAGCAGCCATGCTGACACCAAAACTGACCTTAACTGAAAATTAGTGTAAGGCATATATAAACATTGAATAGGTTTAATTGTAATGTATCAGCAACACTTACCACGGTACACAGCTTAAATTTAATGAAAATGTCAAAGCCATTACATCTGTTGATCTGCATATTTACCTTTTTTGTCAGTAACCTTGCATTACAGGCTCAGGAAAAATATGTGCTCAAAAAAGGGGATCCTAACGGCATCGGGAAATGGTATATGGGCCGACAAATCGCGCAGGTGATGAGTCACTGGGGGATCGACTGGCTCGAAAGACCTGAACGGGAGATGGAAGAAAACACCAGTATGCTGATCAGCAACCTGGGTTTAAAAACCGGAATGACCATTGCAGACATCGGTGCCGGAAGTGGATACCATGTGGCGCTCATGGCTCCAAAGGTTGGTCAGGCCGGAAAGGTTTATGCCGTTGATGTGGAGCCCGAGATGATCCGTTTCATACAGGAACGTATCAAAATGGAAAAACTGAATAATGTGACCCCCGTGCTGGGCACGGAACAATCGGTTAAACTTCCTGAATCATCAGTAGACCTGATGCTGCTGGTGGATGTTTACCACGAATTCGCTTATCCCTACGAAATGGCGCGGTCTATGCTGGCTGCACTCAAACCAGGTGGCAGGTTGGTATTGGTGGAGTTCCGGACAGAAGACCCGTTGGTACCCATCAAAGAAATCCATAAAATGAGCCAACAGCAGGCCGTGAAGGAACTCAAGGCAGCAGGGTTCAAATTCACCAAAAACATAAGCAACCTCCCCTGGCAGCACTGTTTGGTTTTTGAAAAGTAAAAAAGAGTTTAGTTGAGAGTTGAGCTTGCCTGCCTTCGGCAGGAGAGTTTAGTTTAGAGTTGAAAGATTATCTCTCAACTCTAAACGATCAACTATTTAACAGCTTTGCTGTAAACATAGAGGTGCTATAAACTGGAAAATACTTCAACCAGCCGTTTTTTCCCCCACTCCAGCAATTGCACATTTCCTAACTTGCCATGCACCATCTTTGTAAAAACCGTGAGGAATGAATAAACCGGAAGTTCAGGAATATGAGCGGGCTTTCAGCAGGCTGAATGCTGAACAGCAGGCAGCTGTGCTGGAAACGGAGGGACCGGTGATGGTAGTGGCCGGACCAGGTACGGGCAAGACGGAAGTACTTTGCATGCGCATTGGTAGAATTCTGCAGGTACAGGACTGCCATCCTTCCGGTATACTATGTCTGACCTTTTCAAGAGCGGCTGTAGAAAACATCCGCTTGCGGCTTCAAACTTTGATCGGAACTACTGCAAATCTGGTGGAAGTGCATACTTTTCATTCTTTCAGTCACAAGCTCTTGAGAGAAAAGGGTGTAGGAATCCTGCGCAACAAAAAACTGATCAGCAGGGCACAACAATCCATGCTACTCAGTCGGCTCCTCCAAACCCAATTTGTAGCAGAAGATCCCCGACAACTGAAACCTGCACCAGCAGCTGTAATCAGCAGCTACCTGTATATCTTCAACCACCTGGCGAGAGAAGGTATCAGCCTGAATGACCTTCGGAATGAAGCCAGCGGATGGAGTCCAGACGCCATTGCGTTTACGGAACAACTTGCCGAACTACACGAGTCATATACCCGGATGCTGGAAGAGCGGAAATTGATAACGTTTGACGACCTTTTGCTGGAGGCGATCCTGTTGGTTTCAGAACAGCAAGAATTACACGCTGCGCTAAGGGAACAATACCAGTACCTGCTGCTGGATGAGTTTCAGGATACCAATCCACTGCAACTGCAATTGATCCGACTGCTCACTATCGGCGCAACATCACCTAACCTATTTGCTGTAGGCGATCAAAACCAGAGCATTTACCGTTTTCAGGGTGCCGGCACGCAGCAGTTCAACTGGATGGAAGAACAATTTAATGGTGTCAAAACCATCAGGCTATCTGCCAACTACAGAAGCAAACCAGCACTGGTAGAGGCTTTCGGAAGATTATCCGCCATACTTCATAATGGATTAATTGAAGTTGAAGGTAAACCGTTTGCAGAAAAAGCAATAGCTGAACATACTGAGCCATTGGTCTGCAGGGTCTACCGCAACAGTGATGAAGAAGCCATGGGCACAGCATTGCTGATTCAGCAAATGTTTTCTAAGGAAAGTGCGGGCACCACTGCTGTATTGGCGAGAAAACACCAGGACTTGCAACTGGTAGCGGGTTACCTGCACCAGCTGGGCATTCCCTTCCGATATAACCGCCAGGAAAACAACCTGCTTCAAAGTCATTTTGGTCAGTGTCTGCACTTTACGCTGCAGTTCCTGCACCTGCGCGGATTGGACAACTACATGTCTGAAGGGTACCTGTATCATGCCCTCTTACACAAGCAGGAAGGGAAGCAGTTGTTGCAGCTGTTCATGGAACAAAGACAGCAAACACAAGTCCGGCTCTTTGAGTGGCTTGGAACTTCGGGAGAACGGTTATCCTACCTGAGAGATTGGTATCCGCTTATACAGTCACTCCTCTGGCGCTGTGATGAACCACTGAACAGGGAAACGCTCACCATCCTGAAATCTGCTGCCCTTACCGGTCTGCGTGAAGCCCCTGCTCAAGCAGAAGAACAGGCATGGACAGGATGGCTGGAGCAATTTCTAGAAACAGATAAACAAAAAACCCTCCGTTCCCTGGCTGCCATGATTGGCTATCAGGTGCAGCAAAACATACCCATTCCGGTGCCGGTTGACCAACTGCTACCCACTGAAATATCCCTAATCTTATCTACAATTCACGCTGCCAAGGGCATGGGGTTCAGTCAAGTCATGCTGATCTGTTGCCAATCTTCCAACTGGGAGGTTTCCCCTCCGCCTTATGCACTGCCCGTACCTGAAGAGATTCGGGGGAAAATATACCCTGATGCTGCAGGCTGGGATGACTTTGCTAGGTTACTATACGTAGGCTGTACCCGATCAGAGCAGGAACTGCATTGCAGCTATAATGAAGAAGAAACCGGTTCGGAGCTAAGTAAATTCCTACAACCCTTACTGGATCAGGGAATGGTGCTACAAGACTGCAGAGACAGGAACTTCAATATACCACCGGCAGCAACATACCAGGTTGAAAATGACGAAGACTGGAACAATCTGGTTCAGGATCGTTGTGCCCGCTATGCCTTGTCGCCTACCGGCACGCATAACTGGAATGAATGTCAGAACAGGTTTTTTATTACGCAGCTCCTCAAGGTACCCGGGCTTGGTTCGGAGGCCACTGCCTTTGGTAATATCATGCATGATGTACTTAAATTGATTGGTAAATCACCTGCTGTGCAACATGATTCAGTGTGGATCGAACAGACCATAAACCGGTTATTCAAAAGTTACTGGTTCCGTTTTTTTCCTGTACATCTTGATGCCTACCGCCGTTATGCATTGTGGCTGCTGCCCCGCTATCTGGTTATAAGTCCGTTACCCGAGCAACCAGGCTTCATTGAAAAATCATTTCAATATGTCAGTCCAACCGGAATGCGCATCAAGGGCATCCTGGACAGGGTGGAAGTAATGGATGGAACAGTGCGGATGACCGACTACAAAACCGGCAGAAGGAAAGACAGTCTGAATCCATTTGAGGACGAAGAAAATCCTGGTTCAGCTTACTGGCGGCAGGGTATGATTTATGCGGGCATCATGCAATCGGTTTATCCGGATGCCAGTACGTTTGAATTTGCTTTTCATTACCTGGAGGATGATAAACCTGTGGAAGTGCTGGATGTGAAGCCCCATGACGCACTCAACAACTGGCTGCATGCCGTATGGACAGAAATCATGACACTCAGGTTAAGAAAAAACTGCATTGATCCCGATTGTATTTACTGCAAGACCATGGCAGATATTAAAATCCATAACCAGGATTAATTTTTGTAACCCTCCTTAGTGGTATTGAGTGATGAGAGTTCAGATTGGTAGCTTATCAGTCAACAAGCCCATGCCCTCTGCATTTCAACTTGACACTGACTGTCCCAACCCTACTTTCCGCCCAGCAGCTCCTTAATGCCGCCCAAGGAAGAGAGAACACCAGTAGCTTCATAAGGAATATAGACCGTTTTAGTCTGGTCTCCTTTTGTCATTTCCTTCAGTGCTTCCACATATTTGATTGCCACCATATAGTTAACCGGATCTGCTTTGGTTTGGGCTACCGCCTGAGAAATCATGCTGATGGATTGTGATTCGGCTTCGGCCATTTTCAGGATTGCAGAGGCTTCACCTTCTGCGCGGAGTATCCTCGCCTGGCGTTCACCTTCAGCGCGGTTTACTTCAGCAGCCTTGCGTCCTTCTGCTTCGAGAGTCAATTGCGCACGTGTACCCTCTGCTTCCAGAATCTTCGCGCGTTTATCGCGCTCAGCGCGCATCTGCTTCTCCATCGCATCGCGTATATCGTGCGGTGGATTGATATCCTGCAACTCCACCCGGTTCACCTTTACACCCCATTTATGTGTGGCATCATCGAGTACATTACGCAATTTGGAATTGATGATATCCCTTGAAGTAAGGGTTTCGTCAAGGTCCATCTCACCAATTACATTCCGCAGTGTTGTCTGTGTCAACTTTTCTATTGCATCGGGCAGGTTTGCAATTTCGTAAACGGCTTTGACGGGGTCTGTTATCTGAAAATAGAGGATAGCATTGATTTCGGTAACTACATTGTCTTTGGTAATCACATTCTGCTTCGGAAAGTCGTATACCGTTTCCCTTAGGTCAATGCGGGTAACATTGAGCTTCTGAATGACTGATTTTCCATTGGTCTCCTCTTTGAGGTAACGCCACATGATCTTCCGTGGCTGATCAATAATAGGCCATATAATATTGATGCCTGAATTAAGGGTGCGATCATAACGACCAAGCCGTTCGATGACCATTGTCTCAGATTGCTGAACAATTCGAAAGCCCATGACCACCAGTGCTATAACCAGTGCCAGCAGTGCGAGGAAGATAACTGTACCCATATTAAATTGATTTGACGTGAAGAATGGTTGAATCAACGCGGGTTATTTTAACCTGAACTCTTGCTTCAAGCATAGCAGATTCACTGCAAACCGCTTTCCAGTTGTCACCGCCTACCTGCACCCTACCCGTTCCTGTACTTGCATCTATTCTCTCAGAAACACGACCCAACTGACCAATCAGGGCATCGGTGTTGGTCAGGTGTCTTTTGGAGAAATGCTGAAGAAGGGGTCTTGCCCATACAAAGCTAACCAGGGTGAAAACGGCTGCCAAGAGGAGTTGAATTTCAAGCGAACTGCCAAAGAGGGAAGCCAAGGCAGCACCCAACGCACCTGCAGCCAGACTAATGAAAAAAAAGGTAGTGGTGAATACTTCGATGATCAGCATCGCAATCGCAATGATGATCCAAATCTGCCAGTTCATAGCTGATGCATTTAGGATGTTAAGGTAGTGAAAATTACATTTCCTTTTCCTCATCTCTAGTTTCCGGGTTTATCCCTACTTGCTTCCTATCCCCCAACAACCTAACTTTGCAAAATGCTCTTATACGGCTCACTGGCTGCAGGCCTGCTGGCAATCATCTCGTTGGTTTTTAACTGGAATACCAACAGAAACGCCATTTTTCTATCTGCGCTGCTGGTTATTCTGGCCATCCATGGCATGCTACATGCCGCCATACTCAACAAAGAACCGTTTTGGCTGGTTAAACTGCTCTACAACCAGTTCTCACCTGCCTACTTTTTAACCGGACAAATGCTTTTCTTCTATATAAGGGGCACCATTACCGATAAAATCGACCTTACCAGGAAGGATATCCTTCATTTTATACCGGCATTTATCATACTGGTTAACGTTTTTCCCTATATCCTCCTCCCCACAGATCAAAAAGATACCATTATCATGCATGTCATCTCTGCCCATGATGACATCAATAGTTTCAACACAAACTGGCTCATCCCGGCCGATTTAAACTTCATTATCCGTGCGCTGCTGATTCTAGCCTATATCGGATATTCCTTCCAACTGCTGAAAAGGTATCAAAAGGATAACAGCGCACATAAGAATTCACCTAAAAATCAGGAACTGATCACTATGCGTTGGTTATACATGCTGATAGCCTGTATGCTGATTATTTTTATCGGCTATATCTATGTAGCAGTAAGTTATTCTCTTAAAATCAATAGCGGTAATGCATTGAATCGTATCCTCTTTAACTTCTTCAACATTTCTGGTATGGCTGCATTTATGGCCATACCCCTTATCCTCATCACTTTCCCCCAGATTTTGTATGGCATACCAGCTGCAACACGCCTGCCTTATCAAAAAAATAATGAAGTACCTACAGAAAAATCAGTGGCATATTATGATCAGCATGAACCAGCAGTTATACCAGTGCAGGAAATAACTGAAGAGGAAGCCATAGCAGAGCCATTTACTGAATTGGCTTCAGCTGTGATGGCATACCTGCAATCAGAAAAACCTTACCTCAGCAATGATTTTAGCATAGATACACTGGCCAGAGCCATGGCAGTACCCAGGCATCACCTCTATTATTGTATGAACCGCGTGATCAGGATCAAGTTTCCGGACCTTCGAAACAAATTACGCGTAGAACATGCTAAAAAACTGCTCGAATCAGGTGAACACAAAAACCTCTCCATAGAAGGCATCGGTTACCAGTCAGGGTTCAGCTCCCGCTCCAACTTTTTCAGTGCTTTTAAAAACGAAACTGGGTGTACTCCTTCAGCATACCTGCTTCAGGTAACCACAAAAAACCAGCCAGAACATTAAGTTAGTAACCTTGTGCCCTGCCTTCGGCAGGCAGGCTCGTGCCTTGTGCCCTGCCTTCAGCAGGCAGGCTCGTGCCTTGTGCCTGGCAGCTTAACCCCTACTCCCCTCATACATCTCATACTCAAGCAACCGGCAGTCGATTTTAGCGTTCAAAAACTCCATGCGTCTGCTTGGTTTTAGTCTCACAGACTTGGCAAGGTCCAGGTTACCTGTGAACACATAAGCTGTTTTGCCTTTGCATCGCTTCTTGAAGAAATCTCCAATCCTGGCATAAGTTTCCTGTAATGCAGTCTCCTCACCCAGGCGCTCACCATATTCGGGATTGATCATGACCACACCTTCGCCGTCCGGAACCTCCGTTTCTGCAAAATCGCAGACCTGAAAATCAATTAACTCCTCCACACCTGCACGTGCCGCATTTACGCGGGCAATCTGTACAGCCTTTTCACTGATGTCTGATGCTATAATGCGCAAGCCATTCGGCTCCTGCACTGCATTATGCAAAAGCTCCAGCTCTGCCCTATATACCTCTGGCTCATAGTCAAGGATATGCATGAATGCATAATTATCTCGCAGCAATCCGGGCATGCGCCTGGTAGCAATCAAAGCAGCTTCAATGGCCAGTGTTCCCGATCCGCACATGGGATTGATAAATGTACTTTGCTTGTCCCACCGTGTTCTCAAAATAGTTGCTGCCGCCAGAGCCTCCAGCATGGGCGCAGTACCGGGCAATTTGCGGTAGCCATGGCGGGCCAGACTCTCGCCGGAAGTATCCAGAAAAAGCTCTGCCTGATCCTGATTCCAAAAGAGATTCACCACCACAGCTACAAGGTCTGAACCAGTACTGGGCCGGATGGCAGAAGCCCTGCGCATGGTATCCACAATAGCATCCTTCACACGTAAATTGGCATAGAGATTGGTAGATATCGTTGGATGATAAACATTGCTGGTCACCGAAAAATACCCGTTCCGGGCAATGAGTCGTTCCCAGGGGATACCCAGCGTCTGCCGGTACAACTCATCGGGATCATTGCAGGTAAAGGATTTCAGGGAATACATAACCTGACTTGCTGTGCGGAGGTTGAGGTTTAACCTGATACAGTCATTGACACTGGCCATGAGCTCCACACCGGTCTGAAAGACCCTATCTGTCTTAAAACCCAATGCTTCCACTTCCTGCTGCAATGCGGGAGCTAACCATTTGTGGCAGGTAATCACCACTTTCCGCTTCGTTTCAAATACACCCATAGCAACAAACATAAGGGAATTTTACCTCAGGTTGAAGAGATCTTAAAATATGGAAACAAAATTTCACCCATAACCTCATATTTGCATATATCACTAGCTTATGCATACCCTTTCTGATATTCACCTGCAGTTTGCCAATGCCTTCCGGGATGCACGGATCAGACCTGCCGCCTACCTGCTGTCTAAAAAACTCGAGGAGGGTCATATCTGTGTTCCCGTGGATAGTGTGCTCACAGAAGACCTGCCCTTTGAAAAGCGCTGGCTACCTGAGCCTGCTGAACAACCCGATATGGTGGGTACACCAGGGGGTGAATCAAAACCTTTTATCCGCGATGGAAACCTGATCTACTTCCAGCGCTATCACCACTATGAATCTCAAATCATCAGCCACGTCGTTGCACGTGCCACCTCAAGCCTGCGGCTGTTGCCGGAGAGGATGGCAGCCCTCGAAAAACACCACACACTGGTCACCAACCTGGTGGCAACCTATCCGCTGGATGGGTTGCTGCCGGAAGAGCAGTGCGACTGGCAACTGGTGGCATGCCTCCAGGCCCTGCTGAGTGATTTCAGCATCATTACAGGCGGACCAGGTACGGGTAAAACCACTACCCTTGCCAAACTGCTGCGCATCCTCTATGCCATCAACCCGGATACATCCGTTGCATTGGCTGCACCAACAGGCAAGGCATCCATGCGCATGCACGAATCCCTCCAAAACTCAGCTGCGGCCTTCCCGGAAATGCAGCCGGTTTTCGACAAACTGAAACCTTCCACCCTCCATAGCCTCCTGGGCTACAGACCCAATTCCATCCATTTCAAATACAACCGCAAAAACACCCTGCCCTTTAGCTGGGTAGTAGTGGATGAGGCTTCCATGATAGACGTGCCGATGTTCGCCAAGCTGCTGGATGCTTTGCATCCGGAAACGCGGATTATCCTGCTGGGCGATAAAGACCAGCTTGCCTCCGTAGAGGCAGGCAGCCTGCTGGGCGACCTCTGCTCGGTTATCCCCAACCTGAATGGCATGGAACCGGCCAGGAGAGACTGGATCAACAGCTTCCTGCCAGATCCGCAAAGGCAAATCCCGGAAACAGGTATTGCCGCAAACACACCCTGGTTGTCTAACCACATCCTGCAGCTTAAACTGAGTCACCGCTTCAAAAAAAGAGGCGCTATCGGGAACCTGGCAGGTATCATCATCCGGGGCGAAACAGCCGCACTATCACCTATGCTGACTGATGCTGAGGCTGGCGAACTCCATTTCGACAACGTTTACAATCAGTCTGTGCTGGAAACATTTTGCAAGGGTTATGCCGACTATATCCAGGAACCAGATATCAAAAAAGCCCTGGAAAAACTGAACAACCTCCGGGTGCTGGTGGCAGTCCGGGAAGGTGAAAACGGCCTCTATACCGTCAACAGGCAGATTGAGCGGTTCCTGCGCCAGGAACTGCTGCTCAAGCCTGACAGGGAGTTCTATCCCAACAGGCCGGTGATGGTGACGCGGAATAACTACGAATTAAACCTTTTCAATGGCGATGTGGGCATCCTGCGGCCCGATGTACAAGGCAACCTGCGGGCCTGGTTCACAGACAGCAACGGGGAGCTAAGGAGCATACTTCCTGCCTACCTCAGCGATGCTGAAACAGTTTTCGCCATGACGATACACAAAAGCCAGGGTTCTGAATTCGATAAAGTCATGGTCATCCTGCCGGAAGGCACAGACAACCCGCTGCTTACGAGGGAGTTGCTTTACACTGCTGTAACGCGGGCAAAAAAATCTGTATCCATCCAGGCCACAGCAGAAACCCTGCTGCACACGGTCTCCCGCTCGGTGAAACGTATTTCGGGCATCACCCAACGCATTAACCAGATCAACCTGACCATTAGCTAACCATACACAGCATTAAACCATGGGCATATCCCTCAACATTTCAAACTCATTGAGTCCGCTCTCAGTCAAACTTGCATCAGACCTGAAAGCCATGTCTGTTGATCCTTTCAGCGCGCAATGGGTAGTCACCCAAACGGAAGGTATGAACAGCTGGCTGAAGTCGACCCTGGCCAAAGAACTGGGCATCGCCTCCAATATCCGCTTCTGCAAACCCAACGACATCATTTCCAGGGTTCACCAGCTCTGCACGTATCCGTCCAGACCAGCTCTGGACAGCGAAACTTCGCGCTGGTATCTCTACGCACTGCTGGGCAGCGAGAACTTCCGCGAAGCGCATCCAGACATCCATGCCTATTTCGGCAGCAACGACATCAAACGCATCGCACTGGCCGATGAACTGGCTGACCTTTTCGATCAGTACCAGGTTTACCGATACGAGCATATCAAAACATGGAACCAGCTCAACACCGAACTCATTGCAGGCGACTGGCAGGCATGGCTTTGGTGGCAGATGAAGGAAAAGCTGAACGGGGCACTGGGAGACAGGGTTGAGATGGCTGATGAGATACTGAAGGGCTTGCAGAACCCGGATGTGCAGGATCTGCTCAGGCGGAAAATCGGACAACTGCATTTTTTCGGCATTGCCGTAATCACACCATATTACCTGCGCATACTGCACGCACTCTCAGGCATTATAGACATTCATTTCTACCTCATCAATCCTGCACCGGAACAATACTGGTTAGACGACCGGTCTGAAAAACAGATTACAAGGCTGCTGCAGAAAAGAAACCTGCCACGGGAAGACAAAGAACATATCCTGCAGGGTAACGACCTGCTGCTGAACTGGGGAACCATCATCCGGGAAACATTCGGCTTGCTGCTGGATCAGGATGAATTCATCAACCTCTACGACCCCTCCCTGGCCAATCCACACAGGTCTCCAAAAACCCTGCTGCATAAGATCCAGCACGACATTTACCACAATGCCATAGGTGAAGAGCGGCAACCACTGACTGCATCAGACATTAAGGACGGCTCCTTCTTCATCAATGGTTGCTACACACCCCTGCGGGAAGTAGAGGTGCTGTATAATCACCTGGTAAGCCTGGTAGATAAAAGCACTGAACCCTTCCCTGCCCGCGACATCCTCGTCATGGTAAGTGATATTGATCAGTATGCACCCTATATTCACGCTATTTTCAGCAATGCGCCCTACCGTTTTCCGTATACCATTGCAGATGAAACCATTACGGCAGACAACAACCTGTTCACTGCCATCAGGCAACTCCTGCTGGTTGACCCCACCCGCTTCAAGGCGGAAGCCATCCTCGAACTGCTGGAATCCCCCTATATCCGCAAGCGGTTTCAGATTACAGACACCGATGCCATCCGTGATGCAGTGCGGGAGGCAGGCATCATCTTCAGCATATCAGGCCGGGAGAAAGATGGCACGCGTGTGATTAGCTGGGAACACGGACTGAAAAAAATCCTTTACGGAATCTGTATGACCGGTGAAGCAGCCTATCAGGACGGGCTTGAAACCGTTGTGCCACTGGATACAGAAGAAGGCGCCGCTGCGCTGGAAAGGGTTAAGCTAATACACTTCATCCAGATCCTCATCAGCAAAATCAGGGAATGGGAAACACCCAAAACCATTGCGGAATGGTCGGCCTACCTGAATGAGCTGGTGGAAGACATGGTTTTTCAGTCTGGCGAATCGGAAGATGAAGACTATCCACGGTTTGTGCAGCTCACCGAACAACTGGCTGAACTTAACCCTGCAGACACAGGTCTCATCAGCTTCGAGGTATTCCGCCACAGCTTCCTCCATCGCCTTTCCATGGAAAAGCGGTCGCAGTCGTTTGCCGGTGCCGGCATCACCTTCTGTTCCCTCATCCCCATGCGCAGCATACCCTTCCATGTAGTGGCTATGCTGGGGATGGATTTTGATAAGTTCCCACGTAAAGAATCACCACTCAGCTTCAGTCTGCTGACCAAACAGCGGCTGCCAGGAGACCGGAACGTGAAGGACAACGACAAACACCTGTTCCTCGAAACACTGCTCTCTGCAAAGGAACAGCTCTACATCAGCTTTACAGCCAAAAGTGCGAAAGACGCCTCAGATCTGCCTCCTTCTTCATTGGTGGATGAGTGCATAGACTATGTGGCGCGAAGCATGGAAGCAGATACCGATGTATTGCGGAAACAATGGATCACCATCCACCCCCTGCATGGATTCAGTAAGGAATATTTCAATGGTACCCTGGTCAACTACCTGAGTGAAAACCGTTTTGCCACGCAGATACCAGTTTCAACTGGTACTGCCGGAATACCAGATTTCCGGTTACAGAACCTGGACATCGAAGAAGTTGCCCGATTCATGGAGAACCCCATACGTTCCTATTACAACAATGTGCTAAAAGTCTATTACCGCGATGAAGAAACCCTCCTGCCGGATCACGAACCCTTTGAAATAAGCGGATGGCAAGCGCATCAACTGAAAATGTCTTTCATCACCGGAACCATTTCACCCGATGCACCCACTGGCATTGCTGCCGGCGTACTCCCGCTGCACAACATGGGAAAGGCATCATTGCAGGTGATGCAGCAAGAAACCGACCTGCTGCGGTCTGTCTTCCTGCAAACTGCAGGTAGTCTTGAAATGCATACACACAACATTCACCTGCAATTCAGCGAAACACTACTGACAGGCAAAGCCGGACCATGCTATGGAGATCAACTGATCTGTGTTTGTCCCTCCCGCAACCGAATCAAATACCTCCTACATGACTTTACACATTACCTGGCCCTTCGGGCACAGGGCTTGTTACTTGACTTTGTCTTCATCGGTAAAAACATCAGCAAGAAAGATACCGCAGAGGCCTGTGTCATCAAGGCAGATCGGATAACACAATCCGAAGCACTTGAAACCCTCGGAAAATATATAGCGCATTTCAAAAGCGGACATGAACAGTGTTTTCCTTTTTTCCCGGCATTTGGGAAGGAAGATCTGAAATTGGTTGACAAGGATTTTAATGAGATCATGGAATTCCTCGATGATGAAAAAGACAACAGCTTCAGTCACGATTTCACAGACACCTACCTTACCAAAGCCCTGGAGCATGGCTGGCTGAATAATGACACCTATAGCAGGTTGCAAATGAAGGTGTGTGAAATCCTGGAACCCATTCAGCAATTGTTACCCACCGTTTTCAACAAAAGCAAATAACCCATGCAACACACCCCACAATCTTTTAATCCAGCTACCGTAAGCCTCGAAGGAAGTAACCTGATTGAAGCCAGCGCAGGCACCGGCAAGACCTATTCCATTGCCCTGCTTGTACTCAGACTGGTTATGGAAAAAAATATTCCCATCCAGCAGATCCTGATGGTGACCTTCACCCGGGCTGCTGTTGCAGAACTGGAGCTGCGTGTGCGTGCTTTTGTGCGGCTCGCCGCCAAAGTAAGCCGGGGACAAGCCATAGAAGATGCAGCCATCACCAAACTGGTTAATGCTGCCAGATCGGTGCATGGTGCAGATACCATCAGCCGCAGGCTGGCAGATGCACAACTCCTGCTGGATGAAACTTCTGTACTTACTATACACGGATTTTGTCAGCGTACCCTTGGTGAATATGCTTTTGAAACCGGACAACTCTTTGGAGCAGAAACCCTGGGCGAAGAGGAATTTCTGCAACTGGTGCATGATAGCTTCCATGAATTCTGGCGACAGCATGTCACCATCCTGCACCCTGGGCTGCTGGAGCTGTTGTTGGAGAACGGTTTAGACCGGGAAGACATGCTGAAGTTAATCAGGGAGGCACTGGGTGGAAAGCTGATGCGCCACCTAGGAGATATCCCTCGGAACTTCCTTACTGAACATTACCAGCAGGAGCTGCTGGATTCATTCCAACAGGCTGGCATTGATCCCGCACAAACCCTTTCAGATATCATCCACCACATCACCACCATGGCGATAGACTGGGTTGTTGCAGAAATCAGACAGGTCAAACAGGCAAGAGGCTTTATAACCTACGACGATATGATCCGCCTGCTGCATGAAGCTGTACTGACTGGAAGCCACCGGAATCAGCTGTCGAGGCACCTGCAGGAAAAATATAAAGCAGTTTTCATCGATGAGTTTCAGGATACCGACCGGATGCAGTTCGAAATTTTTCAGGCACTATTTGAAACAAATCATATCCTCTTCTACATCGGAGACCCCAAGCAGTCTATTTACGGCTGGCGTAAGGCCGATATCTTCACCTATTTCAAAGCCAAATCCAAGGTGAACAAGATTCATGTCATGAACACCAATCACAGGTCTGGCAAAGACTACATCGAAGCGATGAACAGCTTCTTCCTGCCAGAGCCGGAGTTCGACACCTTTGCATTCCAACAGCACAGCGATGCCATTAAATACATCCCGGTGCAGTCTCCCGACGAAAACAAAAAAGGCACACTTTGCTATAAAGGTGAACCCGTTACGCCTATCCTGATTTCAGAACATGCCAAAAAGAAAGAGCTGCAGAAAGCAGTACCTGCGCTGGTTACCCAGCTCCTTTTTTCCGGGCACTATACCATTGAAATTCCTGGTAAACCAGTAAGGGCAGTCATCCCCGGAGATATCGGTATTCTTGTGCGCAAGAACAGGGAAGGCAAACAGATCAAGGAACTGCTTGCGCAATATGGTATTGCTTCCATCACGATTGATGATGCCAAGCTGCTGCAGACAAGTGAAGCCCTGGATATGTTGTATGTCATGGAAGCCGTAAAAGACATCAGCAGAAAATCCATCAACAAAGCCCTCCTGACATCACTGGGGGGATATACACCTGAAACACTACTTACTGCCAACGAGGAAGCCATCCTCCTGCGCTTCCGCACCTACCAGGAAACCTGGAAAAGCAGGGGTGTTTTTGAAATGTTGCGCCAGTTTTTATCAGACCATGCACTGCCTTTACTGATGGAACAGGCAGGCGGCCAAACAGAACGAAGGGTCTCCAACATCCTGCAACTAGTGGAGATCATCCACAAGGTGAGTGAAAGGAAGCATTATGATGAACAGGAACAGATCCAGTGGCTCAAAAGAAGCATAGACGGCGAACTACGTGAAGGCGACGAATACGAACAACGCATTGAAAGCGATGAAGATGCAGTGAAAATTGTGACCATCCACAAGAGCAAGGGACTGGAATACAACATCGTACTGGCACCTGCACTGGATATGCTCGCGAAAGAATCCCATATCAAAACCCTCAGCTACCGCCATCCGGAGACCGGAAAATACATTGTTATCCATAAAAAACGTGCCAGTGAGGAAGAAACAGGCTGGGGTGAAGCACAACAAGAGCAAGAAAACAGGAGGTTACTTTACGTGGCTATAACCCGTGCCCGCTATCAGTGTCTGATTACGGCCAACATGGCTTCGAAGTATTCAAAATCCTGTTTGCGGGTTTTCACAAAATCCATCAAATCAAACAAGAAGGGAATTCCGGGAGTGGCTTTCCACACACCCGATGCGGTTGTAAGGAAACCAGCTGCCCGGATGGAGGTTAGGCTGGAGCGGACTTATGCACGCGCAGATCACTTCAGCCTTTCACAGTTGAAGTGGCGCCGAACAAGTTACAGTGCACTCAACCCGGAACATACTGTATTTTCAACCGTATCAGACCCTCAGGCTGTGATGGATGGCTATAACCGTTTCATTTTCAGACAATTGAAAAAAGGAGCACACACAGGCAACCTCCTGCATTATGTATTTGAACACATCAATTTTACTGAACCGGGTAACTGGGAGGAAGTTGTTGAAAGAGCACTGAAGCGTCTTTCAGGAAAAACAGACACTGATTATGCCCAGGGAATTTTACTGATGCTGGAACGCATCATCTCCCGGCCCCTCCTGCCAAACGGCACCCTCAGCCTAAGTGAAGTAAGCTGGCAGAACAGACTCAACGAACTGGAGTTTGATATGCCACTGACACTTTTCAACACAGATATGCTTCAGCTATTATCGCCGCCTGAAACCCCTTTTTACCTGCGGTCTGGGGAGGAAATGGAAGGTATCCTGAACGGGAAAATGGATCTTTTTTTCATGCATGCAGGGAAGTATTACATCCTCGACTGGAAGTCCAATCACCTTGGAGACAATCCCGAACAATACCGTCCGGAACAGCTTTCGGCAGCCATGACAGCCAACAATTACCACCTGCAGTATCACCTGTATACACTCGCTGCATGCAGGTATCTGCAGCTGCGCGTTCCCGGTTTCGATTATAGTCGTGATTTTGGCGGTGTGATTTACCTCTTCATCAGGGGTATACAAGAAGAAGGAAACAACGGTATATTTGTACACAAACCGGAGCAATCTGTCATCGATGGCTTCCGACAGATTCTTGCATGAAGATATACAACTACACTGAACAGCCGGATGAATTGAATCCGGAAGACTTCGACGACTACCTCGCCAGGGGTTGGTACCGCATGTACCAGAACCTCTTTACTGTTACACACTGGCTTAACGGCGATACTTTTGAAATGGATCGGGTTTGGTGGTTGCGTTATGATGCCAGAAATATTTATGTACACCATTCGCATAAAAAAATCCTGAGGCGGGCCGGTAGATTTGGAATCAGCATTGAAGCGTATGATGAAATTCCTGAAGAGGATGTTGAGCTATATGCAAAATACCGGTCGTGGATCAGTTTTGACGGGTACGACAGCCTGTCTAAATGTCTTTACGACGACGAAGAAAACCTAGGATTATTCGATACCTGGGCAATATCAGTAAGAGACGGCGACCAGTTAATTGCAAAAGGACTCATAGACCTGGGTTCAAATGCTGTGATGGCCAAAGTAAGCTTCTACGACCCTGAATACATCAGGTTTAGTCCGGGTAAACTCCTCATGCTACTCGAAGTGGAATTTATGCGCGAACAGGGATTCCGCTGGTACTACCCGGGTTATGTAATTGTAGGCAGACCAAAATTCGACTATAAACTTTTTCTGGGTAGGGAGATAGCTGAGTACTTTGATCCGGAGGTTGAATGCTGGAAACCCTTTTGTGAAAAGATCATGGAGCCTGAAATGAGAACAGAAGATGAAGATGCTGAGCTGATCCACCATTTCATCCGGCACTGGATGTAGCCAAACACCTAAAACACCCGATTACCGATGAGAATTTTTATTTCAGCCGACTGGCACCTGGGAAAGCGTTTGCACCAGGAAGACCTCAGTGAGGACATGGAACTGTTCTTTACATTCCTGATTGAAAAAATCAGGGAAGAAGAAACCGATTACCTGCTCATAGCCGGAGATATTTTTGATCAGCATAACCCGGCACATGAGGCAAGCCGACAGTATTACCGGTTTTTGTCGAAACTGAATGCCACCGGTTGCAAGGCCATTATCATTGCCGGAAACCATGATTCACCCTCTTTTCTGGATACCCCTTCAAGCCTGCTCAGCAATTTCGGAGTAACCGTTGTATCACAGTATCCCGGAATGGATAAAATCAACGATGTGTTTATTCCCATTGAAGACAAAAGCGGCAGAAATAAAGCGATTGTGGCAGCTATTCCCTTTTTGCAGGATAGGTTTATCAGGCAGGTAGGAGAAGGGGATAGTTCAAAAACAATCGACGAAAAAATTCAGGAAGGCATGCGGAATATTTTCCTGCATGCTGGTGAAGCCCTCCGCAGAGAACACCCGGGTTTAACACATATCGGCATGGCACATTTGCATGCACAGGGGATGCAGGTAAATGAAGCAGAAAGAGACATTCAGATTGGCAACATATTGGGCATCACTGCTGATGCACTAAACCAGTTTGATTACCTCGGGCTTGGACATATCCATACCGGACAGGCTGTACTGGAAGGACGTATTCATTATGCCAGTTCACCCGTCTCACTGGGTTTTTCTGAAAACAATTATGCCCATAAAATCATCAGGCTGGATCTGGAAGACGGACAAATCAAACAAAGCTTTATTCCCATACCCAAAACACGTTCGCTCTACCAGGTTAAAGGTAGTCTGGCGGAGGTGGAACAAAAAATCAACAGCCTCCGGTGCAAGTATCAACTGCCTGTGCTGCTGGATATTGCCATTGAAGAACCCACTTACAAACCTACCGTAATGGAAGCTATTACAACATGGAGAGAAACGCTCCCCACCCGGAATTTCAGGCTTATCCAGCAGCGTGTTACCTACCAAGATCGCTTAAACAGTTCACGCACATCCGCATTGCAGGCAGAACGCGTTCATGACCTTCAGCCGGAGGCAGTATTCAGTGCACTCATAAAAGAGCGGGAAGATAACGCAGAGAAGACAGCCATCATGGAACTGTTTCAGTCCCTTTTATCAGACCTAACCCGCTAACTATGAAAATACACCAGCTCCGCTTCAGGAATATCAACTCCCTCAAAGGGGATTTTCTCATTGATTTCGACAGACCCGAATTTACAGGAGCCGGACTTTTCGCCATTACCGGTCCAACCGGTGCTGGCAAAACAACCCTCCTCGATGCCATCACCCTGGCATTGTATTCTTATACAGCAAGGATGGAGAACGTCAGCGAGTCTTCAGTAGAAGATGACAGGGCCATTATGACACGCGGAACAAAAGACTCCCTTTCTGAAATCACATTCAGTGTAAATGGCATTACCTACCAGTCTCACTGGTCTGTTCGCCTTACCCGCAATGGCACTCCGGATAAAATCAAACTTAAAATCAGCCGAAAGGAAGGTGATGAATTCAAACCACTAACAGATAAGGTGTCAGAATCCAAGTCTGCCATTGTTAAAATAATCGGACTCACCAAAGAACAGTTTACCCAGGGCATTGTACTCAGTCAGGGTAAATTTGATGAATTTCTCCGTGCAAAAAATCATGAGCGCTACGAACTGCTGGAAATTATCACAGGTACAAGCCTCTTTCGTGAAATTGGTATAGCCGCTAACCAGCGGTTCAAAGACATCCAGCAGCAAATCAAGCAGCATGCTGCTATTCTGGAAAACGTCAGACTCCTCTCGGCTGAAGAAATTTCACAACTACAAACAGAACTCAATCAACTGGATGAAGCAAAAACTGATCTGCTGGGTACACAAACGGTTTTAAATAAGCTTAAAGACACTAAACAGCGTATTGAGGAACTGAACAGCACTTTAGTCGATATTGATACCCAATTGGCTCATCAGGCCAAAAAAAGGGCTGAAACGATGCCACAGGCACATTTATTGAACAGGCATAACCTGGCACTTCCTCACCATGGCCAATGGCAGGCATGGATTTGGGTGCAGGAAGAAGTTAAGCGCCTGGATAGCCAGATCAACAGGATAATCAGTGCGGATCTGGAACAACAAAAGGTGTTATCAGGATGCTGTGAAGATCTTTCACGTGCTACAGGCATGCAAGTACAGGAATCTGATTTTACAAGCCAGCTGGAACACTTTTTCAACCTGATAAACAGTCTGGATATGGCCTGTGAATCACTCAAAAACAAGTTCGACAGCCTTCGGAACCCCATGGTAGCTGCAGTTCAGGCGTTACCTGCCAGCCTCCGGACTGCATTGAAAGAAAAGCTTTCAGATTCAAATTGGTTGCGCAGTTATAAGCAGGAACAGGAAACCTTGTTGAATGACAGTCAACTTCCAACTTATATTTCCGGCATGGATTTGTCTGAAGCTGCGGCAAAAAGTCGAATCAGGATAAATGGATTGCAACAATGTGGCAGTCAGTCTGCCCGGATGGATGCCATCCAGGCTACATCCAATAAAATTCAGGCGGAGCGGTCGGTATTGCAGCTGACCTGTGAGCAGATTAGTCAGGATAAATCAGTGACTTTAATTGAACTGTCAGAAGGTGAAAAGGCTGCTGATGTTTTACATCAGGCTGTTGAAGCCAACAAAGCAGTAATGGCTTTGGAGATCCAGCGCAGCAAATTGAAAGATGGAGAACCATGTCCCTGTTGTGGCTCCACAAACCATCCCTATGCCAGCATGCTGCCCACTTTAAATGATGAACTTGAAGCATCTTTTACACAACAGCTAGAAATAGTTAACCAGCTGAAAGTCAAACTTAACACCCAGGAAAAAGGGATATTGGTGGCAGAAACCAGTCTGGCTGGATTAAACCAACAACTACAGCAGCTGGAGACTGAGCGCATCCCCCTCCAAAAAAATTTGGAGACGGGTTTACAAGCTGCTCAAATACCCGGTGCCACCACAACAGACATACTTAAAGCCATCAGTCAGGAGGAGTTGTTAGAAAAAACGATAACCCTGCATCAGCAGTGGCAGCAGTCCGTCATTCACCTTGACAGCCTCATAGGGGGGCTTGAAAACATGCAGCAGGCAAAGCAAGAATTAGATAACAGCATTCTTGAAAGAAAACAAGCCTTTGCCGGTGAAAATATTCAGCAGTTCTGCAATAACCTAATCACCAGGTGGCAGACTGCTACCGCAACCCTGACTGCCAATGCCATTGAAAAAGAAAAGCTTGGAAGTGAGATTTCGGATCAAAAAAGCAGTTGTGAAAGCCTGCAACAGCAACTAATGGAAACCTTGCAAAACGCAGGATTTGCCGATATCGAAGATTTCAGTTCTGCCCTGCTCAATCCGAATACAGCTGAGGAAATCCGCCTGAAGTTAGACCAGCTTAAAGAAGCAGAGAACACTTTGAAGGGGAAAAAAGCACAGGCTGCTGAACAGCTGGAGGCTGCGACAAAAGAAGATGACCCACACCAAACTATGGAAGATCTGTTGCTTTCACTCAGCAATAATTCAATAGCATTGCAGCTAAACCTGGTCAGCCAGGGCGAAATCAGGGAGAAAATTCGAACAGACAGCGAAAACCGCTCTAAACAAGAGGAACTTTTTGAAGCACTTGAAAAGCTGAAATCAATTGAAAAAATTCACAACATCCTCAACGAGTATATCGGAGATGCCACTGGTAATAAATTCAACAACATTGTGCAGCGCATAACCATGCGGCATTTGTTTGAACTGGCCAATGAAAAGCTGCAGGTGTTGATGGACCGTTACCGGCTTGAACTAGGTACAGGGAAAAATGAAGATGACATCTGGGTGATAGACAACCACATGGGCAATGAATGGCGGACCATCGACAGTGTTTCAGGTGGCGAGCGTTTTGTTATTTCCCTGGCACTGGCATTGGCACTGAGTGATATGGCTTCCCGGAATGTTCGTATTGATTCATTATTTATTGATGAGGGATTTGGCAGCCTGTCTCCAGACGACCTCTACAATGCCATCAATATGCTGGAGAAAATGCAGGTGGAAAGCAATAAACTGGTGGGTATCATCAGCCACGTGGAAAGCCTCAAGGAACGTATAGCCACACAAATTGTGGTAAGTAAACTGCAAAATGGCGAGAGTACCCTGCACCTGAAAGACGGACAAAAACTGGAGCATTTAAAAATAACAGGAGTAGTATAATTTAATGGGTAAAGTTTCGTTAAATAGGTGAATCCCTCACCTAAATCCAAACCCATGAAACGTATTGTATTCATTATCATCAGTTTAGCATTTTTCTCTTGTTCCAAATCAGGCATTCTCTCTATTCCAATTAAGATGTCTAACAGCCTGGACATCGCAGTAACAGCGAATTCTCCAGACAATTTGCAGGTCCCACTCAATGTGGATGCAGGCAATGATCCGGAAATGCAACAATACCTTTCAAGGGTTAAAAGCTTCTCCGTAAAGAGCATCAGCTATGAAATACAGAATTTCTATGGCAATCCGGGTACGGAACTTACAGGTAATGTATCCATTGGTGATATCAACATAGGAATCAATAAACTGATTCTGGATAAACCGGGCGTGCACACACTGGAACTAACCGGAGAACAACTGGCCGCAATAAGTGCAGATTTTTCAGCTGACCATGCTGTTTCTGCCTTGGTTGGCGGCACTGTTACCAATAAGCCTGCAGCCTTCCGCATCAAATTCACTTTCAATGTCAGTGTAAGGCTATAATCAGACTTGTTTTTTAGGATTTGATAAAAATCCCTGAATTTTTTTATACAAATCATTTCCAGGCACTGCCAGGGCTGATAGTTTCGGGTCAAACAAATTCATGAATATGAAAAAACTTTTGACCGCAACAATCATGCTTCTGGCAGTTTCTTTTTTACAAGCACAGGATCAGACACAGGACCAGGACAAAATCCGACTGCAGGATAAGAAACAAATTCACCAGTATCTGCACTTTGAAAACAAGGAAGTATACATGGTGAAAGACCAGAAAAGGACAAGACTACAGAAAGAACTCCGATTAAAAGATGGCAGTGTTGTGCAACCAGACGGAGCATTCCTGAATAAAAAAGGGGACCGTCTTCGCTTAAGGGAAGGTGAATGTCTGGATATGGATGGGAATTGGTTTGCCAACCACGAAAAAATGATGGAACGTATGCGCAACAGGGAGAAGGAAATGGATAGGAGTCGGCCTAAAATGCAGGAAAAAGTGAAGGGTATCGAAAAAGGGAGACAAAAAAATGGACAATGAAAAATATCCTTTTCTTCCTCACCATCGTCTGCTACCATTTATTTTCTGTTGCACAGGCTCAGGATGAAAACTTAAATGACTCCAGCATCAACAGGAATGTTTTTAAGCAATCTTTTGGGAGGCTTTCCCTGAATTATTCCAGCGACTGGATTTATGCAGGCAGAAAAGATCCAATTACTCTGCCTTACCTGACTGTCGCTGCCGCTTACTTTCACCAATCAGGCTTATTCGTAAGGGGTTCTGCCTCACTTTTGTTAAAAGGGACAGACAAGCGGGTTGATCAACTTAAACTCACTGGCGGATATGCCTATTACAAGAACAACTTGTTTTGGGGCGTTTATGGAAGTTTATTTTCGTTCAACGATAGCAGTTATGCGGTTTTGTCTGAAATTAATGCCAGTGCCTATGGTTATTTTGGGTATGATTTCCGGTTATTTGAACTCATGGCAGATGCCGGAACAATGTTTGGAGCAGCCACAGATTTCACAGCCGGCCTTGATCTCTCCAAAACAATATATGCATCGGGCGGCAGGTTGAAAATGATGCCTTCTGTTTACCTGCTTGGCGGAAGTCAGCAGTACTACAACTCGTATTACCAGATCAGAAATACGGAAACCAAAAAGCGCATTGGCCGTGGAAACGGAGGTAGTGCGGGAACTGTAGTAACTTCAGACACCACTGTAGTTGTTGAAAACAGCTCAAAGTTCAGGCTGCTTTCTTACGAGTTCAGCTTACCTGTTCAGTACACAACCAGTCGCCTACGTTTCGGAATTACCCCTGCATTTGTTATCCCCGTCAACCCTTCCATCATAACCATTGATCAGGTAACCACCAAAGAGGATCTTGAAAACAGCTTTTATTTCAATATCAACTTAGCCTACCGACTTTGATGACTTAAAAGACTGCGGATAAACTGAAGATTTTTATAGTCGGCAACTGCATCAGACATCGAAGCCAGACTTTCAAGTATAACAGTTTTTTTGAATGGCTCCTGAAAGACTTCAGCCAATGGATACATATTGACTTTCACAAAAAACAGACAGACACCATCGGACAATCCGATGGTTGTCTGCGTTTCCGTCCTGAACCACAAATCACTTATCCCATCCGGAACCGGTCTAACCAGATCCGGATGCTGACTCAATCCCTGCAACGATGTGATGGTCCAGACATAACGCCTGAAACATGCCCCCTCTCGGGAAATCAAGGCCGTTACCTTTTCACTTGCGCCACGCAACCGCTCACCATCACCCACTGGCAAGTGCATATCAAAGAAATTTAAACCCAGTTTCTCTGATGGTTTGAAGCCACTCGGAAAGCAAAAACAGATTGCTTTCAAAACGCCGTGTTGCAGTATTGCCAGATCTTCTTCAAACTGAAGTGCAAGCTCACGGATATCTTCTGTTGGTGTTTTGCCGGCAAAATCAGCCATTCTTTTTACGAGAGACCCTGCCTGTTCATCTGCTGATACAATATCATGACTGAATCTGCTGAGCTGAGCCTGCTTCTGGTGCAGGTAATACAAATCCGGCGCAGTATTGAAAGCCTCTCCCTCATACTTTGAAATATCCGCACTAACGGTATAAGGCACTTTTACCGGAAATACCATGATTTTATTCGGTTTATGCCCCAAATTAAGCCAAAATACCATCCATCAGGGTAAAATAGTACTTCGTTCAACATTTAATTCAGATTCAGTACAAATACTTACCTTTGTAGCATGTTTAACGTTGATGCATCTGAGGTGAAACAAAATTTGCTGCTTGAAAAAGCACATAGTTTCCTGAAGACCGCCTATAGGGAACTGGAAAAAACCGAACTGCTGCCGGATCGGCTTTCTGCAGTTGAACAGGAAATCAGCCTGAGCGGCACCTGGAGTCCCACAACAGAAGAACTCACACATGGTGCACGCATGGCCTGGCGCAACAGCAACAGATGTATTGGCAGGTTGTATTGGAAAACCCTGAAGGTAATTGATGCAAGACAGCTGGAAGAACCCGAAGAGATATTCAATGCCCTGCAACAACACATAGATTTTGCATTTAACGACGGACAAATCCGATCCGCGATAACCATATTCCGGGCGAAAAGTCGCACTGAACCTGACGGTCCGCGTATACTCAACCACCAGCTCATCCGTTTCGCCGGTCATCAGCAAGGAGATGGATCCGTTATCGGAGACCCCGCTTCTGTAGAATTTACGCAGTGGTGCAAATCAAAGGGCATAACTTTTGAAGGCAGTCCGTTTGACCTGCTTCCACAAGCCATTCAATGGCCCGGATCATCACCTGAAATCAGACAACTGCAGCTCCCGGAAAAAATGCTGGTAAACATCGAACATCCAGATTACCTCTGGTTTTCATCGATGCAGATTAAATGGTATGGATTGCCATTGATTTCGGATATGATGCTTGAAATAGGGGGAATCGAATTCACTGCAGCCCCTTTTAACGGCTGGTACATGGGTACCGAAATCGGCAGCAGGAACCTGGGGGATACAAGTAGGTATAACCTTTTACCGACAATAGCAGAAAAGCTCGGACTTGATACTACTTATCATAGAAGTTTCTGGAAAGACAGGACCATGCTTGAACTGAACCGCGCTGTTTTGTTTTCATTCGACAAAGCAGGCGTTACCATCTCCAATCACCACGATGCTGCAGAACAGTTTGTACATTTTGAAGAAACGGAAAATAAAAAAGGGAGAGAGATTCGTGCCGACTGGACCTGGATCACACCACCCATGAGTGGTTCGGCCACTCCCGTCTTTCACCGCAATTATACCAATGAAGTAATCACCCCTAATTTCTTCTATCAAGACGACCTGCTGCATGCATCAAAAATGCCGGCAGCAAAGGGGTGTCCGTTTCACCGCAACAGTATTGTGAGTTAATTTTAAAATCATCACAAAAAAAAATTTATATTTTTTTGGGCAGGACTTGCATTTTTAGAAAACGTTAACTAAATATGTATTCTAAATCCTTCCCATGAAAAAAATTTTACTCCTCTCAGCGGGCTTATTTGCCTTTATTGCTTCACAAGCACAGACTCAGATCATCCACGCACAGGTAGGCACTACAGGAATCGGTATCGGCTATCAGGTTCCAATCAGTTCAAAAGTATCAGCGTACACATCACTTAACTACATGAAAGCAGCACCATCGCTCCTGCTCAAAGGAAGCGACAACCAGTACCGCGTAAAAGGTACTGCAGATTTCATGCAGTTTGAAATGGCTGTGAAGTGGTATCCTAATGCATATGAAACAAGCTATGGCGAAACAAATACGGGTCGACTTTTTGTAAAAGGTGGCTTGGCACTCCGCAATACAGGCGAATATCAGCTTAACAGTGACTTCCAAGACATTAAACCCGGAAACGCATTTGACCCGATTGATCCCAAAACTAAAAGTCAGGTTTACGCCATTAACACAGCACTCGTTCAACCATTCGCAATCGTTGGCTACCAGCTTTTAAGAGAAGATAGTCCCTGGACACTTGAAATAGAAGGTGGACTCACCTACCATGGCAGACCGGAAGCAACTACGGTTAATTCATCCGTAGGCGGCAAGGGCATCACAACCGGTGTCACCAGCTCCACCAGGGTTTCCGGCATGATTGCAGCAGCGCAGGTTTATCCTGTATTGCGACTTAATATGGGTATGAAATTTTGATTCTGATAACTCCTACACGCATCGCGCAAACCCCTTCAAAGTGAAGGGGTTTTTTTATTGAAATAGTGGACTAATAAAAGGCCAAGTTCCCAGACATTAAAAAAACATCCCTGTAATTTGCAACTAAATTTAGAGTAATGGAAAGATTGAAATCCCTTGATCCTCCTCACAAAGGCTTACGCAACGCATTATCACAATTTTCATTGCTTGCAGGAAGAACGCAATATGACAATATCGATTCAATACAAAAGCTAAAACAACTCGGCAGTGAAGTTTTCCATTTACTCCGTGATCACACCCAGACTGAAGAAAAATTTATACTAAAACCATTGGAAGACAGGGTGCCAGGAGCTGCAGCCAGTGATTCTGCAGATCACAAAATTCTTGATGCCCACGAATTTTTACTTGAGCAAAAGTTGGCTTCTTTTGATGGAACCCAATCTGATGAAGAGGGGCATGAATTCTACCTGAAGTTCACCGAATTTCACAGTCAATACCTGGAACACATCGCAGAAGAAGATCGGGTAACGGAGAAAATGATGCAGGCTCATTTTACGGATGAAGAATTGATTAGTCACCAGGTGCAGATCATGCAAGAAATGGATTTCAAAACTCTTTTGCTTTGGTTCAAGTTCATTGTACCTGCAAGGAGAAATACAGAAAACAAACAAGTACTGACTGCTTTTAAAGCCAATGCTCCTGCTGAGGCCTATGAAGCTGCCAAAGCCACCATCCTCAGCGTTGTAACTGTTGATGAGTGGGATGCTATGAAGCCGGCTTGAGAAAAAAAAATGACCTTAGACTAAATTATATTAGAAAAGTATTCCCTGTAAACCCTACCAAAGAAAACCCACCATTAAAATGAAAAAATCAATTAGCCTAAGGGTACTCAAGATTATTACCCCCGTACTATTTCTTGTTACGGGCTTGCATGCACAGGAAGTGACAGTAAAAGGTCAGGTTCTTGATAATAAAGGTATGGCATTAAGGGGTGTATCAGTTACTGCTGTTAAAGGGAAAAATGGCATCACAACAGATGTGGATGGTAATTTCTCATTGATGGTTGACTCCACTGATTTTTTAAGATTCACAGCAGTTAGTATCCGCACCTTAGAGCTGGCTGTAAATAACAGGTTTATGCTTGTGACCCTTCAGGTGAATGAAGAAGAACTTGATCAGATTGTGCTGGTTGGCAACAGAGGAGGTGGCAGGGTGAAAACAGAAACACCTGTTCCTGTTGATGTAATCAGGCTGAATCAGCTTGGATTAGGGGATGGTAAGCCGAATTTAACATCGATGCTCAATATTGCTGCACCATCCTTCAACTACAATAAAACAAGTGGTTCTGATGGAGCTGATCACATAGACCTGGGAACTCTAAGAGGCCTGGGGCCAGATCAGACACTTGTGTTGATTAATGGCAAAAGAAGACATCAGACAGCCTTCATCGCATTATTCGGCACCCGAGGCAGAGGTAATTCAGGAACTGACCTGAATGCTTTTCCGGAAAATGCCATTGACCGGGTTGAAATTTTGCGGGATGGTGCATCAGCTCAATATGGTTCAGATGCCATGGCTGGTGTAATCAACATCATCCTCAAAAAGAATACCGGAAAATGGAATATAGACCAGGGTTTTTCTTTTCATGCAGACAAAAACTACAATACCCTCAACAACCCTGATCCTAGTCAGTATTACACAGGTAAACAACTAGATGGCAGAACTTACAGTTTTTCTGCAGACAATGGCTGGAAATTAGGTAAGAATAATGGCAGTATCCATCTAGCAGTAAACTACCTGAGCAGGGGTAAAACTTTCAGACAGGTCCCGGATACCAATGTCAGAAAAAATCCGGAAGCATTACCTGTTAACACGATGAGGCGTGCTTTTGGAGAATCTTCCCTTCAGGCATGGGGCACGATGATAAACCTTGAACTTCCATTAGATAAAAAAGGAACCGTGCTTTATGCCTTCGGAGGTTTCTCAAAAAAATTGGGTGATTCGTATGCTTTCACGCGCAATGCATCAGCGAGACCAGATCGGTTTCCCGTTGATAATAATGGAAAAATCATCTTTGTGCCGGATATCATGAAAAAGACGAGTGGTGGCGAAATATTTTACAATCCGCATAATCAGGCACATATAACTGATGTATCATTTGCAGGAGGATTAAAAGGAAAATCACGAAATGAGTGGAACTGGGACATCAGCAATACAACCGGACAGAATGATTTTCATTTTTATGGCAACAAAACATTCAACGCTTCCCTGATTAACAGACCTGAAAAAACAAAATTTGATGATGGTGGTCTCAGGTTCCTGCAGAGTACAACAAATTTTGACCTGAACCGATCCTTTAAAAGCATAGGAAAAGGGCTGAACATTGCGATGGGAGCTGAATTCAGGTTTGAGCAATACAACATATTTGCAGGCGAAGAGGCCTCTTATGAGGGATATGACAATGCGTTTGGACAAAGCGCAGGAGCACAGGGTTTTCCTGGATTTAGCATTGCAGATGTGATTAAAGGCTCAAGAACCAACCTAAGTTTATTCGCGGATGGCGATTTACAGGTTACCGATAACTGGCTGATTAGTGCTGCGGGGCGCTTAGAAAACTTTTCGGATTTTGGATTTGTTGCTACCGGAAAATTTGCAACAATGGTAAGGCTTGGTAAATTCATTAACTGGAGAGCCTCCTTCAGTTCCGGATTCAGGGCGCCATCCCTTCAGCAGATTTATTTCAACAACACCATCACTTCCTTCAGTTTTGGAAAACTGGTGCAAAACAGGATAGCATCCAATGTTGACCCAATCACCAGGGCTGCAGGCATTCCTTTGCTGAAAGAAGAAAATGCCATCAATGTCGGAACTGGATTCACTGCCAAAATTGCCAAAGGTCTGAGGTTTACATTGGATGGCTATATGGTTAAATTAACAGACAGAATTGTGCTATCTGGCTTATTCAGTGCCGATGACGCTACACTGGATCCTGCATTTACACAAGCATTAAAAAGCATTGATGTGGCCTCTGCACAGTTTTTTGCCAATGCTGTAAATACCACAAACCTCGGTCTTGATTTTGTGCTTGATTATGCTACAAAGTGGAAGAATAACACCATAAAGTTTTCTCTCAATGGCAATTTCAATCAAGTAAAAATAGATGATGTCAATATCCCAGCTATGCTCAATGATTCCTACATCCACAGAAAATCATTTTTCAGCGACAGGGAAGAGCAGTTCCTCAAAGCCTCTGCACCAGCATCAAAAATTGTATTTGGCGCGGAAATACAACATGGAAAATGGCATGTTGGTTTACGGCAGATTTTCTTTGGGAGGATGCAGACGCTTGGCTTTGGATGGTCTGGACTGGCCAGTCAGCGTGGAACCGGTGGACCTGGAGATCCTGCCATTTCTGGGAACTTTCTTGGTATTGATCCCTATGTAGACATAGATGGATTCAATGATCAGGTCAATGTATTGCCTGAAATATTCAACTACACTGCTAAAACCACTACCGATCTATATGGCAACTTCAGGTTGAAAGAGAAAATTCAACTTACATTGGGTGTTGATAACCTTTTCAATGTACACCCTGATTATGCTGGTGTTCCACAGGCCAGGTATCAGTCATTTGTAAACGAAACCGGTGGCCCCTGGGAGTCAGTCCAAATGGGCTTCAACGGCACCAGGTTTTACAGCCGGCTGAAGTTAACCTTTTAAGTGAAATAAGTTTTATGCTATATTCAGAAAGAATAACTAAGTCTCAGCTCGTTTGAATTAGTATAAGTTTGATTTAATCTTATGCTGTTTTGAAATATATCCAGTATAGACATGCTATTGTATTCAAGCAATGCGGGCAATAAGCTTTTCACAGGATGCAGATTTGGCATCGCATTTACATCCAACAAATAAATATCATTGTCTCTCAAGCGAAAATCCATGCGCGACATATACCTCAATCCCAACTGTTTATGGAAGTCAGACGCAATTGTCATCATCTGTTCCTTGATATTAGTATCCAAATTATATGAAAAAGACCGGCTTGTTCCCCCAAATGAATTACCAGCAACAAAAATAAGTCTGTCTGAATTGGGGATAATTTCTACAGGCGGGAGTGCTTTATAGTCTAACCCGGTATCAGATGGAATAACAGCTACTGAAAATTCACGTCCAGCAATATATTCCTGTAGAATGTGTTTGCCAAAGCTACCAGCTTGAAGCAGATTGCTCATGCTTTCTCCATTTAGGATATGGATACCATGGTGACAACTTCCAAACCGAGGTTTTAAAATATAGGTATGCTGTTTTTCAAGGACAGTTTTGTGCTGAATGGCAACAGGAACCTGAACACCAAGTTGAACAGCCTTTTTTTCAACCCACAACTTATCTTGTACCTGACGCTGTATCCAACCGGGTGAAGAAAGGTGATTTACACGCTGATTATCTAACCAGCTCGCAATTTCATCTTGTGAATGCTCCATGAAACCATAACAGAGGTTAATAACACCATCATATTGCTGGAGAATTTTGCCCAGGTAATCACTTGGGTATTCCATGTGTCGGACATCCACCCTATAATGAGGCTCAAGCAGATTTCTAATGAAATTTACAGTAAAAGAATCTATATTTTCCTTCCAAGGTGTATACTCACTTTCAGCATAAAGAATAACGAGCGTTTTCATACCGCTAAAAAATGTTTGATGATGAAATATCAAATGGGGTAAATCGAATAGGAATAAGAGGCAATATTAAGCGTATTGCAATAAGTAATTGTTAGACAATAATCAACTATATATTACCTGAATGTGAACGTAATATGATGTTGATCAAAGGGCAATAACTAGCTACAGTTAAATACACGTGTGCGTATTTAAAACTCATTTACTCAAGGCCTGAAAGGCAAATCTTTCAAGCATCGATAACTTACTCGGTAAATCAAACGGTGCACGCTGAAACATGAATAGAGTGATAATCCTCTTTTGTCTGTCAACCAGGTAAGAAGTATTGAAAGCTCCACCCCAGAAAAATGAGCCGGGTGTTGCTCCTGTCATTCGGCTTCCTGCTTCTGTGGTAACACCCACTCCGAGTCCGAATGTATTGGGGGATTTCATACCACCTGTTATAAATGTTGCCCCGCTGAGTTGTCCGGTACTCAGGCTATCTATCCACCTTTTAGAAATGATAGATTTACCTTTATTATCAATACCATCATTAGCCAGGCAAATCAGCAGTTTCATGTAATCATTTGGCGTTGATACCAAACCTCCCGCACCTGATTCAAGCGAAATAGAATCATTCACAGGGAAATCAACCGGAAAAACTTTTGTGTCCATTTGTACCAGCTTTCCTGAACCTTCATTGATGGAAACAGGCAATAACCTGTTATGCTTGGATGGAGGTAGCTTAAAGTAAGTATCCTCCATATTTAATGGTGAAAATATAAACTTATCAAGGTAGGTGCTCAACTTCATCCCACTTACAATTTCAATCCATCTGGCTAAAACATCGGTACTATAACCATAACTAAACCTTGCACCAGGTTCATGAACCAATGGCATACGCGCAATTTGAAGTACTTCTTCTTCGAGCGTCTTATACTTCATTTGAAGAGATTTATCCAAACCATATTGCTTAAACAGAAGCGCATACTGGGGCCATTCATCAACACTTGAAATCCCGGATGTATGACTCAGGAGATGTCTGAGGGTAATGGATTTTTTCAGTGGATTAAGTTGAATAGAATCGCCATTTTTAACTGCAACCTTTTGACCTGCAAATTGTGGGATCCACTTTTCTATTGGCGCATCCAGACTGATATTGTTTTTTTCAATAAGCTGTAATGCAGCTACAGAAACGATTAATTTAGTTTGTGATGCAATCCTGAAAATAGCATCCATTTTCATTTCATCAGTGTAATCTGGATTTTTCCAACCGTATGCCTTCTGATGCACAATCCTGCCATCCTTCCACACCATAGCTACCCCACCAGGAACTTTATTACCATCAATCAAAGATTGAAAAGTACTGTCTATTTTAGTGAAATTTTGAGCTGTAACTAACGAAGAACTAATTAAGCATGTAAAAAAAACAATCAACCTCATATCCTGGATTTGAGGCGCGAAATTAAGTCCATCATCGCAGTTGATCGACTATTTAAAGCAACTTCATAATTTGTTAATACAACATTTATAAACCTGTTATAATGCTAAGTTGAGGGTATTTAAGCTTTAAGTTATTAATGGCTTCAACTGAAATTTGCGAATTCCAGCAATATACTTTTCTTAATCCCTTCAACTGAACAATATATTTCAATCCCTCATCACTTACTGTTGTTCCTACCAGATTAAGGTATTCAAGGTTTTCCAGGTTAGAAAGAACCGATAAAAATGAATCCCCCAGGGGGGTGTTCCTGATATCAAGTCTTCTGAGTTGTGTCAGCTTCCCAATTAATTTTAAATCAATACCAGTAAGTTGCTGATTAGCAAGACTCAATCCATATATATTAGCTGAAATGCGAACCAGCTGTTCAAACTGCTGCTGTGTTAATGTATTCATGTTGATTGTAGAAACATCTAACCAGCCACTTCCTTCAGCCAGGAGTCTGATGGTAAAGCCGGACGCCTTCAGTTCTTTGATTAATGCAGTATCAACCGGAGCAACAACAGGAAGCTTTGGTCCATTGGGAAGCTCAGTTGTAGCAACCTGTAACATCTGTCTTACAGTATCCTTAACGTGCTTTTCCGTTTCTTCCTGTTGAGGCCTCAGGAAATCAGCTCCGTGGGTCAGACTTCCTCCTGCATGGCCGGTAAAAACCATCGCAATGAGCGCAGCAATAAAAACCGGCTGAAAGGCTTTATGTATCTGGTTAGTCTTCAGAATATACCGGTGTAAAAAATATACACATCCGCACAGGATAGTAAATGCAATAGCCAACCACTGATGTGTTTCCGCAGCCTGTTCATTGTATTCTCCTGATGTGTTGAGTAAAAACCCGGAGGCCGCACTTAATATAGCACTGATCCAGGATAAAAGTAGAATAAAACCAAGCTGTTTGGATAGGCGTACAGACTTATCAGGGTTAAAATAAAAAAGCACAAAGGCTAAGCTGAATATGCCTATAGGCAGGTGCAGCAGAATGGGATGCAGGTGGCCAAGAAAGGAAGTAATCATGCCAGTAAACCATGTACAACATGGCCGGATACATCTGTAAGCCTGTACCTCCGCCCCTGCGTCTTGTAAATAAATTGTTCATGGTCAACACCCATCAGGTGCATGAGTGTGGCCTGGAAATCATGAACATGTACCTTGTCTTTCACCACATTGTGTGCAAAATCATCTGTTTCACCGTAAACCAATCCGGGCTTCACCCCACCACCTGCCATCCAGATGGAATAACATCCGGGATGGTGATCTCTTCCAAAACCTTCCGGTGTCAGTGATCCCTGTGAGAAGCTTGTCCTGCCGAACTCTCCGCCCCAGATGACCAGTGTGTCATCCAGCAATCCGCGTTGTTTGAGGTCCTTCACCAGCGCTGCAGATGCCTGATCTGTCTGCTTTGTAGCCCTTCGAATACCTGAATAGAGTCCTCCGTGATGGTCCCAACCAAGGTGATAAAGCTGGATAAACCGCACGTCCTTCTCCGCCAGTCGTCTGGCCATGATACAATTATAGGCGAAGGTGCCAGGCTTTTTCACATCCTCACCATACATATCAAGTATATGCTGGGGCTCGTCAGATAAATCAGAGACCGATGGAATAGCCATCTGCATGCGGTAAGCCATTTCATGCTGATTGATCTGACTTTCTATTTCAGTATCATGCCACACTTCATTCTGCATGCGGTTCATCTTCTTAATAAAGTCAAGTGCCCGTCTCCTGTCCATTCTATCTATGCCCTGCGGATTAGACAAATAAGGAACAGGATCACTGGCAGACATAAACTGCACACCCTGGTGGTGCGAAGGCAGAAAACCACTGCTCCAGGAAGCATTGCTGATAGGTTGATCTCCGCCACCCTTAGAAAGCATAACGATGAAGGATGGCAGGTTTTCATTCATACTGCCGAGTCCGTAACTGAGCCAGGAACCAATACAGGGCCTTCCACTGAGCTGGTGGCCAGTCTGGGTAAAAATAACTGCCGGCTCATGGTTGATTTGTTCCGTAAACATCGATTTGACGATACAGAGGTCGTCTGCAATGGAAGCAATATGGGGAACATGTTCAGAAAAAAAGGCGCCGTTACTGCCATGTTGGGTGAATGTGGCGGAAGGCATGGCAAGTGGAAAAGAATACTGGTTACTGACCATACCGGAAATACGGTTCTTTCCAATCACGGAAGGAGGTATTTCCTGTCCGTGCATGCTGTACAATTTTGGCTTGTAATCGAACAGCTCCATCTGAGACGGACCTCCACTCTGAAAGAGGTAGATGACCCGTTTTGCCCGTGGCTGAAAATGCGGATTAATCAGGGGTTTGTTGATTTCTTCCGCTGCTGCAATGGCCTGCTTTGCAGCTGGCTTTCTGCTTCCGCATCCCATCAGTGTCTGAAGGGCTACACCTCCAAGACCCAAAACAGATCCTTTCAGGAATTCACGTCTCTTATTTTCAAAATGGCGATGGAAAAATTCTTCCATGATCGTTATTTTCTTGTTATAAATGCATCGGTATTCATCAATGCAAGGGCCACATTAGACAAGGCAGTTAATCTCAGTTCATCAACTCCATCTATCGTGCTGGCACCATTAGATAGCAGTGCTTTTCGTTTATCCGAGAGGTTGCGGTAGGTGTTTTCCTCTTCCTTGAAAAGGGCCATTGCAGCGGCAGCCTCCCGGGCTGTAGGCTGACTGCCCGTAATCAGCCTGAATCCAAAACGTATCTGGCTTTCCGGGGTACTACCTCCTTCTCTTATCATTCTTGCCGCAACAAATCTTGCAGCTTCCACAAACTGCGGATCATTGAGTAGCGCGAGAGATTGCATGGGCGAGCTCGAAACCTGACGTTTGACTGCACAGACAGAACGGTCTGGCGCATCAAAAATATGGAGGAATGGCACAACACTGGTGCGTTTTCTAATGGTATAAATGCTCTTTCGGTACAGGTCTTCTCCGGTAGAAAGGAGGTATTGATAGCGCCAGGATTTATCACTGAGTTCTTCCCAAAGACCCGCAGGCTGATACGGATAAACACTGGGGCCACCTACTTTATCAGAAAGCAAACCTGCTATCTGCAGGGCATTATCGCGGAGCATTTCTGCAGGGTACCTGTAACGCGGACTCCTTGTGAGCCAGGTATTGTCAGGGTCAAGCTTTTTTGCTTCTACTGAAGCAGCTGCCGATTGCCTGTAAGTTGCACTCATGAAAATATACTTCATCAATGCCTTGGTGTCCCAGCCATTCTCGCGGTACCAGATAGCCAGGTGATCGAGTAGTGCAGGATGGGTAGGCAATGACCCCTGATTGCCAAAATCATCGGAGCTGTTGACCAGTCCGCGACCAAAAATAAGCTGCCATACGCGGTTCACAGCTACCCTGGATGTTAGTGGATGTTCAGGATCAAACATCCATTTGGCTAGACCAAGTCTGTTCCTTGGCAGTTGTTTACCAAAAGAAAATATCGCAGCAGGCGTGCCTGGCTGCACTTCTTCTCCATGGTTATCATAAACCCCTCTTTCCAGTAAAAACGTTTTGCGCGGCTTTGGCAGGTCTCCCATCACCATCACTTCTTTCGTTGAATCATACAGATCACTCAGTGATTTCCTTGCCAGTAAGAGGTGAGAACTATCCTGGGTGCTCTTCAAACCAGTCAGATTGAAAGGTTTGAGTTGATGAAGATGGCGGACTTCAGCTGCCACCAATTGGTTATTAAACAGGTGAAATTCATCAATTTCACCATCCGGCATACTTCTGTCAAGATCCCGTTTACCGAATACCAGTCCACGGTACCTGTTGGTCTTGTGGATATTGGGATAGGAGCGGATGTTCTTGTACAGCTGATCATATTCAACAGTGGTTGCAGTCTGCTTTCCATCTATGAAAAAAGTCACTCCGGAAGCCTTGCTGCTTCCGTCGTAACTGACTGCAATATGGTACCAGCGACCGGGTTCCAGTGCAGTTTTGGTAAATACACTGATAGCGTCGTGTGGGAATGCATGACTGAGCCTGAAATTAAGCTTGTTTTCTTTTAACAAAAGATCATACCCCTGATAGCCGTACCGGTGTGGATCGCTGGCATGGAATACTGTTGCCAATGGATATTTCTCCGGAACTTTTATCCATAAACTGAAAGCAAACGGATCGTAACGTTCGAAATAAGCTATGTTGTAGGGTTCAAAAGCAACAGTGGTTTCGTCGTTGTACTTCAGGGAAAGGCCTTTTACTCCCTCACCTGATTCTGCCTTTCTCACCATTGCATCCAGTTTGTTTGCTGTTGCATTGATATAATATTCCTTATCCTTGATTTTTTTAATGCTCTCGAAATCCAGTTTGGCCAGCAGTTTAGAAGATAAAAGTCTGGCTATTTCTTCCTGACTGGCTTTTTCAAGCCTTACAGCTTCGTCTTTAAATCTGGCTTGTTCCTTTTTTTCGAGTGAGGCAATCTGCCCAGACAACAGACCAATCTTCCTTTCAGTTTCAGGTGTTGTAAGACGAAGGGTTGGACCAGCTACCATGTCCGGACCACCATAATTGGGACTACCCTTCTCAAAAGTGCTGTTGAAAAAGGCAAAGAGGGAGTAATAATCCTTCTGACTCACAGGATCGTATTTATGGTCATGACACTTGGCACAACCTAGTGTAAGACCCAGTAGCGCAGTACCCAGCGTGTTTGTGCGGTCAGTCACATACTCCACCCTGAATTCCTCTTCGATGATTCCTGCCTCCGAATTTTGTTTATGCATGCGGTTGAAGCCCGTAGCCAATACCTGTTCCTGAGTGGGCTTTGGTAGAAGGTCTCCTGCAAGTTGCCAGGTTATGAACTGATCAAAAGGAATGTTGCGGTTATAGGCACTTACGACCCAGTCTCGCCAGGGACTGACCTCATGATGCTTATCATCAAGATAACCATGACTATCCGCAAACCTCGCCACATCCAGCCAATACGCCGCCATGCGCTCACCGTAATGCTTCGAAGAGAGCATCCTTTCAACCAGCCGCTCATAAGCTGAAGGATCCTTATCCCGGATGAACCGGTCAACTTCAGCCACCGTTGGGGAAATACCCCGGATATCAAAACTCAGTCTCCTGATGAGGGTCTCCCTGTCGGCTTCAGCAGCCGGTTTGAGGCTTCGCTGTTCCTGATCTGCGAGGATGAACTGATCGATAGGGTTCTTTACCCATGCCTTATTGCTTACTGCGGGAGCTGTCTGCTTTTTAGGCGCCACAAAAGCCCAGTGGGGCTTATACTCAGCGCCTTGTTCGATCCATTTGATGATGATGGCTTTTTCCTGCTCTGTGAGTGTAAGATGCGACTCAGGAGTAGGCATTTTATATTCGGGATCATTGCTTAAGATGCGGTGGATAACCTCACTTCTACGTAAGTTTCCAGGCTTAATTGCCTTCAGTCCGGATTCAGTCACTTTAGTGTATGATGCCTCCGGAATATCCAGTCGAAGGTCAGCCTTCTGCTTTTTGGCATCCGGGCCATGACAGGCAAAACATTTGTCTGAAAGGATACGCTTGACATCCCTGTTGAAGTCTATTTCTTCGGGAAGTGATGCATAAGCAGCTGCCACATCTTCAGGCATATCAACTTGTCCGCACGATGAAATCATGAACAGGCATGCCGGTAACAAAAGATTTGAAAACAGAGATTTTCTGGTCATGTGCAACAGGAAGTTTTAAGACAATTAACTCAGGCGTATTAGGGCAACTCAATTTACGAATAAATTTAACATCAACTTGAAAAGTTGAAAGTCTAGTAGTTGCAATAGTACTAAATCTTAAAGGTGTTGATGAGTTTCACTAATTTCAAAGTAAACAACGATTGGGTCATGATGAAAAAAACTTTTCTTAAGTTATTACCATTACTTCTTTTTTTTCTACCGATAGTGCTTTTGTCACAGGAAATACATGTATCGAAAAAGGGTAACGACAATAACCCGGGTACAAAATTGAAACCGCTGGCTACTCCTGAAGCTGCAAGGAATCTTTTGCGGGAAATGCGTGCAAAAAACAAAGGGCAGGGAAAACCCGCTACTGTATTGATCCATGCAGGTACATACGACCTTGCAAGTACCTTTGTACTCGACAGCAGGGATGCAGGAACTGAAGATCGTCCGATTACCTGGATGGCAAACGGCAGTGATAATGTGATCCTGAGCGGAGGGAAAACCATCTCCCCGGATTTATTTAAAAAAATCAGCAATCCGGCTACTTTAAAAAGATTGAACAAGACTGCGGCTGATCAGGTACTTGAGCTGGATATCCATGCTGCGGGAATAACCAACACCGGCAAACACAGACAATACGGACATGCACTGCCGGTGATACCTTCTACCATGGAACTGTTCTTCAACCACGAACCCATGACGCTGGCAAGGTATCCCAATAAAGGGAATATCAAAATAGGAAAGGTAAAAGATGCTGGCTCTGTTCCAAGAGTTGGCGATAAATCGAACCGTGGTGCGGTTTTCAACTATACTGATGAACGTCACACAAAGTGGGCGGGACAACAAAATATCTGGATACAAGGCACACTAAACTACGGATTCGCAGATGATTACAATCCCATCGCAACCATCGATACCATCAGCAAAACAGTCAAACTGGGTAAACCACACCTCTATGGAGTTGGCGCAGGAAATGACTTTCAATCTTATGTAGCCATCAATATCCTCGAAGAACTGGATATGCCTGGTGAATGGTTTCTTGATGAATCTTCGGGTAAACTCTATCTCTGGCCACCCGCATCCATGCAGGGTGCTGATATCAAAGTGTCTGTACTGGAAGAACCCGTGATTGCATTGGAAGGAGTCAGTTACCTTCGGTTTTCAGGGATGAAAATTGAGGGCGGCAGGGGTATTGGTTTGTATATGGAAAACTGCTCCTACACTGAAGTAGCAGGTTGTACCATCCGCAATGTAGGCACCACGGGCATTGTGATGGGACAGGGTGCTAAACTGCTGGATGAGAACAGCTCGGTGGATGATTACGTGGGTGTTCCAGTATCGAGAGAGGTCGGAAGCTACCAGAATCATATTTACCGCAACACAACCTGGAACCGGAATGCAGGGCACCACAACCGCATCCTGAGTTGTGATATCTACAATACCGGTAGCGGTGGTATCATGTTGAGTGGCGGAGATAAACAAACACTGACTCCGGGAAACAACACAGTAGAGAACTGCAGGGTTTCTCTTTACAACAGAAGAAACAAGTTCACCTATGCCGGCATCCGGGTAGATGGTTGTGGCAACAGGATTGCACACAATGAAATCTTCAACTCAGACTGGCATGGTATTTTTGTACATGGTAATGAACATGTGTTTGAATACAATCACATCCATGATGTTACACTCAATTCCAATGATACCTCACCCTGGTATATCGGCAGAAATCCGAGCGACAGAGGCAACATAGTTCGCTTTAATTTCTTCGATCACTGCGGCAACAAAAACCGCATGAATATGGGCATCTACTGTGACGATTCTTCTTCTGACGTGCTTATTTATGGAAACGTCTTCAACGACATGCTTACAGACCATGGTGTGCTTTTCAGCAACACAGGATGGCACCTGATAATGAAAAACAATATCGTCATCAATCCCATTGCCCACACTGCCGTCACCTCAGCCAACTACTATACCTGGGCTGCTCCCCAGGCTTTACAAATGTTTGGTGAAAATGGCATCGTACGCAACAGGCTGACAAAAGACATTGATTTCCAGTCGCCCCCCTACTCCACAAAATACCCGGCACTCATGCCATACCTGGATGTCATCACACCTGGTAAAGAATGGCAATCCATGCGGGCCAGGGGAAATATGCTTGAAGGAAACCTGATCATCGGTGGTCCGGACAACCCCATCAAACTTCTTGGAGGTGAGCATGCCCAGATGGAAGGTAAAAACAACTGGGTTACCAAAGAGGATCCGGGGTTTGTGGACATGAAAAATAAAAATTTTGCACTGAAAGCCGATGCCAAAGTCTTTCAGATGATTCCGGGATTTGAACCCGTCCCTTTCAGCAAAATGGGTATTTACAAGGATAAATACAGAAAATGAATACTTCCTATACGCGTTCCAGCATATAAGGATAAGTGTTGCCCGCATTCCACTGAGCTACATAGAGATTTTTATCGGCATCAACGCATACATCATGGCAATGTTTGAAGATGGGTTCAGCCTGAACCATAGGCAGTAATTCGCCTTTTTTATAAGTTGGTTTTGTACCTCCGGGATTAGAAACAACCCTGTTGTTGCCATCCAGGATGGTTACAAATCCAGCATTGTAGGTAAGCATGTGGTTTTTAAGTGCTGAAAAACAAACCCCTGAATACAGATTTTCGCCATCAAATACAGCTCGGCTTACATATGCACCGGGAACCTGTATAGAAGACCTGTATGTTCCATCGAGTCCAAAGATCTTGAAACAGGTTTTTATACGGTCTGTGCACATTAATACCGGATCATTCGGGTTGCGTGTGTCCAGCGTAACACCATGCACCTGTTTGAAATTTTTTTCGCCGAAACTGTCACCGCCAAATTTACGGATGAATTCTCCCTTTGCAGTGTACTGCAAGATAAACTGCGAACCATAACCATCTGCGATGTAGATATCACCATTCGGACCAATACAGGTTTCTGTAGGTTTGAATTTGTCACAGTCACCGTATTGTCCGATTGTTTTTGGATGCCTGATAGTAAGGAGAATCCTACCATCCATCGTTGTCTTATACACCTCACCCAATTCATGGTCTGTGATATACAGGAACTCTTCACCCCCCTCATCATGGATTGTTAGTCCATGGCCACCAGGAAATGCATGACCCCAGCTGTCCAACAACTTGCCTGACCTGTCGTATATGATGATGTTATTCTTCTTTTCATTCGTCAGAAGAATAATACGTTTCTTTTTATCCATCACCATTTCATGACAGTCTTTCACTGGAGTCCGGGCATCAAGCACACCCCAGTTGCGGTTCACCCTGTAACGAAAATCACCATGTCCAATGATGGGTCCATCATTATTACGGACTCGTATGATATTGAATGATGCAGCAGTAAAAGCCAGTGCCCCTAGGGCTGCATTTTTGATGAATTGACGTCTTTGCATGTCGATGGTTCTTAGCTTAAAAGTAGGCATTGTTCGGATATAACTATACATAAACATCCTCATCGATAAATTCATTAATTTCAGTGCAGCAGCAAAACACTGCATACAAATCAGATGGACAGAAGAAAAGTAATCGGAAACCTAACCCTTGCCTCACTGGGCATTGCAGCTACCGGATTTGCCAGGGGAAACATGTGCACATCATCGGTTCTGCAACGGGAGGGTTCCTTTTCTTTAAATGGACACATCTTGCGTTTCACACATCCGGGCATCAGCAAAAATTTTTCCATCACCATGCTGGCAGATACCCATCTCTTCAAGGATGATGAGCGGGGACTGCCATTCACGGGCTTCAGCGGAAGGATGGCAAAAGCCTACAACAGCACGAAACATTTTATCAGCGGTGAATCCACCAATCCCGAGAAAGCATTTGTAGAAACGATACAAATCGCACAGCAAAACAATTCCGCCATGCTGGCCATGATTGGAGATATTTTCAGTTTCCCTTCCGAAGCGGCTGTGGACTTTGTGAGGGATGAATTGAAAAAGATTGGGTTGGATTATATGTATACTGCAGGTAACCACGACTGGCATTATGAAGGGATGGAAGGAACTTCTGATGCATTAAGAGATACCTGGATTAAAAAACGATTAATAAGCCTGTACGGAAATCAGAATCCATATGCACAACGCAGGGAAATAAATGGTGTAATCTTCATCACCATCGATAATTCCACCTACGAAATCAATGCAGAACAACTCAGTTTACTGGAATCTTGCCTCCATGAAAATAAACCCTGCTTCCTGCTGCTGCACATACCACTCTATGCTCCTGGCAGACCAGTTTCATTTGGTTGCGGACATCCACAATGGAATGCAGCGAATGATAAAAATTTTCAGTTGGAAAGAAGAATGCCCTGGCGCACAGCAGGTCATACTTCAACGACCATGGCATTTTACAATGCTGTTTTTTCAGCACCTAATCTGATGGGTATCCTGGCCGGACATATCCATCAACCTTCTGTTGATGTAATCAATGGTATTCCTCAAGTAGTGGCTGCAGCCAACGCAAATGGTGGATACCTGCAGGTGAATTTCGTATCAGGAAAATAGCTACTTCCCTGCCCAATAGTCGATTACCAGCACTTTATCCAGGTGCGGTTTCAAGACATCTACAAATGCTTTGTGTGCCGGATGTGGCAGGTAAATTTCACGGTCTTTCTCTGATGTGAAAGTCACAAAAAAACAATGGGTGAAACCCTGATTCAAACCTTCGGGACTGTTGTTCTTCCCCCATTCAAAATCCTTGATTTCCTTTATCTGGGCAGGAAGTTTCTTGAAGGCATCTTCTACTGTTTTAACTTCAGCAGCACTGCTTGTAGATTTAAACGAAAAAAGTACCACGTGACGCAAACTGCCACCTTGTTGCTGTGCTTGGGTCATAGTTGATAAACTGCAAAAAATGAGTAAAGAAAGGACAAGCTTTTTCATATCAGCAATTTAATCAATAACTTGTTATGTCTATTCAGCATATACATTAAAATTGTTGCCCATGAAAAAATGGTTCTTCATAATCCTCTTGTACCTCTGCAATGGAGCTTTCGGACAAACCAGTTCCCGCGCAAGAGACAATGATATTTTACAACTGTTGCATCAGTATTTCGCTGAAACCCCCTCCTCCTCTTCGATGATGGTAAATGGTGGCAACGGATTGATGACAAAAAGGAAGTTTGAACTGGTAAGAGATTCTCTCATAATCATGATACATGATCCGAAAGATCTGATTTCTGGTACTGATTTCTTTGATACCATAAAGATTCCCATGCGTTCTATCAATAAGGTGGCGCTCATCAGAGAAAATGGAGAAAACGGTATGCCTGGAACAGCGATTCAATTTACTCCCAAAAAAGAACCTTACGGTCAGGTTAAAGTGGAAGATGTGGGTTCAGCCGGCAACAGCAAGATTGATGAAAAGCAACTGAATCAGGTTCGGGGCTCTTCAGTTGGACAGCGGATAGCAGGACAGGCTGCAGGTGTAAGGGTATCCAATGATAACAGTCCGGGTGGAGCACCTCGCATCAATATCCGCGGCATCAGTTCGGTATTTTCCGGTAATAATCCCCTCTATATTGTGGATGATGTTCCAATGAGCAATATAAACCTCCTGAATCCTGATGATATCGCATCCATTGAAATCCTCAAGGATGCATCCGCAACCGCATTATACGGAGTCAGGGGTGCCAATGGTGTGGTGCTCATCAAAACCAAAAAAGGCGGAGAGGAAGAACCGGCTAACAATACCGAAAGCATAACGCCCTTTGCCCTTTGGGTTTTTGGCAACAAAGCAAAGGAAATGAAAAAGGCCAAGGATGATAAAAGACTCCTTGACCTTCTTCAGGCCCGAATTGATTGATTCAATAATTGATCTGTTGTGCAATTAAAAACTTCAAAAACTCCCCTCCTGTCCAGGAGGGGTGGCACGAGTGAGTTTGCACCGAAGGTGCAGACGAACGAGCTTGCCTGCCGGAGGCAGGTGACGGGGTGGTGGATTTAAAAAATCTAGTTCCACCACCCCGCCGAAACAAACTCACTTCGTTCATTTGTTTCGGCACCCCTTCCGGCGCGGCGGACAGGCTCTGTCCAGGAGGGGAGTAAGTCTCCATTTTGGTAGCATAAAATATTAATTTTAAGCTTCTAAAAACTTGTGTTTATGGGACAAAGCGTTAATAAAATAACTAATCAGGTTTCACTGAAAAAAAAATGCTGCGGTCATTCAGGAACGCAGCAATCCAAACCAAAGCAAGTGTAAACGCTGCATTAATTACCGGCATTCCGTGGGAAAGGTCGGTTGCCATAGCACCTGCGAAATAAGCTGTCAAAAACAATACGCCTAACTTTCTGGTAGCAGGATAGATGAAAAGACCTGCAAAAACGATCTCCATGATTCCCAGAAGTGTGATATAATCCCCTACACCAACCTTGGTGAGTGTATCAACAGCTTCCTTTAATCCGGATAATTTCATGATACCACTCATCACCACCATCGAGGTAACGAGCACAGTGTAAACAGTAATGGCAATTTTTTTGTACTTCATGTGGGTTGTTTTAAGTGAGACAAATTACCAAAATTGTTTTAATCAGCATAGACAAAAAGAATGAAAACTTAAACAGCAGAACAAAACCGGAAATAATGCGTTTGAAGGAAATAAAGCATTTAAACCATGACCAAAATAAAAATACTTTCTGTAATACTGGTTATCTTTTTGATGGGATGTGAAAAGTATGAAGCAGGCGGACTCATCAGCAAAACTGAGCAAAACCTGGTAAAAACCTGGAAACTACAGCAATACCTGCGAAACAATACTGATGTAACATCCACTATCCTCATCAGTAACTACGAAGAAACTTATCAATCGAATAACACATACCCACGTTCCTACACCAACAAAGACAAGCGTAATATCACTGAAACGGGTAGCTGGAAACTGGATACTGAACAGAGAATTATACAGATTTCAGGAGTCAGCAGTATCGAAATCACTACCCAATCAGGAACTATTTCAGCTTCCAACAGAACAATTACCAAACTCACAGCCAACGAATTCTGGTATTCATTTGTGAACGGCAGTGATAAGCATGAATTCCGGCTCATCAAAAAATAGCCTAAAGAATGAGAATGGATTATTAATATCTTTGGTTTTCATTTGCAAAACCATGGTTAAGAAAATTGTCCTCTCCCTGTTAGGCTTACTGATTGTATTACTGGCAGTCTTACTGATCAATACATTTCGCTTCAAATCTGCAGCAGTTGAAGGAGAAAAGGCTTTGGCCATCGGCAACCACGATTCAGCCGCAGCTCACCTGAGCAGGGCCATCCAGATCAAAACGGTTTCATTCGGAGATACCCTGGCTATTGATACCACTGAATTCACCCAGTTCAGGTCGTTTATGGAATCAACCTATCCCTTAATGCATAGCAAACTGGAAAGGACCGTTTTCGGAGAATTCAGCTATGTTTTCAAATGGAAAGGAAAAGATACCACGGCAGCTCCTCAGGTACTCATGGCACACCTTGATGTAGTGCCGGTAGAAGCTATAGCAGAAAGCAAATGGACACATCCTCCTTTCAGCGGACTCATCAGTCAGGATACCATCTGGGGAAGAGGGGCAGTAGACGACAAAGGTGCTGCCATAGCCATCATGGAAGCAACTGAGGAATTGCTCAATGAAAATTATACCCCTGAACGTACTACATATATCTGCTTCGGACACGATGAAGAAATTTCCGGCAGAAGAGGAGCCAAAGTATTTTCCAAATGGTTTGCAGACAACAACATCAAGCCAGCTGTAGTGCTTGATGAAGGTGGCATGATTGATACCCAGCAATTCAAAGAACTCAAGAAACCAGTTGCTGTTATCGGTACCGGTGAGAAAGGTTATGTCAATATCGATATTGCTGTTGAACTTCCTGGCGGCCACTCCTCTATGCCATTACCTGAAACCGCCATTGATATCCTCAACACAGCCATCAGCAAAGTGAGGGAAGAGCAGATGCCTGCCATCATCACCCCACCAGTTCAGGAACTGCTGGGCGTAACCGTTGCTTCACAATCCTTGTTCACCAAAATGGTTGTGGCCAACCAGTGGCTTTTCAAAGGTGCACTCGTTAGCCAGATGGAGAAATCCAAACAAACCAATGCCATGATCCATACCACCCTGGTGCCTACTATTGTTAAAGCAGGCATCAAGGATAATGTGATACCCACTATTGCCAAAGCTACTTTCAACAGCCGCATCCTGCCCGGACAAACCAGCGATGATGTGGTGGAATTTGTGAAAAAAGCAGTTAATGACCCGCGTGTGAGTGTTTCCAAACAAACCATTTCCCTGATGGAGCCTTCCACCACAACGCCATCCACTCATCCTGCATTTAAAAAACTGGCCTCCATTACCTACAAAACCGTACCCAACGCGTTGGTTTCTCCCTATCTTGTGGTCGGTGCCACCGATTCACGCTACTTCAGAAGCTTCAGCGATGCAGTGCTGAATTTTACGCCTATTCAGGATGCCAAAGGGTTCCATGGCATCGATGAACGCATTGGTGTAACTGACCTGAATAGAATGGTAAGTTTTTACCGCCTTTTTATCAGCGGTAAGTAACATAGTGTAATTAGAAAAAATCCTTCATCTGCCTGTAAAACTGCGTTTTGACGTTATTTTTCGTCGAAATGGGCTCCCTTTTTAACAAATTTATAGGAAAAAGCCTACTTTGTGGCAATCCGAACCAAACTTCAGCTTAACAAAAAAATTCGTTTATGAGAAGGATTCTCTTCGCCTTGATGGCATGCCTTTCAGTCTATTCAGCTTCAGCCCAGCAAAACAATTTCTGGTCGTCTCACGGAGCGGGCATCGCTCAGGTAAGCGTTGCCAGAAACGCCCAAAGAGCTTCATTTCCTGCAGATTACAAATTGTTTGACCTGAACATGACCCCTTTCCGTCAGGAAATGATGTCTGTTACCCGCAACACCAAAGCCACTACCATCATCACCCTGCCCAATGCAGATGGTGGCGTTGAAGAGTTTGAGGTAACTGAAGCCTCAAACTTCGAACCTGCACTCCAGGCGAAATACCCGGATATCAGGAGCTTTTCCGGTAAAGGTGTCACTGATAAATCTGCCAGCCTCAAACTGAGCATCTCCGCTCAGGGTATGCAGTCGATGGTTTTCCGCTCAGGCAGGGAAGACGAGTACATTGAATCCTACGCAGCAGACCAGCCCGTTTATGCGGTATTCAAGGCACAGCGCAAGGCCGGACAAATGCCCTGGACCTGCAATACTGCCGACAGGAATTTGGCCAATGCCTTGAACCAGCAGGTAGGACAGGAGATTTCAATTGCCCGCTCGGGTGGTGATCTCAAGACACTCCGCCTGGCTTTGTCTTGCAACGGTGAATACGCCAATTTCTTCGGTGCCACCAGCTCAGCTCAGGTAGGTTTGGTTCTCGCAGCTTTCAACAATACACTCACCCGTTGCAATGGTATCTTCGAAAAAGACCTGGCCCTTCACCTGAATCTCATTCCTAGTACCACTAATGTTATTTATTATAATGGAGGGACAGATCCCTATACCACACTCGCCAACTGGAACGCCCAATTGGAAACCGCATTGATTGCCAATGTAGGTGAAGCCAACTATGATATCGGACACATGTTCGGTTCTACCGGTGGCGGTGGAAATGCAGGCTGTATCGGTTGCATTTGTGTTAACCGTGCAGGAGCAACAAATGGCAAAGGCAGCGGCATCACTTCACCAGCTGATGGGATTCCACAAGGTGATAATTTCGATATTGATTATGTTGCTCATGAGATTGGCCACCAGTTGGGTGCTAACCATACTTTCTCCTTCAGCAATGAAGGGACTGGCGTCAACAAGGAAGTAGGATCTGGTATCACCATCATGGGATATGCCGGTATTACTGCTCAGGATGTTGCACCTCATTCCATTGATATCTTCCATCAGGCCTCCATCCAGCAGATTCAAAACAATTTGTTGACCAAAACATGTCCAACCACCCTCAGCATCGCCGGAAACAATGCCACACCGGTTGTTGCACCCCTCACCAATTATACCATCCCCCGAAGCACACCTTTTGCACTCACCGGTGCTGCCAGCGATGCTGATGGTGATGTGTTAACCTATACATGGGAACAAAACGACAATTCAACAACTACCGGCACTAACAGTGTTGCTCGCGCTAATAAAACAACCGGTCCAAACTGGATTTCCTTTAAACCCACAACCTCACCTACGAGGCTGTTTCCACAATTATCAACCATCCTCGCCGGCGCAACTGTAACTGGTCCGCTCCCGGGCGGTGACGCCGGTGCCAATATCGAAGCACTCAGCTCGGTGGCCCGTACATTGAATTTCAGGCTAACTGTTAGGGACAATGCCCCTTATAGTTCAACTAGTCCTGAAGTAGGACAAACATCTTTTGCAGACATGGTGGTGACAGTGAACGGAACTGCTGGTCCATTTGGTGTTTCCGCTCCCAACACAGCTGTCAACTGGGCAGGCGGTTCAACACAAACCGTCACCTGGACTGTCAACAGCACCAACCTTGCCCCAATCAATTGTGCCAATGTGAAGATTTCACTCAGCACAGATGGCGGACAAACATTCCCCACTGTATTACTAGAAAGTACTCCGAACGATGGTAGTCAGGCTGTAGTGATTCCCAACACAGTCAGTACCACTGCACGAATCAAGATTGAGTCTATTGGCAATATCTTCTTCGACATCAGTAACACCAATTTCTCCATCACCACTCCACCATTATGTGGTGATCCGACCGGACTTACTACTGGCTCCATCACCAACAGCAGTGCAGCCCTAAGCTGGACAGCCGTGCCAAACGCAATCAGCTATGCGGTGGAATATAAACTCAATACGGCTACTACCTGGACTGTTCTCACAGCAGCACAGGCTGGAACTACAGCAAGCCTTACCGGACTCACCGGTGCAACAGCTTACAACTGGAGGGTTCGTGCTACCTGTGCCGCCGGTGCCGGAAACTTTGTTCAGGCCAACTTCACAACCCTGGTGAATTGTGGCAATCCTACCGGACTTACTACAGGCTCCATAACCAACAGCAGTGCAGCCTTAAGCTGGACAGCCGTGGCCAATGCTACCAGCTATAGGGTTGAATACAAGACCAATGCAGCTGCAACCTGGACAGTATTGACAGCTGCACAAGCTGGAACAACTGCCAACCTTACCGGATTGGTGCAGGGAACTGCTTACAACTGGAGGGTACAGGCTACTTGTCCGGCCGGAACCGGAAGCTTTGTTCAAGCCAACTTCTCTACAACAAGTCCAAGCTGCGCAAGTGCACTGGACAATGCCACCAACAACACAGTTGCAGGATCTGCAGTGATTCCGTTTAACACCAATGTAACCGGACTCATCAATGTAGGCAGTGATGTGGATCATTACCGATTCACTATTACAACAGCAGGAACGATTACTATTACACTCACTACACTCCCTGCGAATTATAACCTGAGGTTAGTAAATACAAATGGAAGAACAGTTCTTGTTACTTCAGCACAAAGTGGAACAAGAAATGAAACGATCACCCGCAGCATGAGACCAGGCACCTACTATGTACGTGTATATCCTACAAACACACGTACATTCAATGCAACGAGATGTTATACTTTACGTGTGGCTTTGGGAACAGCAACCAGACTGGCAAGAGTTGCTGCAGGTGAAGCTAACACGGGAGCAATCAAAACTGGAAGTGATGTTGCTGTAGGATCTTTTTATGGATTCCCCAATCCCGTACAAAATACACTTAACCTGAACCTGAGTGGTTTCAAAGGGACTTCGCAAGTAGTAGTGTATAACATGAACGGAAAGCGCATGATGTCTAAGCTAACTGCTAACACCAATACCACACTTGATTTCTCAAGGTTACCCAAGGGTATTTACATGCTGCGTGTTTTCAACGCCAATGGCAACAGCGGAAACATGAAAGTGATCAAAAACTGATAAAAATCAGCTATTGTTATACAAAGCTCCTGCTCACAAGGCAGGAGCTTTTTTTATGCTGATGAAAATCAATTCATCACTCTCTGTATGTCATTGCAGGTGCATGTTCATTGGTTGAATTTTACCCCTATTGTTTCACTTTTAAAACAAATTCAAATTATGAAAACAGATGCACAAATCCAGCAGGATGTAATGGCCGAACTCAAATGGGAACCATTCCTCAGTGCCCATGAAATAGGCGTTTCCGTGAGAGATGGAGTAGTAACCTTATCCGGACAGGTTGATTCCTACTCCAAAAAACTGATGGCGGAAAAAGCAGCCAAAAAGGTTTCCGGGGTCAAAGCAATCGCAGAAGACATTCAAATTGGGGTATCCAAAACCAATGTGAAAACAGACACTGAAATTGCTGCAGCGATTGTCAACGCGCTCAAATGGCATACACCCTTGATGAAAGAACAAATCAAAGTAAAAGTGGAAGATGGTTATGTAAAACTGGAAGGTGAAGTGGAATGGGAATTCCAGCGCATCAATGCCAAAACTGCAATTGAAAACCTGGCCGGAGTAAGGTCTGTATCCAACTTGATTATAGTTAAACCGAAACTGGAAGCCAAAGACATAAAAGCCAAAATTGCTTCAGCATTTCACAGGAGTGCAACTGTTGATGCCAACAGGGTTACTGCGGATGTATCCGGAAGCAAAGTAACATTATATGGATCAGTCAGATCCATGGCAGAAAAGGAAGATGCAGAAACTGCAGCCTGGAATGCACCAGGCATCACCATGGTGCAGAACAAACTCACCATCGAAGAACCCAGTTATTCTTTTGAGGAAGGATGAATAGATGATGATTATTAAGTTTAAACTCGCCTTTATGAATGAGTCTTAGCCTTCGGTATAGACTCATTCATTCTACTTGACACCTGACAGGTTTACCCATTCGAGGAACAATCCTCCAACTTGAATATATTTGCCTGATGAGCATGATGCCTCAACTCAGGGAGTATTCCAAGCAATTTTACATGGCCATGAAATGGGGCTGGCTGATTATTCCGGTGGCGGTTCTAAGCGGACTGATGGTCTCCTTGTTCCTATGGCTGCTGGATAAATCAACTGTAACTTTTCAATCGAACTATTGGTTGATCTTCCTGATGCCGCTTGCTGGTATACTAATCACCTGGCTCTACAAACATGGCAAAGATTCAGGCAAAGGAAACAACCTCATCATTGCAGCCATTCAGGATCCATCCAAACAAGTACCCGCAAGAATGTCGCCCCTGATACTGTTCACTACAGTGATGACACATCTGGTTGGAGGCTCAGCTGGAAGAGAAGGAACTGCCGTGCAGATGGGAGGCAGCCTTGCTGGTCTTCCATTCCGGTTTTTTCAACTCGAAAAATACCAACAACAAGTCATTCTGCGATGCGGAGCTGCAGCAGGATTTGGTGCCGTATTTGGCACACCCTTTGCAGGCGCGGTATTTGCCATTGAATTCACACGGATTGGTAGTATACACTGGCGATCATTATTTCCTTGTCTGCTTGCTGCTTTGCTGGCAGATGAGACCGTCCAAATCACAGGAATTGACCACACCCCTTATGCCATTCAATTTACCACCACTACTTTTTCATTTTTACCAGTTGAGCCCATTTTGCTTTTGAAAGTGATTAGCGCAGGCGTCGCATTCGGACTCACCGCCAGGCTATTTGTAAAGGTAGCCCATGGCATAAAGTCAACCACCCAAAAATTTATCCCGAATCCTTATCTGATAGTGGTTGCAGCCAGTTTGCTTGTTTGGGGCATCAGTGAACTGCTGGGAACTTACGATTACCTCGGACTGGGTGTTGAAAGCCCGAATAGCAATGGCATCAGCATCCTATCCAGTTTTCAGTCCAACCACATTGACCCCCTGGGCTGGTGGTGGAAACTCTTACTCACAGCCATTACGTTGAACATGGGCTTTAAAGGCGGAGAAGTGACCCCGTTGTTTTTTATGGGTGCTGCACTCGGACACACCCTTGCGGTCTATGCCGGCGGACCGGTAGATTTGTTTGCCGGGCTCGGACTGATTGCCGTCTTTGCAGGAGCAGCCAATACACCATTGGCCTGTGTGGTAATGGGTCTTGAGCTTTTTGGAACTGAACACCTGATTTATATGGTTGCAGCCTGTTTTGTAGCCTTTGCCTGCAGCGGTAAAAAGGGTATATACTCCGCGCAGGAATATGGATTGTTCGACTAAATTTACAGCTGCTTATGCAACGTATATTATTCATGAGTTTAGGTAGCCGGGGTGATATGGAACCTTTTCTCGCTCTGGCAGAGGAAATGCAAATCAAGGGCTTTCAAGTTGCATGTTGTATGCCAGCTCAGTTCGAATCGCTGGTCAAAGAAGTCTGTGACGCTTTCTTTCCTCAGGATGAAGCTTTTCTCAACCTGCTGAATGATAAAGATGTTCGTATGATTATGGGGCAGGTTGGCAGCGGTTTCAATCGTATTAAGGCCATATTCAGACTTACAAAACTCATTTCACCCATTCAATATCAGTTGATTCTCGATCAGGAAAAAGCAGTTAAACAATTCAATCCCGATCTCATCATTTTTCATGTCAAATGCATTTATCCCATACTCTGGGCAATGTTTGACAAGGGGAAGATAAAAATGCTTAGTCCCATGCCCTGCATGACTCATACTGTTGATGAAGAACCACATATTGGATTTGGTGCACCCGGACCAGTATGGTGGAACCGACTCACCTATCAACTCGCCATCTTAGCACAGGTTCGAAAATCAATCCTCGGTTACGGAAAAAAATTTATGCTGGAAAAGGGAATTGAATTGAATGCCAGAAAAATCACTCATTTTATAAAGGATGAACTTGAAGTGGAATATGCCTTCGATACCAGACTCTTTGCTCGTCCGGATTACTGGCCTGAAAGGGCGCAGGTTACCCAATTCAGGGAGCGCAATAAATTACAACACTTTTCGCCTCCTGAATTGCTCATACAATTTTTAGAAAAGTTTCCAAACGCATTGTATATAGGGTTTGGCAGTATGGTTAATGCAAAGCCTGCAGTAATTGGAAAAGATATGCTGGAGGTTTGTGAGGAGAAAAAAATTCCCGTCATCATCAACCGATCCTGGGGAGGTATTGAACTACCTGAAACATTACCTGAATGGGCCTTTGAGATTGACAATGTGCCCTTTGATTATTTATTTCCCAAAGTCGGTTTTATCATTCACCATGGAGGATCTGGTACTACACACAGTGCGCTGCATTGTGGTAAACCACAAGCTATCATTCCCCATATTGGTGATCAGTTTTTCTGGAACAGGCAAATTGAAAAGCAGGGAGCAGGCGTTGCAGGTTTCCCCATAAAAAAATGGAGTAGATTGGAATTCAGTCGGCTGCTCGAAAAATTGGTCAGTTTTAGCGAATTACGTTAGTAGATTTTAAAGGTGAAGCGCTTTTAAAAACTTCAAAATTCCCCTCCTGGCCAGGAGGGGTGGCACGAATTTGTCTGAGCCAAAGGCGAAGGCAAATGAGCTTGCCTGCCGCAGGCAGGTGACGGGGTGGTGGATTATTTTGCTTAATTCCACCAACCAACCTCAACTCATTTCTCTCAACTCAATATTCCCACTAACTTTACACTCTGAAATCAAAACCTCCCACCAACCATGACCAAAGAATTCTGGAACCAGCGCTACGCAGAACAGGAATATGCTTACGGCACCGAACCCAACTCCTGGCTAAAGGAATGCCTGGAGAAACTACAGACTGGGACAATGTTGGTTCCTGCTGATGGAGAAGGACGCAATGGTGTATTTGCGGCACAGCAGGGATGGCAGGTTACTGCCTTTGACATCAGTGAGGAAGGGAGAAAAAAAGCATTACAGCTGGCTGATACAAGAGGTGTTTCGGTAAACTATGATTTGTGCGACATGGATGAAGTTGATTATCCGGATGCATCCTTCGATGCACTTGTATTGGTATTTGCTCATTTCCCGGCTGTAAAGCGGAAAGCATGGCATGAGCGTTTGAGTAAAATGATAAAACCAGGTGGCTACCTGATAATGGAAGCCTTTCATCCCGATCACCAGATTAATCAACAGATAAACCCTGCTGCAGGCGGACCGAAAGAACCTTCTATGCTTTATACCAAGGAATTGGTAACTGGTGATTTTCCAGAATGGCATATGATTGAACTCCTGCAGGAAGAAGTGATGTTACAGGAAGGGCCCTACCATGTAGGCAAGGCAGCTGTAGTGAGGGTTCTGGCGCAAAAACCACTATAGATTAAACAGCTATAGGTGTAGATGGGAGAAAAAATACTCCTGACTTACTTCTCTTACACCACCGGGTTTTAAATTTCCCAGATGAATATCTTCAATAGAAGTTCTGATCAGTCGAACGCAGGGATGTTTTACAACCCCTACCATTTTCCTGACCTGGTGGAATTTACCTTCAGTTAACGAAATCTCCAGCCAGGAATTGAGCACTTTAGGATGCAAAGGAACGAGTGGTTCTGAAACTTCAGGAGATTCTTTCAACAGTCTTACTACACAGGGTTGTGTCATAACCTGTTGATCAAATGGCGCACTGATTGCCACGCCGTTAGATAACAACTGAACTGTTTCCTCACTTACAATTCTTTTCACCTGCACCAGGTAAGTGCGTGTATGCGGTTGCTTACCTTGAAACAATAACCTGGTGATTCGCTTGTCTGTTGTGAGGAGCAACAATCCTTCAGAGTCTTTATCGAGCCGACCAATAGCATGTGTACCTTCTGGAAAATCAAAGTCAATATCACCCAATAAACGCACCTTGTGCGTACTCACAAACTGGGAGACCATATCATAGGGCTTGTGCAATAAGAAATACCGGAGTGGGTTTTCCATGACTTATTTTCTAATATTGCTTTAAACGCCAAGTGAAGCTAATGAAATAACATTTATTCCATCTGGTCTGCTATAACTGATGCCTGTTCCTGTGATGATATTGAGTGACTTAAGTTTTTTTAGTTTGCGTTCATGAACCACCGATCGAAATTTTTGCAGGTTCATTGCAGCCTCTTCAATATTTCCTGTTCCAAGTTTTATTTCAAAAGCACACCAGTCTCCATTGTATTGCTGAACGATTGCATCCACTTCCAATCCACTCGAATCACGGTAATGAAAAACACTGGCATCATTTGCCTGTGCATATACACGGAGATCATGAACAACTAGTGACTCAAACAAAAACCCTGTAAAATTCAAATCATTCAAAAGTGAATCTTTATCAACACCCAAAGCTGCTGCCGCTAAAGCAACATCCGTAAAATGTCTTTTAGGAGATTTTCTCAATGCATAGGATGAACGAATGTGGGTATTCCACGCCGGCTGGTCTTCAATTATCATTAATCGATTTAATGTATCTAAATAGTCATACACGGTTGGTCTTGTAATTCCTATATTATCCTGTTGACGAATATCTGCTTCCAAAGCTGTTATATCAACCATGGTTGATGTATTTCTTGCAAGTGAACGAAGCAGACTGGTTACTTTAATAGGGTCACGTTTTACTGAGGAAACCCTACTCATATCCACTTCAGCCAGTAAGGTTATATATGCCCTGTTAAGATCTGTTGCCTGCTCAATTGTTTTATTCAACAGTGTTGGAAAACCTCCAATAATTATTTTTTCAATGATAAATTCAAGATCTGTAGATGTATCACAGATGTTTACCTTTTTTTCTTTGAATAAATCAGATAAACTGATCAATCCGGAAGAAAAACCTAATTCCTGCCACGACATCGTTCGCATTTCAACGATTGTAAATCTGCCTGCACCTGAATGCATCTGAGCAGATTCCTCTGGATTAGCTGAACCAGTGAGAATGAATTGTCCGCTTGTATTTCTATCGTCTATTTCATGCCTGATATAATCCCATAACTTCGGTTCTACCTGCCACTCATCTATCAATCGGGGTGTTTCGCCTTGCAGTAAACGTTCTGGCTCGATATTGATGAGCGACCTTACCTGCATATCCCTATCAACATTCAGGATACTTTTTGCCAATTGTTTCGCAGATTCAGTTTTCCCGCAGGCTTTTGCTCCCTTGATGAGAACTGCACCCGATGCATTGACTTTTCGAATCAACTCTTTATCCGATATGCGCTCTTTGTATTCCACAAAAGTTTAACTCATACAAATGTAGGTTATTTTACATTTTTAAAGTATTTTATTTTACACTTTTTAAACAGTTTATTTTACATTATTTTAGATTTTCATTTGACAGAATTTAAATAATCTCTCAAATAAAGGCTCATTTTACCTTCTGAACATACTTTGCATGGATAAAATATTCAAAAAAACGCTTGTCAAATTCAGTTCGTTGCTTGAGAATCAGTTCATCATTTAAACCGCTGTAGGCGATGAATTTGTGATTGATCATCTGGAGGGCTGCTGCTCGTATATTGTTCTGAGATTTTACATCCTTGCGGGCAATGCCCAACACCTCATTCACACTATTCACAGATGTCATGTTGCCATTGGATGAGTTTTTCAGGATGAGGTCAAGGAGTGATTTTTCAACTGCGGAAAGTGTTTCTGAAAAAGGGATATTGCGCTGAAAAGATGCTTCCTTTTTAGTTTCCTCAGGTTCAAATTCAGCTATTATATGATTTGAGCTTGTCATTGATCTATTTCTTCTCTTGAATGAATAAACTCCTGACGCAACTATGATGATTATGATACCAGTAAACAGGGAGAGTAAGAGATTAGATTGGCCGGAATCAATGGCGATTTTGTCGGAAGTCCAGGTAATATCCTTTTCAGAAAAGGGAACACTGTCAATTTTTGCTTTTAGGGGATTGACAAAATAGAGCATTTTATCTCTTGAAATCATCATCAATTGCTGGTATTGGTTCCAGTTTTCCTGTATGATACGTGCTTTATCAGAAGCAATATTGCCTATCCTGTTATTACCAAAATCAAATAGTTTCAATTCATTCTGAATGAAAGAAATCATACCGTATGGGGTATTGAAAATGGGGAAATTAACCCAGCCTGCTTCATCAAAGGAAGTTTTATTGGTGGTTTTAGACTCATCCCACCATTTTTTGGTGACTAAATCAAGACATTGCAGATACTTTTTTCCATCCGCTTCACCACCCTCTTGAATCCACTCCTTTTTTGGTATCGTGTAAACTGCATAAATTTTTTGCGCCTTTTCGTCATAGTATATGCGTGCATTATGCCACAACCTCAGCGGAATCTGCTTATTTGTTTTGATGATGTACCAGGAATGATTTTTTTCATTGTAATAACGCATCATACCATTAAAATTCCAGAATCCATAACCACCCAGGCTGAAAATGGTGTCTTTGTACACAAAATTGAAAGCCCCGAAGTTATATCCCTGGTAAAAAGTTGAATCCAGACGCACCACCTGGTTATTGGAATCTCTGGCCAGCAGGATGCCAGTTCCATCCAGTTGTATCAACATTTTCCCTTTGTGCCAAAAATAAGTGTGTCTTAAATTTCCGGGTTGAAATGGATAGTGAAAGTCGCCCAATGTATCAGCCTGGTATTTGTAATGGATGGTACCATAAGGTGGATTGGATTCAAATTTCTGCTCTATGGTTTCCAGAAATGTTTGTCCCCCAGCATGGAAACCAACAATAAGAAGACCAATATGAATTAAAAATATTTTGGAGTACTTCATTTTGAAATCTTCTATCATATCAATTGTTGATGAAAGTAAGTTTTAAATTCACTTAGCTTTTAATTTAATGACAAATTTTTGATGGATGAAATATTCAAAAAACCTTTTGTCAAATTCAGTCCTTTGTTTCATAATCAGTTCATCATGCAAACCGCTGTATGCGGTAAACTTGTGATTGATCATCTGGAGAGCGGCTGCACGGATATTGTTCTGAGATTTGACATCCTTGCGGGCAATGCCCAGCACTTCATTGACCTGAATGACACTGGTCATTTTGCCAGCTGTTGAATTTTTCAGGATGAGATCTAACAACCCCTTTTCAACCGTAGTAAGTGTTTCTGAAAATGGGATAGTTCGCGGCTCAATGGTATCCAGCTTTTCCGGAATCTGCTGTTCAATCGCATTTTGATGTGAAGCAGGTTCTTCAAGAGATTCCTTGACAACTGTAATATCTGATTGTTGAGATGTCCGCTTTCTTTTCCACCAATACATACCGGATGCAACTGTCATCAAAATAAGAATAGTGATTGCTGAGGAAGTGACGGGTATGGGAATATCAACAGGGGTAGTATATAATGGAATAGAAGTCCATTCAATATCAGCTGATGAAAAAGGAAGGGTGTCTATTTTTTTCATTGCCGGATTAATAAAGTGGAGGTTTTTTCCTGAACTGAACATCAACAGGTGATTAGATGAGTACCAGTAATCAGCAAGGTTTCTTGCTTTGGATATGTTGATGTGCCCGAGTCGGTTGTTGCGGAAATCAACAATTTTAACCTCTTTGAGAACAAAAGCAATGAGACCTTGTGGTGCGTTGAACATGGCCATAGCCGCTTATCCCACCACAACTTGGTTTTGAGGTCCAGGCACTGTACGTAAAGCTGCTCGTCAAAAGCCACCGCCTCCATGACCCACTCTTCATGAGGCATTCCATAAATGGCATAAATCTTTTCATCGGCAACGTCATAATAGACCTGCGCGTTATACCACTGTCTGATAGGGATCAGGACATTAGACTTAACCACAGACCATGAACTGTTGACTTCACTGAAACACCTGAGTTGTCCGTTGAATTGCCAGAAACCATATCCTCCCAGGCTGAAAATGGTGTCTTTATAGACGAAATTAAAAGCCCCATAATTATAGCCTTCATAAAGGGTTGAATCGATGCGCTGCATCCGGCCCAATGAATCTGCACGTAATAGTTTACCCGTTCCATCCAGCTGTATCACCATCTTTCCTTTGTGAAAAAGATAATGGTGCCTGGCGTAGCTATACAAAACAGGATAATGGAAATCCCCCAGTGTATCAGCTGTGAATTTATAATGTGCCAGTCCGTTTGGAGGATGTTGTTGTATGTATCCTTCCATCTTTTGCAAAAAAGACTGTGCCTGCAGTTGAGAAAAACTGATTTGCAGGAGGAGGGAAATAAAAAAACAAATAACTGATTTCCGCAAAGATGGTGCTATCATACCTTCAAAATTATCCAAATTATACTTCTAAACTGATTTTCTGAATTTCGTATAATACATATGTTTAATTTATATATCATTGATTATCAATATCTGGAAGCGGTTTTTAAAAAGCTGACAGAAATTATGCTTTCATGATTACTGAGGTTTGGTTTTTGATTCAGAAGATCGAATATTTGATATCACACCATTTAAAAATTTGCTCAATTTTTTTCTTGCAGCCGTTGTTAACCATCCTCCCTAATTAATTTAAAAATAAGATCACATGAAGCTATTCTTTCAACTGATGTTACTAGCAGGAATGTTATTGTGTTTGAATGGCTGCAGTAAAGAAAAAAATCAGTCAAAGACTATTCAGCTTGAAAATCTCAACTGGACCAAAATCAATGATGGATTATCCATCAACCTGATTGCTGTGGGAAATGAATTATTTCTAACCAAACAAAATCAGGTACTTAAATCAACAGATATGGGTACCAGCTGGATAAAACTGGGTTGGCCGGCAGATTTAAGCGTCTACGGAGGTTTAGCTTACTCACCAAAGAACAATCAATTAATTATTAGTGCTGCCAATAATGGTTGGTATTATTCCACAGATAAAGGATTATCATTTAAACAATCTGGACCTACCGGTTTCAATACAGGATCAGCAGTAATTCTTCCACTTTCAAATGGACAAATCATCGGCGCACAAACAGGAAATAATGTAAAAGGGTTATATAAATCCGCTGGAATAACCCCACTCAACTGGAGCCAGAAAATGACAGGCGTTGACTTCACCTCTATCACCAAAGTCACAGATGACACCCTTTATGCATGTGGTGTAGGTGCTCCTGCAATAGTAAAATCAATTGATGGAGGTGAAAGCTGGACAGCTATTGAAACAAAAAGTCATGCACTGAACTATATTTTATCATATCAGGACAGCATTATGGTAGTTAATCGCTGGGGAACTATCAGTGTTGCGAATAGAAAAAGTAATATTGATTTATATGCAGTTCGTAGTACAATAGCAGGAAACATGGCACACTTTGCAGATTACTCCTCAATAGACAAACTTCTAATCATAACTGCAGCGGAAAACGGAATCTACATGAGCAGAGATATGGCCTTCAGTTTCAAATTCAATTCAATTCCTGGTGTTAAAACTTATATTCATCCTAAAATCATTGGCGACTATCTATTTGTCAATACCGACGCAGGACTTTACAGAGCTCAGTTTAAATTCTGACAACAATGTATTTTACACCATTAATATTGTGTGCCAGAAATTCAAGTATCAATAAAATCATCGCTATTATTAATTTTCCCAAATTCATGAGGTAAGTTTTTCTTTGTTTTTAATCCAAGACTTTTCAATTCAGTAGCCTGCTGAAGCAAGTTTCCACTTCCATTGCTGAGTTGTCCGCGGGCATTGTTGTAAGCAGTAGCAGCCTCTTCAATTTTTGTCCCAACCTTATTCAGGTTTTCTACAAAACCAACAAACTTATCATACAACAATGCTCCTCTTCGCGCAATTTCCTGGGCATGTTGGTTCTGGTATTCCCGCTTCCAAAGATCGGCAATGAGCTTCAATGAGGTAATGAGATTAGTTGGACTCAACAAGAGAATGCGTTTCTCATAAGCGAAATTCCACAACTCAGGGTCTCCCTGCATTGCTGCTATATAGGCCGGTTCACTGGGCACAAACATCATCACAAAATCCAACGCTTTATTGTAATCATCATATCCTTTATTGCTCAATGTGAGGATATGGGTTTTTACAGCTGCAACATGTGCATCAAGTTCCTTCTTTTGCTCATCGGTATCTGTTGCTGCAATGCATCTTGTAAACGCATTCATTGAAACCTTGGAATCAATAATGACTGATCTGTTGTCGGGATACTTAATGACTGCATCGGGTCTCATCTTCTTTCCCTCTGCATCAGACTTAAGCGGCTTTCCATTTTCATCCAGCAACTGGTGCTCCATGAAATACTCCCGTCCTTTGACGAGTCCTGATTTCTCCAGAATACTCTCCAGAATCATCTCCCCCCAATTGCCCTGGGTTTTGGCCTCCCCTTTCAAAGCCCTCGTCAGGTTATGGGCTTCCTCGCTGATGAGCTTGTTCAATGCTGCCAATTCCCTCACCTTTTCACCTAGCGAAAATCTTTCTTTTGATTCTTTATCATAGACTTCCTCAACCTTGGTCTTAAATGCTGTAATATTTTGTCCGAGTGGCTCCAGAATGCTTTTCAGATTTTTCTGATTCACCTCAGTAAACTTCTCCGTTTTCGTTTCAAGAATCTTATTGGCGATGTTCTCAAATTCCTGATTAAATTTGTTACCCATCTCTTCCATGTCTGTTTTCTGAGTCTGCAATTTTTCAAGAAGCATTTCATTACTTGCCTTAAGCTCTGCGACCTGATTATTTTTTTGTTCTAAGATTTGTCTGTTTAATTTCAAATCTGACTGCAGGTCAGCAATAGCTGCATTTTTATCATGCAGCAACAAGGTTGTTGCTGCTTGCACATATTTGGAAGAAGTAGATTTTGCGAGTAGCCAACCTGCAATAATCCCCAAAAATATCCCTCCTGTGATGTAAGCTAAAATTACTGTTGTCATTTTTTAAAGTTTTACTTCTCCTACTCAATTGAACAAGTTATGACATAAGAGAAAAATATCAGCAATCAACCCTTTTTCCATGTATAGTTTAACAAAACCCTTACTATTGTTACATTTCATGAGTGAAATGTAAATTTCCCTTTTATTGATACCTTTAGTTCAAACTACACACTATGAATATCAGAGTTGTCAAATTTGTATCCTTGTTACTATTAAGTTCCGTTGGATTGACTCTTCATGCGCAAGATAAAAATGTAAAAGCCGTTCAGGAAACCATCAACACATTTTTCAAAGCATTCAGTGAGGGTGATTTTAAATACATCCAACAAACTTCTACAGTAGATTTTCTATTGCTGGAACAAGGTATGATCTGGACTTTGGATACGCTTCAAAACAAACTGTCTAAACCAAAACCTGCAGGATACTCACGCAAAAACAGGTTTGATTTTTTTGAAACACGCATAACCGTAAAAAGGGCATGGGTTGGATACCACAACTATGCAGATTTTGAGACAGCTGCAGGAAAAAGGAAGATCCACTGGCTGGAATCTGCGGTGCTGGTCAAAGAAAAAAAATCCTGGAAACTGGAAATGATGCATTCCACCATTGTTCAATAACTTTATAGCATAAAAATCATAACCATGCGTTTCAAACTGCTCTTTACATCGCTCTTCATTACTGCTACTTTGGGTAATCTCTCCCTGCAGGCACAGCAAGAACCTACTGTAGCTGCCATCATCAAAGAGGCGACTGAAAACTCGCAACTGAAACGGATGAGTCATGAATTGATGGATGGAGTAGGTCCGCGCCTGGTGGGCTCTACCAAAATGCTGAATGCAAGCGACTGGGCCATTGCACAATACCAGCAATATGGCATTACTGCCAAAAGAGAGAATTATGGTACATGGAGGGGATGGGACAGAGGTATTACGCATGTAGATATGATCAGTCCCTGGACCAAATCACTGGAAGCCACCCAACTGGCCTTCTCACCTTCCACCAAAAAAACTGTAAAAGGGGAAACCATCATCCTTGCAGACGTAGCAGATTCAGCTGCCTTCCAGCAGTGGCTGCCGAATGTGAAAGGCAAATTTGTTCTGTTGGCCATGCCGCAGCCTACGGGTAGACCAGATTACAACTGGAAAGAATTTGCCACCAAGGCTTCCATGGACAAAATGCAACAGGAGCGTAAGGAAGCCACTGAAGCCTGGCGGAAACGCATCAGCAAAACGGGATACAACAACCGTACCCTGGCCATAGCATTAGAAAAAGCTGGCGCTGCAGGTATCATCGGCAGCAACTGGAGCCAGGGCTTTGGCGTGAATAAAATCTTTGATGCGTACACCAAAAAGATTGCAACGATTGATGTGATGCTTGAAGATTACGGTCTGCTTTACCGACTGACCGAATCGGGAAGAGCTCCAATCATTAGTGTAAACGCCCAATCCAAAGAACTAGGAGAAGTAGCCACCTTCAATACCCTGGCTGAAATCAAGGGCACTGAAAAGCCCAATGAATATGTGATGCTCTCCGCACATTTCGACTCCTGGGATGGTGGTACAGGTGCAACAGATAATGGTACCGGAACCATGGTGATGATGGAAGCGATGCGCATCCTGAAAAAAGTTTACCCCAATCCTAAACGTACCATCCTGGTGGGCCATTGGGGCAGTGAAGAACAGGGACTGAACGGCTCCCGTGCCTTCGTGGAAGACCATCCTGAAATCGTGAGCAACCTGCAGGCCCTATTCAATCAAGACAATGGCACAGGCAGAATTGTGAATATGTCTGGTTCAGGTTATGCCAAAGCCAAAGATTACCTGGGCAGGTGGATGGCCGCTATTCCTGGTGAGTATAAAGATTCCATTAAGGCGACCTTCCCTGGCATGCCTGGTGGCGGTGGTTCAGACCATGCCTCCTTTGTAGCCGTGGGTGCTCCGGCCTTTTCGTTGGGTGCATTGAACTGGTCATACTTCAATTATACCTGGCATACCAACCGCGATACTTACGACAAAATCATATTTGATGACCTGCGTAACAATGCCATCGTCACTGCCATCTTGGTGTACATGGCCTGCGAAGATCCTGAACGCAGTTCCAATGAAAAAGCTGTATCACCAGGCGCTCAAAACAACCGCAGCTGGCCTGCACCTGTTAAAGCCAAACGTCGCGGCGGATTTGATCAGTAATTCAAATTTCACAGAATGAGTGACAATTATATGATTTGTTTCACATTATTGTCACTTAAAATATGATATGCATATACAGAGAGATGCGGAACAAACTTTTATTGATGGAAAAATAGTTCCAACTGAAAACCATTAATACTATTACGGCAGAGCAGATTCGATGGTAGGTATTGCAATTAGAGAATAAGAAAACAAGTTATATGAAATAAATGATTGTTCAAATGTTAGCTTATTACTAATAATTTTAGATTTTTCATCGTAGGTATTTATCCTTGAGCATTTGTTTTTGCTTATTACCAATGCCCAATTCTAACTCCAACATTTTCTCTAAAGAGCCATATTCTTTTTTAATACTTGAAAAAGCTTCAGTGAGATACTCAGGCTTTACACCCATTAAGATTCTTCCCATTTTTTCAGGAATACCATACATTTTCAATTTCTGTAGATCAAGTGCTCCAACAGCTTCGTTTGAACGTAAAAAATCAGACATGATAGCTTGTTCATCAAAATCCAATGCCTTCATCAGCAATGCTGAAGCGATTCCTGTTCTATCCTTTCCTGCAGAACAATGAAAAAGTACTTTGGAATCAGGAATCAACAATATATCAAAAAAAGATTTGTAAGATTTAACCATCGATGCAAAGTTCTGATAGAAACTCATCATGATACTGTCTGCTGTAGCCTCAGTTGAATTCGGACTATTCAGTACAGCGAACATTTGCATAGATGATTGCTGATTAATATTTCCCAATGGAATCCTAATTGAGTTAACCTTCATACCTGCAGTATCGTCTGGCTCCCTTTGTATTTCAAAATCTGTTCTGAAATCAACAATTGTGTTTAATCTTAAATCTTGGATTCTCAATTTATCTGATGCTGGTAAAGCTGCTATTGAACCGGATCTAAATAGTATATTCTCCTTAAATTTCTTGCCCTCAATATTTTTAAGTCCATTATAGGTTCTAAAATTGGGACTTTTCTCAATACCAATGTTAATCTGGCCTAAAGTCATATTTGTAAACATAATTGCAATTGCAATTAGGAAAGTTTTCATCTTCATTTATTTAAGATTCCATCTGATTCCAGCCTGACCATTAACAGAAAACCACTCACCATTGGTTATTCTACTTTGGTTGTTACCTAAATACTGACGGAAAGGTTCGTTTGTTAAATTCCTTATCTCTGTGAAGAATTTCAGATTTTTAGTTATGGAGTAAGCTGCTGAAAAGTCTACTGTTAGATTATCATTTACGTAGAGATAATAATCAGGTCCAAGGCTTTGATTGATACTCTCTAATGATTTACCCCTGAAATTACCTGCAAGTCTCACTGTAACACCATACTTTTCATAGAAAATAGCTGCATTATAGAGCAAGGATGATTGATTTGGCAAAGATGTTTTATCAGTAGCTACCAATTGACCAGAACTACTGTAACGTGGAACTTCCAGTTTTGAATTGATTATACTGAAATTGAAGTCAATTCCAAATCCACCCCACAATCCTTTCAAACGGCTAAATCGTTTTGTAATTCCTGCTTCAAAACCCAATATAGATGCACTTTTAAGATTCTTGGGTTGTGTAACAAAATAGTTTGTATTATTGATATTTTCAATGAACAGGTCTCTGAAAATATAATTGCTAATTTTTTTATAAAATACTCCACCGGTTATCTGACCAATATTTTCTAGAAATAATTCACCGATCAAATCAAGGTTATTTGAATAGGTAGGGTTCAAATCTGGATTACCTCTTGTAATTCTTGGTTGGCCACCAGTAATGTCCACTATTTCAGAAGGTGATAAGTCTGGTAAGTTTGCCCTGGATAAAGTTTTAGTATAGGCTGCGCGTAAATTCATGTTGCTCAGAGGACTATATTTCAATTGAATCATTGGCAACAGTGAATTGTAGTTTGATGTTCTTGAAACAGGTGTTAGTGATTTAGCCACATTATCATATTTGGCACTATTGATTGTAATACTGGTATACTCATTACGGAAACCCCCTATTATTTTCAATGTAGTATCAACCTCAAATACACCCATAATATAAGAAGCTGTCACATTTTCAGTTCCACTATATTTGGTAGTTGGATTAGAAGCTGCTGAATAATCCCCAATATTATTAGCATTAAAGAATTCCGGGGTAAAAATCTGAAATAACTGATCCTTTGTCAATGGATTAATCATGAAATTTTTAAAAGGATTGTTGATTTCACTAAAATAAGTAGATCCACTTTTAAACTGTTCAGTAGTTAATTGAGATAATGTTTTTTGAGGAGCAGTATTGGGTATTCCCAGTGAGGATTGAGCAAGGTATGCTAATGGTGTTTGTCCGCCACTGAAAGTTTTATTTCTGTATTTACCACCAAAACGAAGCTGAAATTTTTTGCTGATATCTATTTGATTATTTATTGTGGCCACTTTATCATAATCACGTTGATCAAGCTGGAAGATTATCATTTGTTGCAACCGCAACTTTGTTGGATCAATTACATCTGCAGGATTGGTTAGTTTAGGGTCTACCTGTAATGGATCAATACCAATTTTATCAGTGGCATCAAATGTATTGTATATTAATCCATCTGCTGATCTATTACCAAAATTTCCAGCAAGACTTTGATAAAACTGAGCTATTGGTAACCCTTTTTTGTCTGAAGGCATGCCTGGAGGAGTATTAAGTACATAAGTCATGTCATATGAGGAAAGACGCCAGTCAGTTTTAAAATTCGAAGAAAACTGATGATTACCACCTACTTCATATCCTTTCAGCGCAGTTTCGTAAAATGAGTACCGGTAACTATACCTATACCTTCTCCTTGAAAATTCGTAAAAACTCTCTGTAACAGGACGAACATCATCAAACCTATCTTGAACAATTCTGGTGTATATTTTATTATTTGAATTGAAGTTATAGTCTGCAACAAAATTGACAGCATTAGTTTCTCTATAACCAAGATATCTTTTCGCATTTATTGTATTTATCGCATAACGTTGAGCGGCATTGGCAGCAGCAAGATTGTAATCAACAACTACTTCATCAGCCGAGAAATTTCTTTTCCAAATTGACGCTGCTACTAAAAACCCTAGCTTCCCCTTAAAGAGTCGATCACCATATGAACCAGATATATTATAGGTGTTTTCTTGGGCTTTCTGGTTATATCCACCAGCTGCACTGATGTTAAACGTTCTCTTGGCTGGCGCGCTTCTCGTCACAAAATTTATTGATCCCCCAATGGCATCACCTTCCATCTCGGGTGTGATGATTTTTGAAAGTTGAATAAATTGAATCATTTCAGAAGGAATAGCGTCAAGTGCTGTATTTCTACTTCCAAAATTTGCGCTTGGCAAACGGGTTCCATTGTACAAAGTTGAAGACCATGCATAAGGTGTGCCTCTTACACTTGCAGTATTTGCTTCACCATGATAGCGATTCACACTCACTGAAGGAAGGCGCTGTACTGCTTCTGCAGCATTACGATCCGGGAGTTTACCGATATTATCTGCTGCAAGAACATCCATATATGATAATGAACTTTTCTTTATTGCAATTGCTCTTATCTGTGAAGATGCTGTATTACCTCCTACTATTACAGATTTTAATTCTTCTCTTGCTTCATTCAAAATAATTGTACCCAGATCAAATTTTTTGGTAGTACCATCCAATAGAATACTTTTAGTCAATGATTTATAGCCAATAATTGAAAAAGAAATTTCAATACTACCTGGAACTAACCCACTTATTTGAAACGAACCTTCAGCATCGGTTACAACAATTTTACTTGGATATTTCATTTGTACAGAAACACCCGTCAGAAAATTAGTGCCATCAGATATTTTACCCCTCAGTTGTATTTGACTGAAAACAGTATTTAATGAAAAAATAAAAACAGACAGAAAAAATATTCTTGCCATCTTATAGAATTTTGGCAAAGAAATTTGAACAATGTTAATCTAAGGTTATTCCTCTGTGACTATCTTGTTATGATATTTTGGTTGGTATTGTAATAAATTTGAAATGCGGAGTACTATTTTTTTATAAATTTTGTACTCTCCACTATCAAAGTTGGGGTAGATGAAGCAAAGTCAATCTTTGCTGCGGCAAACTGTTCATAGATATCAAAGTTGATTTGCTGAACAATATCCATATAAGTATTATACTCCGGTGTATCCACAAAAAAGACCACTTCATAATTGAGACTGAAATTACCATAGGTGGCAAAGTGAACGCGGTCAAATCGAACCAGTTCAGATTTTTGAACAATTGATTTGATCATCTCCGGAATCATTTTCAGTTTATCGAGTGGTAGACCATATACCACTCCGATATTGAAAACTACCCGCCTGCTTTCCAGTCGCTTGAAATTATGTATCCTCGAGCCTGTAAGGTTACTATTGGCAATGATTAATTGCTCTCCGGTAATGCTTCTGATTCTTGTTGTTTTAATCCCAATATTCTCTACTGTTCCCTTTTTATCATCTACCGTTATAAAATCGCCAACCTCAAAAGGTCTGTCAAAGAATATGACAAAATAATTGAAAAGATCACCCAGTATATTTTGCGCCGCCAGTGCGATAGCAATACCACCAATACCCAAACCAGTAAGAACAGTGGTGACATTGTAACCGAGGTTTGAAAAGAACATCAGCAGTCCGGCAGACCATACCAGGATCTTCAAAACAATCATGATGCCTCCAATCTGCTTCAGTTTGGTTTCACCATTCTCGAGTTTAAGTACCTGTGCTTCCAACACTTTTCTTGCCAGCGTCAGAGAAAATGAAATCAGGAAATACAAGGTAACAACCCCGTATGCAATCTTCAGCCACTTTTCAATGTTGCTGTTCAGGCTCAACAATTCGAGAGCCCAATAAATAACCAAAATACGCAGAATAGGTATACCGAACTTTTCAAGTACCTGCAATGCGATATCATCCAGGTTTGATTCTGTTTTACTTGCAATAAGCCTAAGCCTTTGCAGCAGGTAGTTTTTAACCAGATGCAATACACAAAATCCAACAACTATGAAAGCCAATGAAATCAGGTAACTGCGAATGGTATTGTCCCAATATATCAGTTCCAACATATCTTTCATAATGAATAATTATTTCTCCAGCTTCACATCAAGCACATGTAAGTATGTGCCATCATCATTTCTGGTGGTAGTCACTTCACCTTCAATGCCTTTATATTTACCTGTACCACCTACAATGGCACGTTTTTGTGATATACCCAATTTCATCTGCTGCTCACCATGGTGATAGCTTGTACCGCCCTGGGCTACGATTTCATTTTCATCGCCCAAGTTAAACACCATGCTACCAATGCGCTCAGCAACATGAACCGGATTAGTACTGTCACCATCCATGATATCTACTGTGACGAGCCAACCCATTACATCTCCTGCAACTTGACCAGCAGTATCTTTGATGATTGCCTCAAAAGCCATTCCATCTCCATGACTGTGTGCTGTATCACCGAGATTTAGGTGAACCAAAGCAGGTTTATCCTGAATAAACTTGATGGTTTGCCAGTTTGATCCAGATTCTTGCTTACATCCTGTCAAAAGGCTAAAGACAAAGGCACTAAACAAGAGATACTTCATTGGTTCAATTTTTATGATTGGAGTAAAATTATTGAATTTGTTAAACAATTAGGAAATAAGATGGTATGTCGCTTTCCATCGAGGTGTTTTGACACAATGAATTAAAGTCATAACTTAAGGGTGCGGAATATTTTAAAATCTGTTTCGCGTTTTCTGTCATGAAAAACTATGCAGTTGTTTTTTTCTTGCTTTTTGTTGCAGCATCTTCCTGTAATTCCAACAACACAGACAAAAAGCTACCCCGAATCGCCATTGCAGGTCTGGCAATTGAATCCAGCACCTTCTCCCCTGCGCTAACACATGAACCGGCTTTCAAAGCCAGAGTTGACAGCAATATTTTTAAAGCATACCCTTTTTTATCAGCAGACTCCACTTTGCGCAAAAGTGCTAACTGGTTTCCGACATTGCAGGCGCATGCACTTCCAGGAGGCACTGTTACGCGTGAAGCATACGAATCACTGGTTAACCAAACCCTCGAAAGATTGAAAGCGAATCTTCCATACGATGGTTTGTTTTTTGATATTCATGGCGCCATGAGTGTGGTTGGCTTGGATGATCCGGAAGGTGATTTTATCATCCGTGTGCGCAAAGTAGTAGGTACAGAAACATTGATATCGACGTCAATGGATTTACATGGCAACGTATCACAGCGACTGGCAGAAAATACAGACCTCATCACGTGTTACCGAATGGCGCCTCACGAAGATGCCATAGAATCAAAAAAACGGGCTGTCCAAAATCTCGTGGACCGTCTCGAATCAGGTAAAGGTAAACCCGCATTCAAAGCCTGGATTCCTGTTCCCATCTTACTTCCCGGCGAAAAAACAAGTACACGCATAGAACCCGGTAAAAGTCTCTATGCACAAGTAGACCCCATCACCAAACAACCTGGCATCATCGATGCAGCAATTTGGATTGGCTATGCATGGGCCGATGAACCGCGCAATCATGCTGTAGTCATGGTTACCGGAGACGACCAAAAAGCAGTAGGAGAAGCTGCTGAAAGTCTCGCTGCCAGCTTTTGGGCTGTTCGCTCAAAATTTGAATTTGTTGCCCCAGTTGCCGATCTCAATGAAAGCCTGAATATGGCGTTAGCAAGTGACAAAAAACCGTTTATGATCAGTGACATGGGAGATAATCCTACTGCAGGTGGAGCTGGAGATGTAACCTGGACACTCACCAAACTACTCGATCTACCTGAATTCAAATCTGAGAAAGGACCAAACCTCATTTATGCCTCCATCCCAGCACCAGAGTTGGTAGCAAAAGCCGTTGCTGCAGGTGTTGGCGCAAAAGTTGAAGGCCTGGCAGGCGCTGCTGTCGACAACCGCTTTGCTCCGCCAGTCAAACTCACAGGCATTGTAGAATCCATTCACCAGGGCGATATAGACGCAGAAACTGAAGTGGTCATCCAGGTTGGCTCCATTCATGTGATTGCCACCAAAAAAAGAAAACCTTACCACCATGAAAGCGATTTTCTCAACCTGGGCTTAAAACCCAGAGAGGCTGATATAGTGGTTGTCAAGATTGGCTACCTGGTGCCTGAATTATATGATATGCGAGGCGACTGGATCATGGCACAAACGCCAGGTGGTGTGGACCAGGACCTTGAACGCCTTGGGCACAAAAGAATTATCCGACCAATGTATCCACTGGATAAAGACATGGCAGATCCTGATCTGAAAGCCAGATTCATGAAAGCATCAAATCAATAATGCGGTGATTGTATCTTAACCTGTGATGCTATTAAACTGCAAGAAATTCCCCTCCTGGCCAGGAGGGGTGCCGAGACAAATGAACGAAGTGAGTTTGTTGAGGCGGGGTGGTGGAATCGGATTTCAAAACCCACCACCCCGTCACCTGCCTTCGGCAGGCAAGCTCATTCGCCTGCACCGTCGGTGCCGGCTCATTCATGACACCCCTCCTGTCCAGGAGGGGAATTATTAAAGTTTTTAATAGCAGAATACGTTACTACTTAAACTGATTTTCCAACTGCCTCTCATACTTCTTCCAGAAAGAAAAGAAAGACCCCTTCACGGGTTGTGAAATTTGAATCATCCAATTACGGGGATCTTCTATGCCGATGTAATGCTTATTCAATGGATGCTCGCGGAAGTAAAGTGTGGACTCCCTTGTAAATTGCTGCAATTCTGCAAAACTCCCAACGAAGAGCTTTATGCCTTCAATATTTTTGCACTGCTCCATCATGAATGCCATACATGCATCCGAAACGGGATAACGTGCAAACATCTCCGGCTCCAACAACAAGACCCTGTTTGTATCTTCGCCTTTCCTCCAGGTAGGTGATAAATTGTAATAATTATAAATGCAGGTCGGCTTGCTGTTATCAATAGTAATTGGCGCAGCAACTGGTAAATTAGTAGTTAAGTTTAAATCAACAGACTCCAACAAATGCACAGGCGCTGATGCTTCGGCCAATTCTTCATAAGTGCAATCGAGATAAGTCTTGCGTTGACTTGATTTTGCGTAATGATTGATGTTTTCCTGATTCGCAATATACTTCTTGCTGGAAAAAGTTCCTGCTACCCATTGCCAGCTCAATGCATTCGATGCCCAGTCGCCGTCGAGCAAATGGTAATACATCCACTTCGCAGCATCATGCCAGTGAAATCCTGCCAGGTTGCAGTTCATAAAGGCAGTATACATCCTCAGGTGATTGTGCATATAGCCTGTTTGCTTCAACACCTTAATGGATGCATCAATCGCTTCAATGCCAGTGGTTGCGTGATCGACCGACAAACTCATGCCCTTATTAAACTTTGCTCCCTGATCTTGTTTGAGGTCCGAATGGATGCGCTCACCTTCTGTTTGCCATACTCGCTGAAAGAACTCCCGCCAGGCCATTTGCTGCACAAATTTCTGCACATGATAATAGGAATAACCACGTTTCACCAGGTGCAACAGTACCGTTTTAGTGTCTATTACACCCCTTGAAATATAGGGGGAAAGTTGGGTAACTGCGCCGTCGGTAAAGTTGCGCGACTTCCCATAGGCAATGGGGTCGATATCGTCTAAACGCTTGATGAGTTGTTCGTAGTTCATGAGCGTTTGCTGATTTTATTCAAAGAAATCTGACGCTGCATCGTGCATTTAAACCTGTCAATTTCAGGATTTCTTTTCATGAGGTGTTTCTGGCTTACCCCACTGTTCACCCTTTCACGCCATAGCAGAAAACTTTTTCTTTTAAGGTTTTTGCGCATCAATTCAATCACCTGCGCTTCTGATAGTCCAAATTGAATTTCAATCGCTTCAAAGGGCGTCCGGTCTTCCCACGCCATTTCAATGATCCTGTCGATGTCCACTTCCGTCATCATGCATGATAAACAACAAAGGAGCACCTAAGTTCAATTTCATTTGAAAGAGTTTACTCAGGAAAAATGTAGTTACATATCACTTTTAAGTACTTAAAAATGTAAAATATCACACTTTTAACGACTTAAATCCTATTTCACCGGAACAAAAGTAAACATCCACTTCACAGGTGTCTGCCAGTCATGGGCCTTGAAAGTACCTACTGGTGCTTTGATCAATACAGAGTTCCGTCCTTTCTGGAGCCGAATAATAGTAGGAGCCCGGTAGCTGTAACCTTCATCGATCAAGGGTACTTCAGGGTCTCCCTTGGCACCGGGTCTGGTCCACCGTGGAGCAGGAACAAGCTTCCCATTAACCCAAACCGCACTTCCTCTCATATCCCAGGCTCCAGCGGGAGGTGTGTTGGTGGCAGGCGACCTCGACAAATCATAAAACCCAATCCAGAAAGGATACTCACCTGCTTCATCTCTCCAGATCTTTGTTGTAGCATACCAGGTGGTATTTTCTTTTGCCCCATCCACAGCGCCTTTGATCAAAGGATCCCAGAAATGTCGCATCACAATTGTTCCTCCGGTAACCTGCTTAACGGACTTTGGTAAACCACTGCCTGCCTTCCCTTTTTCGATGTCAAATGTCCGTTGCACATCACCTCCATTGTCGAATGGACCAAACAGTTCCCATTGCTGATTGGACTGCTGATGATATGGGAAATACTTTCCTTTAAAGTAAAGTTGCTTTTGCTCCAATAAACGGCTTTCAAAGTCTTTAAAGGCGGACAAATCGCCATCAGAAATATTGGCTATCCAACCTTGCTTTCCTCCACCTCGCCAGCTGCGTTCCGCAAAGGCCAGCATGCCGGGATAAACTGGATTCATTTTCAACACATCATCATCCCTGCCCACGTTCCTGTCGTGCCAGAGGCACAAAATAGCACCAAGCGCCAGACTATCACCCTGCTGCTGGTTACAGAGCTGTCTGTTGAAAATGGTTGTGACCGCCTCAAGCGGATCATGGTGATTCAAATAGAGATGTCTGGAGTCTATATAGGGAACACCGGGAACAATAAATGACCGCTTGGCATCTTCTCGCCACAACTGCCGGATGGTGGTATTGTTGAAGTTACCTCCCGGTTGCCAGCCAATGACCTTTTTCCCCCTGGCTTCCAACAGGGCTGTCATCTCCGGTACAAAAGCCGTATCCTTGATGCGCACTTCGTCTGAACCAATGTGCACATAGGGCATATCATAGGTATCGCAAATCTCATTCAGGATTTTCTTCAAAACAATTTTACCACTGTCGCTTTGCATATCAAATCCCATGGCACGTGTAAAAGCAGCACTGTGTCCGGGCATGTCGATTTCAGGTATTAAAGTAATGAACCTTTCCTTGCAATAAGCAATCAGGTCTTTGATCTCTTCAACAGTGTAATATTTTCCCTTGTTGCGCAACATGTGTTTTGCATCAGTTAACTGCGGGAATGACTTCACCTCAAATCGCCAGGCAATGTCTTCTGTTGGATGAAAATGAAAAACATTCAGCTTGTTCGCTGCCATCACATCAATCTGCTGCTTAAGCAGGTCTACCGACATGTAATTCCTTCCCACATCAATCATGTAGCCTCTGATGGCAAATGCAGGCCAGTCGGCTATCTCACAACCATCCACAACAACACCATCACGCATCAGTTGCCTCAGGGTTTGTATGCCATTAAAGACGCCATGTGGTGTTGGTGCAGTAATCTTTATTTGGTTAGAAGTTACCTGCAAAATGTATCCTTCTGTTTTATTTTTAATAGAGGGATGATCTGCCAGCACAAGAGCAATATGTGGTTCATTTGGTGCAGTATTCACTTTTACTTCCAATCGCAAGCCAATCGACTGAATATATTTTTGTAAACTAGTTGCTTCTTTTTGCAACCGTGAATTAGCTACAACAATTGTTTTTGGCTGATACAAAAAAAATCTTTCGTTTGTCCATTTCACTTGCTGTGGTAATGGTATCAATGCCGGCTTTTCCGCTACACCATATACAAAAGAATAGACTACATGTTTCCACAGCATGTATCCTTCACCCATCAGGTGCAATCCGTCATTGTTATACCGCTGATCCATCCTGCCGTCTGCGGCTGTAAAGGGTGTATGCAAATCCACATAAGTGTATTGATGTGCTGTTGCAGCTTCTCTCAGCTTCGCATTTACATCACGAATCTGCTGACCCTTGCTGGTATGTCCGCCAAACTTTTTGTAATGATCAGTCACGGGTAAAATACTCTGGATGAAGAGTTGTGTAGCCGGACTCTCCTGCTTCAGGTAGTCTGCGGCGAGTAAGATATTTTTAACTACACTGTCAACGCTGGCTCCGCGAGACAAATCATTTGTCCCAATCATCAAAAAGACTTTCTTAGGATTCGCTTTCACAATTTGCTGCCACCTGTGCAAAATGCCATAGGTCACATCTCCACTGATGCCCCTGTTTTTGATATGCAGGTCATTGAACAACTCACTCCATTCTGAACCGTCTGTGATGCTGTTGCCGGCAAAAACAATGTCTTCTTTTTGGATAGGCATCATGTCAAATAAACTCACACGCTGTAAATAATACGTAGAGAAAAGTGAGTCAGCGTAAACCGGAAGTTTAACCTGTGCTGATGCGAGTTGAATCAAAAGACTTGTGATAATGTAAACTGTAAATTTTTTAAACATGGTACCCCGTTTTATGTCAGTCAATTTTCATAGCGTGTACATGGACAAACACCACAAACTCATGAAACGTAGGTAGTGTTTGAATGTCATCAGTATTTGTCTTTTAACAACTGCCAGCAAAACCATTCTTGTCGTGGTAAATGAAATGGCCCTTTGAACAAATTACCTTTAGCTGATTGTGATATTTTTCCGTCGCGATGCAGGTAACCAAACCATTCACCGCCAACCGGGTCATGGAAATGTTTGTAACTATAAGCATGTACCTTTCGGTGCATGTCTGCGTATTTGTCTTTCCCTGTCAGCAGATAAGCCATCAGTGTTGCAATGATTACCTCATTGTGTGGCCACCAGAATTTCATGTCTTGCCAATACTCCTGCACTGGTTTTCCATAAACATCTCTGAAGTAAAACAACCCATCGTATTCCTCATCCCATCCCCTTTCCCACATGTAATCAATCATGGTGCAACCCAGTTCAATCAAGCGCGGATCATTATTTCTGTGCATAGCCTCATACAGGATGAACCAGGCTCCTTCGATTGCATGACCAGGGTTCAGGGTTCTTCCATCAATGTGGTTGATGATGCTGCCATCAGGTGCTACCTGTTCCATCACACAACGGATATCATGCTTCACGAAATCACGTTCGATTTCATCAATCCATTGGTCGATCAACCCATTACACCTTTCATCACCAATTGTTTCCCGCAGTTGCTGTGCGGTATTCATCATGATCATGGGTACACCAATTCCTTTAGCCGGACGAACATCCGTGAACTTGGGCGTGATGTGTCCGGGTTCAGTGGCATAGGCAATACACCTACCAAATACTTCCCGGGCCCTATTTGCGGCTTCCTGATCGCCTGTAGCCTGCGCATACGCAGCAGCAGCAATCACATAAAATGTTTCAGAAAAATAATACCGACGTTTGCGAATCGGCCCTCCGTCTCTTGTTACATGAAAAAACATCTTTCCATCCGAATCAAAACAATGTTGGTTCAAGAAATCAAAGCCCAGCTTTGCTCCGTCGAGCCATTCCTGTTTCTGCTCTACCGTATTGTAAAGGGTCGATAACAACCAGGTTGCACGGCCCTGAATCCATACGGCCTTATCATCATCAATCAGACTTCCATCTGCATCCCGCATCAGCAAAAAACCTCCGTGTTCATGATCGTATGAACGCGGAAACCAGAAAGGAATAGTATCACTGAGTAGTTGTTGCCTGTAAAAATCTTTTAAGGAAACCAGCTCCTGTTGCGTATATCCCATGTCACTTATTTTAGCATTTCACTGACGGGTACTTTCACAAAATAAAGATCCCGGCTTCCTTCGTACAATAAGCCTATTGTATTTTCATCTAAACGGGTCAGTGCAGAATATCCAAAACAAAGGCGTTCATCAATCAGCAGCTGATTATTCTTGAGCCAGGTTTCACCCAGGTCTGCGCTCCATTTGATGGTGATATTATATCTGCCTGAACTTGTGTTGGCATTGCTGAAAAACAAGAGGTCTTTTGACACATTGTTATGCTTTACAGTAGCTTTAATGAAACTCGCCATGCAAACCGGGTCTTGTAATGCACTGAATGAGGTGGAATGCTCCGTCCATTTGGCACCCATATTGGTAGTTGTCGCCACACTCCTGTAACCGCCCCTATTGTCCCGCATGTTGAGCATCAGTGTGCCGGGCGTTGTTTCCACAACCTGACTTTCCGTGGTGTTGGATTTGGGTCCAAGTATCTTGCCCTTCCAACTTTTGCCTTTATCATCACTGTAGATGATAGTGGAATGGGGCATCTTCACCTCATCCCAGTACTGGGCAGCAAAAACCAATTTGCCATCTTGCATCACAATGCCATTTCCCGGTCCATTGAAAAATAAATGCCAGCGTGGTTCCTTAATCTGCGGGGTGATGGTTTGGGGAGCCGACCAGGTTTTACCATCATCGTCGCTGCTCACCAGCACAAATTGTCCGGTTGTATCAGGTGAAATACCCGGCAAAGAACCGGCAATGGATCGGTTACCCTTGCTCCACAAGGCTGCCACCCAAATCTTACGGGTAATGGGATCAAATAAGACAGCAGGATCACCTATGCCATTGTTAAGATGGGGCTCACCCATGTCCATGATCACTTTCATGGGTTCCCAGGTTCGGCCACCATCGGTACTTCTACTCATCCCTACATCAATATTGCCGGGGAGGTCTCTGGATTCGGTATACCGAATATCATAAACAGCAATCATTGTGCCTTTATCTGTTGTGATGATTCCGGGTATCCTGTAAGTATGCACATTGTCATCGCCTGCCTTGCGTACTGCCACACCAATGCGTTTGCTGTGGTCAGAACCATCTGTGGTGATGGCTGTAACTGCTTCGGATGACATCACTAGTTCTTTACAGAGTAAGGTTATTTTGCCATCAATAGACGCATCATTTTTCAAGACAATACTGAACCAGATGAAATGTACGCCTGACTTAAGTTTCAAGTCAACTGCCACATCAAAATTCGATGCCGATGGCCTGATTGTAGCGATTGGTTGTCCGGCTACAAAAGGCTGCGCACCTGTGAGGTGCAGGTCTATCCGGTCTATACTTGAAATAGCTTCAGGATTGATAGTCCCCCTGATGGTTTTGACATGCTGTTCAGGATTATCACCAGGGATAGTGACTCCCAGCCTTACAACGGGATTAGCTGCCAATCCCTTGATCACAGGAAACGAAGGAGAATGCGTGATAGCCAGCACTGGTAAAAGAGGCTGCTCTGCAATGGTTTTTTTACAACTCATTATGGTAAACGCAATAAGTATAAATAAATTTAATCTCAATAATTTCATTTGATTCATTTCAGTCTGGATTTTATTGTGGCAGTCAGAATAGCAGGTGTTCTTACACCTGCCCGAATTTCACCGCTGGGAAGGATGATCATATCTTGATGAATAAGAGCAGTGGTGGTGACGGGTGATGGGAAAGGAATGAGGCCAGCTATAGCCGATTTCCCGCTTTCAACATCATACCGCAATATCTCTTTACCGAAGCCAGGATGTGATGCAAGTAACTTATTCTTTTTATTGATGAGTGCAGGCTTTTCTGTTTCGGCGGCAACTGCTATGGCTGTATGGGTTTGCTCTACCTGCGTAAAGGTCTCTGCCTTATCTCCACCAAGAAAGAAGAGCGTGGATTTGCCTGCAGCAAAAGCTGTTCCGGCAGAGACAGGATAGGGAAGTGAATGTTTTTGTTCCCACTTATCCTCTTTCAGGTTATATGCGTAAACTGAGGGTGATATGTCGCTGACACCCGAAACAGTTTTTCTCCTGCCACCCAGGACAACTACCTGCGGATGATCAGGAAAGTCCATCAGTACCGCACTGGAATAAGCTAACGGCAATGGCAGTGGTGCGATGCTTTTCCAACCCACTTCAAGGTGATTCAGATCCAGTTTCCAGCAGGCTGCAGTGGTTCCTGCAGCTGTTTCTCCACCGATAAAGTAGATGGATTGGTTTGAAGAAACAGCAACCGCATTGGTTGTGGGAATAGGAAGGGCAGGTAAATACTGTGTAGCAACGGCTTTGGTCAGGGGATTGACTGTAAAAAGGCATACAGTTGCTGAAAGGCCTTCACTGTTTTCACCTCCTGCCGTTACAATACCGTGGGAGGTATTGCAACTGGCTGAATAGGCAAGGGGTGTGGACAAGTGATCAACTGTAAAAAGATATGTTGGTTTACCAGATGACAGGTCATACAGGTAAATGGCTGAATGGTATTTTTTTTTACCGCCTTCCCAGGGCAATCCATCCGGGAAATTTGCACCACCGGCAATGAGGAGGATGTTGTTGTGAATTCCTGTAACAGGACCAGCCAAACCAGGATGCGGTTTTCCGGATAGCAAGGGAAGCTGTGTAGCATCCGACCAGTCAACGATCTCCGGATCCTGGGCAATGGCATGATAGGATAGCTGCATGCAAAAAAGTAAATTGATGAATCCGGTTAATCTCATTAGTCCTGATGCATAAGTGCAGTTTCAATTTCGTCTTTTTTACCCAAAATCGAACAAAAACTGTAGAAGCCAACCTTATGCACATCGGTTTGAAATGATTCAAATGCGGCATCATCCATGTTGCGCACAGGTAACCTGAATTTACCACAATCCATCCCGATGAGTTTCATAAAGGCTTTTCCGGTAGCAATTCCGCCGTATTTACCTAGTAGCATAATCATTTCAATAGATTGCTGCTGTATATGTGCTGCTTCTTTAAGATTACCGGTAGCATAAGCATCCATCAAGGCATGGTAAAGCGGAGCAGCATAATTGTACGTGCTTCCCACAGCCCCTTTGGCACCTATTGCCAAGGCTGATAAGAATGTTTCGTCCCTACCCCAGAGGATGTCATATTTTCCATTGGCATAGTGCAGGCAAGACAGGTAATCCATCAAATCTTCTTCTGTGTACTTGATGCCTCTGAAATTGGGAATCCTGCCATCCACTGCTTTGAGCAGTTCCAGCATCGGGAAACGAACACCTGTAAGTACCGGAATATGGTAAAAATAAAATGGCAGGTCAGGAGCTGCCGCAGCCACTTCTGCACAGCAGTCGGCCAGCACCTGAACAGAAGCAGGTTTAAAATAATAAGGTGGCAGAAAGGAGATGGCATCAATACCGACTGACGCCGCGTGTCTGGACAAGTGTTTACAATCTGCCAGACAGGTTCCTCCAACGAGCTGCATCACAGTGAAGTCATTATACCCCTGATTACATTGCCCCCAGGCTTCAGCCACCTGCATTTTTTCCTCCATAGTCAGGGAGACACCTTCACCTGTGGAACCACAGATGAAGGCGCCTTTGACACCATTATTGATAAGCATATCATGGTATGCTGGAATTAGTTCCAGATTCAGGTCTCCACTGGCATGCATGGGTGTAAAGGGAGCTGCAATGAGACCAGACAGTCTTTTTTGTTCCATGTAATCTGTTTATCAGTAACCTGGTGTTTGTGTCAGCAAAGGATCGGCCGTTAGCATTCCAATTGATAATGGCAAAAGGAATTTAGCCGTACTTGTTGGCGATAAATAAGCTGGGTTGAGATTGGCATAAACATAATTGTCTCCTGCCCTTCTCAACGCCCACCAGCGTTTTCCTTCCCCTATGAATTCCCTCAGGTATTCATCCAGGATGGCATTCATATTGTCACTGATAGAAGCATTTACGTGTGGTGTAAACGTGGCTCCATATGCACGCTGGCGAATGGCATTGATTTCAGCAGATGGATCTTCACCCAGTTTAGCTTTGGCTTCTGCGAGCAATAAGAGAACATCCGCGTACCTGTAAATTGGAAAATCACTGTTATAAATCTGTGTTGTTCCTGAAGTACTGCCAATATACTTAATCATCATCACACCCCTGACTGCAAATGGAGCTGCAGTGGAGTACATCACCCGAAACGTATTATTGATTCGTTGATCAGATGGTGGTGCAGTTAAACGTGTAATCATTGCCTGATTTAACCCTACCCGGTTGGCCCCTCCAACATAGGGATAAACTGAAGAAACAGTTGGCGTGCCATTTTGTGTAAATGACAAAGTATTGGCCTGAATGGAATTTACCAGGAAACTGCCAAACAAACCATTTATTACCTGCTGTATTTCATAATTTACAGCAAAGATTATTTCCTTGTTATTGGTCTTTTTAGTTGGATCAAAGCTGTCTGAATAGTTGGCATTTAAATCAAGTGTAGCACCCTGCAGGTTACGCACTTCCTGAAGTGCTGTTTTAGCAGTATTAAAGTCGGCTGTTCCTCCTGAACGATGCGTACCTGTCCAGAGGAAAACATCCCCCTTCAGCACTAAAGATGCTAATCTGCTCCAGTAAACCCGCTTACCGGATGGTAGGGCATTGGAACTGCCAAACAACTGTAAAGACGTTTCGATATCTGCTTTAATCTGACGCAGCACAGAATCTGAGGATGAACGGGGTTTGTAGGTTGCAGCTGCATTAGTAAGGGTTTCCACTGGTTCTGTATTGAGTGGAACATCGCCCCATGTTCTCACCATGGTGTAATAGACATAAGCCCTCAAACCATGGACCTCTGCGAGTATTTTATTCTTCTCAGCATCCGGCAGTGTTGTCTGGGGAATAATTTTGATGACGTTGTTCAAGTTAAATATCAGGTTATACAATCCTCCCCAATCTCCAAAAGGAACATTGAGTCTGCTGATATTGTGACGATACTGGTTTTGAAAACCTCCGTCAACTGATTCTGTGAACAATCCATCTACCCAGATATCAGCGCGCATCTCGCCCAATTGAAAGAAAGTGCTGTTGTATGCCCTGAATCTGCCATATACGCCATGATACAATGTTCTGGCTGCATTCGGATCTTTCAATGCCTGGTCTTTACTAATTGAATCTTGCGGAACCACCTGATCCAATTCCTTGGTACAGGAGGTAATACCCATTACCAGCATGCTGATAATCGATAAAAATATGATGTTTCTGTATTTCATTTCGCTTTGTTTTTACGTTGATTGAAACTAGAGTGTTGCTCTTACTCCGATGGTAAGCCTTCTGGGGAGTGGGAATTTACCCTGATCTACTCCACCGAATTCAGGAAAGTTGCCACTGTAACCGGAAAAATAAAACAGATTGGTTCCGGTCACATTCACACTGAGTCCCTTGATCCTGCTTGAAACAGCCTTTCCGAAAAGCTCTGTTGAGATATCGTAGGCCATCGTCAGTTCCCTCAGCATCATATAATCACCCTTCTCCCAGAGATTGGCAGCAGGGTTGTTACCGCTGGCATCGGTAGCATAGTTTCTTCCCTGGTTAGCCCAGTAAAAACGTGGCATGGTTCCAGTTGGATTGGTTGGCGACCAGGTTTTCAAGATATCTGTTGTTCCATTCTGAGAACCCTGAACCTGACTTAGACCCCTTACAACCTGATTATTCAGAATCACAAAACCAAAAGCGTAATCAAAACCTGCATACAGCCTGATTCCTTTATAGGAACTGCTCAGGTTGAAACCGCCTGTATACTGTGGAGTAGTTCTTCCTACATAGGTAAACTGACGGGAATCTATTGTATCATTCTTGTTTACCTGATGCCATTCAGCATCACCCAGTTGTTTTATACGCTTATTGGTATAAGGTAGGAAGGCATTATAAACATTTGAATTTGCACTAATTTTTGCATCATCGGTATAAATTCCATTCCATTTCGGCGCCCAGACTTCATCCAAGCCAATGCGCTGACCCTCTACCAGACCCCTCACATAAATTTGCTGACCCGGATTTTTAGGATCCCAAACCAAAATTCCACTTGTTCTGTTTCCTGGTAATCCATTGAAAGGAAGTTGTTTGGCATAACTCTTTACATGGAAAAAATTTGCACCTAGGTCTAAACTGAATCCATCTGCTCTCTGTGGAACAATAACACGTGCATTGACAGACAGTTCCACACCCTTGTTCTGCAATTGTCCGAGATTGGTGGTAAAGCTGCCAAATCCAGTTTGGGAAGAGATATTCAAACCTGCCAGCTTATCGAACACATTGCGTACAAAATAATCTGCATTGATGGTGATGCGCTCATTCAATAATCCCATATCCAAACCAAAGTTCAGACTGTTGGTTCGCTCCCACCGCACATTTGAGTTGATGTAAGAGTTGACAAATGTTCCGCCAAAGCCATTATAAGTTCCGGCATTGTTATAAATCTGCGAAGTGGCAAAGAAGCCCAGTGAATTGATATTGCCATTCACACCATAACTCAACCTTGGCTTTATACTGCTGATGTATTTAGACAAGGTTGAACCATTGTAAAAACTTTCATTGTGCAGATTCCATCCAACTGAAGCTCCGGGAAAAGTTCCAAAATAGTTATCCTTCTTCAACCTGCTCGATCCGTCTTGTCTGACAACCGCAGATAACAAATAACGATTTTTATAAGTGTAATTCACCCTTGCGATGGCTGAGGAGATTTTCTCCCACTGGTTAAAATTGGAAGATGCACCAGCCGGATTAATCAACGTAGTACCTTGAATGCTTGGGGGTGTTGCTGCTGCCAGCCAGGGAATCAGGTCGGTTGGTGCACCCTGAGCAAAACCTGAATTCACATAGTTTCTGTACTCATAAAACTCAGTACCTGCCAGTGCTGTGAGTGTATGACCGTTAAAAGCTTTGTTGAATTGCAAAAATGCGTTTGTGGTGTATTGTGAAGACCTGGCATTGCTGAAACTACCTGCCCTGTTGGTATTGAAGGCTCCGTTGTTTCCCTGCTGGAAAGCAGTTGAGAAGGTATTGTCGTTGGTAAATTGATAATAACCAGAACCGCTCGCCAATAATTTAAGAAAAGGCAGAATGGTATATTCCAGGTTGATACCACCGAGGAAACGCTGCTGGTTGGTACTGTTGTTCCTAATCTTGCTCCAGTAGGCAGGATTACCCAGGGTAACATCATTAGGACCAGGCAATACTTCCGATGAGGTATCATTCACATAGCGAACAGTTGGCGCTACACCCACAAAACGTTGCAGGAGTCCACCTGCTCCACCACCTTCAGGATCAGTCAAACCACCATAAGGTAACTTTTGTTCAACGCTGTATGCACCGATATTGGAAGTGACCCTGAGGTTCTTGCCAATGTTCAAACCGCCATTGAAGTTCATATTTAAACGTTTCAGGCTTGAACCGATGATCATACCATTATCCTTTACCGTTCCAATCGATAAGGCATAAGAACCCTGATCATTGGCACCTGAGAAATTCAGGTTGTGTTCCAGGGTATTAACCTGCTGCAGAATCATGGATTCCCTTTCCTTTGCACTCAGGTCTGTGTAAAGTATGCTATCGATTTGCGCAACATTAAAAGGATTAGGGTCTACCAGTAACTTCCAGTTTCTGGTTCCCAGATATTTTCTGTTAGTATTATCAATTAACTGCGTTGAATATAAACCAGTTGGAGATCTCCAGCCTGAATTGACAGCAAAACCCCATGCTCCAAACAACTGATTGCGATCAGTATTCATGGCATTTGTATTTTTATCCAAAGAATCACCCCTGAAACGAGCCTGAAGTCCAAGCCTGTTCATGCGGATATAATCTGCTCCGCTTAAATATTCTTCCGGGTTTCTTCTGATGTAGTTGATTGAATTGGAATAGGTATAAACAATCTGCGCCTTACCCTTCTTCCCTTTTTTAGTTGTAACCAACACAACACCATTGGCAGCCCTTGCTCCATAGATTGCTGTTGTTGCAGCATCTTTCAAAAGGTCAATTCCGGCAACATCGTTGATGTCTAATCCATACAAATTAGGGACAATCACCCCATCCACGATGAATAAGGGAGTGCCACCACCGCCAAATTCAGTTCCACCCCTGAAGGTGATTGATGGTGAAGATCCAGGTTGACCGGTACGCTGTTGCACACGCAAACCCGGTACATTTCCCTGAAGTACAGTTGCCACATTGGTGGTTGGATTGTGTTCAAATGTTTTGGGATTGATGGTCGATACAGCACCTGTAACCTCTTTTCTCTTCTGGGTGCCGTAACCTGTAATGACCACATCCTCCAGCGTACCCGTCAGTGGTTCCATTATAAGATCTACAATCATATTTTCGCCAACACGTATTTGTTGTGATTTAAATCCGGTAGCCGAAATAATCAGCAAATCCGTGCTTGCTGCTTCAATAGAAAATTCACCCTGGTTATTGGTTTGGGTTCCTGTTTTTTTTCCGCTGATGAGGATACTGGCACCTGCTAGAGGCCTCGATTCATCATTCAAGACCCTTCCCGTAATGCGTTTGCTCTGTGCAAAGGCAGCTGCTGTAAACAGGAACAGCAGGGAGAAAAGGTAAAACCGTAAATATTTTACTTTCATGACTGGTAATTTAACTTAATGTATTATGTACGACATATCAAAATAAACGGATTTTGATTTCTTTTCCAAATTTTTATTATTTGCTCATAATATATTGATAATGATTGCTTTATTGGCATAATCCACTAATGAAAAAAATTTTTGTAAATTTGCAGATATTTTAATAAGTAATACATATTCCATGAATAGCTCCCCACTCAAGGCTGCAATCAAGGCCATTGATACCAGTTCACTGGTAGACAAGGTGGAGGATAGTATTGTGGAATTGCTGCGTGACCGTAAACTTTCAGTTGGAGATGTGATTCCTAAAGAAATAGAATTGGCTGAATCCCTGGGGGTCAGTAGAACGGTCATCCGTGAAGCGCTGACACGTTTGAGGATGATGGGATTGATTGAATCCAAAAAGAAAAAGGGTTCTGTGATCACCAGTCCGGACCTCTTTGGCATGATGTCGAAGAGCATGAACCCACACATCCTCGATCAGGAAACGCTGAAGGAAATTTTCGAAATTCGGCTGGTCCTGGAAATCGGAATGAGTGACCTGCTCTTCCACCGCATAACCCCGGAAGACATAGCAGCGCTGAGGGCCATCGTAGCAGATGAACCTCCTGCCACGCAATATCACCTGTTCAACATCGACCATGAAGTAGCTTTTCACAGTAAACTCTATGAAATCACCAATAACAAAACACTGAAGAAATTTCAGAAGATGCTCCTGCCGGTTTTTGATTACGTGCACCACAGTGGTTTGCTCAAGAAACAATTGCTGCTGAAAACATTCGTGTCTCATAAGGAACTGGTAGACATCCTCGAAAACGGCAACCCTGAACAATTCCGTGCAGGCATGCGCAACCACCTGGAAAATCACTTTGCCAGGATATTTGACCTTTGATTCAATTGGTTCTCACACATTCATATCCCGCTTTAATACCTGCCTTTTAATACTAATTACAAGAGTAACTGATTTATAACGGACTTGCTCGTTACCACTATGGGACGTAGTTCTCATTTTTATTGTCTAAGCAATCAACCTGCTACTGTTTTATCAAAATAAATGAAAATGAAAAACCTGTGGCATAAATTAAGTATTGCTGATGTCTTCAAAAAAACGAATTCAAGTGAATTAGGTCTGCATCAACATGAAGTTGGATTAAGATTGGAGAAATATGGACCAAACAAACTCGTTGAAAAGAAAAAAAGAAAACCGCTTGTCCTGTTCCTTTTGAAGTTTACTGACTTCATGATCATTACACTTATCATAGCTGCTGTGATTGGCGGCATAGCTGGAGACATTACTGACGCCATCATCATACTCATCATCGTCTTACTCAATGCCCTTATCAGTTTTATCCAGGAATTCAAAGCTGAAAAAGCAATGTCGGCCTTAAAAAAACTATCAGTTCAACAGGTCAATGTTATAAGGGAAGGTCAACCCAAAAATATTATTGCAGAAAATTTAGTTCCGGGAGACCTTATCCTCTTTGAAGCCGGTAACATAGTTGGTGCGGATATCAGATTGATTGAGACCAACCTGCTTTTTATCAATGAAGCCATGCTTACAGGCGAATCTATCCCGATATTAAAAAAAACAGATCAACTTAAAGAAGATGATCTCAGTACCGGAGACCTCACCAACATGGCTTTCAAAGGAACTCAAATAACGGGAGGTAGAGGTAAAGGAATTGTGGTGGAAACAGGCATGCATACCAAAATCGGACAAATAGCAGGTATGCTGCAACACAAAGAAGGCATAACGCCATTGCAGCAAAGAATGGCTGATTTCAGTAAAAAACTATCTTATGTCATTCTCTTCATCTGTGTTGCCCTTTTTGTCATCGGATTCATCAAAGGTGAAGATCCTATTGTTATGTTGCTTACAGCCATCTCTATTGCAGTTGCAGCCATACCGGAAGCCTTGCCTGCATTGATAACGATTGCACTGGCGAGAGGTGCTAAAAAAATGGTAACAAAAAATGTACTGATCAGAAAACTGAATGCAGTTGAAACACTTGGTTCTGTTACCTATATCTGCACCGATAAAACAGGTACACTCACTCAAAATAAAATGAAGGTGGTAAGCACCAGCTCATATCCGTCAGACATTCACCTCCATACTGAAACAACAAACCTGAATCTTTGCATAGCACTGAATCATGATGTGGAAAAAAATGGTGAAGGTCAGTGGACAGGAGATCCTACTGAAATTGCACTGGCTGAATTTTATGAGAAAACACATGGCATTGCCAGCATGCATCTTGCGCGCAATGAATACGTTCGTGTCTATGAATTTCCTTTCGATGCTGAAAGAAAATGCATGACAACAATCCACCGGTATCAAAACAAATACATCGTAATCACCAAAGGAGCTGCAGAAACACTGAGTAAGATTCTGCTTCCTCAATACAACACTGTGCTGATTAATGATGAAGTTGCGCAACTGTCTGGTGAAGGCAAACGTGTTATTGCCTATGGATTCAAAATCATTGAATCACTCGATGAAAATCCTGTATTAACTGAAATTGAAAATGAATTGCATTTCGCGGGACTTACCGGGATGATTGATCCTCCCAGAGAAGAAGTAAAAGAAGCCATTCAACAGTGCAGAACTGCAGGCATTCATACTGTTATGATAACAGGTGATCATCCCAAAACCGCTGCTTCAATTGCTGGAGAAATAGGTTTGATAGAACAAGATGAATGGGTTGTGACCGGGAAAGCGCTAAACGAAATGACTGATAGCGTCTTTGCTGAAAAAATTGAAAAAATCAGGGTCTATGCAAGGGTATCTCCTGAACAAAAATTAAGGATCGTCCGCACACTGCAGCACAAAAAACATTTTGTAGCCATGACGGGTGATGGTGTGAACGATGCCCCATCGCTTAAAGCTGCCAACATTGGGGTAGCCATGGGTATTACCGGCACAGATGTAAGCAAACAGGTTGCGCAAATGATCTTACTCGATGATCATTTTGCCAGCATCGTTAAAGGCATCAAGGAAGGCAGAAGGATTTATGACAACATCAGAAAATTTGTCAAATACATCATGACCTGCAACAGCGCTGAAATATGGACACTCTTACTGGCACCATTCTTAGGATTACCTGTTCCGCTGCTGCCTATTCATATTTTATGGATTAACCTGGTGACAGATGGTATACCCGGACTAACACTTGCCGGTGAACAAGCAGAACCGAATATCATGACGAGGCCTCCAAGAAAAACCGATGAAAGCCTCTTCGCCGGCGGTCTCGGATTTCACATCATCTGGGTTGGAATTTGTATGGCTGGAATAACATTAGGAGTTCAGGCATGGGCGTTAAAAAGTCAAAATACACATTGGCAAACAATGGTATTCACCGTCTTGTCTCTTGCGCAACTTGCTCATGTACTGGCCATAAAAAGGGAAAAGACTCTTGTTATTTCAGGCGGACTATTCAACAACATGTCGCTGATATGGGGTGTCCTTTTCACATTTGCGCTTCAAATGGCAGTGATTTACCTGCCTTTCGCAAACAAAATCCTGAAAACAGCTCCGCTTACATTGCAGGAACTCCTGATCTGTATCGGCGGCGCAGCCTTACTTTTCCACGCTGTGGAAATAGAAAAGCTGCTTAAAAGACTTTTCAAATCAAAATGAAATTTATCACCTAGTTGATTCAGGCAAACGGAAGGCCACATAGCTGTCACCGTTTTTCCCACCCCATTTAGACCCTCCGCAGGCAATCACCACATATTGCTGACCTTCTACGGCATACACAGCCGGTGTGGCCACACCTGAGGCCGGTAAAGTGGTCTCCCACAGCAGCTTTCCTGTGCGTTTGTTGAATGCCCTGAACTTGTTGTCTGCTGTTGCGCCGATGAACAGCAATCCGCCTGCGGTAATGACTGATCCGCCGTAATTCTCCCGTCCGGTGGTGGGTATCCCTTTTTGCTTCAGTTCCTCGTACTCCCCAAATGGAATCTTCCATAGGTACTTTCCAGTTTGCAGGTCGATGGCATTGAGTGTGCCCCATGGTGGAGCAATAGCAGGATAGCCATCCTTGGTCAGGAATTTATTGTAACCGGTAAATCCATACAAGGGAGCAGGGGCACCTTTAGATTGAGGAGCGGAAGAAGCATAAACATGCTGATGTTCTTCTTTCAGATTCAGCACATAAGCAGCAATAGCATTTTTCTGATCTGTGCTAAGCTGATTGAAACCAGGCATCATCTTTCTGCCGGTGGTGAGCAGTTGAACAAATATTTTCTTATCATATTTTTTGGCCGCATCAGCGATAGCTGGAAAATTGCCGTTTCCCTGCATGGTGGTTCCATGGCAGTTTCTACAGTACTGTTCATAGCCCTGGATACCAGCTTGCAAAACAGTCTGGACTTTTGCTGTTTCCTTCTTGTTCTCAACCATGTTCAGCACCCAGGCCATTTCATTGGCATTGACATACAAGACATTGGTGACTGGGTCTATAGACGGACCGCCCCATTCTCCACCGCCATCATAACCCGGAAGAATTACTGTGCCCTGGACGGAGGGTGGGGTGAAAATGGCTCCCGCGCGGTACGACAAAAACCGTTTTTGTAAATCTGCATGTTCGGCACTGTCTGTGGTAATTCGGTTGAGGTCATTCACCGTAATGGTTTGCCTGGCAAATGGCTTGGGTAAAACCGGAAAAGGCTGGGTAGGCGATAGTACTTCACTGATGAGGTCGGTTTGGGTATTCACCTTGCGCTCTTCAATGGGAAATACGGGCTTACCTGTTTCCCGCTCAAAGACAAAGACCATGCCCGTTTTGGTGATTTGGGCAACAGCATCAATCTTTTTCCCGTTCCGGTTGATGGTAACCAGGGATGGAGGCGTAGGCAGGTCCATGTCCCACACATCATGGTGCACCGTTTGAAAATGCCAGATCAGCTTGCCTGTACGCGCATTAATTGCAAGTAGTGAATTTCCATAGAGCCCATCCCCCAGTCTTTGTCCACCGTAAAAATCATTCGTCGGATTACCAGTAGGTGCAAATAAGATACCTCTTTTTTCATCCAAGCTGAACCCACTCCAGCTGTTGGTGGAACCCAGGTATTTGTATGCTGATGAGTCTTTCCAGGTTTCATATCCTTTTTCACCGGGATAGGGAATGGTGTGAAAAATCCATTTTTGCTGACCTGTGCGCACATCAAAAGCGCGAATATGTCCGGGTGTTTCATCACCCACCAGTCCGCTCAGGATAAAGAGATTTTCATATACCATCACAGGCGAAGTAGGGGCCACGAACACCGTAGAATCCGGACGATCCAGTCCAGCATTCAGGTTGATGCCACCATCTTTCCCAAAAGAAGGAATCAGTTTACCAGTGTGGGCATCAATGGCATAAGCCACTGAACCGGATGTGAAGAGGATGCGTTTGTCGTCCTTGTCTTCCCAGTAGGCCACACCCCTGTTTTGGTTAATGGATTTTCTGAACCAGCTTTTGTTTTGCAGGGAATCTGCCGGGTCAAATTTCCAGAGCTCTTTACCGCTTGCTGCATCCAGTGCAAATACTTTCATCCTCGGAGAAACCCCATAGAGGATGCTGTTGACTACGATCGGGTTGCATTGAATAGTACCCACTTTGGTGAAGTCACCACCCTCCGATTGGTAAGTCCAGGCCACCTGCAGCTTACTAACATTTGCTGTATCTATCTGCTTCAGCGAAGAATACCGCAGGTTGTGTTTTGAACCACCCGTCACCGGCCAATCGTGGTTACCGCTGGTATTTGAGAAAGATGATGTCAATTGATAGGCAACTATCAGCAGCAACAAAGCAGCGAGCGGGAGGAGTTTATTATTCATTTAAAATCTTAAGCTATACTATGGAAATGGTATATCAACAGAAAACATGCGTTTGCACAACCATGTCATTTTAACACTAAATATTAAATTTACATGGTTAAATTAAATTATTGATTGGCTTAGATTGTATTTACAGTTTTTTCATTACGCCTCAAGCTACATAATTAGAAACTGTTTTCGTCTATTTACTATTCATCTATTCCACTATTTACTTTTCCACTGATGTGGTATTACCTCCATAAATATCTCTCACCCAAAATTTTGAACCTACCTGAACCTTCTTCTAATAACAACAACAGCCCTTTTATGCCTCAAACCATGACGATTCTTTCTTTGCTTGTGCCTTTTTATCGGATGAAAACTGGAATTGGTAGATACTGTAGGCTGAAAATGTTGTTCGCCAATTTTATTACTAAATATTTCAGCGTTTGAATGAGTACTTGCAAGGAATAATGATACTGCTAGAAATAATACTAATCTGAATTTTTTCATGATATTTATTTGATACCATTGACTGTAAAACAACTTTCAGGTTTAACGAAATATGCTTAACTGTTGTCAATATAATTGTTAAAGTCTTTTATCTGCAAAAAATAGTTGGTTACAGTTTTTTCTCCTGACTCTTGAAAAATGACTTCATTTGCTCCATTAGTTCTGCCCTTATAGCAATATAAGATGGATCACCAGCCACATTCTTTTTTTCTAAAGGATCCTTGCGGTAGTCATACAATTCTGTAGCGTATAACTTTCTCTCATCATAAGGTTGCGCAGAGGTAAAATCATTCATCCAGACAGTCAGCCTGTATCTGTCATTGCGCAGACTGTATCCCATCATTTTGGCTTTCTTAAATCCGGCTTCTGTCATTTCAGTTTTAGGAAGTGATCTGGGATACTGGCTCACTGCAAAATCCTTCACAATTGATTTACTCCCGGCCATCACCGGTTTCAGACTCTTACCCTGCAAGTGCGGTGGTACTGCTACGCCAGCCAGGTCACAAATGGTTGGAAAAATATCCAGGTGCTCTGAAAGGGCATCTGTTTTGCCTGATTTAATCCCAGGAGCTGCTATAATAAGCGGAGAGCGGGTGGCCTGTTCAAAATTGCTGTGCTTGTTCCACATGTCGTGGTCACCCAGATGCCAGCCATGATCACCCCACAACACGATAATGGTATTTTCCAGTGTTCCCAGAGAATCCAGGGTGTTAAGTAAAATACCAACCTGCGCATCCGTATAGGAGATGGCGGCATAATAACCATGCAGCAGTTCACGCTGCTTTTCGGTGTCTAAGCGAATGTGGTTTCCAGCTCCCTGATGCTGTACATGTGGGGGAATATCAGGATAGTTTCGCAATTCACCTGATGTGTGATAAGCCAATTCTGGACTGTTTATGGCGTGTTCCTGAAAGTTCGCCAAGGGTAATTTTTCGGGCTTGTAAAGGTCCCAGTACTTTTGCGGGGCAATAAAAGGAAGGTGTGGTTTGTGAAAACCTACGGCCATAAAAAATGGCTTGTCTGAACCATTCAATTTGATCAGTTGTTCTTTGACCTTCAACGCCAACACACCATCTTCATAAGCATGGTCAGGAACATCAATGGCTTCAACAGATGGACCGATTTTTTTGGTGCTGCCAAGATTGGCATCCTCATCTACACTATTTTGAACAGTTTTTTTCTGCTGAAACAAAGCCTTATTTTCCGGCTTAATGTATCCTCCGATAGCTGGCTTGCCTAATGCATAATCTGCCGGCTTTGCAGCAATATATGGCGCATTCCAGGATAAGGGATCTATCTTGTTGATGGCACTTGTGGGGTGATAGATTTTACCTGCACCCATAGTCAGGTAACCCTGCTGTATCAGATGTTGCGGCAGGGTCAGGATGTCCGGATTCATGTCACGCATCTGTGTTTTCAGATCCCAGATCTTTGTAAAATCAGGCCGCATACCGGTCATGATACTCGCGCGTGTTGGTCCGCATACAGCCTGCTGACAATAGTTTCGGTTGAAAACTGTTCCCATCGCTGCAAGCCTGTCGATATACGGAGTCTTTATAAGCTTGTTTCCGTACGCACCTATATCCGGACGAAGATCATCCACTGCAATGAACAAAATGTTATACTGCTTCTTTTCCTGAGCAGTGAGCATGACAGAACAAAAAAAGATTGACACTATCAAAAAAAATAACCTGTTCATGGATATGATTTTAATTAAATGCACAATTGATTATAAAATAAATTTCTACTCCCCTTCTCCTGAATTTACCTTGCCCATTTGTGCTTTTTCAAAAAGCTGATAAATGAAAAGTATCAGGAATCCGAATAAAACTGAACCCAAAATCAACAAATTATTCAATATACCTGTTACAGAAAATGATACCTTAATAAGTATGGTTGACAACACAAAACCTGAATTTCGGATGATGGTATGAAAACGATCAGAATAATAAAAAGAAGCCAGCAAAATCAATACATCCACAATGATCAATATTGTAAAAAACTCATCGAAAAAAATATTATTCATATAAGCCAACAGATTGGCATCTGCAAAGCCTTTTTCAATACCTAACTGAAACCAACCAGCAAATGAAAACAATGCAAGCGCAAGTAATATCGGTACAAGTAACAGGGCAATGACTTTTTTCAACAATATGAATTGCCCCCATTGTTGTATCCCTTTATCTTTCCCTTCTCCGTGAACATATTCTCTTCGGAGTATCTTGTGATAAAAAAGGTAAATCAGAAAAAAGAGTATCAATGATGTGACCGCATCTATCGTAAAGCGAAGGTCATTTTCATTCTGAAACCAATCATTTACAAGCTCCAGATCACCAAGGTCTTTGAAGATTCGCCTGATCACGATAAGTGTTATAATTTCATATTGCTTACCTATGTAAAAGGATGTTGACTTTGGAAGATAGAATATCAGTAGATAAACCTCATAAACCAGAATAAATGAAAATGGCGTATAAATAGCAGAAATGGGATTGCTGAGAAACTTCGATCCTGAAGAAATCCATCCAATATTGGAAGAGAAAATCAGCATAAGATGAATCAGGTAACTAGCGATCGCCAGCGTAAGAATTATCCGCTCACTCCGGTGTTTAGTAGCAGGCGACAAAAGCAGGTTCAGTGCTGATTCTACCTTTGCAGCAAATGAATATGACTGAAAAGCTTTCATCTTTTATTGTAATATAATCAATTTAAGCGGAGTTTTCATTAATTTGAAACTCCCAACAAACTATAACATGATTCGCAATAACTTTCTATTAACCAGTATAATGGTGCTGGTCACCTGCGTAATGATGATTTTACCTACAAACGGACAAGCTCAACAGATAGACTATCAGGGCCACAGGGGCTGCCGCGGACTCATGCCGGAAAATACCATTCCGGCTATGCTGGAAGCCATCAGACAGGGCGTTACAACCCTTGAAATGGATGTTGTAATTAGCAAGGATAAGCAGGTGGTTGTTTCGCATGACCCTTACATGCATGCAGACTTCTGCCTCACTCCTGAAGGAAAAGCCATCACAGCTAAAATGGAAAAGGATTACAGGCTTTACGCAATGGATTATGCAGAAATCCGCCAATGGGATGCGGGTAGCAAAGTCAATCCGAAATTTCCACAGCAACACAAAATGAAGGTTCATAAGCCATTGCTCACTGAACTGATCGACAGCGTTGAAAATTACATCAAGATTAATAAGCTGAAACCCATCAGGTACAATATCGAAACAAAGTCATCCCCGGATGGTGACAATATCCTGCAACCCGAACCTCAGGAATTTGTAAGCTTGCTGATGGAGGTGCTTAAAGCCAAAAAAATCCTGAAACGGACCACTATCCAGTCGTTCGATAAACGTACAATTCAAGTTCTGAATCAGCAAAATCGAAAGCTTTCTCTTTCTTACCTGATTTCTGCAAATAATAAAAGTACTCCTGCTGAACTCGTTGCCTCACTTGGTTTCATACCAGCAATCATCAGTCCTGAATACCGTCTTGTCACTGCTGCCTATCTGGAAGCATGCCATAAGGAGAAAATGAAAGTTATTGTGTGGACTGTAAATGAAAAAGAACAGATTGAAAAAATGAAGGAATTGGGGGTGGATGGGATTATCTCTGATTATCCTGATAGGTTCAAATGATGGATACTATCCCTTTTCTTATCTTTACAATGTAAACCAAGGTTATGAAAAAAATTGCACTGTCCCTTTCCGTTATGCTGTTCTGTATCTTCACTCAGGCTCAGCCACCTGAAGGCAATGCAGCACCTGGTGATACTTATGGCGCAAAAGTGAATACCAAAGGAGCTGTTCCTCTGGCAGATCTAGCTACAAAACTGGAAAGTGGATCAACTCCCGCTGATACAAAAATCAAAGCCAAAATACTGGAAGTTTGTCCGAATAAAGGCTGTTGGTTGAAACTTGAACTGCCAGACGGACAACAAGCAATGGTAAAAATGAAGGATTACGGTTTTTTTGTACCGCTTGCAGCCAAAGGAAAAACTGTTGTGATTGATGGTGCAGTTTCGTTAAAAACAACTCCTGTGAGTGAACTGAAACATTACGCAGAAGATGCCAAAAAATCCAAAGCTGAAATCGATGCCATCACTGAACCTAAAAAAGAAATAAGCATTCTCGCAAACGGAATCGTAGTTGTAAAGTAATGATCTCCAAGTCTTTTTAAAATTCAAATTAATAGAAATCTAAATCATTATTTACCAGTCAATCATCAGTTCTGAACGGTGATGCCGGTAACTTAGCCAGATTACAAAGGTTTGGTTGAACTGGATTATCTGCCTAGGCATACCGAACATAAACAGGATTGGAAATTTTTTCATTCCACACAATCACATTATTTCCCTGAATACGCGCTTTGGCTGGAATAAATTTTTTATCCTCACCAGCAATTGCAAATGAAGCAGGTGGCTCTCCATCAAGCGTGCTGATTCCGCCAGCCACATGATTAAACTGGATAATGATTTCACTCCCCCGAACTTGAGCTTGAGCGAATAGCGGTCCGCTATAAGTAACTGTATCTCCGTAAGCCAGGTGCCGCGCTACCAGTGCCATCCGATCTCCAACATCCTTTTTATTATCCGGATGAATGTCGTTCCACTCACCCAGATCAATGGCTACAGCCATGGCGGTGCGTGGTGTTGACAGGCTTTTCAGTTGAGCTTCCCTTAGCATTGCCCAGTTACTTTGTGATGGCAAGTATTGATAAGACTGAAATCCAGGTAGTTGCACAAAAATGAAAGGCAATGTGTCGTTCTTCCACTTTTTCCGCCAGTCGCGTATCAGCGACTGCTGATAGGCTTGATAGATTTCAGGACGTGCCACATTCGACTCTCCCTGGTACCAGCAAAACCCCTTAATGGGATAAGGCAGAAGAGGCGAGACCATGGCGTTGAAGAGGGCAGCTGGTTGCGACTGGAGACTGAAAACCGGAGCTGACTGTGCCTTTCCGGAAGGATAAAAAATTTGTGCGACCCGAAACCTCCACTCACCACTGATGTCAACAGTATCGGATGCAGTACAAATGGCATATTGCTTGTCGGGTACAAAACCGCCTTTACCGGCAAAATTCGAGACCCTCACTACCAGTGTGTTTGAACCTTGTTTGAGTAATCCTTCAGGAATCCTATACCTCCGCTGGGGATACTGGTAACTTGTGGAACCTATTCGAACTCCGTTCAGGTAAACTTCATCGGCATCTACTATCCGACCAAGGAATAGTCGTCCCGACACTCCTTTCATCTTTTCATCCAGGTTAAAATCTTTTCTGAACCATACAACGCCATTTAGATCGGCATGTCCGAGGTCTTCCCAATAACCCGGCACCATGATTTTTTTCCATGCACCAACATTATATAACGGGTCATACCACTTAACCTGACTGGAAATTCCGGGATCTTTTTCTGGAAATATTGCATCAGGAACTGGCCTAACAGAGAGACTTTGACGCACAAACGCTGAGTCTTTCAGTTATTGTAACCTGCTGTTTAATTCAGGATACGAGGATGCCTCCTCCATGCTCATCCAGGCCTCGATGGGTGTTCCGCCTACACTGGCGTTGATGATGCCGATTGGAACATGGTATTTTTCATACAACTGCCTGGCGAAGAAAAAAGCCACAGCCGAAAAAGGACGAATCGCTTCACCCACGGCGGAAGTCCAATTACCCCCGTTCAGGTCATTTCGAGTTGTATTAATCGATGTTGCGGTTGGCACCAGAAACTGCCTGATTTCAGGATAATTGGCCTTTTTAATCACCTCAGCATAAGAAACATCATGGATATTGAGCTGATGCACCATGTTGGATTGTCCACTGCAAAACCAAACATCACCAAAGAGCACATCTTTAAGTACAATTGTATTCTTCCCCGTAATAGTTATGTTAAAGGGACCGCCTGCAGGCGTTGGAGGCAACATAATCTTCCAGTTTCCTGATACGTCTGCTTTACCTGTATATTTTTTGCCCAGGTGTGTTATGGTAACCCGCTCTCCCGGTGAAGCCCAGCCCCAAATGGGCAGAGATTGATCGCGCTGAAGAACCATGCTGTCGCGAATCAGTCTTGGAAGTCGGACCTGTGCACCAGCAACATGAAATTGAAAAACAGCAAGCAAAAAAGGAATGTATTTACGCATAGTTGATACAATTTAGGAAAATAATTCCCGGAATTGTAGGATGTGTCAAATACAAAAATAGATTAATCAAAAGCCTAAGCCTTTTTCACAAACTCCGACTTCAAAGCCATAGCACCAAAGCCATCAATTTTGCAATCAATGTTGTGATCACTGTCTACGAGACGGATATTGCGGACTTTCGTACCGGCTTTTATACCTTGGGGACTTCCCTTTACAGGTAAATTTTTTATCGTTACAACACTATCACCATTCTGAAGAATATTACCATTGGCATCCTTTACTACGAAAGCTTCTTCTGCAGCTTCCTGTTGATTAGGATCCCATTCGTGGGCACATTCCGGACAAACAAGCAAAGCATCCATTTGATAAGTAAACTCAGATTTGCAAATTGGACAAGGGGGAAATTCGGCCATTTTAAGAAAATAAGGATGCAAAGGTACGATTTTTTGAAAGCTTTAATTCTGCGGAAGAAATAGCTAAGGTAACTTTACATGCATCTTTCTAATAAAACTAAAAAATCTCACCATAGTTATGAGCAATCAAATCATTCACCGGGCAGAGACCAGGGGTTTTGTCGACCACGGTTGGTTAAAAAGTTACCATACCTTCAGTTTTGCTGGTTACCACAATCCGGAAAGGGTTCATTTCGGTGTATTGCGCGTACTTAATGACGATATGGTCAGTGGGGGTATGGGATTTGGAACTCATCCACACGATAACATGGAAATCATCAGTATACCGCTGGAAGGTGACCTGGAACACAAAGACAGCATGGGAAATACAACTGTTATCCGAAAGGGTGATATTCAGGTGATGAGTGCCGGAACGGGTGTTTATCACAGCGAATACAATAAAAACAAAGATGAGGCTGTCAAATTCCTGCAGATTTGGATTTATCCCAATAAACGCAATGCCCAGCCCAGGTATGGTCAGATCACCATGGCATTGGAAGACCGTCAGAATAAATTACAGCAGGTGTTGTCTCCTGACCCTAATGACGCGGGCGTATGGATTCACCAGGATGCCTGGTTTCACATAGGCAATTTTGAGGAGAAGATTACTGCTACTTATTCAATAAAAAAAGAAAACGGCGTTTATGCTTTCGTATTGAAAGGTAGTTTCCTGATCAATGGTGAAGCATTAAACACAAGAGATGGCATGGGCATCTGGAACACCCCTTCCTTTGATCTTATTGCCCAGCAAAATGATTCTGAAATACTATTGATGGACGTACCCATGCAGTTGGACTAATTGAAAACAATCACAAAGGGTCTATTTGTATTTATCGCTTCGGCGCAATCGGAATTTTGACCACTGAAGGATAGATTTTTGAATGATGAATGCTGTTTTGAACAGTAACTGTTTGTGACTCGTTGTAATTAGCGCCTCCTGTATTGAGATTGCGATCAAAACGAGGGAAATTACTGCTGGAAATTTCAATGCGAATGCGGTGTCCTGCAGCAAAATAATTACTGGTTACCATCGGACTCATATTCACTTTATACACCTTCCCTTTCTCCATGAATACTTCCTTGTCATATCCCTCGCGATAGCGCATACGCTGTATGGTTTCATCGAGGTTGTAAGCTTTTCCATCTGGATGGACATCAATTAACTTCAGGGTTATATCCGTATCAGCACCTGTTGATGAAACAAACAAAGTAGATTCAATAAAACCAGTCACTTCCACTCCTTCAGTCATTGGTTCTGATGTATACACCAAAATATCATCACGCAGCTCTAATGCTGACTGATCAAAAGATCCGCCCTGTATCGCATTGCCCGTGCAACAAACATTACCGCCAACAGATGGAACAGGCTTCATCGGGTCGTAAGTGAATGTATCCGGTGTTTCTAGTTTAGGAGACTTCTTAGGTTCCGATACTACCAAAGCGCCATCACCATTTCTCGTGTTGGCATGGCCATTACTGCTGAGCCACATGTTTTGCGTGCGAGTGCCAGGAACAGGGAAACTGTCGGCCGACTGCCATTTATTGGAGCCCATGGTATAGTAGCGTACCCGTGGATTTTTTTGTTTGAAATCATTGGCTTCACCTTTTAAGTGAAGGTCGAACCACGACCAGGTAAGCTCATCATAATTCAATCTGGCATCACCCACACTGAGGTCTCCAACTTTAGTATCCTCCGTTGCACGCTTGTAAGAACAATGTAAAACTGGCGCTATAACCAGGTATTGATTATCAGCCACTTTTTTGTCTTTGGCTGTATTCCGAAGATGATTGAATAATTCAATATTCGGACCAGAAGACACATCAAACCATGACACAAACCAGTAGCCTGGAACATCGATAGGCATATTATCATGCCACAATCCTCCCGAAAACCATTGTGGATCATTCGGTTTCCTGGCAATCATGTTTTCATAAATACCTTGCTGTCCATCAACATTACGAATGATATCACTTACTGGTAAATGTGTGAAAGCCTTTCCCCAATCCACACGCGGCATTTCTGTAGCCATGTCATAAAACCTCGAAATACGGATCAAGTCTTTTTGCGAAATATCTTTTGGCAATGTGGGCCTGAACTGATCATTTTGTGTACCATACAGCCATGAAGTGAAGAGCATTTGTTGGGCCCCACCACGGTACCAGTTACCTTGCTCCTGAAAGCGACCCACCTTTCCAACTCCTGCCCCAAATCCCTGCGCTACGATGGCACCCAGTGCAGGATGCTTCCTGGCAGCCACCGCCATTTGCCATTCAGCAGTTGATGAACAACCAATCAGTCCAATTTTACCGTTCGACCAGGGTTGTGCTGCAAACCAGGTGAAAGCATCATCTCCATCCGTAACCGGTGTCCCAAGGATATCCCATTCTCCTTCAGAAAAAAAGCGACCCCGTTCGTTTTGAACAGCATAGGCGTAGCCACGACTCACCGCATCGTAGGCATCTTGAAAGCTGCGTGAAGTCATCTTTCCATCAACCCAGCTGTTGAAATTATAAGGAGTGCGAGACAATATCAGCGGATGTCGACCACCACCCTTGGGCCGGTAAATATCAGTAGCCAGTCTTACACCATCCCTCATCGTTATCATTACCTTTTGATCTATAACCGCAAATTCAGCCAGTTTACGATAGATATCAAGCGTATCCTGTGCGTTAGCGACCATGGTAAGGAGCAGTAGCAATGGGAGAAGCAGACGAAACTTCATGTTAATTTATTTAGATACATGAATGTACTGATGAATTAATAAAAGAAGAATATTCTTAAACTATTAATCCTGAATTTCATTTATGTATCCCTTTATTACATCTTTTATTTATTTTACCCCCCTTTTTATTACATTTTTATACAATTTTTACCCGATCTTTATAACATGTTTGAAAGGCTGATTACACAGGAACTCGAAAAATGGGCGCAAAATTCTTCTCGGAAGCCGATGGTAATCAGAGGAGCGCGGCAAGTAGGAAAAACAACACTCGTTAACGAGTTTGCTAAAAATTTTGATCACTATATTTATTTAAATCTTGAAACAAGTGATGATAAAGAGCCATTTGAAGCATTTTCATCAATTGAAACCCTGATTAAGACATTATTCTTTCTGAAGGATATACCGCTTTCAAAAAAAGGACAAACGATTATCTTCATTGATGAAATCCAGGAAGTACCAAAAGCTCTAAATACACTTCGCTATTTCTATGAACATGCCCCTGAAATTGCTGTTATTGCTGCAGGAAGTATGCTTGAAACCCTATTAGATAAAAATATCAGCTTCCCTGTTGGTCGTGTTGAATATAAAGTAATCAGACCAGCGTCTTTTCCCGAGTTTCTTACAGCAGTTGGCGAAAGATCAGCATTAGACCAATTATTAGAGGCTCCAATAGTCTCGTTTGCTCAAAATAAATTAATGAGCCTATTTCACACTTATGCGTTAATTGGTGGCATGCCTGAAGTCGTTCAAAATTATGCTACCAACAAAGACCTGGTATTATTAAGCCCTATTTATGATTCTTTAATCAGTGGATACCTGCAAGACGTTGAAAAATATGCAAAAAGTAATCCTCATTTACTTCATATCAGACATTGTATCCAAAGTTCATTTGCTCAAGCTGGCAAAAGAATAAAATTTGAAGGCTTTGGAAATTCGCCATATAAGTCGAGGGAAATGGGAGAAGGATTGAGAACTTTAGAAAAGGTGCTCCTTTTACAATTGATATATCCATGCACAAGTGCCATGCTTCCTCTAATTCCTGATATCAACAAATCACCCCGACTACAAATTTTGGATACCGGATTATTAAATTACAATGTGGGCATTCAAAAAGATATATTAGGAACAAGAGATTTGAATAGTATCTACCAGGGTACAATGATTGAACATCTTGTTGGACAAGAACTACTGGCTTTTCAGTTTAATTCTTTGAGTGCACTTCACTTTTGGGTGAGAGAGAAAAAGGACTCTACTGCAGAAGTAGATTATATTTTTCAATATGATGGGTTGCTTATTCCCATTGAAGTGAAATCAGGGAAAGTAGGGTCCTTAAAATCCTTACACAGTTATATGGATATTGCTCCACATAATTTAGCAATACGATTTTATGCCGGGGGATTGAATGTATCGGATGCTATATCACTAAAAGGTAAACCATACAAAATTTTAAATCTACCTTATTTCCTTGTATCACAAATTGAAAAATATATCGACTGGTTTCAATTACAATTCTCCTTGCGGCGTGTATCAATGATGTAGTTGATCTTCCATACACCATCTAATTTTACAAGCGTAAATGTATTTACACCACAGTGACTAAAATTGCCGTTAAATATAAACCGATAAGGCGTCCATGCAATTGCTAAATCTCCATCAATTTTTATGGTTTCAAAAACGATTTGCTCATCAGCAGCACCCTTTGCTAGTTTACCTATGGATGATGCAAATCCAGCTACTGCATTTTGGCGAACAGATGTCTTCCCCTCTTTACTTTGGATAATTGTTTGCATAATCGCACCAGGTGCAAAAGCTGATATTACTGCTGTAGAATCAGCATTACGCATACCTTGGAACATTTGGTTAATGGTTGCTTTTACTGCCATTTCATCCTGCTGTGCGAAAACGGAAATGGTAAATGAAGCAGAAATTAAGAGGAGTAAAATAAGTTTTTTCATATTGGCAATTTATTCATGAATACTGCGTAGTGCATGTTTAGATGGCAGAGATCAAAAAATGAAAAGAAGATATGCTGCTTTAATTAAAATATTAATTCAATTCAGACATCTTGGACTTCAGTTGATCAAATGAAAACCGATCAGAATTATTTTTTCCTACATACCTGAATACTTCCCTCCCTTTTTTATCCAATAAAATCAATGCCGGGTAGTGAACTGATTGACCATGAAAGGCATACCCCGCCGGAATTTTAAACCTATCTGCTAAGCTGGCATTAATGTCCTGGTATATGGGAAAAGCCTCCTGAGTTGATGAACTCAATTTGGATGTCCAGTTTTTAATATCTTGTTCATCATCGGGTTTAATAAAAACCTGAATTACGTTTGGTAATGAGGCTGCTTTTGCAGCATAGTCGTTGGTATGGCGAATACAGTACGGACACTCCGTCTTTAATAAAAAATGAAGTGCAACATATTTTCCTCTTGCACTGCTTAAAGTAAATGTTTCAGAACCGTTTGCTGATTTTAGCGTAAAATCATTACTTTTTTGTGCATTCAATATTGAAATGAAAGAAATAAAAAATAAACTCAATGAAATATTCTTCATCATAAGTCACCATATTATAAACAAGTTAAATAGACAATCAAAAATATAAAAAAATGAGCTGTATTTAGTTATAGTTACTAAAAACAGCTCATTTCAGAAAAAACCAGAAATCTTTATTTACTTAGGCAGCACTACCGAGTCAATCACATGGATAACTCCGTTTCCTGCTTTCAAATCAGTGGCTACAACAGTAGATACACCCCCATTTTCATCAGTCAGAATCACTTTCCCATCTTTCAAGGATGCAGTCAATGAACCACCGCTAACTGTTTTTACAGTTACTTTACCACCACCATCAGTAATGGCTTTTACAACTGCTGCTGCGTCTAAATTTCCTGCTACTACATGATAAGTCAAAACTTTGACCAATGTTGCTTTATTTTCTGGCTTCAATAAGCTTTCTACTGTACCTGCTGGTAATTTACCAAAAGCTGCATTTACCGGAGCAAAAACTGTGAACGGACCAGCAGATTGCAATGTTTCAACCAATCCTGCTGCTTTGACAGCCGCTACAAGGGTAGAATGGTCTTTTGATCCTACAGCGATGTCTACTACTGTTTTTTGCGCATTTGCTGTTGAAAATACACTTGATAATGCAATAAAAGCGATAGCAAAGAATTTAATTTTCATTTTTTGTTTAATTTGTAATTACTAACCATTAAACATAATTTAAGTTCGAATTACCCCAAGCCTTAACAAAATGTTCACTTAATAACTACCCTTAAAAAATTTGAGAAACATTCAAAAGCAATATTCTGTATAGATTCGCTGTTACAAAATGGTTGGAAAGTCCATAAAATACCTTGGCAATGCGAAATATAAAAGTAAAAATATGCTGTATCAGCAGTACTGCAGAAGCAAAATTGGCTATTCAATATGGTGCTGCTGCAATTGGATTGGTTGGAAAAATGCCAAGTGGACCAGGAATAATTGACGATGAGTTGATACAAAGCATAGCCAAAACGGTTCCACCACCCATATCAACTTTTTTACTGACGAGTGAAACCCGTGCGGAAGATATTATTGCACATTATAAAAAAACTCAGACTTCAACAATCCAAATAGTAGATGCATTATCAAACAAGCAATATGATTCAATCAGAGAAGAACTTCCGAATGTTAAGTTGGTTCAGGTAATACATGTCATCAATGAACAATCAATTGACGAGGCGATTGAAATTTCAGCACATGTAGATGCTATTTTACTGGATAGCGGTAATCCAAATTTTGCGACTAAAGAACTAGGCGGTACTGGTCGTGTACACAATTGGGACTTAAGTAAAAGAATAAGAAAAAGTATAGATATACCCATATTCTTGGCTGGTGGAATCAATAAGGATAATGTTCGGGCTGCCATAGATTATGTTCAACCCTTTGGAATAGACCTCTGTAGTAGTGTTAGAACAAATGGAAAATTAGATGAGAAAAAGTTAGAAGCGTTTTTTACCGCTGTTCAGCAGATATGACATTTTTCATCGATTAACATCTACTATAAGCACTTATAAAATATGATATAAAAAGTCAATCCCTTCTGAATACCTTGCTCCCCTTTGATCAACATTACACAAAATATAAATTGTGAGTAGCACCAGCAAAAATTACTGGCTATGTCAACTGATTGGGTGGACAAGCGTTGTACTGATTGAAGTCAGTAATTACACGTTTTTTATAGCCAAAAAGTTTATTCCTGAATTGCTGCTTTCGTTTACTTTACAAGCCATTGCAGGTCTATTGATCATGCATGGGTATAGATGGTATTTAAAAATTAACAATTATCAGTGGCAGACCAACTCCAGCATATGGATAAAAGCCTTCCTGGAGACTGTTGTTTTAGCAGGTCTCCAAACCGGAAGTACTAATTTGATTTATCTCAGCCTTTATGGACAAGCGTACATAAAGGAAATACATTTAATTGACATCCTGGGCAATATCTATAATTGGATGAGGTACATTGGCGTATGGGTTATTATTTACTTCATGTATCAACTACTTAGAAAAAGCAATGAAACAGAAAAAGCCAAAATTCTCGCTGAAAACAATAGCAAATCCGCAGAACTTGAATTGTTGAAAAGTCAATTGAACCCTCATTTTCTGTTCAATGCACTAAATAGTATCAAAGCACTCATTCTGATAGACCCGGAAAAAAGCAGGGATGCAATAGTGGAATTAAGTGAATTACTTCGCTTTACATTGCAATACAGCAAAGAAAGGCTTATTCCACTTGAAAAAGAACTGGCAGAGGTAGAGAAATATTTATCATTGGAGCAGATGCGTTTTGGTGATCGATTGGAAATACAACTGGATAAACCAGAATTTATAGCGCACTGTCAAATACCTCCTGCTATTTTACTGACGCTTGCAGAGAATGCAGTAAAACATGGAATTGGCAGATTGGAATCTGGTGGAAAAATAATTATTCAACATTATAAGAAAAATAAACTGCTCATCATTCAAATGCGAAACAGTGGTTATTTTGAACAAATTGAAACAGGTGGTATAGGATTAAAACAAATACGAGTAAGATTAGGTGCCCTGTTCGGTGAGGCAGCTCAGTTTGATATCCGAAATGAAAGCGGCATGGTTATTTCTGAATTAAGTATTCCACAAACATGAGTGTAAAAACAATTATTATTGACGACGAACCACTTTCAGTAGCAGAACTCCAGGTAATGCTGAAACAGTTCAAGGGAATTGAAGTAGTAGCTACTGCTACACGTTCATCTGAGGCTCTCGAAAAAATTTCCCTGCATAAACCAGATTTATTGTTTTTAGACATCAATATGCCTGAAAGCAATGGCTTTCAATTATTGGAAGCACTCGACGAGACACCAGATGTCATTTTTGTAACAGCTTATGATGAATATGCAGTTAAAGCTTTTGAAATCAATGCCTTGGATTATATTCTAAAACCCGTAAACAAAGAACGTCTCTTAGAAGCGGTGCAGAAAGTTATCAATAAACAAACTGTCATTCCAACAAGATTGGATGCGGAAAAACGAATTTTCATTAAAGATGGAGACCATTGCTTTTTTGTAACACTCAAAGAAATTATATACCTGGAAAGTGCTGGTAATTATGTAAAAGTGTTTTTCCAGAACAAAAAGCCATTATTGCACCGGTCATTAAACTATATGGAAGAAAGACTTCCCGAATCAATATTTTTCCGTGCCAGCAGACAACACATCATCAATACTGAATTTATTAAAGGAATACAGCCTTTTTTGAACAACACACTACGAGTAACCATGACAAATGGAGCAATCATTGACATTAGTCAGCGTCAGGCTGTACGATTCAAAGAGCAAATGGGAATTTAGCCTTTAATCACCTGAATGCTGCGATAGTGTAATTAAAATCTATTATTTAAAGAAATTTGTGAATTTTACACGACTAAATAATACACATGAAACAATTAATCGTCGACCTAAAAAATCTTTTCAGAAATAATTGGAAATTTTTACTGATCATTTTTATCATCATCTTATTTATACTAAACTATAATGAGGTGAAAATTGGGATCATTGACGGATGGAACAACAAATAGATTAAACACAAAATCAACGACATGAAAACTCCATTTAACAAATTTCTTTACATCGGTTTCCTGCTTCTCGGATTGTTTCAGGCTTTCTTTTCAAAAGATTATATGCAAGCTGCTGGTTCAGTGGGTATTGCACTCGCCTTTGATCCATTTAATACAGAACAAAAATGGGATGAAAGGCCAACCTGGCAGAAAGCAATTTTAATCATTCACCTGGCACTGGTGGCAGCCATGTTCGGATTTGGAATTGGTTTGAATGATAAATAATTAGTTGAAATTGAAAAGTCAACTTCCAATTTAAATCCTTTTTAAGATTGAAAAAGGAATTATTTTAAGGAGGGTGCCAATCACCCTCCACCTCCTTGAAACACACACCACTTCTTTTTTTTCTTTTATGGCAGTCAAGATTTGTTGAGCTGCTTTCTCAACAGGAGCTACCCAAAACAGGGCTTCGCCCTTCGCCATGGCGGTATCAACAAAACCCGGACGAACATCAGTCACCGTAATACTTGATTCAAAGTCTTTTGCATTAATTCTCAATCCCTCTAAGTAATTAATTTGGTAAGCTTTCGTAGCATAATAAGACGGGGCAATCCCATTGCCTCGTATTCCCGCAATTGAACTGATATTCACCAAATGACCATGTCCTTGTACCTTAAAATACCTCATGGCCCAATCTGCAACACAAGTGAAACCCTGCACATTTGTTTTGATAACATCATTTTCGATCTCAAAATTCAAATCTTTGTTTTCTTCTCCAATACCAGCAGAAATAATAATCAGATCTAAGCCGCCCATTTGATCGACTAGTTCATTTAAAGAAACTTCAATTTTAGATAAATCCTGAACATCCATTCGCTTTACAAAAACTCGATCAGGATTTTTCTCTTTTAAAGTATCCAATAACTTTTCTCTCCTTCCTGTAATGCCTATATTGAATTTCTCCTGCAATAGCAACTCTGCTAATGCTTTACCGATACCACTTGTAGCGCCAATTATAAGTGCCTTTTTCATAGTATAAAAATAGACAATTTGATAATAGTGAATATTAACATTTTGATTTTCAGACAATGAAAAAAACAAAGTATTTTAGATCAATGAGAATACTTCAAACATTGATTTTTTCAGTCTTTTCAACAGTACTTATGGCACAGGATAGCCAAATTTTTTTTCAAAGTCACCTTAAAAAATTTGAAAACGCGAAATTCTATACGTTATCAATTGCTGAAATGCTGCCTGCTGATAATTTTGACTTCAAACCCGTAAAAGAAGAAATGAGTTTCAAAGAACAACTTATTCATCTGTGTGAAAATATTTACTGGCTTAGTTCAACTTATATCAAGGAAGTAACAAACCCATTACAGGACAATAAAAATAGAGCAAATGAAATGGATAAAGAACAAGTTTTGAAACTCGTAACTAACGCATACGATTATGCTTTAAAAGCAATGTTAGATCTGGATGAAAAAACACTTTCAAAAGAATTTAACTGGAGTGGTGGTAAGATGAATAAATTTCAATTCTTGAATCTGATTCAGGATCATCAGGCCCATCATGTAGGACAACTTATTGTTTATCTCAGACTAAACGGTATAACACCGCCCAAATACATTGGCTGGTAGGCTACTATAAATATTATTAAATTCAAATCACTTCCAATGACACTTAAAATAAATCTTAAATCAGTCACATTGATGAATCTCTTTGCGTTGTTTATAGTATTAGTCTACTCATGTAAAAAAGAGACAACTGAAATTAATCCTTCAATAAACACTGACAAAATTTTATACGATTTATCAAAATCTAATACCGGATTTGTCTGGTACAAAAATTCCGATGTCCTTTTAAATAAAAGTTCTGGAACAGGGCACTTTCAGGCTTTGTTAAGAACTAGATATAATGCTGTTGCAAGCACTCAACTGGATGCTTCTGGAAAGGTTAAGACAGGGTCAATTTTTCCTGAAGGATCTTTGATAGTTAAAGAACTGTACGACAATTCTACAACACTTTCTCGTTACGCAATTTTATACAAAAAATCAGACAGTCAGGATGCTGACCCAAGAGGATGGGTTTGGGGTTATATCAATGCAAATGGAAGCGTTGCAGATGCTGCATCTAATAAAGGTCGTACTTGCATCAGCTGTCATTCTCAAAATGGGAATATTGACTACATGTTAATGAATAAATTTTTTCAGTAAATCAAAATATCACAAACGATATCAATTATTGCGCATTAATCTTCAATATCCGTCCCGGACCTTCCACAGCTGCATAAACAGCTCCATCGGGAGCCTGAACAACATGGCGCACCCTGCCATTGATTCCTTCAACTGTTTCTGCAGATGTAATGCTATTTCCATTTATTATGCATCGGTAAAGTCTTTGTGACGCTAATCCACCTGCCAGTAGATTACCCTTCCAGCTTTTAAATGAATTACTCGTGATGAATGCAATACCTGCAACACCTATTGAGGGTGTCCATGAAAATATGGGTGCATTAATTTCAGCTGCAGTATGTCCCTGCGAAATCATTGTGTTGTCGTAATTCATTCCCAGAGAATAAAAAGGCCATCCGTAGTTGGATCCTGAAGCAATGATATTGATTTCATCACCTCCTTTTGGACCATGCTCAGATTCCCATATACCACCGGTAATCGGATTGAGAATCATTCCCTGTGGATTTCTTATGCCATAAGCAAAAATTGTTCCCGCAGATGTTTGTCCAGGCAAAACGGGATTATCAGCCGGCACCGCACCTATAGCGTTAACGCGGTGAATTTTACCCCAGGGTGAGGCGGTATTAGAGGAATTACGGTTACTGGCATTGGGTCCTGCATAACTTCCGGTTCCGCCCTCTCCTACAGAAATGTACAGCAATCTGTTGTTATCAAATACCAGTCTCGAACCATAATGTCCATTCCAGGTATTTCCACCACCCGTCTGAAAAATAGTTTCTACATTTTGAATAGCTGTACCTGCAATTTTGAACCGAACTACACGCAATTCTCCAGAGCCATTGGTTGCAGTAGCTGCATAACTGGCATAGATCCAACCATTACTGGAATAGTCAGGATGCACCCTTACATCCATCAAACCGCCCTGTCCATTGCTCCTAACCGCAGGAAAACCAGTCAGCTCAGTTACTACACCATTGCTGTAGCGATACATCTTACCGCGCTTTTCAGTAAAAACCAGATCTCCATTAGGAAGGAAATCCATTCCCCAAATAATTTCATACCCTGTAACTAAAGTGCTGATGCTAAGTTGAGGTGGATTACTATCTTCAACAGGTGTTAAGGTTGTTTTTTTAGCACATGATGTTATAACTATCACCACTAAACTATAAGCTGAAAATAGGTTTAGAATTTTCATTAAAATTAATTTACTGTTTGGCGCCACTGAAAACCAACCGTTGTGTGACATAGAATCTAATAAGTTCCTTTTGAATCCTAATTATCTCTCCCTGATTTCAAATTTTGCCAAAAGAACTGTCCTTGGGTCGGGTAAAACAGCCACAGGCTTTTTGTCCAGAGGAACTTTAAATATTTTTTGCTTACCATTCAGCTCCAACTTCATTAACTTCTTTCCCTTTCCACCATTTTCAATCACTTCTATTTCCACTGGCACATCAAAATTAAATTCAGATCGCTGAATTTGCTCAATGTTAATTTCCAGTTGTTGTGAAGCAACATCATAATTCCAGGTTGCCTGTAAATTTAACACTTCCGGCCTGTGTAACCATTGGTTACGGAAATTGCTAAGTGGACTTTTTACAAATTTTTGCATTTCCTCAAAAAAATCGTCTGTAGTTGCATTCTTATTAAAATACTTCTTATAGTATGTTTGAATACCATTTTTAAAAGCTTCATGTCCCATTTTCTCTCTCAGCATGTGCAATATCCAGGCACCTTTTTGATAGGTCATGTCATTGGTAACCTGACGTTCTTCCGCAGTTCGGTTGTCAATAATTTTGTAGGTTGAATCCTTACTGTAAAAATTAAATACGCGGGTTCGGGCTTTTTTTAATTCGTTGATATATTCATCCTCACCATATGCATATTCCTGATATAATAGGGTGAAATAGGTTGCAAACCCTTCACTCAACCAGGCATCATCCCAGGTGGATTCCGTAACCGCATTGCCAAACCATTGATGCGCAATTTCGTGGATAACAACATTGCGCAATCGATTGTCTCCTTTTCCGTTAACAAGATTCTCTCCGTAAAAGATTGCAGAAGCTGTCTCCATTCCTCCACCAACACTGGGAGACTGAATATTGGCCAGCTTTTCATACGCAAAGGGACCAACATAAGTTGAATAAAATCCCAAAACATCTTTGGTTGGTATGGCAAAATCATGGAAACCCTTATCCCTATCTTGAGGATAAACCCATGTTTGAATTTGTTTACCTTCAAAAAGGTCAACATACTGAACCGCAAATCTTGCTACACCCAAAACGTATAACCAGGAAGAAATGGGCACCGACTGTTTCCAGTGTGTGCGTTTCTCTTCGGCATTGATAATTGATTCTTCCAACAACAAACCATTCGATACAACCTGATAATGAGCCGGTGCTGTAACGATGAACTCATTGGTTGCTTTGTCATAAGGATGATCAACTGTTGGCAACCAATGCCTGGTTCGATTGGGCCAGTTTTCATTGAAAAAACTCCTCTCCCCAAATTTTGTATTGCCTATCCGAAGTCCATCTGCAGGTATCCCCCGATACTTGACCACAAAAGAAGCAATCCTATTTTTGGCAAAAGGCTTGGATAATTTAATCACCAATGAATTGTTATCATGCAGGAAGGAAATGGGTTTATGCTCAAAAAGGACTGCCTCAATTTGCATCCCTTTACCCTGGAGTTGAGCAGACCGATTGACTAAATCAAAACGTAACATTCTGGAGGTATCTGTATTGAACAACACATCAATGGTGGTTTGCCCAATGATCTCATCCGATTTATCTGATAAGGTTAATTCAAATCTATAGTGTAATATATCTACAGCATAATTTCTTGGATAGTTATCTGCATAGGAAAATGTTGATATACCCAATAGTACAACAAGTAGCAGGCTTGGTAGGTATCTCATGGTAACATCGTAATTTTTTTCAAATAATATCCGTTGGCATCAATCTGTGGTGGCGTGCTGCTTTGAATCTTGAGACCATCTTTTCCAATCACATGCTTTTCAATACCATTTGATGTTGTGATTTGAATAGGTAGTTGCATGAAGCAGTTATTGAATTTTACAGTGTACTGCTGATAACCTGTTTCCTTGACACTAAAGTCCAGCACATCTGTTGTTTTCATGAAGAAATCGAAAAACGGCTTTAAATCTTTTCCTGATGCTTTGCTAAATAAGGCTTCTACATCATTGGTTGTCACAAAATTATCATACGTATATGCAGGATCTGTAGCCAATTTTTTAAGCGTAGGAAGAAAAATCTCATCCCCAATCAGAAAACGGAGGCTGTGCATAAAAAATGAACCTTTTGTATAAATATCAGTAAAAGCATAAGTTTCATCTTCGGATAATTCCTCACCCCCCACCATTGGCTTCTTGTATCTGATAGACCTGCGGTGTGCACTGATAATTTTATCGTATGCAGCTTGTCCGCCCAGGTCATAATGTGCCAGGGCTTCAGCATAAGTGCCAATGCCTTCCTGTATCCACATGTGTGCCCAATCCTTGTTGGTTACCTTGTTCGCCCACCATTCATGTGCATATTCATGGAAAAGATTCGCAGAGTAGTCTTGCTCTCCGATACGGGTGTACTCAAATTTGTTTTGAAAAGTAATATTGGTCTGGTGCTCCATGCCTGAATTGGGCACAGCACAAATCCCGATTTTTTCTTTGTACCAGGGATATTCACCAAAATATTTTTCAAGAATACGGGTATCTCTGGCTTTTACCTCAATCAGTTTATCAGCATGCATCTTATCCTCTTCCAATACATAGAAAACGATTGGAACAACATTGTTGTTGATGGTTGTAAAGTCTTTTTGTACAACGCTATACTTACCAATATTGAATAAGATACAGTAATTACTAATTGTATATTGCGTTTTCCAGTGGTAAGTGGCAGTCCTTTTCCGTTTCGTTACCTTTTGCAATAAACCTGGTCCAGATACTACCAATGTATCCGGCACATTAATATACATATCTACGCCCTCATTGGGTTCATCACTGGGGTGATCTTTGCATGGAAAGTAAACCCGACCTCCTTCTTTCTGACAATTGATTGCTACCCATGGATTACCGCTTCTGTCTTTTGTCAAGGTAAATCCTCCCGTCCATGGTGGTTTTACTGCTACTGGTGGCTGACCACTATAGTTCACTCGTACGGTTACTTTCCCCTTTTGAAAACCTTTCTCTGAAACAATAATCAGTTTGTTATCCCTATGGATAAATTTTTGATTTGTACCATTGACTGCAATAGAGGATACATCAAAAAAATTAACCAAATCCAATAGCAATGTATCAGCAGCATTTGCAAGCAAGATATCAACTTCCGTAAAACCCCTGATTGATTCTTTCGAAATATCAACATCCAGCGATATGGTATAATGTCTGATGTCCATATTCGCTTGAATTGGGTTGAGTTTCCCTCCGGATGACAGGTTACTGATATCCCGATTTTGTCCGATTGCAACCAGATTGACAACCATAAACAGAAAACTGAAAACAAAGGATTTAACAATCCGCATATGAAGTGAATTTAGAAATTGAACTATTTTAGTAACAGTAAGTTACTAAACTGCATTCTATTATAACCTTCTTATCAGGATTTAATTGACAAGAGACCAACCTGAGAACAGCTGAGAAATGGTATTGGGTCGAAAAAATACATAACTTACCATGTTACTGAAACAATTGGCACTTATGAAAAAATCAATCAGGATTATAGCATTAATTGGTGTGGTTGCAGTATTGATGATGAGTTGTACAAAAAATCAAGTTGCAGATACTACCGTTAAACCTTCATTCGAAATTATACAGGATAAAATTCTGAATGTATCCTGTGCCCTATCGGGTTGTCATGCTTCTACTGCAGATGCATCTTATGCCCAACACGGTTTAGTGCTGATACCCGGAAAATCCTATGCCAATCTGGTTGGTGTAATGGCTAAAAATGCGGCGGCGGCCGGACTAGGCATAAAAAGGGTTGACCCCAAAAACCCCAATAACAGTTTTCTGATGCATAAAATCGCCTGTGAAACTGGCCACCATTCATCTTCCGCCAACTTCGGCGCACACATGCCCCTGGGAGGAAATTTTCTCTCTCAGGGAGAAGTTGACTTTATACAAAAGTGGATTATCAATGGCGCCAGCGCAACCGATGGGTCTGTGAATGAATCACTGCTTGATAATAAAAATCCATGTCAGCCTCAGATTGAACCTCTGGCTCCCCCTCCTACAGGAACTGGATTCCAGCTGAAAATTAATCCTTTCGATATCCCTGCTAATTTTGAACGCGAGGTTTTTATTCGAAAAAATACACCCAATACGCAAGCTGCTTATGTAAACAGAATTCAGTTGAGAGGTATGTCAAACAGTCATCACCTGGTGGTATATGGCTTCAGAAATTCATTGCTTTTGCCTACTGAGAACGTATTACGAGATCTTAGAAATTCTAATGGAACCATCAATGCAGAAAACATCCAGAACCACATTTTCATGGGGGGGGGTACAGACGTGAACAATGATTTTACATTACCTCCTGGTGTAGCATTGAAAATTGATCCGAGAACACCATTGGACTTGAATGCACATTACTTCAATAAAACTTCTTATACGCTCAAGGGAGAAAACTATGTAAATTTTTATACCATACCAGCTGGTGCTGTTCAAAACGTTGCCAAAACCCTTGATCTGAATAATCTCGAAATCAGCATCCCGGCAGGACAACGTAAAGTTTTCACCAAGACTTTCACTTTCAATCAAGTTACGAGAGTTGTCATGCTGACTTCTCATTTTCATAAACTGGGAGAAAAATTTGTCATCAAGATCTCAGGTGGTGCTCGTAATGGTGAAATCATTTATACCAACACAGATTGGGAACATCCAGCGTTTACTTCCTATTCAACACCAATTATACTTCAGGCTGGCGAGGGATTAACTTCAGAAGTAACTTATTTCAACAATACAGCTAAAACTGTGAATTTCGGACTGACCAGCGAAGATGAAATGAACATAATTTTTGGATATTACTATTGACCATTACTTGATCATTATTTCACTGATAGTTTTTAAATCAGGTTTAATTCATTAATTGATTTCTATGCTGTCTAAGAATCGTTTGCCTCATCATTCATCCATTTACGGTGTTCTTTTTCTTTCAATCCATTTCATACTGACACTCGCCTTTGTGTTACCAGTTACCGAGAGTTACGCCCAGAAGCAACCCGGACAGCCTGTGCATGCTGACAGTGCATTTTTACAAGACTTGAGCATCAAATACAAACCTCTAAATCCTGCAACAGCATTGGTTAATGCCTGCGCCGATCGCAACGGCAGCATTCGGGTGTTCTCATCTGCTGGCGTGCTGCTACCGCATAACGGACAGTTTCTGTATCCAGGCAGCCTTCGGCCAGACAACCGTTACCGCACAACCGTCACCAAAAAAGATACAGGGATTGACCAATCACTTTGGTCAATTTGTACTCATCGACGATAAAGCCATCTTCAGCAATGCATGGGCTGGCTCACTGTATATGCCCCACGAGCTGCCAGGCGCCCGCATGCTGTCTGGAGGTACTAGCAATCAATATCTAATCAGCGACGGCAACTCCATACATTACATCACCAAGGACGGAACCCTTTACAAAAAAGCTATAGAAGGAGGGATTCGTGAATTGCGTTACGAACCTGGGCGCGGATTCCTCGTGCTGACTTCGACGAACCTTCAACGCTTTAATTTGCAGAACATGTCTCTCGAGTCTTTATACCAGGGGAAAGGACTGACCTCCTTCGATCTCTTTGGTGGCAAGGCATGGATAGGCACAACAGAGGGGTACCTGACCCTGGACCTTCAGACCAAGGCTGTTGCGGGGCCCTTCCAGAAACTACCGGTGGTTGACATACGAAGTGTTCGGGCTATTAGCGACAAGGTCTGGTTCGGATCAGCAAACGGCGCATTTGCGTTGAGGAAGGATGGCAAATTCGACTATTACCAGGGAAAAAGATGGATGCCGGGGCAAGTAGTCTCAAACATAGGGGAAGGACCTGATAGATCCGTGCTATTACTGACAGAGGCTGGTCTTGGACAAATCTGTTTCCGTTACATGACGCTGGCTGATAAGGCCGAGTTCTTTCAGCAACAGGTGCGTGACCGGCATATCCGCAATGGCTTCAACGCAACGTTGTCGGGTATGACAGCAGGCGACTTGTCGACAGGCTATCTCTCTGATTCTGATAATGACGGTCTATGGACTTCCATGTACCTCGGCGCTGAAGTATTTCGCTATGCTGTAACCAGAACGGCCGATGCGCTAACCAATATCAGTGAATCACTTGATGCAATGGAGCGACTGTTTACAATCAATCCAGTTCCAGGCTTTCCGTCACGCTCCTTTGAACGCAGCGGCTTCATCAAAATATTGAGCGACCCTGAACGCTGGCAGCACGCTCCGGATCCGGAATGGGACTGGAAATCTACTACCTCTTCTGATGAAGCCATTGGTCACGTTTTCGTATACGGCGCCATTGCTGAATTGGTAGATGAACCATCCATCGCCAAGAAGGCTATTGCGTTGCTTGACACCCTGATGATGCACATTATCAAGAACGATTTTTACCTGATCGATTTTGATGGTAAGCCTACTACCTGGGGCAAATGGAATCCAGCCTACGTGAATGCTTTGCCGATCGTGGTTGGCGACCGCAAACTCAACTCAAGCAACATCATTGCCATGCTGCAAACGGCTTATCATTTCACTGGAAAATCCATTTATAAAACAAAAGCCTTCGAACTCATGGAACGCCATGGCTACCTCGAGAACCTCATGCGGCCCATGCGTGTGATTGGAGAAGCGGGCGACCTTTCCGATAAGCATGCAAAGATGCTTTCTGATGGATGGAACCACTCTGACGACGAGATGTATTTCCTGGGTTACTGGGGACTCTACCGGTATGCCTTCAACGATACCCTCAGGAACAAATACAAAGAAGCCATCATCGACCATTGGCAGGCAGAGCGCCCAGAGCAGGAGGGTCTGTGGAACATCATGACCGCCATCACTGGTGCAAACACATTCGACCTATCTGAAGCTGTCAATTACCTAAAGGAACATCCGCTCGACCTCATCAACTGGAGCATCACTAATAGTCACAGGAAAGACATCGAGCACATTGAACAAAATTTTCGCGGGCAAACAATCAAAGATGTACTCCCACCCGATGAACGGCAGATACAAAGACACAACGCAAATATGTTCAACTTAGACAGCAAGGGTGGTGATGGCAACTCAGAGCATAGTGCAGGCGACATATGGTTGCTGCCCTATTGGATGGGCAGGTACTTAGGAGTAATTAGTGCACCTTTTTTATAAATGTACTCTGAGTTACTCTATGTAAATAGCAAAAGTATCCCATATCTTCACCTAGGTTTTCAGGATATTTGTATAAAAAATCAACTGATCTTTTTTGCAGATTGACCTCCAAAGCGTTTTTTCATTTTTTTCGATAACTTATAGTTATTAATTGAACTCAACATGAGGATTATCTGTATTCTTTTAATATTGGCTAGTCATTCAAATCCAATTTATAGTCAAAGAAGTCTGAAAATTATCACATACAATATTCTGAACGGGTATGACTGGGGCAAAGACACTGCGAGAAATAACAAATTGATTAATTGGACAGCACAACAGCATCCAGATATAGTAGCTTGGCAAGAATTATGCAATTATTCTGAAGAAAAGTTAAAAATTGATGCAATAAAAATAGGGCATTCTTTTTCTGTTTTACTCAAAGAATCCGGTTATTCTGTAGGTATAACTTCAAAGTATCCAATTGAAATCAAGGAGAGAATATTAACAGGAATGCATCATGGAGCATTACATTGCAACTCAGCAGGCATTGATTTCATTGTTGTACATTTTTCACCTGGAAGCTATCTGAAAAGAAAAAATGAGTCAGATATCATTTTGAGTAGAATAGAAAATATATCAAAATCCAACAATCAATATATTGTTTTGGGCGACTTCAATTCGCATTCTCCTTTTGATGCTGATCTTTATAAAAGTAATTTCCTCTTAAATCGCCTAAGAGAATCAGTATCCAACCAAGGTAATAACGGAAACCTGAATAACAATCAGCTAGACTACGAAGTAATGTCTAAATTGCTTGCTCATTCCCTTATCGATGTTACTCAAAAATTTACAAATGGGTTAAACGAACGAGGATCTTTTCCTGGAAGAATCCTTGGACCAATCAATCATGAATCAGATAATGATTTAATAAATAGACTAGAAAGAATTGACTACATTTTGGCCTCACCAGAAATGTCAAAAAAATGTAGATCTTCAGTTGTATGCAATGGAGAATCTAATTGGTACCTCTCTGATCACTACCCGGTAATGGCAACTTTTGATTTGAATTAATTTTAAGATTAAAACATGTTTAGACATGAGGGCTCAGATAATTTCTTTATATAATTAATTCTCTTAAATATGCGGGATAGGCGGACTTTTTTAAAGAAGATCAGTATTACTCCGTTTTTAATATCAGATTCAAAAGAGTCACACTGGAATAAAGAGAGTCAATCATTTGCGGATCAATGGACATTTCTAGGCCCTGCTATTCAAGAAAAAGGATATCATATCTGGTGCACTTCCCCTATTATGGATGAAAACGGTAGAGTTCATTTATTTGCTTCTCGTTGGCCCAAAGAATTTGGAGTTGACCCTGGGTGGCGTTCTCATTCAGAAATAGCACATTATGTAGGAGACAAACCAGAGGGCCCATTTCAATTTTCTGATATTACCCTTAAAGGAACAAACTTGGATACTTGGGACAGGCATGGTATGCATAATCCAGTAATTTACAAGGTTGAAAACAGGTATGTTCTTTTGTACATTGCCAATAATGATTATCATCAGCCGCCACATCCTGCCAATCAAAATATTGGCATGGCTGTTTCTAAAAGTCTCTATGGGCCTTGGGAAAAAGTAAATGTGAATGGATTGATCTTAACTCCACCATCCAGTCCGCAATATTGGAACTATAAAACCCCCAAACGGCGTCAACAATCCTTCATTATTTCCTTATAAAGGAGGTTATTTTTTATATTATAAATCAAGTAATGCAAAAATGGGATTGGCCATTGCTGAAAATCTAACGGGTCCTTATGTTCAGATGCCATTCCCTGTAACTTCCAATAATTTACGTATTGAAGACGGATATGCATTTTCATTTAATAATCAAATATGCTTACTCACTACTGATAATGATGGAATAATAAAAAAAGGCGTGGGCCTGCTATGGAAGTCTGATGATGGAATAACGTTCAATTCTTACGAAGCTGGTTATAAGCTTATCAATGATTATATGACACAAAACTCTTTGTTAAATCCAAAGTGGCACTATGGGAACAAAAGCATAATGAAATTCGAACGCCCACAATTGTTGATAAAAGATGGAATACCTGCATACCTTTTTGTAACGTCCGGTTGCAATATTTATGGAGGAAACTCTACTATAAGTTATGTTTTAAGGTTTAAATAGTCTAAAAGCAGCAGGACTTTATGCAGTAAATATTAAAATCGCAGAAGTTAAAATTTGAAAGTATTTAGCATGTTTAATATGTTGTGATTGAACCAGCAGATTCTTGATTTTATCCCTTACAAATTCTGCATCTGCTCCATAATACCTTCCTCCTTCTCCTTTTTCCGGATGCCAAAATTGTAGCGGAAGTTTAACGCAAATCTCCTGGTATCCCCGAACCGACTGCCATTGGCCAGAACAGAACCTTGTGATATATAAAAATCATTCCGGTTGGTGTATAGTATTATTGACACCTAAAGCAAACAGGGGACTTTCATCAACTGATATGTTGGCTTCGAAATTCTGGGTGAACTGCGGACTGAGGGATGGATTGCCCAATTCATACAAAAAGGAATCTAAATACCGGATGGCCGGATTAAGCAAGCCATAGGATGGTCGGGTGATGGAGTGTAAGCTTCCCCATATTTAAATGATTCGGATTTGAAGAATAGGTCAAAACCCCAAAAACTTTAATCCGAATTGTCGCAAAAATTAGAGAGCTTACAGTAAACATAAATGGCAACAAAGGTCAAAAACTGTACACCTTTCTCTGCACCGTTTTTAACTAATTAAAGTACTTAATCTTTAATAAATTTAAATGAGAAGGATTTATTGGACTCGACAATTCTCATAAAATAAATACCACGCTGCAAACTACTTAAATCAATATTTTTAGTTGCACTTTTAATTGTGGTATTAATGACCGCTTTACCACCCATGTCATAAATACTAATGGTTGGATTCTTACTTAATGAAGAAGAAAGCGCAGAAACATTAATTGATTTTTGAGTTGGGTTAGGAAACACTTTATACCCATTTGCTGAAAGTTCATCCGTAACGCTGGTAACTAAATCCACATTTTTCAGATAGGTCCAATTGAAATATTCCCATGCTTGTGCTGTGTTTCTATCGCATGTCATTCCAGTTGATGCTCCATCGACAGAAGAAATATATTTGTTGTTAGATCCTTTAAATGATACTGCTCCTGATAAGTCCGTCATGGTGAATTTTTCATTTAAACCTATTTCGGAAGCATTACAATAAAGTGTATTATTAGCAATATTAACACTAAGAAATTTTCCATTTTTAGCTTTTAAAGCAACAAGACCATTACCAGCATCAACAACTGTAAATTCTTCATTAGCGCCTTGTGTAGACTTTGTACAAGTCACCAAATTATCCGTTCCTGAAAAAGTTACAAATCGTCTATTATTTCCTTTCAAACTGATCACCTTTTGTGATGGAACAACTGGAATAACTGCTGGAAGTGTAGCATTTTGATAAACAAAATTGATTGAGTTAACATTGAACTCACCCAGCGTATTCACCATTCTGATCCCTTGTAATCCTGTTTTATGAAAAGCCCCATTAACAACAACTTCTCTCCAGCTACTCCAACCACCAGTAGGAGGTATAGTCGCTGTTGCCAAAATTTCTGTGCCCTCTGCATTTTGAATTTGAACTGTACCATTGAAAGAATTCCCATTTGCAACCCTGAATTCAAATGTATAAGTCCCGGCATTGGTTACATTAACCGTATACTTTAACCATTCACCTCTGTTGAACCAACCAACAGTGTACCCATTTGAATATGAATCAGATGTTGCCTCAAGATCTACACCATTATTGCGAAAAACCCAACCATTGTTCCAAGCGGTATAAGTATTGGTTGTTAATCTTAAGTTTTCCCAAGCCTGATCGGAATAGGCATACCCATTCATTCCTTTATCATAATTGGGTGTAAATAGTCTACCAGGTATAGGATTGTTCGTGAAGGGTTCTGTATCTCTGTTTCCAGGTTGTTTGAATATTGATCGTAATACTTCTGTTTGAACTTTACAGTTTGCCAATTTAACATTTTCTGCCAACTGCATAAGTGTTGTAAAAGCGGTGGTTGGATTAAGTGTAGGATTTGACCCTCCCAGATAATTGAGAAGTTCATTATAACCAGATGGATATTTAGCATCAGCAAAATCATTAATACTTTCAAATTTTTTCATTGGCCACCAGGAAAACCCAATTCCATTAGCCTTGAATATTTCTACAATTTTTGTAAAATGATCATTGCTGTTCTCTCCATGCTCCCCGCACCAAATTGGTCTGTTCTGTGCCTCTCTAAAATCAGTTATCCATTTGATATCCTCTGTAGTGGCATCCGACCAATACTTATGAAAAACATAAACCATGTTGGGATCCCAGGCTGGAGTGAGTCCAGTGTAATCATTAGAATACCAGTTTCCTTCAATAAATAAAATATGGTTATCGTTATTAGACCTGATGGTATCGGTTAATCTTTCATAAATATTTCTTAGGTCAGTACCATTGGGTAAATTCCATGCAGGCTCATTAATTAAATCATAACCAGCTATCCATGCCTCATTTTTGTACCGCTCAGAAAGTTTTCTCCAGAGATTGACAGTTTTTGTCTTATTGGATTCACTTTCCCATAAAGAGGGTTTTGTATTGTCATAATCACTGATATCGTTATTACTTTGTCCGCCTGGTGTAGCATGTAAATCAATAATGGCATACATCTCGACGGCAGTACACCAGGATAGAACACTATCCAAAATGGTAAAGCCCTGATCGTTCCATACATCTGGAGTACCTAGATTTACAAAGTACTCATAATGAAGCGGCAGACGAACAGCATTAAATCCCCACTTTTTTACTTCAAGTATATCTGCTTGGGTTACGTGATTAGCCAACCAAGCATTATAAAAAGTAGCAGTATTACTACTGCCAATCAATGTGGTTAATTTCTGTTTCCATTTATGTTGAGCAGTGGCTTGGCTAGTAGAATTCATCATATATCCTTCCATAACCATCCAGTTACCAAAATTCATTGCATTAAGAATTACTTCCTGGTTATTGGAAGTATTGATTATTTTCTTACCGCTAACAGTTAGAAGTTGTGCATGTAAATTTGTTTGTAATAGGACAAAAACTATTACTAATAACATTCTGAAATTAGAAGTGGACTTTTTAGTCATAATCTTTTTTTTAAAACTCATATCTTGGGATACCTTTTTAAGAATTAAAATAAGCGAAGAGAATCTTTTATTGCAGCAAGTTTCTCTCTGTATTGATTCTGTAACATATTTGCAAAAGCGACTTTGTCATTTCTTAATAATTTCAATGGTTTTCCATTCACCATCTTTGGATGAATATTTCTAAGATATTTATCACTCCACAAAGCCAGTTCAACTAACACAGGTGTCAAAGCCAAGGCCTTGTCAGTTAAAAGATAGAGGTTCGTTTTTTTATTGTCTGGTCGTTGAGTTTTAATAATGATCCCAACCTCTTCAAGCAGTTTGAGTTTGGATGAAAGGATATTGGATGCAATGGCTTCATCACTTTCTATGAAGTCTTTAAACGTTTCTTTATCCTCAATTAACATCTGCTTGATGATTATCAGCATCCACCTATCGCCCAAGATATCAAGTGCCGATGTAATCGGACAGGCGCATCTAAATTCTAGATTCATACATTATTGCCGTCTAAAATAAATCTCAAAAATTAAAGCTATTTAAAAAAAATTTACTTGCAAAGTAAAAGTAATAATATAATTTTACTTGCAATTTAAAAGTAATAATAAAAACTTAAATAACAACCTAGCTTATATGATACTAACACAAATGATAATTCAAAGTTGGCACTTGACTGTTAAACGTGTATCGGATCTATTTTTCAATCTAACCGAAAAAGAAATGATGAGGGAAGTATCTCCTAATAGAAATAGAGGGATTTACTTGTTAGGTCATCTTACAGCTTCGCATAATTCAATGTTTCCGTTACTTGGATTTAGAGAACCGATGTTTTCAGAATTAAAAAATCATTTTTTAATAAATTCTGATAAGTTAAAAGAGAAACCTTTTACAGTTGCAGAGTTACTCGAGAAATGGATGGCAGTAAATGACGAATTGAAAAAGCACTTTAATAATTTGTCAACAGAAGATTGGCTACAAAAGCATACAGCAATTTCAGATGAAGACTTCGTAAAAGAACCACATAGAAACCGGCTGAATGTTGTGTTGAGCAGAACTAATCACCTTAGCTATCATCAAGGACAACTGACGCTATTGTAATAAACTCTTCTGTATACTCATCCATTGCACATATCCTATATTTTGGATATGTCAAAAGAACGAAGACTGGGAACAAAAAACCGTGCACCCTTCCGTGCACCCCCAACAAAAAACCCGTGCAAGGTCAATACCTGCAAGGGTTTCTGTTTTTTTGAAGTGGTGTGGGCCGGAATCGTTCCCAATCACTTAAATATTTAATAATCAATTATTTGTGTATTTTAAAAAAACGAAATTCTCCTGATTATTTCAGAGCCAATAAGAATTTCAAGGTAAATGTGGGATTTTCTCCGAAAATATGAGCCAATTAAAACTCTTATTCGGCTCAAATTTTTATTACATTTGAGCCGATTAAGCTCCCTAATCGGTTCAAATCATGTACAACTGGCAATACAAGAACTGGCCCAATTTCAAATTTGACTTAACCAGACTGGAAGAACAGCTGATTGACATTAAATCAAGCGTAAGCCTGGTTACGGGAGCTGTATCGTCATTACCTGAACAGCTACAGTCAGATACACTGATCCAAATCATGGTTGCAGAAGCGTTAAAAACATCTGAAATTGAAGGAGAGCATTATAGCAGAATCGATGTGGTATCATCCATCAAAAAAAATCTGGGCTTAATAGTTGAAAAATCCCCTGCCAATAAAAATGTAATCGGACTCGGGGAAATGCTCATGGATGTCAGAAAATCATACAAAGAGCCTCTTACTGAGGAAAAACTATTGGAATGGCATAAACAATTAATGCAGACCAATAAGAAAATAAATGCAGGAATCTACAGAAAAAGCGATGAGCCAATGTTGATCATTTCAGGATCTGCCTCAGATCCCACCATCCATTTTGAAGCCCCACCATCTTTCCGTGTTCCAGATGAAATGACAAATTTCATCAATTGGTTCAATCAGGATAATTCAAATGAAAAAGATTGGAAATTAAATTGTCCGCCTGTAAAAGCTGCTATAGCCCATTTATACTTTGAATCAATACATCCATTTGAAGATGGAAATGGCAGGATTGGGAGAGCAATTGCTGAAAAGGCTTTGTCGCAGGGTTTTGGAGGACCCATGCTTATTAGTTTATCCAAAACTATAGAGAAACACCGTAAAGAATATTACGCTAACCTTAAAGAAGCACAGCGTAAATTGGAAATCACCAAATGGATAGCCTGGTTTGTGAATATTATTCATATTTCGCATAAAGAAACAGAGAGGCTGGTAAAATTCATAATCATTAAAATGCGATTTTATGATATATATAAAAATCAATTGAATGATCGTCAAGCTAAAGTAATTGCCAGAATGCTTGAAGAGGGTCCAGATGATTTTGAAGGAGGCATAAATGCCAAAAAATACATAAGTATCACCGGTTGTTCTAAAGCAACAGCAACAAGAGATCTGCAGGATTTAAGAAAACGAGGTGCCATCTGCCAAATTGGTGGTTCAGGTAGGTCAACGAGTTATTCAGTTAACTTATACACACCGTAGTGGGCCGCCCCGAGTACTCGGGGGAACCGGCGATACAACCAAATTTTTCAAAATAAAAAACCCCGATTTCTCGGGGTTTCTGTGGTGTGGGCCGGAATCGAACCGGCGACACAAGGATTTTCAGTCCTTTGCTCTACCAACTGAGCTACCGCACCTTATTTCAGTCCTTTTCCCGACCTGCGTCGGGATACCGCACCTTATTTCAGTCCTTTTCCCGACCTGCGTCGGGATACGGCACCTTCCATGCTTTTCAGCGGAGTGCAAACATAATTCAAATGGTGGAAACTGCAAAATTATCCGTGTGACTTCCGTCACAAACTATAATATTCATTCCTTACATCTTTGCATTACGAAATCAAAATTATGGAAATACTTGGCTACATCGCATCGCTCTTTATCGGTCTCTCGCTCGGACTCATCGGCGGAGGGGGATCTATTCTCACAGTTCCCGTACTGGTCTACCTCTTTAATGTTGACCCCGTTCTGGCCACTGCCTACTCCCTGTTCATCGTAGGAGCAACCTCTCTGGTCGGCGCTTTCCCGAAATACAAAAACGGGGACGTCAACCTTAAAACTTCCATCATCTTCGGTATTCCCTCTATCATCGCAGTCTATGCCACCCGGGCTTACCTGGTGCCAAACATACCCCAGCATATCTTTCAACTGGGCAGCCTGGAAGTTACCAAGCCGCTGATGATGATGATCGTCTTCGCTATCCTCATGGTCTTTGCCTCGGTTTCCATGATCAGAAATAAATCCAATACCACAGCCGAAGAAGGTCCGCAGGTATTCAACTACCCCATGATCCTCCTGGAAGGTACAATCGTAGGTATGCTTACGGGTTTTGTAGGAGCAGGTGGCGGATTTCTTATCATCCCTGCCCTTGTGCTCTTCTCCAAACTGCCTATGAAAAAAGCAATCGGTACCTCCCTCCTCATCATCGCTGTAAAATCCCTGATTGGATTTACTGGCGACCTGGGTAAACAGCAAATGGACTGGACACTATTACTTTCAGTAACCGCACTGGCTATTGCAGGTATCTTTGCAGGGAACGCAATGAGTAAGAAAATATCTGCCGACAGCCTTAAAAAAGGATTCGGATGGTTCGTACTGGTCATGGGTATCTACATCATCATCAAAGAACTGTTTTTTAAATCATAATTTTTCAACCAATTAAAACTCAACGATATGTTTTTTCAACACGTTTACGACAAATCACTCGCTCAGGCCTCTTACTTCATCGGTTGTCAGAAAGCTGGAGTAGCCGCAGTAATCGATCCAAAAAGGGACGTAGATACCTACCTGGAAATCGCCAAACAAAATAACATGACTATCACGCATATCATGGAAACACATATCCATGCAGACTTCCTATCGGGTGCGCGTGAACTGGCAGCCCTCACCGGTGGTAAACTCTACCTCTCCGATGAAGGTGGCGAAGGATGGGAATATGAATTTGATCACATCGGACTGAAAGATGGCAATACCTTTATGGTGGGTAACCTGAAAATGGAAGTGATGCATACCCCCGGCCATACGCCTGAAAGCATCAGCTTCCTGCTCACAGATACCCCCGCCTCTCCTGAACCAGTTATGTTCTTTACCGGCGACTTCGTTTTTGTGGGAGATATTGGTCGTCCAGACCTGCTGGAAAAAGCTGCGGGTATGACAGGAACCATGAACGCTGGTGCTCAACAAATGTATAAATCCATCGACCGCTTCAGCAAACTGCCTGATCACATCCAGGTATGGCCTGGGCACGGCGCTGGCTCTGCCTGTGGTAAGGCATTGGGCGCTGTTCCAAGCTCAACCGTTGGATACGAAAAAATCCGCAACTGGGCTTTCCGCTTTGCAAGCGACGAAAACGGTTTCACTAAGTTCCTCCTGGAAGACCAACCTGAACCGCCTAAGTACTTCGCTATGATGAAGAAACTGAATAAGGTAGACAGGCCTCTGCTGACTTCAGTACCTACCCTCAATCTTTTATCTAACGATGCGATGAAAGACGCCATGGCAAAGGGTATCAAAGTAATCGACACCCGCAATAAAGCTGATTTCGCCGCAGGTCATATCCCGGGCAGTATCAACATACAAGGTAACAACAGCTTTGCTACCTGGGCGGGATGGTTCCTTTCTTATGACGAACCTTTCATCCTCCTGGCTGATCCTGCCACGCACGACGACCTGGTGAGAAAACTGATGCGTATCGGACTGGATAATATCATGGGTTTTATTCCTTCTACAGAAGCTTTTGTAGCTGCTGGTGGTACTTTGAATACAACCAATGTCATCGACATCGATACCCTGAAAGCCAAATTGAATGATTCCAATGTTCAGGTAGTTGACCTCCGCGGAGCTACAGAGTACAAAAGCGGACATATAGCAGGAGCTGACCATGTTTTTGTGGGTACACTTCCTAAAAACCTCGACAAAGTAAGCAAGGAAAAACAAGTAATAGTACTCTGCCAGGGCGGCGACCGGGCCACAATTGGCTACTCGCTGCTTGAAAATGCAGGCTATACCAATATCCTCAACTACTCTCCAAGCATGAACGAATGGATCGCACAAGGCAATCCTACCGTAAACTAATCACTAATAAATCATATTACCATGATGAACATGTTTAAAAATCTCTTCAGTGATGGTCCAGCAGTAGACTTCGCTGAACTTGTTAAAAACGGCGCTTTAATCGTTGACGTTCGAACCCCGGGCGAATTCAACAGCGGACATATAAAAGGTTCTGTAAATATGCCGCTGGATGGCATCCGGAATAAAATTGCGGATTTGAAAAAGAAAAATAAAGTTGTCATCACCTGCTGCCGCAGTGGTAACAGAAGTGGTATGGCTGAATCCATGCTCACCGGCGCCGGCATTGAATGCTATAACGGAGGAGCATGGAACGTGCTCAACAACAAAATCTGATGATGAAAACATTACTTACCACCAATTGGAACGGCGCCCGGATTTTCAGGGTTGCTGTAGGCATAACCGCACTGGTTTATGCATTCATTAGACATGATGCCCTCATGGGCTGGGCAGGTGGTTTTATACTGCTGATGGGACTGGCCAACATGGGCTGTGGCATCGGCGGCTGTTCAACACCTGTTACCAAAAAACAGGATGAGAAAATGCCCGAATCCATCCACTTCGAAGAAATCAAATGATGAGAAAACAAACAAAAATCCCACTGCTGGCCATAACCCTATGGCTGGCAGTAGGGAATCTTTTTGCCCAACACCAGGAACTGGGTGAAAAGCCAACAATCTGGCACGGGAAAGAAAAATCAGATTCTGCTTCCAATTCATTGCTCAATGCCTTTAGAAAAGGAACAATGCATGGTCACCTGCGCTACTTTTTCATGGAAACAAATAACACCGGAGAGCTATCCGATTATTATGCTAACGCTGCTGGTGGTGGTATAAAATTTGTAACCGCTCCAATTAAAGGCTTTCAACTGGGAATCAGCGGCTTCTTCACTTTCAACATCGGTTCTTCACCACTGGGTGAGCCTGACCCGAAAACAGGTGCAGGAAACCGGTATGAAATCGGACTCTTCGATCAGCAAGACCCCTATAATACTTCCGATATCGACAGGCTTGAAGAACTGTTCCTGAAATACAACTTCAAAAACAGTTCCATTACACTGGGTAAACAACTGATCAATACCCCCTTTATCAACCTGCAGGATGGTCGCATGAGGCCAACCGAAGTGAGCGGTCTCTGGTCCGAAATAAACACCGGAAAAACCAAATGGGAAGGCGGTTTAATCAAATACATCTCACCACGGGGAACTGTAAAATGGTTCAGCGTGGGGGAATCCATAGGCATTTACCCAATGGGCGTTAACCCGGATGGTGAACGTTCTGCTTACAGAGGATATACCGAAACAAAGGGGCTAGCCATGGCGGGGATGACCAATAAATCACTCAAATACCTGACCCTGCAGGCCTGGCACATGTATGTGCACAATATCTTTAACACCAGTATGCTGCAAGCCGACATCAAACACCCGTTTGGCGAAAAAGGTCAGCTCCTCCTGGGTTTTCAATGGATCAGTCAGTTTCGTTCGGGTGATGGCGGAAACTACCTGCCTGAACTGAGGTATGTGCAAGACAAACAATCCGGCACCTTCGGAGCCATGGCAGGATGGGAAAAAAACCTGTTCAAAACCACCCTTGCCTTCAACAGGATAACAGACAAAGGCAGATTCCTCATGCCGAGAGAATGGGGGCGCGACCCTTTCTATACCTTCATGGCGAGAGAAAGAAATGAAGGTCTGGCCAATGCCAATGCCCTGGTCTCCACTTTCTCTTATAAATTTCCAAAAACAGGCATAAAAACCAACCTCTCCATGGGTTACTTTGACCTGCCTGATGCAGCTGATTTTGCTCGAAATAAATACGGTATGCCTTCATACACCCAACTTAACCTTGACATCCGGTACGATTTCAAAGGATGGCTGCAAGGTCTGAACACACAACTGCTTATATACCACAAATGGAAAACAGAGGATGGTGAATTGGCTGCAAAGTACCTGATTAACAAAGTGAATATGCAGGGCTGGAATGTTGTGCTGAACTATAATTTCTAAGCAATGTGACATTTATCACTATTATTATACTCCAACAAGGTTATATTAGTATTCATCTTAACTGATTTTTGCCATGGCTAAACAAAACTGGATCCTCATTGCTATTCTGGTAGGCCTCTTTCTCTTGATTTTTAAAGAAATTTCAGAAGCAGTCAATGCACCTAAAAAAACTATACCAGAGATACCCAGTGAGGGTTGGACTGCTCCCTCGCTCTACCTGGACCGTGAATTGGAAGGTGAGAAAAGGGAACTCGTTATCTATGGCGAAGAACTTATTGCAAATACAGCCCGTTACCTGGGTCCTAATGGAAGCGTAGCTGCCGTTACCAATGGCATGAATTGTCAGAATTGTCACCTCAACGGTGGTCGCAAAACCTGGGGTAACAACTATGGTGCCGTAGCTTCCACCTATCCCAAATTCCGAGATCGCAGCGGTAGCACTGAAACCATTTACAAAAGGGTTAGCGATTGTATGGAAAGAAGCCTGAATGGCAAAACACTCGATAGCACAACAAGGGAAATGAAAGCCATGATGGCCTATATCGAATGGGTTGGTCATGCTGTTCCCAAAGATTCTGTACCTGAAGGTTCGGGCATCAAACCTCCTAAATACCTCGACCGTGCCGCGAGCCCGGTTAAAGGTCAGGAAGTATATGCAGCTAAATGTGTTTCCTGTCATGGTGCAAATGGCGAAGGAGTATTGGCGGCAGATGGATTGGCCTATACCTACCCTCCGCTATGGGGACCAAACAGCTATAATTCCGGAGCAGGTCTCTTCAGGCTCTCTCGTTTCGCAGGATATGTGCGCGATAATATGCCGCTTAATCAGGCTTCTCACAGTGCTCCCAGTTTAAGCGATGCAGATGCTTGGGATGTAGCAGCCTTTGTCAACTCCAGACCCAGGCCTTCCAAAGACCTGAGCGGTGACTGGCCCAATATTGCCAAAAAACCGGTTGACCATCCTTTTGGCCCCTATGCCGATGGTTTCAGTGAAGAACAACACAAATTCGGTCCTTTTCAACCCATCATCGACGCCAGAAAAAAATAAGAATACAGACTGCAGGTCTATGCCGCAGGTTATTTAAACTTTTATCACATAAATTTCAACGATGCCTCACATTCAAAACTGCACCTGCACTTCCTGTCACCAGGAAGCCATCAGCAAAGCAGAAAAAGACCTGCATGTTCAACTTTCAGAAAACAGTCGCCGCGACTTCTTCCGTAAATCTGCTAAACTGGGCATGGGCCTTGGCATCGGTGGTGGTTTGATTGCACCTATGGCGGCGTCCGCGCTTCAAGGGGACGAAAGTGCCTACAAGACAAAAAACATGGAACAAAACAAGGCAGTAAGAGACGGAAAAGCTACAATGCTAACCCTCTTGCAAACCGCAGACATCCATGCACAGCTGATGATCCATGATGAGTTTTTTGTTGAAAATGGCAAAAATGTCTACAAAAAAAGGGGAGGCTACGCCACCCTGAAATCAATGATCAACACCATCCGGAATAAAAACCGCGAGAACACATTACTGATAGATGGAGGAGACTGCTTTCAGGGTGGTGGTGTTGCTGCCATGAGTGAAGGCAAAGCCATCGTTCCGCTCATGAATAATATCGGCTATGACATCATGTTGCCGGGCAACTGGGAAGTGGTCTATGGCAAGGAGATGATGATGAAAGACATGTTCGCTTACGACGGTGTAAAAGTCTGCGCGAATATGTTCCATGATACCAACGATGATATGAAGGGTGATCTGATTTTCCCACCTTATTTTGTTAAACACATTGCTGGTATAAAAATCGGATTCATTGGTTACAATGACCCACTAACACCCAAACGTCAGTCTCCGGCTTATAGCGATGGTATTAAATTTACCATGCCTGAATTGAACGTGGCCAAATATGTCAAAATTCTGCGTGAATACGAGCAATGCGACATGGTCTTTCTGCTGACGCACATGGGGCTTGCGCAACAGGTTGGACTGGCCAACATGCCGCATGTAAAGGGAGTAGATTATATCCTGGGTGCAGATACACACGAAAGGGTGAGAACACCTATACAGGGCGTTCATACCAAGGTAACCGAACCAGGTGCCTTTGGTTCCTTCCTGGCTAAACTGGATATTGTCATTGAGGATGGCGTTGTTAAAGACCATTCTTACCAATTGATGGATGTTGATCCTGGTATTTATGGTGAAGATGAAGAAATGAAAAGACTGGTTACCAAAGCCCGTGAGCCTTATAAAAAGGAACTCGACAGGGTCATTGGTCAGACAAAAACTACGCTACAACGCTATTATGTAATTGAAACACCGATGGATAACTTCATCACTGATGCCATCATGTGGAAATTTAAACCGGATATCGCCCTGAGTAATGGTTTCAGATTCTGTCCGCCTTTGGTTCCAGACGCCAAAACAGGTGTGGCAGACATCACCATGGATTTCCTCTGGAGCATGCTCCCTGTTGACAGTGAAGCTAAAAAAGGCATCATAACCGGGAAGCAATTGTGGGGATGGATGGAAAAAGAATTACAAAACGCCTTTGCAAAAGATCCCGCTAAACGCTTTGGCGGATGGGTAGTCCGTTTCAAAGGCATGGAAGTCAACTTCACCATTGGCAATGATGCCGGAAAAAGGGTGAACTGGATCAAAGTAGCTGGCAAACCACTCGACCTGGAAAAGGAATATAGCTTTGTAGCTTGCGAGCGTGAAGGTGATCCGGATACCACGATTTGTAGGGTAGAAGGGGTTAAAGAACCCAAAAGACTGGGAGCAACGCTTCACAGTGTTATTGAAGAATACCTGAAAACACATTCTCCAATAGCACCTAAAATGGAAGGCCGTTGCACTGCAACTGATGCACCAAATACACTGCTTACACAGCTGATGGGATTTGGCTATGAATTCAGGTAACTGACACTTCTTAAAAATAAAAATCCGGTAGCTCATCACTACCGGATTTTTTTATACCCCTAAGGGTGTATTATCAGTTATTGAAGATATAACGAACACCGAGCTGGATCTGGTAAACATCACCCAGTGTTTTAGAGTCTACAAATGCGTCTTTCAACAAAACGGTTGAACCATTAACTACCTGTGTAGCAAGCCTGTAGATGGGTTCTCCACTTGCCATGCGACCACGGTAGTTCAACGGCTGCGGTGTGGTGGATACATTACCTACACCCCATTTATTATTGATCAGGTTTCCGAAGTTGATGAAATCAGCACGGAGACGGATTGTATTGGCTTTTTGTTGCTTGCCTGTCTTCACGAAGAAATCCTGCTCAATCGCAAAATCAAAACGTGTGAGCCATGGAGCCTCTCCACCATTACGCTCTGCATACTGACCCCTTCTGTTCTTCAAATAAGGATGGGCATCGATGTAAGCATTGAATGCCTGTGCCTGTTGGTCTCTTGTAAATGTTGTTGTACCAACGGTCTGATCTTGGAAAATCAGGTTGCTACCCGCCGCAGGAACATAGATCAGGTCATTGAACTGACCGTCGCCATTTACGTCACTGCTGTAAGTGTAAGATAACTTGAAACCACTGGCTGATACCATACCCAATGAGAAGGTTGTGGCACCGCCGAATTTACCGCCGTAATTGAGCCTGTAGTTAACATAACCCATGAAACGGTGGCGCAGGTCATTATTAGAAAAACTCTCCCTTATATAATTAACACCATAAATACTTGGTGAACTTGCATTAACAGTACTTGCTACGGAAGACAAATCAGTTGCCTTGGCATTGGTGTAAGCAATCACACCACCAAAATTTTTGGTAACAGGCTTTTCAAGTTTCGCAGTCAATGAATATGAATATCCAACGTTATTATTGGTCAAAACAAAAGCATTACCTATGCCTGGATTAATAAAACGTGCATTGGTGGCAGCAGCTCCACTCAAGCCAAGTGCTGGGTAAATATCTCTGTTATCATCACCAGCAAAATTTCCTGAAGCTCTTTTCAGATTAACATCCTGGTAATTAAGCATGTTGATGTTCTTATTATAGATAGCTTCAAGGGTACCTATTACACCCCAACCGAGCTTCTGATCAATGGCAATATTACTTTTCCAGATTTGAGGAAACTTCAAATCCTGATCGCCATAGTTTACGTTGTAACCACGAAGACTGTTGATATCAGTTGAACTTGGAGTGTATTTAGAAGGATCAGTTGTAAATGGATAATTAGCAGCAGCAGAACCTGTTACATTAATTAATCCGATATTAACACCATTATTACCCAACTGATTGGAAATCAGTACATAAGGAAGCCTGGAAAGGAAAAGACCTGATCCACCGCGAACCTGTGTTTTCTTGTTGCCGTAAACATCCCAGTTGAAACCCATACGGGGAGACACATACAACCTTGAACCAGGCATGGTACCGGTATTGATGTTGTATGCTAAGCCTGAAGGCTCCCTGAATGTTAATGAAGCTACATAAGGATTATAATAATCTGCTGCAGTGTTTGGAATATTCAGGTAATCTAAACGTACACCATAAGTCAACCTGAAATTCTTAGTCATCTTCCACTCATCCTGTCCGTATACAGTATAAAACTGGTTCTGGAAGGTCTGCCATGGCAGTTTTCCTTCAGGTAATAAAGTATAACGATAGTTGAAACGGGCAATAGGAACAGTAGATGTTGTGGCATTGGGGTTATTCTTAAACGCCAGTGCGGCTGCCTTGAAATCAGCAATGCTGTTATAAACCCAGATACCATTTGATCCGTAAAAGAATAAGTTATTTGATTTGAACGCTTCAAAAGCTGCACCTACTGTGATGGTGTGGTTACCACGAATCAGGGTAGTATTGTTGGTAGCATTGAAGGTTGAATAATTCAGTTTATTGTTGGGCGTAAACGGATCAAAACCTACTGAAGAATACGTGCTTCCACCTACACCACTCAGGATGTCAACAGTTGGGAAAAGACTGTTTCTATATACACGATCTTCAATCTGTTTGTTGTAAGTAACAATAAACTGGTTGGAAACCCTGTTTTTGAAGTTTGAACTCAATTCCAAAACAGCAGAACGTGTATTGTCCTGGATGATATATCCTGTATTTTGTCCGGATATTGCCAGTGCTAAATTTTGTCTGTTTCCATTACCTGCTGTGTTACCAGCATTTGAATTACTGATGGGCACATCACTCTGTGAGTTGTGATTTGCATAACGCACACTCAACTTGTGAATATCATTTATATTATAATCAATACGTGCCAGAATCTTGTTACTGAACGACTCATTATTGAAATTATCAATAGCACCCAGATCATAGTTGAAATTGGTGAGCATGAATGATTTCAGGTCTTCGAGATCTGATGCAGTAGTTCTTGAAACATTACCTGTTGCACCGGGTCTGTTAGCAACCCAGTTGAGTGCAGGCTGTGAACCCTTATTAAATTCTCCGTTTACAAAGAAGAACAATTTATTCTTGATAATCGGTCCGCCAACACGGAAACCATTGGTTTCTACATTAAACGGTGTCTTTGGAATATTATCAGTTGCACTGGCAGCCTTTGTTCCTGCTAAATCTCTGTTGTTCCAAAAACGGAAAACAGAACCTGCAAATTCATTGGTACCGCTGCGTGTTACGGCATTGATGGCCGCACCGGCAAAGCCAGACTGACGGATATCATAAGGAGTAATATTGATCTGTAATTCCTCCAATGCATCCAATGAAATCGCAGTAGAACCTGTACGTCCACCTGCCTGTGCATCATTACCCAGTCCGAATCCATTGTTGAAAACCGCACCATCAATGGTGAAGTTGTTGAAACGGCTATCCTGACCAGCAAATGAACGGCCATTGCTGTATGCATTGTACTTAGTGATATCATTTACGTTACGACCAATTGTTGGTGTCAGATTAATGGTCTGCCTGTTGATGGTAACGCTTGCACCATTATTCTTAGAGTTCATAATGGGATTGGCAATACCCTTTACAACAATGTTTTGAAGGCTCTGTGCTTCATTTTTGAGTTGCACATCTACGTTTACAGTATTTCCCAAAGGAGCAAATACATCCTGCTCCTGATGAGACTTGAAGCCCTGAAAGGAAACGGTAACTAAATACGGACCACCAACGCGTACGTTTAGGATGGTGAAAGCACCTGCTTTCGTAGAAGTAGTTGCATAACGGGTTCCCGATGGCTGGTGAACAGCTACAATGGTTGCTCCTTCGAATGACTTGTTGTCTTCACCTTTCACCGATCCGGTGATACTACTGCTGGTTACCTGTGCATAAGTGGCGGAGACCGTCACCAACACAATTACCAACAGGGAAATTAATTTTCTCATGTTTTTTGTTTTGATTTTGCGAGGCAATAATACCACAAACAAAAAATTTATTGGTCATATCTTCATTAAGCAAATATGAAATTTATGATTGTCATAAAAATTGTTATTCACCTTTCTTATGTGTTAAGTTTGGTTTCAACAGCGATCTTAACTATTCCTGGCAGATATCTAAAACATGATAATCAAGGTTTTATAAAAAACAGGCGGGGTGTTTTTTTATTCCGCTTAATTCGGATCATAATATGCCCTCCCGTCATTAATTGATCACTTAACCCTGCATTTGTCAAGTCATTTCGTGTAGTTGGATGTAGTTGTGTGGATAAGAGCTTTATAGTAGGATGATTTTTAAGAAAAAATTCTACAATTTCTAAATCGGGATGCCCAAATGACCAGGCAGGTACAATGAAATAATCAGGAGTAATTGACTCAATAATTTGGTTGCTTATTGCGCCTTTCATGGCGTGGTGACCTGCAACGTAAAATGATATCCTACCCGTATTTTTTGAAATTTCTTCAGCAAAACCAACAGATTTCACGGAATCATAGGCCTGGTTATCGATGTCTCCTGCTGAAAAAAAACTATGTCGCCCATACCAGATGGTTAAAGCACAACTTTGGTTATTTTCTTGTACTACCGGGTTAAGCGATGAACAATCCTTAAGAAAGTCCTCAATGCTTCCATCGCTCTTTAGGTATTTGCCTCTTACTGCATTGCCTGTTAGCGCAACCTCTGATTTTATACGATTTGATCGGAAATTTAAGACCTCGTTCAGATTACCCAATCGAAAGGAATCAATTCTGAAATCTGCCTTTTTTTGTTGTTCAAGTAAGAATAACTGGTAATTTCTTATGATATTTTCACTAATTGGATTACTTGGTTCATAAAATGGCCATTTGTTATCCAATATTAATTTTATCGGAATGGAAGATCCAACATCAGTAATTCCCGACAGTCTATATAAGCCACCTTCAGACCATGATGACTGAGTATCTGGATAGCCAACATGATCATCATGAAAATGGGTAATAATCACATTATCCAATTGAAATGGCAAATTAGAAGGAATACATTTTCTGATATAATCTGCTATATATGACCCAGCAGATTGTGCGGAATCAAAAAGTGCAACTGGTGGATATTTTCTTAAATAATCTCTATTGATTGCTCCTGCATCTATTAACATGTTTGTGCCATCGGGAAATTGAACAAAACAGGAATTTCCCATGCCTGTGCTAATTTGATGAAAATCCAGATATCCTTTTTTCCACCTTGGAGGGTAATCTTTTTTAATTTGTGAAAATGAATCTTTTACATTCAAGAAAAAGAGTAATAAAGCAAAAATGAAGAATGTTAATGGAGAACAAAATTTCCGTATGCTATAAATCATGACTAAATTTTCCGAATCCTGCTGAGCCACATGATTACACCGGTTATGGGGAAAGTGGTACCGAACAGACAAACTATAAATCCGAGTATCTTGGAAGGCAATCCCCATATGGAACTGATGTGAACTGGCTTGAAAGTGGCCCTGACCCTTTGTCCGAGCGGACGATCCGCAAAACTAACCAGCTTCAGGTGCTCACCTGAGAACTGATCGTAGTAATGATTGTCTGTTGCCGTTTCATGTGATGCATCCCTCCGAAGCACACCCACTGCATAAACTCCACTTGAATCTTTTGGAAAACTGAGGTTGAAAAAAACGGCATTGGGAACCCGGGTAAACGCATCTGATAAAATATCATCCACATCAATGGCAGCCAGATAAGCTGTATCGCTGTATGTAGATGTTGGTGGTTTGATGGGTTCCTTGGAGGAATTGGTTACTTTATATATACCATCATTGAACCATTGAAAACTCCAAGCCAGTCCGGTAAACGCAAAAATGAACAGGAAAAACACCGAATAAATACCCAATGCATAATGAAGGTCGTGGTTGACGCGCTTCCAGTTCCCCTTCCACATGATTTTCAGGTTCGACTTCAACATGGCCTTCGTTTTGGGCCACCACAAAATCACACCTGTTATCATAATGAATAAAAACAACAAAGTGGCTGTTCCCATGATGAGCTTTCCGGTATCACCTCCAAGCAACCAGCGGTGCAGGCTCATAATAGTATAAAAAAAGGAATCACCATAACTGTACAACTCTACCAGTTGGCCTGTGTAAGGATCCACAAAAGCTGAAAAACGTTTTCCCGCCTTTTCACCTTCCTTTGGCTGCTGCACTACAGCCATTTCAATATTTCGTGCAGGATCCGTAAACTCCTTGATACCAGTAACCTTTAAATCAGGATTAGAAACTTTCAGCGATGCCATAATCTCAACTACGGGCAACTGAATTTCTTTCACCTCATTGGTAAAATACCGGTGGTGGTAGATTGTATGCTGTAGCTCTTCCTCAAAAACCAGCACTGCTCCGGTAAAGCAGGCAGTCATGATAAAAAGTCCTGAAACCAAACTGAGCAATAAGTGAATTGTACGGAAAATGGATTTCATGAACAGCAATTTGCTTTACTACCACAACTTAGGAGTTTTTACTGAATTGAAAAATGATTTATCTTAACTATTTCAAACCAAAATCTAACGATGCCACCTTGCCGGCTAACAAACTCTTGTTATGAAAAAAATCATTTCTTTCCTCATGGCTACAGTAATTCTGCTGCCAGTTGCTGCATACTTCCTGGGTACTCCTCCTCATGATGTACAACTTGAGATCCTCAAAAGTACTTTCTGGGGTGTAGGCGCAGTCATTCTCTTTACGTTTGTAGTAGGACAATTAACAGGAAATAATTCACAGGTTGATAAACTCTGGAGCATTGTTCCGGCTCCCTATGCCTGGTACATGACCTGGAAAGGGGGTATGGATGAGCGGATGGTGCTGATGTCTGTACTGGTGACGATCTGGGCAGCACGTCTGACATACAACTTTGCACGCAGGGGTGGTTACAGCTGGAAATTCTGGGAGGGTGAGGAAGATTACCGTTGGGAAGTGCTGCGTCAAAGGCCAGGTTTTAAAAATCCCTTCTTCTGGTTGCTATTCAACCTGTTCTTCATATGCTTTTATCAGAATACCCTCATTTTCATGTTCACAGTTCCAGTTATTGCAGGCCTGGCTAAGAACGCTGCCCCATTGGGCATTTTTGATTATGTTCTTGCCATAATTTATGTGGCACTGGTGGTGATGGAATTTGTGGCCGATCAACAGCAGTATGATTTCCAGACAGAAAAATACAGGAGAAAGAACGCCGGGGAAGAAATGGGTGAATATGGAGACGGCTTCATCCAAACCGGACTCTGGTCAAAAATGCGTCACCCAAACTATTTTGCCGAACAGGCAATATGGGTGGTATTCTACCTCTTCAGCGTAGCTGCCACTGGTGAATGGCTGAATTGGACGATTGTAGGTGCGGTGCTTCTGGTTATCCTATTCAAAGGCAGCTCAGATTTTTCTGAAGAGATTTCTGCCAAAAAATACCCGAAATATGCCGATTACCAAAAAAGGGTCGGACGGTTTATACCCAAATTTTAATTGAGCTTCAACAAACTTTTTTGACTAAAACAACAAATTGATATCGTTTATCAAAACACCCCTCCTGGCCAGGAGGGGTGGCACGAATGAGTCGGCACCGAAGGTGCAGGCGAATGAGCTTGCCTGCCGAAGGCAGGTGACGGGGTGGTGGATTATTTCTCATGATTCCTCCACCCCACCGCAACAACATCACTTCGTTCGTTTGTCTCGGCAACCCTTCCGGACATTAGGGGAGTCCCTCTTGTTTTAAAAACCCAACACGCTTAATTTACATGATAAATAAAAATAAAAATGAAACAACTTGTTCTCCCTCTTTTGCTTTGCCTAACATTCCAATCCTATGCCCAAAATCCAATAGAACTGATCAGCGTCACAGAAACCGAAAGAATTGAAAAAATACTTTCTTCAGACGAGATGCAGGGCAGAAGAACCTTTACTCCCGGAATAGAAAAGGCTGCCGCCTTTATTGCTGCTGAATTCCAGCAAACAGGATTGCAGAAATGGAAGAATGGTAATTCCTATCTCCAGCAGTTTTCCATGATTCGTCCGCGCATGGTGGAAGTCAAGGGAACCATTGGTGCTGCTCCGGTCGATATGCGGATGATCAATGTTATTTCGATTCAGCAATCGTTTGAAGTAACCCAGACTTCCGGCTATGAAGTTGTATTCATAAAAAAAGAAGATAACTACATCAATGAAGTGCGAAAAATAATGGGCAGCTCAAAAAATACACTGGTTTTAGTGGATACGGCTCATATCCGCATTTTTTCAAGGTTTCCTCAACGTGGAGGCATGCTTTATCCTTCTCAGTCCAATCTGCTTTTTATCCTGAGTAGCGAAGTACCTTCCTCCTTCAGCATCAGTTGTAAGCAGGAAATTACCAGCATGCCGCTTGCGAATGTGGTGGGTGTTCTTCCAGGCAAATCCAAAGCCAATGAATATGTTATCTTCTCCGGTCATTACGACCACCTGGGTATATCAACCCGGAACATGGTGGGTACTGATTCCATCTACAATGGTGCCAATGATGACGCAGCAGGAACTACTGCCGTCATGATGCTGGCCAGGTATTTCAAAAAACTCAACAACAATGAACGTACACTGATCTTTGCCGCGTTCACAGCCGAAGAAGTGGGTGGCTTCGGTGCCACTTATTTCTCAAAACAGTTCGAGCCGAATCAGGTAATGGCGATGTTCAACATCGAAATGATCGGAACTGAAAGCAAATGGGGAAGAAACAGTGCTTACATTACCGGCTTTGAAAAAACCGATATGGGTGCTCTCCTGCAAAAGAATCTGGAAGGCACAGGTTTTACCTTTCACCCGGATCCCTATCCTGCACAGAATCTTTTCTACCGCTCAGACAATGCCACATTGGCAAGGCTAGGTGTACCGGCACATACCATCTCCACATCCAAAATGGACAGTGAACCGAACTACCACAAGGCAAGCGATGAAATCGGAACACTGGATATGTACAACATGACCGCCATTATACGTGCTATTGCACTCAGTTCAAAAGGCATTGTTGCAGGGAAAGAAACTCCTTCCCGGGTAGACACTTCAACCCTCAAGTAAAAATTGGTTAATAAAATATCCTACTGGTAAAGAGGTATCCGAAAACGAGTAAATCAGGATTACAGATAATAAGAAAGGCTGCCCGATATGGACAGCCTTCTTTTTTATCATGGATGATAGATATTAATATCCCGGATTCTGCTTCAGGTAACCTGGTAAGTTAGAGGCTCCGTCAATAGCAGTTTGTGGCAGCGGAAATACACGCTTGTTCTTATCGCTGCTGGTCTTTTCAGTCCAGGTTCCTTCAAATTTGCCGAAACGTATCATATCTGTTCTGCGCTGCATCTCCCAATACAACTCAAAACCACGCTCACGGTAGATGAGGTCAAGCGTTACTGAAGGCAGTGCGCTGGCTTTCAATCCACCTGAAACCCGTGTTGTCCTGAGTGTATTGACGTCAGTAAGTGCACCGGCAGCATCACCTTTGCGCATCTTGGCTTCTGCACGCATCAGGTATACATCACCAAGGCGTACAATGGGAATATCTACCTGACCAAAATTACGGCCACTGACAGACTTCTGACTGAACTCATATTTCAACACGCGGAATCCAGTGCTGTAATCGCTACCTGCAGTAGAGAAATTGATCTGCTCAGTGTGAATAACCGGTGTAGTAGGCCTGTTGCGGGTGTTGTTGAACAACTTGCCAACTTTGAATTTACCATCCGGACATTTTTCAAACACACCAGCAGTGCGGATGAGTCCGTATTGTTGTCCGCGTAAAATACCTCTGTCTACCCTGTAAGAAGCTGCATCATAGCAGGCTTGCTGTGTAACAGGATCAACTACAACATTCTTTTTGTAAAAACGGGGATCTGCATCAGCAGGATCGAGAGGTGCATAAGCATCAACCCAGGTTTTGTAATAATCTGGACCAAGACCAGGGCCGTCTGTTCCGTTTGCACCTGTATAAGCTGGGAGCGGAAATTGGTCCCCTGACAAAGAAAAATAGGCTAACCTGTTGTGTCCATTCAATTCTGCGCGTTGATCAACTGCAAAAATGAGCTCCTTGTTGGTGTTGTTGTCGTCATTGAAGATTGCCCAATAGTCGGGAGACAATGCATACTGATTGCTGGAAATAATCTTATTGGTATACTCAATTACCTTATCCATGTCTTCCGGCTTGAAAGTGAAGCTGGCAGCGTACCTGTCGCGGTAAACCGCAGCATTCAAATGAAGCTTGGCAAGCAAACCCCATACACCTGCCTTGGTAAGTCTGCCCGGACCAGTAGTATTATCCAATAATGGCTCAACTTCCAGGAAAACTTTTTTCAGGTATTCAACTGCTTCATCACCCCTCAGAATCTTTGAGTTTGCTCCCGGATCTTCTTTTACAAAAACGATCCCCCAAAGATCAAGGAAGAGGAGGTTATAAAATCCATACATACCCTTTGCTTCAGCCAAATATTTGGTTGCGTTGGGATCCTTGCTGGATTGCAGGGAACTGATGGCAGATACTGCACGTGAAAGACTTTGTGTAAGCGGATTCCAGGTGTTTCGAACGTTGGCATTGTTACTGGTGGTGGCATGGCGTTTCAAATCCTGATAAATGCCATTATCTCCCCAATCTGTTCCACCACGGTATGGCAGGATAGCTTCATCTGAAGAAATCTCCTGTAAGGCAAAAAGAGCTGTGTGTAAGTAAATACTTGGAAGGTTTGCATAAACTGGGGCAATTGTTCCATCAGCTATCTGCTTTTCTGTCAAACCAGTTACAGAAGACTCGTCCAGGATGGTCTCATTGAGCTTGGAACAGCTTCCCAACAGGGAAACGAAGCCCATCAATACGAGTAAAATCGATATTTTATTTTTCATGCTGCTTGATTTAGAAAGTTACGTTAAGTCCGAATACGATACTTCTCGCCTTAGGATAACTCAAAAGGTCGATGCCATAAGAAGAGATACCATTGATTGTTCTGTCTGCATTAACCTCAGGATCATAACCATCATACTTGGTGATGACAAACAGGTTTTGGCCAGTTACAGAAAGTCTTAAACTGGAAATAGCCTTACCTAAAGAAGAATTGCGGGTATCGAAGCTGTAACCCAACGCCAGGTTATTCAGCCTGAGATAAGCTCCGTCTTTCAGATACCTTGAACTTACCGGCGCTGAGTTGCTGATAGATTCCTTCGGATCTCTAACTGCTTCAGCTGTGGTATTTACACTTTTAGACAGCCTGTTTTTATAGAAACTGGCATTGGCCGTATTGTCGTATATCTTGTTTCCGGAAACACCATTAAAATTGGCTACCAGGTCAAAACTCTTATAAGACAGATTTCCTGAGAAGGCATAAATGACTTTTGGAAGAGCAGAACCCATTGCCTGCCTGTCCTTATCACCACTGATACCATCACCATCGATGTCTTTATAGGTGCTCAGACCCTGAGCGTCAAAGCCTGTCCATTCCCGCAGGAAAAAAGTACCAATAGGCTGACCATTGATGTAACCATTGATGGTGGCAGATGTGAGACCGGCTCCGGATGCTGAACCAGACTGGATTACTGAATATGGCGAATTCTCCACGATATTTTTCAGGAATGCTGCATTGGCAGAAACCGAGAACTTCATGTCTTTATTGATATTCCCCCTATACTCCAAATCAAATTCAATACCACTGTTAGTAATGGTCATATCTTCCACATTGGTCCAGAAGGTTCCGGCCGGTTGTATTGGATCAGCAGGTATCACCTGGAGGAGTATATCATTTGAGTTTTTGATAAAATAATCAACTGAACCATTCAGTTTTCCTTTCAGCAATCCGAAATCAATTCCAACATTGGTTTGCGTAGAAACTTCCCACTGTATATCCGGATTGGCAAGGCGGGAATAAACAATACCTGCTGGGAAAGATGAAGAAGGATCGAGCGGATAACTTGAAGAAGCTGAAACAGTTGAAGTATAGAGGGCCTGAGTAATCTTAGATGGAATCTCCTGATTACCTGTCTGTCCCCATCCTGCGCGCAACTTCAGGTTACTGAATGGTGAATTCTGCATGAAGTCTTCTTCACTTATTCTCCAACCTAATGAGAAGGATGGGAAATAACCATACTTGTTGTTGGCACCAAATTTACTGGAACCATCCATACGGAAGTTTACAGTTGCCAGGTATTTGTCCTGATAAGAGTAGTTAATCCTGGAAAAGAACGACTGCAATTCATTAACTATAGCATAACCTGAAGGTCTGTTATTGGCCAGGGTCAATTCCTGTCCGATACCGGGATTATAGATAGGCTCTACTGGTGTGAGGGGAATTTTATTGATGCTCCAACCCCTACCCTGCAGGTAGATATCCTGGAAGGAATGACCTGCCAATGCAGAAAACTTATGATCGCTGACATTGAAGTTATAGGTCAGGTAGTTTTCGATAAGGGTATTCTTGTTGATGATATTGTATGTTTCAAGTCTGCCATCACGCTGCGGAACCAGGTTCGGAAGGTTCTGAATATCGCGCGTTGCAGTTGAATTATCAACACCGAAATTCATCTTGTAAGTCAGTCCCTTCATGATTCTCAGAGAAGGGGAAATACTTCCAATAACCCTGTTGGTGATGGTATTGTCCTTATCGAGCTTGAAAGTGAGCAACGGGTTATTGAACAACTGATAAGCAGCAATATTTCCCTGTGGGTCATATGCTGTATAAGTGGGGTTATTACTGATGGCATCACCAATGGCACTTCCCACATTAGGTCTTACTTGTTTGGTGCTATTGGCACTGAGATTAACATCAACTACAAGTCTGTCGTTGAAAAATTTCTGTGTGGCATTGAACCTGCCAGAGTACCTGTCTAGGTTGTTAGTCTTAATGATACCTTGCTGCTTTTGCATACCGAATGATGCGAAATAAGTAAGTTTATCTGCACCGCCACTCATGGTCAGGTTATGGTTCTGGGTATAGGCCCTGCGGAAGATCTCATCCTGCCAATCTGTATTTCCACCTTTATCATCCAGAATACCACCTACTTCTGCAACCTTTTTCCTGAATTCTGCAGCTGAAAATACAGGCAGCTTATTGGCAACTTCAGAAACAGCCAGTGTGGAACTGAAATTCATGGTGGAAACACCTGCCTTACCTTTTTTAGTGGTAATCAGGATTACACCATTGGCACCGCGGGCACCGTATATGGCTGTTGCTGATGCGTCTTTCAAAACGTCCATTGACTCGATATCAGCTGGATTGATGAAGTTAAGCGGATCACCATTACCGGTTGAAGAGTTATCGAGAGGTAAACCATCTACTACGAAAAGTGGTGTACTACCTGTACGAACGCCACCCGGACCACGAATGGTTATACCCTGGCTGGCACCTGGCTCACCACTGGCAGATACCACATTGACACCAGCAACCTTACCCTGCAGCAATTGCTGAGGAGTATTGATTACACCCTTATTGAATGACTCTGCCTTTACACTTTTAACGGCACCTGTCACGTCTCGTTTAGACTGTGTTCCATATCCAACTACAACGATCTGGGAAAGTTCTCCTGTAGCAGATTGCAAAGAAAGGTCTATCGTAGTTCTGTTACCAACCACTATTTCCTGTGTGTTATAGCCAATAAAGGAAACTACCAACACAGCCTTGTCATCAGGAATTGATACGGAAAAATTTCCCTGTCCATCTGTGAGCACACTGGCAGCAGTTCCTTTAACTGTAACACTTGCTCCTGCCAGGCCACTGCCATTGCCTGCATCAGTGATTCTTCCTTTAACGATTCTGTCGAATGACTTTTTCAGGATTGATTTTTCTGAAGCTTCAGTCGCGGATAAGCGCGTTGTGAAGCCTAAAATCAATCCCAATAGCATCAGACATGCCACCATTTTTGGCCATGTCTGTGAAATTTTGGAAATGCTCATTGTTGGTAAATTTGTTTCTAAAAAATAAAAATATGTGCAATTGTACTCATGCAAATTGAATTAAGTATGACCTTCACGTTATTAAACTATAAGCATTATGAAAAAATATATTTTAACTGCTGTTCTGGTAGCCGGACTTTATGCCGCGTCTGCACAATACAAAAGCTTTCTGGATGTACCCTTCATCGAAGTCAACGGATTTGCAGACACGCTGGTTACTCCGAATGAAATTGTGATTAAAATCGTGATATCCGAAGGTGACCTGAAAAACAAGGTTCAGCTGGAAGAACAGGAAAGAAAACTGGTAACGGCATTGAAGGGATTGGGTATTAACCCGGAGAGTCAGTTAACCTCATCGGGGATGCAAAGTGATTACAGATATTATGTATTAAAACAAAAAGATGTGCTCAAGAGTAAGGAATACCTGTTACGGGTGAACAATGCCGTTTTGGCAACAAAAGTATTCATGGAGATGGACAAACTGGGGATGGCAAATGCCGAAGTGGTAACTGTTAGGCATACAGACATTGCAGCCATTCGCAATGCGTGCCGGGTTGCCGCAGTAAAAAATGCTTACACAAGGGCTGTAGCCCTGACTACTCCGCTGAAAACGGGTGTCGGTATCCCATTGCACATTACCGATTACAGCCAGGATGCTGATGCTACCGCGTTAACAAGCATACGTGTCCGGGGCTTCTCTTCTATGGCTAAATCTGAGGAAGCACTGCTGGCTATTGATTTCGAAAAAATCAATGTAAATATTTCAGTTCAGGTGAAATTCGCCCTGAAATAAAGCTTTTTCGTCCTTTTTTCGTATATTTGCAGTCCACTGCCCAGGTGGCGAAATTGGTAGACGCACTGTGTTCAGGTCGCAGCGTTCGCAAGGATGTGCTGGTTCGAATCCAGTCCTGGGCACAAAGCCCTCTCAGCTTTGCTGAGAGGGCTTTTTCGTTTGTGAACCTGACAGGTTTAATTACCTTAGGGAGATCTTGGGTATTTTATTTTGCTGTGAAATAGTATACTGATGTCCGCTTATCACCCACTCGCTCAACTATTTTATTATCAATGGTAATAAATGTAACAAAGTATCTGACTTTCATTGACATTTTTTTCTCAAATCAACCGGGAGGTGATAAGGTATTTAACACCAAATCGAGTTGGTAAACCAGTGCATCTGCATCTTCCTTATTGAATGTCATGGGAGGCTTGATCTTGAGCACATTATGCAAAGGTCCATCCGTACTCAGCAGGAACCCGCGCTCCTTCATCTCTTCCACAATATCATCAATCTCAGGCACAGCAGGCACTTTTGTCTGTCTGTCCCTGACGAGCTCAACGCCAATGAATAAACCATGTCCGCGCACATCACCGATGATGGCATGGTGCTGCATCAATTCCCTCAACTTTCCCATCAGATAATCTCCCACTTCATGGGCATGCTGCTGCATGCCTTCCGCTTCAATCACATCCAGTACTGCCAGTCCCGTTGCCATAGAAACGGGATTCCCTCCGAAGGTGTTGAAATACTCTAACCCGTTGTTGAAAGCTTCTGCAATGGCGCGGGAAACAACAACTGCTCCCAGGGGATGTCCGTTGCCGATGGGTTTTCCAAGCACAACAATATCGGGATTCACCTCTTGCAGTTCAAAGCCCCAGAATGCTTTACCCACCCTGCCAAATCCAACCTGCACTTCATCTGCAATACAAACGCCACCAGCTTTGCGCACCCATTCATAAACAGCTTTGAGGTACCCTTCCGGTAAGGGCATTTGTCCGCCTACACCGAGTAATGTTTCACTGATGAAAGCTGCTGGTCTTTTTCCCTGTGCATCGAGTTCCACAATGATCCGCTCAACGTCAGCAGCATAAGATTGTCCGGCATCTGCTCTGCCCGCAAAGTTCCCACGGTAATTATCGGGATTCACGGCCTTGTGCACCCAAGGTCGTTGTCCGGTTCCGCCTTTGCTGTCGAATTTATACGGACTGATATCGATGGACAGGGTGGAGTTGCCATGATAGGCATGATCGAGCACAATAACATCTTCCTGACCGGAATAACATCTGCTCATGCGGATGGCGAGATCGTTTGCTTCGCTTCCTGAATTAACAAAATAGCAAACCTCCAGGTGCTGAGGCAGGGTGTTGATGATGCGCCTGGCATAGGTGGTAATGAGTTCATTGAGGTATCGTGTATTGGTGTTCAACGTAGCAATCTGCCGCTGCATGCGTCTGACAACTACCGGATGGCAGTGTCCTACATGTGAAGGGTTATTGACACAATCAATGAATGTCCTGCCGCGGTCATCATACAGATACTGCAGTGCCCCCTGGTGGATGGTAAGCTTCTCGCTGTAACTGATGCTGAGGTTTTTCCCAATCAGCCGTTCCCTGTCGCGAAGCAATTGCCCATGATCCTGCGTAGAGATTATAGACTCAAAACCGGCAGCCTTCCTGAAAGCATCCTTTGCCTGCAATGGATTGATTCGAATCAACCGGCGCAGGAGGGTCCAGGCATTGTCTTCCGTTACAAAATGATGGGTGTTGTCGCTTTGCTGCAAAGATTGTACAGCCGATTGTATCACACTGATGCATAGCCTTCCCGCAATGAGGTAATACAACAGGTCTGTTTCTGCTTCAATCAGGGGGTATGATTTGTGGTATGCCTCCACCACCCTGGCTGCTACCGCCAGGGGGTCTGGATCACCAAACATGGCATACGTGCAGGCCACTGCAAGGTTGTTGACCAGCAGGGTATACACCATATCACCGAAATCAATCAGCCCAGTGACACTTTCACCATCAACCAGTACATTATAATCGTTGGCATCATTGTGCACATAAGCATGGCGCATCTGGTGAATAACAGGCAGCACATGGGTTTCAAACTGCAACAGGAAATACCCTGCAATACGCCTGCGCTCGGGATCACGGATGGCATCAATCTGATTTAGGTTATCAAGAGCCGTACTGATATCCCAGGTGTACCTGCGGTGCATGGCAGGATGGGAAAAGCCGGATAAATGACTGTCCATCCTCCCAAAAAAACTTCCCAACGCCCTGTGCAAACCTTCAGGCCGGAATTGCTGATCCACCCAAAACTGTCCTTCAATGAATGTGTAGTGGCGCATGAAATAAACCTGTTCGGCACTTACCACCTGTGTGATATATGCACCTCCGGTATTGGGTATGCACTGTTGAAAGTTTGGAGACAGATCAGACTTTTCAAGGTGTTTCAAGATGGCAATCTGGGCTTCCAGGAAAGGAAGGGAAGCTGCTACATCTGCAATTTTCAGGAGCAGGTTTTTACCTGCTGATGTCGTTACCCGAAAGTTCTGCTCCTCATATCCAGCTAATTCAGACAAGCTGGCCTTGATTCCATATTCGCGGTAAAGTATGGCAAGCACTTCCCCTTCTTCAAGTCTTTTCAACGTATTATAAATTTGAAAATGGAAATTAAGTGATTTTGTATGATGTCCCTTTAATCGGTTAGCGGCAACTTAATTTTTACCTGTTCATTTCAGCATGCTGCGCTCCTGATTAAATTGAATCATTTTGACTTGTCTTTCGTTACTTTGCGCTTCCATGAACCCACAACCTACCCCCAAAAACGGTCTTCTCATCCTCATACTTGGCTTATTAACCGCCATCGGCCCACTTTCCATAGACATGTACCTACCCGGTTTCAGCGTTATTGCTGCCGACCTGAATACCTCGATTGAAATGGTTGGCTATTCGCTTTCCAGTTTTTTTGTGGGCATTTGCGTCGGACAACTGCTTTCCGGTCCGCTGCTTGACCGGTTCGGACGAAAAAAGCCATTATACGCTGGACTGGTCATTTATATCCTAGCTTCAGTTGGATGTGGACTCTCTGACTCCGTTGAGATGCTGATTGGATTCAGATTCCTGCAGGCACTTGGCGGCTGTGTGGGCATGGTGGCACCGAGTGCGGTGGTGCGTGATAGCTTTCCGGTTGAACAGAGCGCCCGCGTTTTCTCCATGCTGATCCTCATTTTAGGAGTATCTCCAATCCTTGCTCCTACACTGGGTGGTTTCATTGTTACTGGCTGGGGATGGAAACCTGTATTCTTTGTACTTGCGGGGATTACCCTCTTGATTCTCATCACAGTTATCGTTGCACTTCCAGAAACAAAACAGCCTGACCCAAACTATTCATTGCACCCCAAAGCTATTCTGGGTAACTTTTTTGAAGTCATCAAAAACCGCCAGTTCATGACCTATGCTATGGCTGGAAACACGGTCTCCGCCGGACTCTTCGCCTACCTGGCAGGCTCACCTTTTGTATTCATGGAAATGCATGGAGTCAGTCAACAGGCCTATGGATGGATATTCGGACTCATTGCGGCAGGACTCATCACTGCCAGCCAGATCAATAACCTCATCCTGAAAAAACACAAAAGCGAACGTATTCTCCGAACCGTTATCACCGTTCAGGTGATATTGGGTATCATCATGTGGACAGGCTCCTGGCTTCAAATCTTCAACCTTTACTCGCTGATTATCATCATGATGCTTTTCCTGAGCTGTCAGGGTTTCATCTTCCCCAACGCCGCAGCCATGGCGATGGCACCATTTACCCGGCATGCAGGAAGTGCTGCAGCACTGATGGGAGCTATCCAAATGGCACTGGGTGCATTTGCATCTGCCTTGGTTGGTATCTTTTTCAATGAAACCATCATGCCCATGGTTTCCATTATGGTTGTTTTTTGCCTGTCCGGATTTACATTGCTCGTCATAGGACAGAACAATCTGAAAAAGCAAGATGCATTGGCTTAATCAAAGTATTGGTTTATCAAACTGAATTTATTCAACTATAACCATACTACACTTATTCATTATCTGAGACATAGCATCATCATCTAATACATACTTCATCCTTTGATGAACACAAAAAAGCCCCCCGAAGTCTCGGGGGGCTTTGCTATTTTAAAACAAGTCTTTTAAGCTAAATCAAAACGATCAAGGTTCATTACTTTGTTCCATGCTGCAACAAAATCATGCACGAATTTATCGCTTGCATCTTCACAGGCATAAACTTCTGCAATAGCCCTGAGCTCTGTGTTTGAACCAAAGATCAAGTCAACACGGGTTCCTGTCCATTTCAGTTCGCCGGTTGCGCGATCTCTTCCTTCAAACAAGTTTTTAGAACTTTCACTTGCCTTCCAGGTAGTTGAGAAATCAATCAGGTTGGTGAAGAAATCATTGGTCAACGCGCCAGGAGTGCTGGTAAACACACCATGTTGTGAATGATCATAGTTCGCTCCCAACACACGCATACCACCTACCAGAACTGTCATTTCAGGTGCTGTAAGTGAAAGTAATTGTGCTTTGTCAATCAATACCTCTTCGGCTATAGATGCATAATGGGTCTTTGAATAGTTCCTGAAACCATCTGCGAGTGGCTCAAGTACTTTGAAGGAATCCACATCAGTCTCATCTTGTGAGGCATCTGCCCTGCCTGGAGTAAAAGGAACTATTACGGATTTTCCGGCATTTTTTGCAGCCTGCTCAACACCTGCACATCCTGCCAGTACAATCAAATCTGCCAATGAAATTTGCTTGCCACCAGTTTGTGTAGCATTGAATTCTTTTTGGATTGCTTCCAACACATCAAGCACTTTACCCAACTGAGAAGGATTGTTCACTTCCCAGTATTTCTGCGGTGCAAGACGAACCCTCGCACCATTGGCACCACCGCGCTTATCTGAACCACGGAAGGTTGATGCAGAAGCCCATGCAGTAGAAACCAATTCAGCAACAGATAAACCTGAAGCCAAAATCATTCCTTTTAATGATTCTACATCAGCAGCATCTACCAACGGATGATTGACAGCTGGGATAGGATCTTGCCAGATCAATACTTCAGCTGGAACTTCAGCACCAAGATAACGGGAACGTGGTCCCATATCTCTGTGTGTTAATTTGAACCAGGCTCTTGCAAAGGCATCAGCAAAATATTCAGGGTTCTCATAAAACTTACGAGATACTTTTTCATAAGCGGGATCAACACGCAATGCAATATCAGTCGTCAACATGGTTGGTGCATGACGCTTGGCAGGATTGTGTGCATCTGGCACTGAATCAGCACCGCCACCATTTTTAGGCTTCCATTGATGAGCGCCAGCCGGACTCTTTGTCAATTCCCATTCAAATCCGAAAAGATTCTCAAAGTAGTTGTTGCTCCACTGCGTTGGCGTGGTTGTCCATGCACCCTCTAAACCACTGGTGATGGTGAATTCACCGTTACCGCTACCATAGGTATTTTTCCAGCCAGTGCTTTGCTCTTCAATGCTTGCAGCAGCAGGCTCCTTGCTTACATATTTACCGGGATCTGCAGCACCATGTGTTTTTCCGAATGTATGTCCGCCTGCAATCAACGCTACGGTCTCTTCATCGTTCATAGCCATCCGTGCAAAAGTCTCACGGATATCACGTGCAGAAGCCAATGGATCAGGATTACCGTTTGGTCCTTCCGGATTCACATAAATCAAGCCCATCTGCACGGCAGCCAATGGATTCTCCAATTCTCTGTCTCCGGTATACCTTTTATCTCCCAGCCACTCACGCTCTGAACCCCAGTAAACATCTTCATCTGGTTCCCAAACATCAGCCCTGCCTCCTGAAAAACCAAAGGTTTTGAAGCCCATGGATTCCAATGCGCAGTTACCAGCAAGAATCATCAAATCAGCCCAGGAGAGATTTTGTCCGTATTTCTTTTTCACTGGCCACAACAACAACCTTGCCTTGTCGAGGTTGGCATTATCAGGCCAGCTATTCAAAGGAGCAAAACGCTGCATGCCTCTTCCTCCGCCACCACGACCGTCTGTAGTTCTGTAAGTACCTGCACTGTGCCAGGCCATTCTTATGATAAACGGACCATAATGTCCGTAGTCTGCCGGCCACCAGTCCTGTGAGGTAGTCAGCACATCAATGATGTCTTTTTTAACTGCAGCAAGGTCAAGAGACTGGAAAGCTGCTGCATAATCGAAATTAGGATTCATGGGATTGGACAGGGAGGAATGCTGACGAAGGATGTTCAACTTAAGCTGATTCGGCCACCAGTCCACATTCTGTGTACCTCTTCCTGCAACCTGTTTAACTGCTCCACTGAAAGGGCATTTGCTCTCTGCACCTGGATTTTGGGATGAACTCATAGTTATTAATATTCGGTTTTTTAATTAAAGTAGAAACCTGTGTAATTGCAAAGTAAAACGATAAGGGTAGGCGTAAGAGTGGTTGCAAAATTACGCCATAAACTTGATTTTTACTTTCGCAAAAAGGAATTTGACTACTTGGATACTATTTGAAAGAATTGGTTAAACACCCTTTGAAATAAATTGTTTGTTTGTTTAATAAATCAGCAATTTGTTGATTATGGGTTAAACAGAATTAAGAGGAAACAATTGCACAATATAATAAAGTATTGAAGGACACAATAAACAAGCCAGTCCTGTGTAAAAGGTAGCTGTCAATGCACCATATGGAACGAGTTTGGGATCGGTTGCTGCAAGTCCTGCAGCCACACCGCTCGTTGTACCTATCATCCCACCATAAATCATGGCCGTACGGGGATTGTTTAGGCCGATATGTTTGGCAACTATGGGTGTCAATATCGTAACCAGTACCGACTTTACCACCCCTATAGCAATACTGATGGCAATTACATCAGAGCTGGCACCAATAGCATTGCCGGTTACTGGTCCAACAATAAACGTACAAGCACCGGCTCCAATGGTTACCATACTCTTAAGGTCGGTATATCCCATCAGGTATCCAATAATTGCACCCATGAAAAAAGCAGCTGATATTCCTATCAGTAAAGACAAAATGCCCACCGAACCTGCTTTCCTGATTTCTGTGAAACTGGCGCCCATAGCTGTGGAAACAATTGAAAAATCCCGCATCATGGCGCCGCCCAACAAGGCCATGCCGGATAACACTGGAAAATCCGCAATACCCTTTTTACCTCCGAAGTAAGCCAGCACCAGTCCGATTGTAATGGCGATAGCCGCCCCTGGAATTTTGCCCCTGGTCAGTTTTTTTGAAATCAGAAAGGATATCACCATGATGATGCCCACAAACAAGAAGGCCACAATGAGCTCATTCTTCAGTAGCAATTGCTCAATTTTTTCCATGCTTTTGATTTAATCCTCTTTGGGTACTGCAAACCATTTAGACAATAACGGTATGAGCGCAAAACAAAAAAGTGTTCCTACAATACCCACCACCAACGCCACCCAGCCTCCGGTGAGAGCAGCCTGTACATTTTGGATAGACGACATGGCCACAACCACCGGTATATACATGCCACTCCAGAAATAAATACCAGACTCCGATTCTGTATCAATCCACTGCTTCCGCTTCATGAAATCACCCAAGAGTATCAAAAACAACATGCCAAACCCCACTCCGCCAATATTGCCGTCGAATGCGAAAACATATCCCAACGCTTCTCCCAGGAGTTGTCCACTCAGGTAACAGGCCGCAAGCACGGCTACGCCATAAATTTTCATGATTCCTGATTTGTGTTAAAAAGTGGTTTGACTTCATTTTTTACCACTTTGCCCATGGCATTGCGGGGCAACTCATCCACTACAATATATTTTTTGGGTGTTTTATAGGCGGCCATCAATCCCCTTATCCAGGTATTCACAGCTTCCAGATCCACATCATGTTTAATTACCAATGCTGCCATCACCTTTTCTCCCCATTCATCATCAGGTATACCTACCACAGCAACATCTGCGATACCGGGATAAGTGCGGAGAACTTCTTCAATTTCCAGTGCGGATAATTTATAACCGCCTGATTTGATGATGTCTACTGAACTGCGACCTGTAATCCGGTAGTATCCATCTTCTACCACAGCCATATCCCCTGTTTTGAACCAACCCTCAGTGGTAAACGCTTCTTCTGTCTGTTCAGGGCGGCGCCAGTATTGCCGGAAAACATTTCTTCCCCGCACATGAATCTCTCCCATGGTTCCTGAAGGAACAGGTTGTTCCTCTTCATCCACGAGGCGCACCTCCACTCCGGATAGTTGCTCACCAATATATCCGGGCCTGCGCTCTCCTTCATATGGATTACTGATGGCCATCCCAATCTCAGTCATTCCGTACCTTTCAAGGAGGGTATGTCCACTGATGTGCTGCCATTTTTCCATGGTGGTCACGGGCAATGCCGCTGAACCGCAAACCATTAATCGAAATTGTTGCATCGCAGCAGTAAGCGCTTCCTGTTCCATTTGAGCCAAACTTTCCCAATAGGCTATAAGCTTGTAATAAATTGTGGGAACCGCCATAAAAAGCGTCAGACCATCTTCCACAAATGACCTGAACAGTTCTTTTGGAGAAAACTGCGGCAGGAAACTGAGCCTGGCTCCTGCATAAAGGGCGCATCCCACCACATTCACCACACCATGCACATGGTGCAGGGGTAGTACGCAAATAATATGATCTGATGAAGTCCACTGCCAGGCAGTGATGAGATGCTCCATCTGGGCGTTGAGATTATCATGAGTCAGCACCACTCCCTTGGGGTTACTGGTTGTGCCGCTGGTATACAACATCAAGGCAGGGTGCTCAGGAGTAACAATTGGCAATTCCACAATTTCAGGTAAGCTACATTCACCAACCACGTGCAGTAAGATACCTGCTGCCACACAATAATCCCGCAACAGGGGCGCATATTCAGATGATACCACCACCTGGCTAACTTGTGCATCTTCGAGCACATATACTAATGATGGAAGGGGATATGTCAGACACAATGGCACAGCCATCGCACCGGTCCTCCAGATTCCCCATTGAACAGCCACATAATCAAAACCGGGATTGACCATGAAGGCAATTTGTCCGGGTGCGCTTGTTTCCTGCAAAAATAAGGCTGACCATTCCCTGGAACGGGATTCGAGTTCTATATAGGAATAATGCTGACCTCCTGAGCATATTGCTGTCCGGTCTGCATATGCTAAAGCATTTTTCCAGATCATAATTCTGCCAACCTGATGTTGCGGTAGCTGATGCTCATCTCATTGCCGGGATGCAATTGGAGTCCGACCGGACCTTCAGCAACCATGTTCTCTGATGCATAAGTCATTACTTCTTGCCCGTTCAGCCACACGGTATAACGCTTACCAGTTACCTTCACTTTCATGGTGTTCCAATCTTTCAACCGGAGAATATCTTTCACCTTTGCCTCAACGGGATACCCCTTTTTGGGAATATAGGGTGAAGCTGTTAGGTCGCGTTTGAGAGAACCTGAAATGCCAATTTGAATCTGGTCGTTTTCAGAGCGTAAAAAAATCCCTGAATCAACCACGCCATCTCCCATGAGGAAGTCGGCCTGAATGATGAAATCCTTGTATTTCTTCTCTGTCCATAAAATACTGCCTTTCTTTTCAGGCGTACTTTTAACAAACAAAATCCCCTTGCCTGCCGTCCACCACACATTATTCGGTGGTGCAACCCATCCCTTCAGGTTCTTTCCGTTGAAGATTTTTTTGAGTTTAGGCTGATGATCGGGAGTAAAAGCCAATAGCAAACAAAGCAGAAAAATGGCAAGCAACTGTTTCATGTACTGAAAATATGAATTTTCAGTAACTTGTACGTTTCAAATCAGCTTTCTCCTGAAAGAAACAGAACAGATTTCAGAAACAAACATATTGAGAACAGACCCGGTGAAGCAAGAAAGAAATAGCATCTTACTGACTACCCTCAACGCCAAGTACATCCACATGAACCTGGCCATAAGACTGCTTTATGAACTGAACCAGGCTGATGAACGTCTGCATTGGAAGGAGTTCGTTATCAAGGAAGATCCGGAACTTATCGCCTCCTATTGTGCAAATTATGAGGTGGTCTGTTTCAGTTGCTATATCTGGAACATCACCCAAACGCTGACGGTCATCGAAAAAATCAAGGCAATCAGTCCGGATACAAAAATCCTGCTTGGCGGACCGGAAGTGACTTACGACTGGCAGGCCATGATGGAAAATCCTTTCGTTGATTTCATCATCACAGGTGAAGGGGAAATCCCCTTTGCTGAATTCCTGAAAGCCTATCCGCATAACTTACACAAGATCAATAACCTGACCAGCAGGTATCAGGGTGAAGTGGTTTACCAGCACCATGGCGCTAATTTCGATCTTGAACATTACGCCTCCACAAACCCTTATCAACACGATGACCCTGCAACCCTGGTCAACAGGGTATTATACATCGAAACCTCCAGGGGTTGTCCGTATAAGTGTGAATTCTGTCTGGCCAGCCTCGATAACCGGGTGCGTTACCTACCGATGGATCAGATCAAAAGCAACCTGCGCTACCTGATGGAGCATGGTAAAGTAATCAAGTTCCTCGACCGAACCTTCAACGTAAAAAAGGATTTTACGCTGGATATCTTTCAATTTATACTGGATCATGCTAAACCCGGACAGGTTTTCCAGTTCGAGATTACTGCTGATATTTTGCATCCTGCTATCATGCAGTTCATCAAGGAAAAAGTTCCAAAAGGACTATTCCGCTTTGAAATAGGTATCCAGACGGTGAACAAAAAAGCGAACCTGGAAGTGAGCCGCAAACAGGACTTCGAAAAAACCAAAGGGGTCATCCTCGAGCTGAAAGACCATGTGGAAATGCACCTGGACCTTATTGTGGGACTTCCCCTGGATTACTGGGAGGATGTGAAGTTCAGCTTTGAATCCGTCTTCAAACTCTTTCCACCAGAACTGCAGTTGGGTTTTCTGAAATTCCTGAAGGGAACGCCGGTTCGGGAGAAATATGCTGATCATGGGTATGAATTTGATGAGATTGCACCTTATCAGATTATCCGCAGCAATTACCTCTCTGAACAGGAACTCCGTGAAATCACCCTGCTTGAACATGCGCTGGAAATATACTGGAACAAACCCCGACTCAAAAACACACTGCAGTACGTAACATTACAATACAGCATCTTCGATTTCCTTTGGCACCTGGGCCGATACTTTGAACAACAACACGGCTCCTTTATCGGCTTCACCCTCGACCAGATTTATGCCATTGCCGCCGGGTTTATGGCTGAACAATATCAGGATGATCCCATCTTGAAAGAACTGCTCGCCATCGATTATTGGCAACAACACAAAATCAAACCGGCAAAAGGCTATTTACCGGAACTGGATAAAAAAGAAAAGTTCGGGCTGCTTGATGCGCAGAAACTGCCTCACCATAAATTCCGATATGCTGTGGCTCCACTCAGTTTTGATTTCGATTTGTGGGAAAAGGAAAATACCATCATCCACAAACAGTCGCTGTTGGTGATGGAGTTTACCGGACAAACCAGGCCAAGGATATTGACTCCTTTGGTTCAAACAGCTAGTTTATAATATTTTGCTGAAAACCCACGTGCAGGAGATTCAAATTCCCTGATGGTTGCTGAAGCCAGGTATTGCCAAGATTAATGACCTGTTGCTTTCCCGTCCGGATATACACAAACGCTCCAATCCTGTTTTGATTCAAAAGCCATTCACCTTGCTGACGTTGAACCATGATTTCATCATATACCTGAAGATCAATTTTAGGATGAAGAGTCTGAATGAAAGCTGTCCTGTACCTCAAACGATGAGCCGTATAAGCCTCAGTTTTTGAGTTGGCATTGAACCAACGGTGGTCGATTCGTATCCGTTGTACCCATCGCAGTTTGTTCCATTGATCCTGTCTAACTGCTTCCTCCCAGATCCTGTTTTCTGCACTGAAAGCGGGCTTTTCTTTATCGACCCTAGCATTAAAAAGCGCATATCCCGCAGCAACATTCCAATGTTCATTGAAATAATGGCGTGCACCCGTTCTGTAAAACCACAGTGTTGCCTTCAAGCTGGAACCAATCGTTCTATAACCTGCGTCCTGATTCCATTCCCAGTTTTTTTTGCGCATGCCAAGCTGACCTGCAAACCAGATGCTCGATGATTGCGCATGAATCATCCCAGAAATAAACAAACAAAAAAAAGCCGCGCGAATTTTTCTCACGCGGCAAATATCTTAAATCTCATAATTGTATTTCAGAAATGAATTAGAAAAGTTCTTTCTTAATTTCTGGTGGTGCTTTAAATTCAGTCCCATCTGGCAATCCAATCCTTTCTAATAACTCAATTGCCTCTTTTTTCTTTTTTTTAAACAATGGATCATTTAAGACCAATTTTGCTATTTCTTCTTTTGAAAGTTTAAGAAAACTTCTTGAATTATTTGGTTTATTTTTTTCCATACTGCTATATAAATTTACTGAATTCTTTTAAAATAAAAAGAATCATAAGCTCTATTGGAACTGAATTTTTCCCAACTACCATTGTGGGCGCCATAAATTTTGAATTCATTTTGTATAAGCTCAAAATAGAGTGATATAATAATTCTGAATAATCTGTTTCTTGATTTCGTGGCTCCAATCAATAATATGATTGAATCGTGTTGATAGTTAGTAAAATCAATAATGATATGAGCAAGCGTTGAAAATACCTTTGTAGTATCATTATTTCTTGTTCTGGTATAAACATCAATTTTTTCAGTTCTATAATTATAAACTCCAAACGAAATATTATAATAATTAAATCCAATCAACTGAAAATGGACCATCATCTCAATAGTCTGAAAATCACCTGAACTTGAAAACCTATAAATTGAGTTTTCCCTATCAGTTAAGAATTCATAATATTCCAAATACATGTTGCAAACTAAATCTCAGCCTGAAGTTTTTAATGATGTTTAAACGATTTTAAATTGTTTTTTCATCATTGAATAAACAAAAAAGCCCCGCTAATGCAGGGCTTTTGAAGTGAAACGTTAAATTCAAATTTTATAATACTGCTCCCAGCCTTTTCTTGGTGGTGCACCCACTAACAATTGGTTGGCGAGTTTATTGTTGGTGATTTTTTTAGATTTCCTGTCGAATTTCAGCGTAGTGTTCAGCATCTGTGCAAGAACACCCAGGCAGAAGACCTGGCTAAGCGGACCGGCAATTTCAAATGGTGACCTTGTCTTTTCCTGTCCCATACAGGCTTTCAGGAAGTTGGCATAGTGATTCGACGGACTCACTGGCACTTCAGGCAGTTTGCCGGCCATCTCTTTCGCCTTCTCTTCCGGAATGATGGAAAGCGTTGATCCATGAGAGCCTCCTTTGAAAGTCAGTTCCTTACTGTAAATGATTTTACCCGGATTGAGTCTTTGAGATTGAATGGCACCATTACTTGGAGCCGGGATATTCGGATCCAGTTTGGATGAAGAACCATATCCTTCCGGAAGCGGTGGCAGGTTATTGGTGCCATCATACCAGGTAATATCACAAGCCGGCATTCCCTTGCGGGCAGGGAATTTGAAGAGGATGGTTGAAGAATAAGGGTAGAAGAAAGGATTATGTTCATCAGCCCGAAGCATCCCTATTTCTGTTGGCAGTCCAAGGTCGAGGAACTGGTGGGCCGTATCAATCAGGTGTGCTCCCCAGTCGCCCAACGCACCCATACCAAAATCATACCAGCAGCGCCATTGTCCGTTGTGGTAATCATGATTATAATCGTGTTCTTTCACCACAGTATGCCAGGTATCCCAGTCGAGCGTAGCCGGAATAGCCTCTTTACCAGGCAGACTGGTTATTTTGGGGTCGAAGGCATGCCAGCGACGCGCAGAATTCATATGAGCGGTGATAGCCGTTACATCCTTGATGATACCGGCTTCCGTCCAGGCCTTAAACTGAAAGTAGTTGGCCTCGGAGTGACCCTGGTTACCCATTTGGGTGACTACATTCGGACGCTTGGCAGCTGCCTTCATCATCAGTTCCACTTCATTGAAGGTTCTGGCCATTGGCTTTTCCACGTAAACGTGTTTACCCAACGACAAAGCCAGCATGGTGATGGCGAAATGGGAGTGATCAGGTGTACCAATACTTACTGCCTCAATCTGACTACCCATCTGGTCGAACATCTTCCGGAAATCCTGGAAGCGTGGAACATTGGGAAACTGCTTCAAAACAGCCTGTGTCTGCGGAGCACCCATGTCTACATCACAGAAAGCTACAAATTCGGCTAAGCCAGACTTATGAAACTGCATGAGATCGGAGGCACCCTGATTGCCAATACCGATACAGGCCAGCTTCACCTTGTCGCCTGCCTTGCGGTTGGAACGGGCAAATGAGGCTAAGGATGGCAGTGTTGCCGCAGCGGTTACCAATGCAGTATCCTTCAGGAACTGCCGGCGTGAATCGTTGTTGTTATACATATGTTCTTTTTGCGTATTGAAAAGGGGAATTAATTCCATTAAATTACGGGTTTTCATCCCTCCATTTACGCCCGCCAATCATTTTTTGTGCTAAATCCTTTTCGTAATCCTTTTGATTTAGTTTTGCGGGAGTTTAAATCTTAGCGCTGTATGTTGATGGATCTGTTTAAAAGGAAGGTTACCTCAATCTTTTTGATGACTGTTTTGACAAATACTTTCTGTTACACAGCAACTTTTGCAGCAGAAAAACTGCCAAAAGCATTGCAAAGGGTACTGAGGCATGAGGGTGCTGTAATCATGATCAGACAATCAACAAAACCGGTTATTAAAATCAGTGACCTTCCAAAAAGTTTTGAAACAGACGGACAAAACCTGATAAAAACAACAGAGGGACTTTTTCTCATCCCTGAGGGAACCGGAAGGGTGTATCAATGGAAGGGCAATGTTGAAGCAGGAGAATGGACACGTATTGACTCAACTTATTTCACTGGATATAATTACGGCGCACTGGTATTCAACCTGGGTAATGAAATTTATTCCTTTGGCGGTCAGGGTTTCTGGAACACCAATGGTAACCTCCGTTATTATAATAATGTAAGCAGAGAGTGGAACGTAGTCTATTTGAATGAATCATTCCCATGGTTACGTCGTGATTATGAAACACAAACACTTTTTCAAATTGATAGTGCAGGGAAGAAACTCTACGTAGTGGCATCCAGGTCACAACACGATCAGGCCATCCAGCATACTTCCAAACTGAAAAGTGATGGCACCATCATGGTGCTTGACATTGAATCGGGTACATGGGAAAAATTGGGTAAAACGGATACAACTGAGTACCAGACCCTTGCTGCAACCCCCTGGGGAATGTATGTAAACAATACTTATTTTGTTGACCTAAAGGCCAATAAAAAATATGCTTTCTCCAATGGATTGAGAAAGGATTGGGAAACAAAGGTTATAAGATCTATTGGAAACCATGAACTCGACATTGTATTCGCCATTGATTCTACCATCTATTTTGGAGATTATGACGCCAGACTGGATTCGATTCAGGTCAGGAAGCAAGATCTCATTGATTTAAATGATAGCTTCTATATTCCGAACAAAAAGGAAAAATCAGGTTCTGGGATGATGTGGATTGCGGCTATTGCAGTGATGATCATTTCTCCGGTTATGGCTCATTTTGTCGTAAGAAATAAGAAAAAGAAAACAGAAAGTCCATTTACACCAATACACCATCAAGAAAAATCAGCAGACATCAGGGAGGCAGAAACTCCCATATTCCGTTCCACCATACAATCAAACATGCTGGATGATCAGGAAGTTTTGTTGATTAAATTCATACTTGAACAATCCCGGAAATCTGAACTCAGTTCTATCGAACAGATCAACCAGCTACTCGGATTATCCAATCGTTCAGGTGAGGTACAAAAAAGAACGCGTAGTATCCTGATCAGTGGCATCAATGAAAAGCTGCAAATCGCCCTGGGAAGTATGGAGCCTATCATTGAGAAAAAACGTTCGGAATTTGACAAACGCAGTTATGAGTATTTCATCTTGCCTAATTACTTCACCCTTGTCAATGAAATTTTAAACAATGTAAAAAGAGATGACAGCTGATATTTTCAGTACCTTAAATCATCTGTTTAACATCAATAAAAGTAGACATGTCGCAGCCGGGCATCCAGGAACCTCCTATTTCTCTCAGCGGTAAACTCCGTTTCCTTGGTCCGGGTTTCATCCTCTCCGCGTCCATTGTGGGTTCCGGTGAACTGATAGCCACCACAGTGCTGGGAGCAAAAGGTGGGTTCATCACTTTCTGGGTAATCCTCGTCAGCTGCCTGGTTAAAGTGGCCATTCAACTGGAGTTTGGCAAACACGCCATCCTAACTGGATTGTCACCCATGCAGGGGTTCAATAAATTGGGCGGACTGCGGCTGGGAAAATCCAATTGGGCGGTCGGAACTGCATTTTTACTGACGCTGATAAAAATTTTGCAGGTTGGCGGGATGCTGGGTGGCGCTGCCATTGCTTTGTCACTTTTGCTACCAGTAGCACCGGTATGGTTGTGGACGATGCTCCTGGGGTTACTCACCAGTCTGCTCATTTACAAAAACTATTACAACCTTGTTGAAAAGGCTTCATTGGTCATGGTGGTTGGGTTTACGCTCTTTACCTTGATAGCAGTGGTAACACTCGCACCTACCACCATGGGATTTTCATGGAAGGATGTTGCGAGCGGACTCACCTTCCAGCTTCCTAAAGAACTGATTTTTGTGGCGATTGGCGCATTTGGGATAACCGGCGTAGCGAGTGATGAAATCATCGCCTATAATTACTGGTGTTTGGAAAAAGGATATGCGGCTTATACAGGAAAAAACGACGGCAGTGAAGACTGGAAAAGGCGGGCAAGCGGATGGATAAGCATCATGCAACTGGATGCCTTTGTGGCGATGTTCATTTATACACTGGTAACCGCTGCTTTCTATCTCCTTGGCGCATCTGTTTTACACGGCTACAATAAAATTCCTGAAGGAAATGAGGTCATCAACACCTTATCAAGGATTTACACGCAATCCCTGGGGCCAGGTGTACGCACGAGTTACCTGCTCGGTGCTTTTTTTGTATTATTTTCATCAGTTTTTGCCACGCTCGCCTATTGGACGCGACTGTTCATGGATATTTCAGGAACCTTTGGATGGCTTAATGTTGATGATGAATCCATCAGAAAAAAAGGCGTGGCCATCCTCGCCTGGATCATTCCGGTTTTGTGGATGCTGGCTTTTCTCTTTATGCAACTCCCCACTTTCATGGTCATGATTGGCGGTGTAGTAGGATCCGTCTTGCTCATTGTAGTGGTGATAGCCGGCATCGCATTCAGGAAGACAAATAATTCATTCGGACTACCCTCCGGCTCCTTGCCTGAACTGCTGTTCTGGCTCAGCGTTTTATCCATCGCCGCCATAGCGATTTATGGGTTGGTGAAGGGGGTATAGTGGAACCCATATTATGCAATATAAATAAACAGATCTCTGTTCGTTTTATCCTGAACATAAATCTTCGAAATCAAAACTCCTGATGATTGTCTTATTTTCTATAAAGTGTACAAAAATAACTACCGTCACTACCATATACGGTACAAGATTGTTGCATTGGTTTAAAACTCATTCCAATTATTGTTCCGTCAATCCACAGATAACTACCATCACCTTGATCCTCAATTCTAGTATATGGACCACCACCTATCGAAGCAGACCTGAAATCTTTTTTCAATTTTAATGTATAATCCTGTGAAATTCCACTTTGATCATCCCTCATTGTGCCCTCATATGAAATATAGTCTACAACGTCATCCGTTGATTCTCCATTACCTTGGGAATAATCTTCTTGTGTTTGATCACTTTGAATATTAGGGGTAACAATCATATTTTTAATAAAATAGCTATTATCATCTTCGACATAAGTAACACCATTACTCAAGGTTAACCATATTTTATTATCGTTACCTTTTGAAATTGTCAAAACTCCATCTATTGCTATCCCCGACTTTCTACTGAGTGTCACGTTATCTCCATTGATGTAGAATGTACCTCTTCCCGATTGAGTAAACCCATTTATTGTTGCTGCTTGAGTATAATCATTTGTACCATAAAGTTCTAAAAGCCCGGCAACCATACTCCCATCCTCATTTAATTTTACATAAGAATACTTGTGACGAAGATCAAGTGTTGGTGAGGGTTCAGTATTTGCAATCACTAATGTATCAACTATTTCAACTGCAGTAGTATCTGCTGCTGGTATATCTGCTGAAGAACCACTGCAACTAAATAATGCAAATAAAATTGTGCCTATTATGATATTTTTCATCAATGAGATTTAAAATTTCAAATATTGTACTATATAGAAGATACCAACTTTTGAACTGTTTTGCATTTTACTAAATGAACCAATGTGTGTATGAATAGTGTTTTCACTTCCTCAAAGATTGAACACTCAACGAATTTATTGAATAATTATTTTGGGTATTTATTTTAATCTTTTTATAGTGTTTTTTTAGGTGTGTAACCAATCAATCCTAATTTTACACTAAATACCAATTACATAAATCCAACTCAACATGTTCAGTAAAAAAAATAGAAAAAGAATAAGGCAGCATAAATTCCTCTTTCTCCTTCATAATATCCAACTGTAGCTCTTGAACTATTCATTGCTCTGCCATCTTCTATGTAACCTATCGTAGACCTTGAGCTATTTGTAATTCTGCCATTTTCAATATAACCTATGGCAGATCTTGAACTATTCATTACCCTGCCATCTTCATAATAACCGATTACTGTTCTTGAACTGTTCATCACTCTTCCATCCTCTATATAACCTATAGTTGACCTGGAACTGTTCATTACCCTGCCATCTTCAATATACCCTACAGTGGATCTTGAACTATTCATTAATCTCTGAGCATAAGAAAATGTTACTGTGAAAAGGATTACTATCAGAATAAATGTTTTTTTCATTTTTGGTGTTTTTATAAATGATGAATTCATTTGTCTATTAAATAACTATTCACCAAAAACATATAATAATCGGTGAATAGACTAAAACTCGAGTTCCACCATCACAGGAAAATGGTCTGAAGGAAACTTGCCATTGTAGGTATCAGTGAGCACAGCCCAGCGACCGGATTTGAACTGTGGGGTAATGAAAATATGGTCAATCACATCTTTTCTAACATCATCCACCCTAAATCCATTGAAACTGCCATTGGGCTGGTAGACCAGCTTTGCGGTATGTCTACTGTCTTTAACTACCCCTGAACGATCCAGATGGAGGTACCACTCACTGTCCCAACCGCCATTGAGATCGCCCATGAATATCGCAGGAACACTCCCGGCTATGGTCCTGATTTTCTCTGCCACCAACTTGCTGCTTTCCACCCTGGCTTTCACGCCCTGGTGATCATAATGGGCATTGAAAACATAAAACTCCCTGCCGGTTCCTTTATCCTTCAACAACAACCAGCTGCATATCCGGTTGAGGTTAGCGTCCCAACCCGGACCAGGCCTGTCTGGTGTGGGTGATAACCAAAAACTGCCTTTGTTGACTACGTCGTATTTCGACTTCCTATAAAACAAAGCTGAATGTTCGCCGGCCGATTGTCCGTCATCCCTGCCTACACCATACCAGCCAAATTCAGGTAACAACTGTTCCATATCGTTCAACTGCAAACGCAGGGCTTCCTGCACCCCCACAATGTCAAAACCATGAAACCGAATCAAGTCTGTCACGCGCTGCTTGCGGTCTGTCCACAAATTGCCGCTGTCTTTGGGATTGGCGTAGCGGATATTGAAAGTGGCCGCAGTAAAGGTCTGTGCAGCAAGAAAAGTATGGGTCATCAGCATAACTACAACAAGCATTACTCGCATTAGGTGAGAATTTTACTAAACTTAAGCCTTTCTTTACATGTGAGAATCGGTTTGTGTTAAATTTTTTAAACACCGACTTTCCATTTCTATTTAACACTAATTTGCATTCACTCAATTGATTGAAATGAAGCAGTTCTGTGGTATCATATTCCTGGTTGTTTTATTCTCCTGCAAAAAGGAAACAACCAATCCACCTGACCCCATTGTCATTACTCCTGTTCAACCGCAGGAACCTAAAGTTTATGCTTTTGAATCAACGCCTGCCTGGTCAGATGAATTTGATGTAAATGGTTTACCCAACAATCAAATCTGGGGATACGATGTTGGTGGTGGCGGATGGGGTAACAATGAATTGCAGAACTATACTGCCAATGATGCCGACAATGCAAGGGTTGAAAACGGGAAATTAATTGTCACAGCCATAAAAGAAGTTTCCGGAACCCGTCAGTATAGCTCTGCCAGGCTGGTTACAAAGGGCAAAAAAGATATGAAATTTGGCAGGCTGGAGATAAAAGCAAAAATTCCAGCTGGCCTGGGCAGTTGGCCTGCCCTTTGGATGCTTGCCTCGCAAACGACCTATGGCACAACATTCTGGCCAGACCAGGGCGAAATTGACATCATGGAACATGTGGGATATGACCCTGCCGTAGTTCATGCTTCGGTTCATACCAACATCTTCAATCACATACTGGGCACACAAAAAACTGCTAAAACCACAGTTCCCACCTTCAACAGCGCTTTTCATGTTTACCGGCTAGACTGGACGCCAGATGAGATCAGGGCATTTATTGACGACAAAGAGTTTTTTGTCTTCAAAAGACAAGGTGTGCTTTGGCAGGAATGGCCTTTCAATCAACCGCAACACCTGCTGGTCAATATTGCAGTGGGTGGTAACTGGGGTGGAGTAAAAGGTATTGACGATACCATCTTCCCAATTAGCATGGAACTCGACTATGTCAGATACTACGCCTTAAAACAATAGTCATTATATTTAGGGTATGATGAAGTACATTATACCATTCCTGCTGCTTTCATTAAGCAGCGTTGCCCAAACCATTATGTCTACAAACAGGCTGGCAATGTTCCGAATGTGATTCCTGATGAAGCAAGCGTATGGATCTGGATCCGCGATTCCAAAAGGAGTGGTGTGGCTGCTGTTGAAGAGCGCATGAAAGAAATCGCTGAAGGAGCAGCAAAAATGACGCGTACGCAGGCGAGCTTTTTCATGGACAATGGTCTATACGAAATACTGGTGAATGAATCGGGTGCAAAGGCCTTGCACAAAAACATGGAGTTGGTGGGACCAATCACCTATACTGATGAAGAAAAGGCCTTTGCCGATAAAATCATGAAAGAATATGGCGCAGAAGCACAGGGTATTGCCGGCGGCATCAAACCACTGGAAGCCACAAGGCCTGATGCGGATGGTGGTTCTACGGATGTGGGGGATGTGAGCTATATCGTTCCGGAAATTACGCTGAATGCCGCAACAGCTCCTTACAAATCCCCCTGGCATTCCTGGGTAGTGGTGGCCTGTGGCGGGATGAGCATCGGTCACAAAGGCATGCTCTTTGCAGCCAAATCACTGGGTACAACGATGGTAGATTTGTTCGAAAATGAATCGCTGCGCAAAGAAATCAGGGCTGAATTCGAAAAACGAAAAGGAAATGAAGTTTGGAAGGCCATGATTCCTGACGGTCCACCACCGGTTCCAAAAAACTAATCATTAAGTGTTTTGCCATTAAAAAGTTCAAAAAACTCCCCTCCTTATTAAGGAGGGGTGGATCCAGACGCTCGCTTTGCTCGGTCTGGATCCGGGGTGGTGGAATCAAAATTTAAAATCCATCACGGCTCCAAAGGATTTCTTAGGCTGAAGCGCTGCGTCAAATAACAGGGGATGATCTTTCCGGCCGCGGATAGGGAAATTATCCAGCCAGCTGTAACGGTCGCTGATATTCCAGAAAGTCACAGAGCGTATAAATTCCCTGTATTTCCTGAAGGCAGCAAAGGCCCTTTGGTACATCTCCGTTTGTATCGCTTCGCGCTCGGGCGTATAAGCCGTTAATGAGTCGGAAGGAATCCGCTCGCGGCGTCCCTCTTTTTTATAAACGGATACATCCAGCTCTGTGATATGCAGGGTGAGTCCTGTTTTTGAAAAATCCGACAGCGTCTGGTCGAGCACTTCGGCTGAAGGGGAGAAAATGGACCAGTGTGCCTGTAAACCAATACCGTGAATAGGAACACCCTTGGCCCGCAGCTCATTCACCATTTTGATAATTTTTCCGCGTTTGACGGGATCGGTCTCATTGTAATCATTGTAAAAAAGCAATGCAGATGGATCAGCAGCATGTGCCCACTCGAAAGCCTTTTGAATATATTCCTCTCCGCATATCTGGTAAAAAAGAGATGGTCTGTAAAACTCTTCTTTCTGATCGCTGATGGCTTCATTCACCACATCCCAGGCAAAAACCCTGCCCTTATAACGGCCCACCACACTGTCTATATGTGCCTTGATTCGCTTGAGTAACTCCTCTTTTATTACCTGCTGATCTCCTTCACCCTTGAATAACCAGTCGGGCGTCTGTGAGTGCCAAACCAATGTATGTCCGCGTACAGCCATATTCCGGGCTGTGGCAAAGGCAACCACCGAATCGGCGGGTGCCCAGTTGAATCGGTCTGCCCGGGGATGGATAGGCCCCATCTTCATCGCATTTTCAGCAGTAACGCCTGAAAACTGTGTTTCAATGAGCTGGCGTTCCGGCGTTCTCAAAGCGCGTGGTGATATGGCCACACCCATGGTAAAAGAGGAAGCATACTTTTCTTTCAGTGTAACAGCAGGTGTTGTCTGTGACTGCACTACCAGCGAAAGCATTGAACCTGCTATCAACATAAAAAGATGCTGCTTCATATTATCTGATTTATCCGGCAATGCCGAGGGGTGAGAAATACAACATAATGGAAATGATGATAACTACTACCAGCAACGACAGTGCCACATCCCAGCCATTCCAGCTAGCGCGGCTGGCTGCCTTATCGGCCGCTACCGTTGTGGAGAAAGTGAGTCCGGCTGTTTTATCTTCTGTTGGCGCAGGGGTAAGCAGGCTGACTGTTACCAAAATAGCAATGCTGAAGATGAACAGGTAGATACAGAAATACAGGAAGTTCATGGTGGCAAACTGATGTATCAAACTATCAGGAGTGAGTTCATCCTGGAAGATCTGAAGCGTAAGCTTGGCCATGCCCAATATAAATCCGATAACCATCGAGCTGTATGCACCCTGTGCGTTGAGTCGCTTGAAGAAAACGCCGAGCAAAAATACCGCTGCAATCGGCGGGGCCAGGTACGACTGTACACTCTGCAGGTAGTTATACAAGCCATCATCAACCTTACCCATCAGGGGTATCCAGGCCATACCGAGCAATACAATAACTGCTGTGGCTATCCGTCCAACTTTTACAAGTTGTTTTTCGGATGCATCAGGATGTGATTTCTTATAGATGTCTATGGTGTACAAAGTGGAACAGGCATTGTAAACCGATGCCAGTGAAGCCATGAGTGCCGCAAGGAGTCCACCGGCAAGCACACCGCGCAATCCTACGGGCATCAGACTCTTTACCATCACTGGAAATGCAGTGTTCACATCATCGAGCTGAATCTTTCCCTGCTGATTCAGCACAAAAGCAATCAGACCTGGTATCAGGAAAATGAAAAAAGGCATGAGCTTTAGCAAAGCCGCAAAAATGGTTCCCCTCCGGGCCTCCTGCTCATTCCGTGCTGCCAGGCAGCGCTGCACAATATGCTGATCGGTACACCAGTACCACAATCCCACAATGGGTGAGGCTATCAGTATTCCCAGCCATGGGAACTCCGGATCGCTGAGGGGAGGAAACATATTGAGTTTTTCTTTGGGCACAGCTGCCATCAGGGCATCCCAGCCTCCCACTTCACGCAAACCAAAAACCATCAGGATGAGCGAACCAAGTAACAACACAATGGCCTGGATGGCTTCGGTATACATTACAGCATGTAAGCCTCCCAGCACAGTATAAAACCCGGTGACCACCACGAGGATGATAGCACCGGTCCAGAAATCAACACCCAGAAACTGATTAAACACCAGCGCTCCGGCAAAGATGGTTACAGATGCCTTGGCAATTACATAGCTGATGAGCTGGATGATGGTGAGCAACCGGCGGGCCTGCGGATTGAAACGTCTTTCCAGGAATTCAGGCATGGTGTACACAGAACTTCTGAGGTAGAAGGGTACGAAAACCCAGCCGAGTATCAATACAATATAGGAATGCAATTCATAATGTCCGAGTACAGTGCCGGATTGCGCCGCAGAACCTGCTAATCCAACGATATGCTCAGAACCCACATTGGATGCCAATATGGAAGCACCAATCACAAACCACCCGAGGTTCCTGTTGGCCAGAAAATAATCAGAAGTGGTCTCTTTGCTTTTGCGGATACTCCATACAGAAATGCCGGCGATGACCAGCAAATAGATCACAACAAATATCCAGTCGATTAGGCCGAGAAATTGCATACAGTTGGTTTTAGTTAAGGTTTCCGAATTTAAGCGAAAATATTTATATCTTAACGGGAAGGTGCATTTCCAAAAAATCATCCCATTGTCTATGCTGAGAAAAATTGTAATGGCAACCTTGCTCTTCGCATCGTTCGCCGGCGGATCAAAAGCCGAAGATGGTTATGACTTGTGGCTGCGATACAAAAAATGTGATCAGCCGGAGCTGCTGACCTCCTACAGAAATTATTTTACAGGAATATACCGCGTAGGCAATCACGCCAGCCTGGATGCTGCAGTCAGCGAAATGACCCGTGGTTTTTCGGGTATACTGGACAAGAACATTACCCAGCTGAAATCTCCACAGGAGGGTGCAGTAATAATCGGGACAGCCACCGAACTGTCGCCTGTTTTACGTAACCTGATACCTGCTTTGAACATACCCGCGCTGCCGGAAAAGAAAGAGGGCTTCCTGATATTCAGACTTTCATACCGGCAGCGCGGTATCACCATCATCACAGCTGAATCACCAGTAGGTGTGCTTTATGGCAGCTTTCACCTGTTGCGGTTGCTGCAGAGCCAGACCCCTGTTGTAAAATTAGCAGCCAATGAATCACCGGCACTGGACCTCCGGATGCTGAATCACTGGGATAACCTGACGCGGCATGTGGAAAGGGGTTATGCAGGTATTGCCCTCTGGAACTGGCATACCCTGCCAGATTATAAAGACCCGCGCTATACAGATTATGCCCGGGCCAATGCTTCCCTGGGTATAAACGCTGTCACCGTTACGAATGTAAACGCGAATGCGCTGGTACTCACCAAACCTTATCTGGAGAAACTCCGGGCACTGGCTGATATTTTCAGGCCTTATGGCATCCGGTTGTTCCTGACCGCACGCTTTAGCGCACCCATAGAACTGGATAAATTCAAGACTGCTGACCCGCTCAATGAAACAGTCAAAGACTGGTGGAAAAAGAAAACCGACGAAATCTACCAGTACATCCCCGATTTCGGAGGTTTCCTGGTGAAAGCAAATTCAGAGGGTCAACCGGGTCCGCAAAATTACAAACGAACCCACGCAGACGGTGCCAACATGCTGGCAGATGCAGTTGCCTCACATGGAGGTCATGTCATCTGGAGGGCTTTTGTCTACAATCCGGAATCAGACGACCGTTTCAAACAGGCCTATGAGGAGTTCAAACCCTTAGACGGACAGTTCCGGAACAATGTGCTGGTACAGGTCAAAAATGGTCCGATTGACTTCCAGCCGCGGGAACCTTTCTCACCGCTTTTCGGTGCCATGCCCAAGACTCCCCTCATGATGGAGTTCCAAATCACACAGGAATACCTGGGTCAGGCTACCCACCTGGTTTATCAGGGTCCGATGTTCAAGGAAGTAATGAATGCGCAAACTCAGATTGCACCTAAACCGGAAACCGTACAACAGGTCATTGAAAAAAAGATACGGCCAGATGCCGTTACGGGTATTGCCGGTGTAGCAAATATCGGAAACGACCGGAACTGGACAGGCCATCTGTTCGGACAAGCCAACTGGTATGCTTTCGGGCGAATGGCCTGGAACCCGAAGCTCAGCAGTGAAGCAGTTGCGGAAGAATGGATCCGGCAGACTTTCAACAACACACCTTCCGTCATCCAGCCTATCAAAAAAATCATGCTGGCCTCGCATGAAGCACTGGTAAAGTACATGACACCACTCGGACTGGCCCATATCATGGGGAATGGGCATCATTACGGTCCGCTTCCCTGGGGAAATACCCTTGGGCGGCCAGACTGGAACCCTGTTTATTACCACCGGGCAGACTCTTTCGGTATTGGTTTCAACAGAAGCGCAACAGGAACCAACGCCCTGGCGCAATTCGATATGTCTATCCGGAAACAATGGGAAGACAGCAACACCTGTGATGAAAAATACCTGCTTTGGTTCCACCATGTTTCCTGGCAGCATAAAATGAAATCCGGTAAAACACTCTGGCAGGAACTCACAGATCATTACTACCAGGGTGTGAAAGAGATGCGGATAATGAAGTCTGAATGGGCCGGCCTGCAAAAAAATATTGACCCTGAACGCTTTAACCACGTTAGCATGCTGCTTGGAATTCAGGAGAAGGATGCAGTATGGTGGAGGAATGCCTGCCTGCTGTACTTTCAGACTTTTTCAAAAATGCCCATACCTGCTCAATATGAACAACCTGATCAAACGCTGGAATACTATAAATCACTGCGCTTCCCGTATGCACCTGGAAACTGATTATTGACAATACGGATGAAATGCTCTATCAATGAACCTTTTTCTCTCCCGCCAAAATTTTTATGGGTAAGGTATTGGCCTTGGTTGGAATGGGACAGGTTGAAAACTCAGAAAAAGCACAGGGGGGATTGTATGCCTTATTGAAATTGATATAGGTCATCCCAGAAGCATCCGGCTTATGGATATCTATAAACCTTCCCGAAGCATAGGTCTCATCTCCATTTGTATCATCTCCGAATACGATGTGGTATTCATCCGGTTCTCCTTCATCCACCACATCCAGGCTATAGGATTTACCCTCAACCTGAAAATGAATCTTACCCGGATGTGGCTGCTGGTAGGATTGTCCAAGTATATTGGTGGTGGTTATCGTAGGCACCATGGAAGGTTCAAATCTTGCAGGAATTACCCAATCTGTACTTACCTTATAACGCGGGATTTCTTGCAATTTATCCAAAGCCGGATTGGCGAGGTCGCGGAAACGGACTCCAATCAGATTCTCCCTTTTGATGATGCTCCAGCGGAATGTTTTGTAGGCAAGTGATATGCCCTGCATGGAATCGACGGTAAACTGAACAACCCTATTCACAGGTTTTCCTTTATCTGATACGGGGTGATTAACCGCAGTTTCCCAAATCACTTCATGATCATTGAGTATAAATTTTCCGAGTACTGCAGGAAATTCCGGGTGATCAAAAACCAAGTCATTATCTGATGCCTTGCCAAATTTATTCTCTCCGGGTTTCAGCCAGAATAATCCTGCCAGGTTAACCCAGCCAGTTGCTGATTTCAAGGCATCCAGCCGTTCCTGATCCCATGATTTTATTTCAAGGGATAACGCTTTTTTGCTGATCTGTTGGGCAAAAAGAGCTGAAAAAGGAGTAAATACAAAAATGAGTATGGAGAAAAACTGTTTCATGCCGTTAAATTAAGACACAAAATTAATGATTTCATTAATTCTATGTAAAATTAGTAGACTTCACATAGCATACACCTGGCACTGCCGCCCCCGAGCGTTTCAATGGTTGTGAGTGGACTGTGTATAATCCTATTATAAAGCGCAAACTGTTCTTTTTGTTCTGCAGTAAAATGTTCAAATGCCTGTGATGACATGACCAGCACTTTTTCACCCTCTGCTGTTTCCAGTTGGAGCAGGTTGCCACAGAAATGGTTCATCTGGCTGAAAGTAATGGGAATAATAGTTTTTCCTGTTTCCCGGATACTTTCAAAAAGGGTATCTGTATTTTTGATGGCCTCCGTACAAAGCACTACGTATACAGCTGCAACACACATCAGCACATTGGTGTGGTAGATCTCCCTCCCCTCAGCATCTGCTGCTTGAAACATGACCGACCGGTAACCGAGGCGTTCGCAGAAAAGACGCACAAGATCGGGATGGGTGCGTTGCGACAAAGCTGCATAAGCAATTTTATTTGTGCGGTCCAACACCAAACTTCCTGTTCCCTCGAGAAACTGTTTGCCCTGCTCGAAATGTGTGATATCAATCCATTCACCCACCTCTTTGAATTTCTTAACAGCATCGATGACAGTTTTTTTTCTTTCTGCCCTTCTGTTGGGAGCAAGCATGGGGTAAAGCACCACTTTGCCCTGCTCATGAAAAGAAATCCAGTTGTTGGGAAAGATTGAATCCGGCGTGCTGGGCTTGGGTGTATCCTGTACAACCTGAACATTTATGCCATTCTCTCTCAGCTTACAAACGAAGTTGTTAAACTCTTCAAGTGCTTTCTCCTGTGCGGATGGCACATCCGTTTTTTGCTGAAAATGATTGTCTTTGGCTGTCTCTTCATTGAAACCAAAAGAGCAGGGCTGAATCATGAGAACGGTAGACCTGCAAGAAGACAGTACGCTGTTCCGGTATAATGGCATGCTCATGCAGTGAAACCCACCGCGGGCTCGCGAGAGTTCTGCGGATGGCATGAGGATAACGGTATTCCTGATTTCTTCGGTTTTAACCCTGCCTTGCTCAAGGTCCTGAAGCAAATCAGCAACTTTTATCAACCTGAAACCCGCTGCCCGGAAGGCCTCATTTGTTTTTTCATTCCTGTCGTAAGCAAGTACCACACCTTCCCGAAGCGCCAGCAGGTTGCAGGAGTCGGTCCATTGCTCCCTGGCCGCGTAAGGATATTCGTTGTTTCCGGAAAAAATGATTTGAACTGTTTCACAACCATAGTCTGTTTTACTGATATCCCGGAGAAGGGCTTCAAGACTGCTGAACTTGCGTGGATTATCTTTATCTGATTTGGAAAACTGCATGATGCTGACTGCTTCATGATTGGTTTTTCCGTTTACACGATTGGCCATGGTATTTTGCCTGGAGTAGTCAAGCGCTTTATCAGAAAAAATACCCATCAGTACCCAAACATCTCTCCTTACAGCAGTAAAAATCGTATCGATATGCATAAAATCCCTGCGTGCGGGAATGGTTATTAACGTCACTTTGCTCACAAGTCCCTTTTCAAACACAGCTTCGGAAAGCTGTATGGCAGCTGAAGCTGTAGTGCGTTCACTGATTCCGATCAGCAAATGGTCGGGAGATACCATCATCACATCACCCCCTTCGAGGGTAATCAGTTCGTCCCTGTCGTTTTCCGGCATGAGAAAAGCAGGGCGGTTTTGATGCAACTCAATGATGTTGCGGCGGAATGGACTAAACAAAGGATGATGGAAAAAAATATACCGTGCGAGAAGAGCCTCTCGCAAACGTGCCGGCTTGGCCGGTTTATTGAGTATCAGATGATCCTTAATGACAATACCAATGTCTCTGGTGAAAATGAAATTGGGAATAGGAGCAAACAAAAGCGATTTATCTGAACCCATACCCGAGATGAAAGTATTAGCCAGTTCGGTGGCACTATACCCCGATAATAAGTCTTGTGTAAACTGGGTACAACCTTCTAATGCGCAGACAGCTGCAATCATCTGAGACCGCAATCCATCATCCACCAGCACCTCAGCCAAAAGCCATTGTAATTCAATAACCTGTTCAGAGCGGTGAAAATGGTGATGTCCTGGCTGATAAAATTCCCTGTTATGTTGGGGATCATCAATATCCTTCAACCTTCCACTTACTTTTTCCGGATCAAGAAAATAAAGGAGCAATTTAACATAGTAATCATACTCACCCCGTCTGATAGTATCAAGGTGTACAATGTCTTCGAAAAGCCAGTCTTGTGCCCTGGAAGGAATGACCTTTCCCAGGCCATTGTCAGGACTATGTATGAGTATTTTTTTGAGGTTTCCAACCTCGGAGTCAATATGAAAAAAAGTAGACATAATTTAATGATTTTTAATGATTTAAACAAATAAATCGAATGAACAACCACGGTTCTGTACTGATCAGGAAAAATAAGTATTGCGTTTAGAAAAGCTAATGGTCAGGCATCGGGTTCAGTCCTGCATAAATGATTGCCAGGTGAACGGTTGAAGGTGAAAAGTATCTGACACTGAACATGCGTGCAAGTTATTGCTATATTTGATCATGCGTCGTCAGTACCTGGTTCTTTTCATGTTAATTTTTTGCTTTTTCGCAAAAGGACAAGATGCATCTGTATGGTTGAGTGCAGCAGAACTGGAAACAAAGGGGTATTATAAAAATCATGGATTCAGCAAAACAAGGGTTGTTATCGGATTATCTCTTGAAAACAAAGACAGCGTTTTTAAGGAAAGGATTTTAAAAATACACAATCCTCATATCAATAATATCTTCCTGATAAATTCAAGGAACGATACCATATACAAAACAGGTGATCATCTCATCTTCAACTCAAGACCCGAATATTTTTGGGATTTTGTCTTACCGATACAGAGCCTTGGGAAAAGTGTTGACAGTTTTAAACTGGTACTTGATAATTCCGGAGAACCACTTTTCTATAACCTTGAATTATTTTCGAAGAATGAATTCCAAAGAATCCGTTCCAACGAAAATTTTGTATTTGGAGCTGTTTTATCTTTCTCGGTGGTTTTCATGATCATTTTTTTGCTGCTCGGATTTTTCAACAAAGACAAATCAAGATTCATCTTCACCTTTTTTATTATTTCATCAACACTCTGGTTATTCAATATGAATGGGGTTTTGTTTCAGATGATCTGGCCCAATAATATTTTTATTCAACATGGCTCCAGGGTTATTTTTTCTTCACTTACCATGATATCATTGATATGGTATTTTGGAGAGTTTTATAAAAAACATATTGATAGATATACCAAATACATTTTTATTGCATTTATCTGTTTTATTTGTCTGCGGGGTATTTTTATTATCTCAGAACCCGGTTATTTAGATAAGCAGTTTTTCAAAACAGGTTCGCTATTCATTAGCACCTTCATATTGCTTACTGGTTCATTTTGCTTTACGTTTTATGTTTGCTGGCTCTTAAAAATAAAGGAACTTCGCCTACATACACTTTGTATTTTTATATACTTCCTATTCATCATCAAGGTTGTCCTTAAAATCACTGGTGTTGACATTTCACCATTTGCACAGCATGATGATTACCTGGCATCTAGTGTTCATTTTATTATCCTTACTCTTTTTTCCATTGCCAATATTCAGGAATACCGGCTCAATAAAAAGAAAAGAATATATGAGAGAATAGCAGAAGCGGATTTGAGAAAAAAATTGATGAGCGAAAGAATTGTTGAAGCTCAGGAAAACGAAAGAAGTGCAATCGCCAAAAATATTCATGATCAGGTAGGAGGAATGCTGGCAGCCATGAAAATTAAGCTGCAAACGATGAAGATCAGGTATCAGGCAGGAAGAGATGAAGATGAACTGATATGCTTATTAGACAATTGCAATGATGAGCTTTATAAAATAGTAGATGATCTTACAACTCCGGAATTTAGTCAGCGTGATCTTTCAAAAATAATTCAAGATCGGATAAAACTGATTTCTCTGGCTACAGATATTCATATTTCCTACGAGCCAGAACCGCTGGGTATTGACAGCAATACAGCCATTAAGGTTTACAGGATAATCTGTGAGTTGTTAACCAACTCCATTAAACATTCCGGCTGCACTGATATAGAACTCAGTATCTTTTTAAAAGAGGCTTTGCTTTTTGTTAATTATGCAGATAACGGAATAGGGATTGAAGAAAAACCAAACGCAAAAGGCAGAGGGCTCGAGAATATAAAAAGTCGCATTGAATTCCTGCAGGGTGACTTAAATTTAAAAAGCCAAAAAGGAGAAACACGTTACACGATAACCATTCCAACAAACGAAAATGATAAAAGACAGATCAATTTATATTTGTGACGACCACAGGTTGTTTCTTGAAAGCATCGAAATCTATTTTGGATTAAAGGATGGTTATCATTGTATCGGTCATGCCGAGGATAGCAACAAGGCCATTGCAGACATATTGCTTAAAAAACCGGACATAATCCTGATTGACTATCACCTCAAAAACGAAAACGGACTGGATTTACTTCAAAAAATAAAATCTCTGGGCATCCAAAGTCACTGCTTCATGCTCACCATGAGAAGGGATGCTTTAATCAGAAACAAAGCCAGGGAGATAGGTGCGAAAGGGTACATCCTTAAAACCATCGGGGGAGAAAAAATGCTAAATGCTTTCGAGCAATGTCTCTTGGATGATAACTTCTTTTTTGATGCCCTCGCAGACAATAAAACAAATGAAATACCTGAACAAGTCAATCAACTAACAAATCGTGAACTGGAAATAGCAAAACTCGTTTGCATGGAATTATCCAGTGAACAGATCGCCGAGAAACTCTTTCTCAGTCTGCATACCGTGAACACACACAGAAAAAATATTCTCAAGAAAATCAATGCGAAAAACGCCATTGATATCATGAATTACCTGAAGGAACTGGAAATAGAAAAAAATAACTCTACATTCCAAACTCACTCAAAAACCTGATGCGCATGATTTTAAGCTGCTCCCATTCAAGATCAAGGTCTGATAATTCTTCACGGGCCACATCCAGACTGCTCGTTTCGCAACTCTTGAAATAATCCATGATTTCTTCCTGATCATCCTCATCTACCATCTGATCAATGGCATAGCGTAGGTTTAGTTTGGTTCCACTGGCCACAATGGTTTCCATTACTTCAAGCAACTGTTCCATTTTCATGTCACGGCTTTTAGCAATTGTATCCAGTGAAACTTTTTTATCAACCTGTTGAATGATGAAAACCTTGTTACCGCTTTTGTTTACCACACTCTTCATGACAAAATCATCCGGTTTGACTATGTCGTTTTCCTGAACATAAGCGGCAATAAGTTCTACAAATTGTTGTCCATATCTCTGCGCCTTACCCTTACTGACACCGCTAATCTTCTCCAGTTCCTCCAGGGTTGTGGGATATTGAGTTGCCATATCTTCCAGAGAAGATTCGAGAAAAATAACAAACGGCGGCAGTTTCTTTTCTTTGGCAAACTGCTTTCTCAAATCCTTAAGCATCTCAAACAAACGGGCATCTGTAGCTGCGGTTCCACCCCCATCATTTGAGTTTTCTTCATCATCTTCATGGGCATCCTCATAAAAATTACCCATGACCATGCTAAAGGAAACCGGTTTTTTCAGAAATGCCAATCCTGCCTTACTGATTTTAAGAATACCGTGCTCAGTAATGTTTTTTTCAAGCAAGCCTTCAAGCAGCATTTGCCGGATGAGGGATGTCCAGTAATAATCCTGTTCATCATTGCCTATTGCAAACACAGGCAACTCATCATGTCTGTACATTTTTATCTGCGGTATCAATCGGCCAATGATGATGTTTACCACATAATCAGCAGCGAATCGTTCGTCAAGCGCTTTAACTGTTTTCAGCAGCTTAACTGCATTTTGTTTGGATTCAATTTTTTCTTTAGGGTAAAGGCAGTTATCACATTTTCCGCAGTTCTCCTCCATATACCTTTCGCCAAAATAACTCATGAGCACCTTTCTGCGGCATTGTCCGCTTTCAGCAAAAGCAACCATCTCATCAATCAGCTGCATACCTACCTCTCTTTCACTCAACTGCTTATCCCGTAAAAAATGTTCAAGCTTACTTACATCCTTGTGAGAATAATACAAAATGCACTTGCCTTCCATGCCATCTCTGCCAGCCCGTCCTGTTTCCTGGTAATAGTTTTCAAGGCTCTTGGGGATATTGTAATGAATCACAAAACGGATATCTGGTTTATCAATACCCATACCAAAAGCTATGGTAGCCACAATAACCTGCATGTCCTCATTCAGAAACTGATCCTGGCGTTCGGCTCTCAGTTTACTATCCAAACCTGCATGGTATGCTCCAGCCTTTATGCCGTTTACTTTTAGGATTTCTGACAGCTCTTCTGTGGTTTTCCTGTTGAGCGTATATATAATACCACTCTTCCCCTTGTTTTCATGTATAAACTTTACAATACTTCTTATGGTCAGCTCTTTTTTAATTTTGGGCCTGACTTCATAATCGAGATTGGGTCTGTTAAAAGAGGAAATATAGATAGTCGGTTTTCGCAGACCAAGATTATGCACAATATCCTCCTGTACCTTTGGCGTAGCTGTTGCAGTAAGGGCGATTACCGGCACTTTTTCATCAATCTGGTCCATCATATCCCTTAATCGTCTGTATTCCGGACGAAAATCATGTCCCCACTCAGAGATACAATGCGCCTCATCCACTGCAAAAAAGGATATTTTAAGGTCACTGAAGAAATCTAGATTTTCCTGTCTGGTAAGTGTTTCGGGTGCCACATACAACATCTTGGTTTTACCAGACTGCAGGTCGTCGTGAACCTCACGTATCTCTTTTTTACTCTGGGTAGAATTTAGAAAATGTGCAACGTTATCTTTACTGCTGTATCCCCTGACCAGGTCAACCTGGTTTTTCATGAGCGCAATAAGTGGAGATACAACTATCGTACATCCTTCACTGATCATTGCCGGCAACTGATAACACAAACTTTTACCACCACCCGTAGGCTTGATTACGAAGGTGTCTTGTCCATTAAGTACATTATGAATAATGGCCTCCTGGTTACCCCTGAATGCATCAAATCCAAAAAGCTGACGCAGGGGAGCCTGAAGATCTACTGAAGTTGTTTCTTTTGTGGGAGCTACTTTATTTTTTGAAGGGGGCATTTGATATTAAATAGTGTTTTTTTTGTTTTTGTTTATCTTATGTCGCCAATGTTTAAACAAGGGTGTTGTTTACTAGCCGCTAAAGTGACATAAGATAAAACAAATTTACCAAATCAAGGTACTTTTGCAATGCGAATGGAGAAAGATAACAATATATTGGATATAGCCAGGCAAACACTTCAACTTGAAGCGGAAGCTATCATGGATTTGCAGCAAAAGCTGGATAAGCAGTTTGTGTCTATCATACACCTCTTGCTCAACATGCAGGGTCGTTTGGTGGTAAGCGGTATTGGTAAAAGTGCTATAATCGGACAAAAAATTGTAGCAACGCTTAACAGCACGGGCACGCCATCCATATTCATGCATGCCGCTGATGCCATTCATGGCGACCTGGGTATGGTTCAGCAGGATGACGTTGTGCTGATTATTTCCAAAAGCGGGGAGAGTCCGGAAATCAAAGTGCTGGTTACCCTGATTCAAAACCTGGGTAATACCACCATAGCCATGGTTGGCAATTTGGAATCCACCCTCGCAAAAGGGTGTAGTCACATCCTTGACACCACGGTCAGCCACGAGGCTTGTCCCAATAACCTGGCCCCAACCTCGAGTACAACTGCTCAGCTGGCCATGGGGGATGCACTTGCCGTTTGTCTGATGGAAATGCGTGGTTTTGGGTCGGCCGACTTTGCAAAATTCCATCCTGGCGGTGCTTTGGGTAAAAAACTATACCTGAGGGTTTATGATTTAGCGAAGATGAATGAAAAACCCGCTGTTCAGGAAAATAGCAGTCTGAAAGCGGTTATTCTTGAAATGACCAAAAAAAGATTAGGGCTCACCGCAGTGCTGGACAATGAAATGAGGTTAACGGGCGTTATAACGGACGGCGACCTGAGGCGGATGCTTGAAAAAGGTGGTGACCTGGATAACACGAACGCCAAAGATATTATGGGAACAAACCCCAAAACAATTTTATCCGATGCCCTGGCTGTTGATGCCCTGGATCGTATGCGTAAAAACAATATCACCCAATTGCTCGTTACGGAAAACAACAATTATTTTGGTGTCATACACCTGCATGATCTTGTTCGCGAGGGGCTCATCTAAATCAAAAAACCATATGATAAACAACAACCATTATGTAGCCATCATGGCAGGTGGCATCGGAAGCCGTTTCTGGCCAATGAGCCGAACAGCCTATCCGAAGCAATTCCTGGATATTCTGAACATGGGGCGTACCCTGATTCAGGGAACCTACGACCGCTTTAAAAAGTTTATTCCCGAAGAAAACATATACATCGTTACCTCTGAAGAATATGTTGAAATAGTTAAAGAGCAATTGCCTGAACTGGCTTTAAGCAATATCATTGCAGAGCCTTCAAGAAAAAATACCGCACCCTGCATTGCCTATATTTCCTACAAACTGCAGCAAATCAACGATAAGGGTGCACTTATCTGTGCTCCGGCAGATCACCTCATCCTGGATGAAACCGCATTCAAGAAGGTTTGTTTAGAAGCACTTAGCTTCGTTACAGCTCACAAAGCACTGGTGACCCTTGGTATCAAACCCTCTCACCCCAATACCGGCTATGGTTACATACAGTTTGAACAACAACCGGCAACCGACAATGTCTATAAAGTAAAGACCTTCACAGAAAAACCCAACCTCGACCTGGCTAAAACCTTTGTCTCGAGTGGTGAATTCCTCTGGAATGCTGGCATCTTTGCCTGGCAAATAAAAAATATCATCAGCGCTTTTGAAAAACACCTGCCTGAAATGGCTGAAGTATTTGAAGCCGGTAAAAGCAGCTTCAACACCCCAGCTGAAAAAGAAGCCATAGACAAGATATACCCTCAGTGTACCAACATATCCATCGACTATGGTATCATGGAAAAGGCTGAAAATGTATACATCATCCCTTCATCCTTCGGATGGAGCGACCTTGGTACGTGGAACTCTGCGCACGATAACATGGAAAAAGATTACCTGGGTAATGCCGTTACAGGAAATGAAGTGATGGTTTTCGATGCCACGCACAACATGGTTCATGTTCCCAACAACAAACTTGTGCTGTTGCAGGGCATGAACGACTATATCATCGTGGATACGGATGATGTGTTGCTGATCTGTAAACGAGACAAAGAGCAGGAAATAAAACAATACGTGGCAGAAGTCAAAAGAAATAAAGGGGATAAGTATCTTTGATACTGTCATGACTCATCCATCTCCCGCGATTCAATCCAGGCTTCCGCAGACTGAAACCAGCATTTTCACTGTAATGAGTGCACTGGCTTCAGAATTTGGGGCGATTAACCTTGGTCAGGGTTTTCCTGACTTTGACATGGACAAGCAACTTGCTGCGCTGGCAGCCAAAGCCATCAGTTCAGGTTACAACCAATATGTTCCCATGGCGGGATGGATGCCTTTGCGGGAATCCATTGCACAAAAAGTTAATTTGTTATACGGGAACATGGTTTCCCCAGCGGATGAAATCACGATCACACCAGGTGGTTCATATGCTATCTATACTGCGTTTACAACAATACTCCAGCCAGGTGACGAAGTCATTTTATTTGAGCCTGCATACGACAGTTATATTCCGAACATACTTGTTAACGGAGCAGTACCGGTAAAGCTAAAACTTGAATTCCCTGATTATGCCATTAACTGGGAAGAGGTAAGAGCGGCTATAACCCCAAAAACAAGGGCGATCATTATCAATTCACCCAATAATCCAACAGGAAGTATACTCTCCGATGCAGATATGCTTACGCTTCAGTCAATCCTGAGCGGAACACAAATTTTTCTGATCAGTGATGAAGTTTATGAACACCTTACATTCGACGGATTGAAACACAACAGCGTTCTCAAATATCCGGAACTATTTGCCCGGAGTTTTGTCTGTTTTTCATTCGGTAAAGTGTATAACTGTACGGGGTGGAAATTGGGTTACTGTGTTGCACCCGCAAAGCTCATGGGTGAATTCAGAAAAATTCATCAGTTTGATGCTTTCTGTTGTTTCACACCAACACAGATTGCGCTTGCTGAACATCTTAAACAGGCTGAAGCATACCTCAGCCTTGCATCATTCATGCAAAAAAAGCGGGATCTTTTTCTAGGAAATATGAAGGATAGCCGGTTCAGCTTTCTGCCATCTTCGGGAAGTTATTTTGTATGTGCCACCTATGAGCAGATTTCATCAATGCCTGCCAAAGAGCTGGCCATTGAACTTACAAAGTCGATCGGCGTGGCCACAATTCCTGTTTCGGCATTTTACCAAAACGGACACGACGATAAAGTGCTGCGTTTCTGCTTTGCCAAAAAAGATGAAACACTGGAGACTGCAGCTGAAAGATTATGTAAACTATAAAGCAGTTTTTTTCAATATCTTACTGTAGAAATATCTTGCATGAAAAAATTATGTCTTTTTGCAGCGCTTGTTTTAAGTCTTGGCGCAAATGCGCAGAAACCAAAACCCAACATCATCTACATCTATGCCGATGACCTTGGTTATGGAGAACTGGGGTCTTACGGACAAACAAAGATCAAAACACCGAATCTTGATAAACTGGCTGCTGAAGGTATGCGGTTTACACAACACTACAGTAGCGCACCCGTTTGCGCACCATCCAGGTGTATGCTGATGACTGGTAAACACGGCGGTCATTCCTATATCCGGGGGAACTATGAACTGGGTGGATTTACAGACAGTACAGAAGGCGGACAAATGCCGCTACACGAAGGAGCCTATACTGTTGCACGGATGTTGAAGGAAAGAGGATACGCTACAGCATTGGTGGGCAAGTGGGGAATGGGGGTTACAGGTACAACGGGTAGTCCGCTTTTACATGGATTCGACTACTATTATGGATACCTCGATCAAAAACAAGCCCACAACCACTACCCTACGCATCTATGGGAAAATGACCGATGGGATTCGCTGAACAACAAGCCTTTCATGGTTCATGGCAGCATCGATCCGAAAACTGCATCAGATGCTGATTTCAATAAGTTCATTGGCAATGATTACGGTTCTGGTAAAATGACAGAAAAAGCCCTTGGTTTTCTTAACAGGGAAAAAGACAATCCATTCTTTTTGTATCTACCATATACAATTCCTCACTTGGCATTGCAGGCTCCTGAAAAATATGTAGCTCAATATGCCGGGCTATTTGAGGATCAACCTTATTATGGCGACAAAGGCTACTCACCCAGTAAATATCCGCGGGCTACGTATGCCGCAATGATTTCCTTTCTGGATGAACAGGTTGGAATCATCATGAAAAAAATCAAAGACCTCGGTCTGGATAACAACACCATCATCATGTTCAGCAGCGATAATGGTGCAACGTTTTCAGCTGGCGTTGATACCAAATTTTTCAACAGTGTATCAGGATTACGCGGACTGAAAATGGATGTGTATGAAGGTGGAATCAGGGTTCCGTTTATTGCCCGCTGGCCCGGTAAAATTCGTCCGGGTTCTGTTACCAATATACCCTCCGTTCAGTATGATCTTTTTCCAACACTTGCAGAACTAACCGGTAAAGAAGTGGGTGGAATGGATGGTGTTTCACTTTTACCTACCCTACTTGGTAAGCATGATAAACAAAAAGAACACGAATTTATTTATTTTGAATACCCGGAGAACGGAGGTCAAGTTGCTGTTAGAATGGGGAAATGGAAAGGTGTGCGGCACAATGTTCGCAAAAACCCAGACAGCCCGTGGGAGCTATTCGACATTGAAACAGACAGAAATGAAACAAAAGATATTTCAGCACAAAATCCTCTTATCATTGAAGCAATTAAAGTAATTGCAAAAAGGGAGCATATTCACCCTCATGTGCTAGACTGGGAATTCATTGACCCTAAAATTAAAAAGTAAAACATCCCTAAAAATAAAAGAGGTTGTCTACCAATTCAGGTGACAACCTCTTTTTTAATTTTGCTAAGCTTTACTATCACAAGAAAGCAAGCTAAAATAATGCTATCATCAATTTGCTTTCAGGTAAGACCAACCTGCTGTTTGTTTCCTGATCAATTCTGCTACAGCACTTGGAACCACAACAGCATTCGCAGAAACCTCAGATGGTTCAATTTTTAACCGCCTCAAAGAGTTATTACAAACGGCTAGTATAACTCCTTTCTCCTTTGCAGCTTTTACCCTTTCAACAAAAGCTGTATCAGATTTTAATACTGCATAAATGGCTTTTCCGTGAAAAACCACTTCAATTTCAAGATCAGGTAACTGAGCACGGGCGTTGTTTATCTGACGAAAAACAGCAGCCTGAATAGTAGTATCACCACTCGATAAATCCCATACTACCCTGGGTTTGGAATCCTGTGCAAAAACTGCTCCTGCAAGGAACAAACATATCAAACTGACTAAAATCCTTTTCATGGCTACTCTTTTGCTCAATTTATTGAATATTTGTTAGGATTATTCAATTTAATGAGGAAGTTTTTCGCGCAACTTTCCATAAACCCAGGTTCCCACAATAGCCATTACTATTGTAACAGAAACCGCTGCTGCCCCATATCCCAATTGAGCGAAAAGTGGACCAGGACAAGCGCCGGTCATTGCCCAGCCAAAACCAAAAATCAATCCTCCGAAAATTTGACCCTTATTAAATGTTTTATTGGGTAAATGTATCTTCTCGCCATTGACAGTTTTGATATTAAACTTTTTAATCAACATTATGGAAATTGCACCAACAACTGCAGCTGATCCCATAATACCATACATATGAAAACTCTGAAGTCTGAACATTTCCTGAATTCTGAACCAGGAAACAGCTTCAGATTTAATCATCACAATTCCAAACAGTATTCCAAATATCAAATATTTTAGATTATGCCATCCGGGTGTTTGAATATCCTCTTCATTAACGCACATGGCATCCAGTGAACGTACCTCAAAATCTGTATTATTTTCTTTTACTGTACTCATTTTACTAAATTTTTTAGTTTTTATAAAGAAAGGATAAATGGCAGGATGAGGTTTGCCATGATATAACCACCCACCATAAAGGATATACTTGCAATTAATGAAGGTAGTTGAAGATTAGATAAACCCATTATCGCATGGCCGGATGTACATCCACCCGCATATCTTGTTCCAAAACCTACCAGGAAACCTCCAAGAATCATCAACACCAAACCTCTTACTGTTTTCAGGGAGTCCCAGCTGAATAATTCTGCAGGAATCAAACTTGAAGTATCATTTATACCATAACCAGCAAGCTCATTTACCAAATCCTGGTTAAGGATAATTGCTGACTCATTTTTTAAAAACATGGCAGCTAGTATGCCACCCAGGAAAATACCAAATACAAAAAACAGATTCCAGATTTCTTTTTTCCAATCATAACTGAAAAAAGGAATTTTTGCTGGCACACATGCGGCGCAAACATGTCTTAATGAGGAAGAAATTCCAAATGTCTTGTTACCAAAAATCAATAAGGTTGGCACCATCAATCCAATCAATGGTCCGGCTACATACCAGGGCCAGGGCTGTTTGATCAATTCAATCACTGTCATGTTTATTTTTTTTAAGTAAACAAATATGATTCCTTTTAACCGTCTTTATTGTGATTTTTGTCACATCTGCCAGTGTAAGTAAAACTATCCGTTCCAGCGAATGCTGTTTCTTTCCATTGTAATGCGGCCGGTTTTCTCCATTTTCTTTAATAACCTTGAAACCACTTCTCTTGAAGAATTGATATCATTGGCGATCTGCTGATGGGTAAGCATCAGGTTTCTTCCAAGTGTTTCAGACTGTCTCTTAAGATACCAGTCCAGTCTTTCATCCATATTTTTAAAAGCAATCTGATCAACAACTGTTAAAAGCTCCTCAAAGCGGCTTCGGTATGTTTCAATTACAAAATGATACCAGGTGCTATAATTCCTCATCAGGGAATCCATGTACTGCATGGGGATCATGATTACTTCTGTTTCTTCAAGTGCAATTGCCATTACTGTGCTACTCTGGCTTTTGGCCATACACATCATACTCAACGCACAGGCACTTCCGGGCTCCAGAAAATACATGAAATACTCTTCTCCTTCTTCACCCTCCCTGTATAATTTAACCCTGCCATCAACAATTAGCATGGCATATTTGAAGAACTGTCCGGGTTTCATCAAAACTGCTCCTGGTTCAAAAACCTTACTTTCACCATGCTCATGTATAAATTCTGCAAGTGCCGTATCAAAAAGCGGGAATTGTTGCTGGATTTCGTTGGAGGAAAGGTCTGTCATCTTACATACAATTTACAACTACCTGCCCATATAAACCATGAGTATCTGAATATCACTTGGGTTAATTCCTGAAATCCTGGATGCTTGTCCGAGCGTCCCGGGCTGAATCCTTTTAAACTTTTCTCTTGCCTCATTACTGATGGCCTGTACTTTCATATAATCAAAGTTTGATGGTATTTCCAGCTCTTCCATCTGAGCCATTCTGCCAACCATTTCTTTCTCTTTCTCGATGTAAACATCGTATTTCATCTGTATCTCAGCCTGCTCTAGGTCAATTGGACTGTATACAGCAAACACTTCCTTCAAATCTGGTATTGCATTAATCAACTCCTTTGCACCAACACCTGGTCTCAATACCAATTGAGATAGTTTTTGTTTTTGTGTCATTGGTGCGGAACCTATAGTCTCAAAATAAGGGTTCATCAAATCCGGACTTACAGATATTGATCGGAATTGAGCAGTTATTTCTTCAACAGCAGCCTTTTTTTGAACTATTTTCTGATAGCGTTCCTCAGATGCCAACCCAAGCTTATACCCCACTTCAGTCAAGCGCCAATCTGCATTATCCTGACGCAAGAGTGTACGATACTCCGCTCTGGATGTAAACATCCTGTATGGTTCTTCTGTTCCCTTTGTTATCAGGTCGTCAATCAATACACCAATATACGCCTCACTCCGCTTCAGTATCAATGGTTCCTTATCATGAGCAAGGTTATGGGCATTTATTCCCGCCATCAAACCCTGGCAGGCTGCCTCTTCGTAACCAGTTGTACCATTAATTTGTCCGGCAAAGAATAATCCACCCAACAACTTGGTTTCCAATGAATACTGTAACTGATGTGGTGGGAAATAATCGTATTCTATGGCATACCCAGGCCTGAACATGCGCACATTTTCAAAACCGGGAATTTGTATAAGAGATTTATACTGGACCTCCTCAGGAAGGGAAGTTGAGAAACCGTTGAGATAAATCTCAACCGTATTCCATCCCTCAGGCTCCACAAACAACTGATGTCTGTCTCGATCTCCAAACCTGTTAATCTTATCTTCTATACTCGGACAATAACGAGGTCCGGTACCTTCAATCCTACCTGCATACATCGGACTCTTATCAAATCCAGTCTTTAAGGTATCGTGTACTACCTGATTGGTATACGCAATCCAGCAACTTCTCTGCTGTTCCGGCCTTATCCGCTCAACGGGCATGTAAGAAAAACCCACAAGATCATCATCGCCTTTCTGCTCTTCCATCTTGCTGTAGTCAAGACTTCTTCCATCAATCCTGGGTGGTGTGCCCGTTTTTAAACGATCACTCTCCAATCCCAAAGAAACCAACTGTTCAGTAATACCTGTTGCAGCCTTCTCTGCCATCCTTCCACCACCAAAGTGCTTTTCACCTATATGGATAATGCCATTTAAAAAGGTTCCATTAGTCAGGACAACCGTTTTTGACCTTATTTCATTACCCATTCCTGTTATTACTCCCTGAACTCTTCCATCCTTTACCAATAAACCACTTACCATATCCTGATAAAAGTCAAGATTGGGTGTTTGTTCCAGTAACTCCCTCCACTTCTGGGAAAACAACATACGGTCACTTTGCGCACGTGGACTCCACATGGCCGGACCTTTGGAACGATTCAACATACGGAACTGAATCATACTCATATCCGTCACAATACCAGAATATCCGCCAAGTGCATCAACCTCCCGCACAATCTGCCCCTTTGCTATTCCTCCCATTGCCGGATTACAACTCATTTGTGCAATCGTCTGCAAATTCATGGTTACCAACAAGGTTTTACTACCCATATTAGCTGCTGCAGCTGCAGCTTCGCAACCGGCATGACCGGCTCCAACTACTATAACATCATACAATGGAAACATGATACAAAGTTAATAAAAAGGAATAAAGCATAGTCCCGATCAGCCATTCGAAAGGAAAACCTAAGCATGCTGCGACAATGTTCCACGTGGAACATCCAAACAACATTGCAATGACAGCATAAACACCCATAATTAAGCAGGAAGACAAACAAGACAAACTCACGCATGAAGCAGGATGACAAATATTAAAACTGAAATTCAGACAAAGCACGAAAGCAATTGAAACAATAAGTGTTCGGAAGAAAAAAGAAAGCAGAATTGGGCGAAACCAAATAATGTTCCACGTGGAACACTAATTACATCCAAGATTCTGAACCAAAACAACTTGAGTTGTGTTGGGAATAGGGGCAATTACAACCGACATGGACTTATAGGCAGTATTGAGAAGGTTAATTCGGTGTCCAGGTGGATCTAAACCAAGATCCAATAGCAGCATAAGTAAGGCAAGTAAACCATCATTCTTACCTGTGTATAGGTTTTCAGCTGCACAGCCGGTAATACCAGCCGATTTCACTCTTTGGGAGAAGGAAAAACCCATCCTAGAGTTGTGTGTGAGTTTGCCTTTCCTGTAAACAAGGTCTTTGGCGTGATCTCGAGATAGGCTAGTCAGTGCTGAACTTAATCGCAACATGTCTAATCCATCTGCATTAGATAGGTCGGTTAATAAGGATTGAGACTCAACTCCTTCAACTTCTGGAAACTGCGAGATGAAGGGAATCAAGATAAAATCCCTAAAAGAGATTGGGTTCTTTCTAACAAAGTTAACCCAATAAAAAAAGCTTGATTCTTCAGGTGTTAGTCCCCTACCCCTGGATTCGGCTTTTATCCAGTCGTTAATACTGGTGTCTGGGGGGCAAGCATGGTGAAATGGTTTGTCGGTCAGCTTAAAATACGCCTGCGAAAAACCAAAAACAGGGAAAAGAAAGATGAATAAGAGACACAAATGTTTCACGTGGAACATTATAAATATACTTAGGTGGTGTGAAACTGTTCATAATGCAGAAGAAACTCATCCTCCATGGCACGCATTAGAGTCTGGTCAGACTTTTTCTTGTCTTTAAATCCAAGCAAGTGTAAAAATCCATGAAAGATTACACGGTGAAGTTCTGTTTTATAAGACACACCATGTTGGCTTGCGTTATCCTTTACACGATCCAAACTGATATAGATCTCTCCCTGTATTGCTTCAGATTCTTTGACACCAAGATCAAAGGTTATAATATCGGTGTAGTAATCATGAGAGAGAAAGTCCTGGTTAATTTTAAGGAGGTATTCATCACTGCAAAAAATTATGTGCAACCCAGATATGGGTCTTCCATAAAGATTAGACTTGTAAAGAAGATAGTTTTTAAGCTTCTTTTTTTGAGTCAAAACGGATGTCTGCTGGAGGTAAAAAAAATGAATACTGCCCATAGATTAAGAATAAAAATAAACTAATTCCGATTAAGGGAAGTAGATTTGTGGCTAGAAAAGAATACCATAATATGAAGAAACTTTCTGATCTGGGCGTAGGACAAAAAGGTATCATATCAGCAATACACGACGATGAGCTGATACTTAAATTAATGGAAATGGGGTTTCTACCCGGAGAGGTTGTTGTTGTAGAACAAATAGCACCCTTAGGAGACCCGATATCTGTTATGGTTGCTGGGTATCAGGTTAGCCTTAGAATCAGTGAAGCTGAGGCTATATCAATTGAAGAATAAATCAAAATGTTGGTTACCAATACATTATGAAAATTGGGCTTTTCTTTGGGTCTTTCAACCCTATACATGTTGGCCACCTCATAATTGGAAAATACATCTTGAACAATACCGAACTGGATCAGGTATGGTATGTTGTTTCACCACAGAATCCATTTAAAAGCCAGTCAGGCTTACTCAACGAATACCACAGATTACATCTTGTAAATATTGCCATTGAAGGAGAACCCGGTTTAAAAGTATGTAACATAGAATTCGGATTGCCAAAACCATCCTACACGATAGATACACTTACTTACCTTGAAGAAAGATATCCAGGAATAAACTTTGCAATTATTATGGGTGAAGACAGTTTTTCGAACCTTGACAAATGGAAAAGCGGAAACCTAATAAAAGAGCGTTATGAATTATATGTATATAAGCGCAATGGTTCAGATGCTAATTCAAAAGAAAACAGCAGAACACATATAATTGATGCGCCTGTACTGAATATATCATCCTCTTATGTACGCGCGCAGATTAGAGCAGGAAAATCAATCCGGTATTTGGTAACAGATCCGGTTTACAATGAAATTATGCAAGCCGGATATTACCGCTAAAACAGTTTAATTAGTCCCAACAATAACACACCTAAAACAATAAAAGGAGGTGGTATGCGGGTGAAGAACAAAAGAAGGAGTGTCGAAGAAAAGACAAAAATATAAGGAATCACATTTTGCAAATTTCTATCCTTCATTAATATAAAAGAATCTTGAAAAAGATAAAGTGCACCAGCAAACATAATACCCACCACAGCAGCATTTACACCTGATAGGCAACGCCTGATTGATTCTATATTCTTTAGGTGTTCCCACAATGGGAAAAAGAAAATGCCCAATAAAAAACTGGGTAGAAAAATTGCGGTGGCGCCAATAAAACAACCAGCAATTTGATAAATAACTGAATGGCCAGACATAGAAATCCCACCAACATAAGCAGCAATAGAAAAAGCAGGTCCGGGGATGGCTCTTACAACTCCTGTGGCATTTAAAAATGCTTGTCTGTCTATACTTATAACATCTTTATTAAACTGCTTTATATGTCCACTTTCGGGCCTGATTACATATTGGTTATACATAACTGGAATAAGTACATCTGCACCCCCAAAAACATAACTCCCAAACCTGAACATATTCTCGAAAAGATTATACGGTGTTCGATTTTCCCAATTGCTTTTTCGGGCCTTTTCAGATAGAAAGCCGGCACTTATAAAAAGGGCGGCGAATAAAAAAAGGGGTAAAAACCTGACACGCAAAAAGGAACGAACATAGGTTGGTGATTCTTTTTTATTAAAAAGGAAACCCATTGTTGCACCTATAGTTATTACAGCGGGAAATATCCAAGGTGATTGAAAAAAAACAAATACAAGAAGACAACTCGTGAAAAATATGAGTCGTGTAAACGTAGTATTGATTAAACCAATTGTTTTAAAACTACCAAAACAAAGAAATGCAAGAGCCATAGGCTGAATGAAAGTAAGTAGGATAGGTACATGATCTGCATGGGATGTTGTCAGAAAAGAGAAAAGAGACATCAACGTTACGGCAGGTATCGTCCATATAAGGAGTGTGGCGAAACCCAAAAAATAACCACCTCTCTTATAACCAAGGAGTGTTATTGTTTGTGTGGCTGTTGCACCCGGCAGCATCTGACAGAAAACATTTACATCAAGAATTTCTTCAGCTGTAAAAAACTTATTACGATCAGCCATGGATTTTAATAACAAACCAAGCTGACTTTGAGGACCCCCAAAAGCAGATATTGTGTGGAGGAAAACCACCCGTAAAAAAGTCAGGTGATTTCTCATGTCCTATTTCTTTAATCCTATTTCTATTAAACGCTCATCAAGGTATTGACCGGCTGTATAGTCATCATATACTTTAGGTGAATCTTCTGTTATGCAAGAGGGTAAACAAGCCAATGACATGCTACTTTTGGGATGCAAAAAGAATGGTATAGAATATCGCGAAGTAGACCAAAGTTCGCGTGGTGGGTTAACAACACGGTGTGTGGTACTTTTAAGTTTATTGTTAGTTAGTCTTTGCAACATATCACCAACATTTACTACAATTGCACCGGGACCAGCTTTAACCGGAAGCCATTCATTGTCTTTAGATAGTATTTCCAGTCCATCAGCCGAAGCTCCAACAAGCAGGGTAATTAGGTTAATGTCTTCATGTTGTTCAGCGCGGATACTAGAACTTGGCTCTTGTAATATTGGAGGATAATGAATTGCTCTTAAGATGCTGTTGCCCTCATGAATATGAACAGAAAAGAATGATTGATCAAGTAGTAAATATGTGGCAATAGCTTCTAATAAATGAGAACCAGCAATTTCGAAAGATCTGAATGCAGCGTCAAGGTTTGAATTAAATGTGTCAATATCGTGAACGAATACATTATCAGGATACTCAGATTTGTCTAATGAAGAAGAACTGGGCTGTCCGTATTGAAAAAATTCTTTTAAATCAGGAGTAACACTTCCCTTCGCGTGTTCTCTGCCAAAAGAAGTATAACCACGCTGACCAGCGAGATTTGCTATTTCATAAGATTTCTTGGAAGAGTCAGAAAGGGAAAAAAAAACTTCAACATCTTTGTAAACGTTGTCAATCAGAGTTTGAGAGATACCGTGATTAATGACTGAAACAAAACCAACATTTTCAAAAGCTGAACCGAGATCTTGTATAAATTGTTCTCTTATGGTATCATCACCTAGAAGATAATTTGAAAGATCAAGTTGGGGAATGTTCATGAAAAATATTTAGGTAAAAATAATCAATAGAAATTAACAAAAATTATGAAGAGTAAAACAATAGCTATAATTGCTTCAATAATATACTTACACTGTAGTTGTATCAATAAAAATATGCAATCAATAACAAAAAGTGAAAATCAATGGATGAACATTGATTATGGGTATATGGTTAATTGGGCGGCTCATCCAAAAAAGAAAGATGAGTCTGATACACTAGCAGTTGGTGCAAAAATAAAAAGTTCAAAAAACGTAGATGTATTTTTTATACATCCAACAACGTTGACGGGAAAATTAATAGCCGGTCATGAAAATGCAAAAATAACAGATGTAATTATAAATAAGAAAACAGATGAATCACCTATAAGGTTTCAGGCAAGTGTCTTCAATGAAGAATGCAACGTATACGCTCCGAGATACAGACAAGCACATTTGAAAATGTACGATGAAAAAGATTCGACAAAGTTGTACGAATCTTTTGGGAAAGCCTATGCTGATATTAGAGATGCGTTTATATACTATCTGGCGAATAACAATCAGGGAAAACCATTTATTATAGCATCACATAGTCAGGGAACAACACACGCTAAAAGATTGATAAAAGAATTGGTTGACAATAAACCAATTCAGGAAAAAATGATAATTGCATATTTGGTTGGAATGCCAGTATTAAAAAGAGAATTTGAAAATATACCGCTGTGTATGGACTCCATTCAAACAAATTGCTTTGTAAGCTGGAGAACATTTCATAAGAATTATCATGATGATTGGGCAAACAGATTAGATACAAATATTGCAGTTGTAAATCCGGTTACCTGGCTTACTACAAGTGAGATAGCAGAAAAGGAAAAACATAAAGGAGCAGTATTGTATAATTTACAAAAAAGTTTTCCTGGAATACAAGAAACACAGGCAGAAGGAAGTGGAGTTTGGATTAGCAGACCACGATTTCCAGGGTCAATTCTATATAATACAAAAAACTACCATGTTGGAGATATCAATTTATTTTACATTGACATTAGAGAAAACATAAAAACAAGAATAAGTCAATATGAACTAAATCATGAAATTGAATGATAGTATTCAGTAGAATGAAAATTGAACTTCTGTAGTTTTAGATAAAAATGGATACCATTCTCGTTCCAGTAAATAACGGAGAAGCATCAAAAAATGCAGTAATATATGCAGCGGAAATAGCTAAGGATCTTGGAAAAAATATATTACTAATTAATGCTTATCAGGTACCGGTTAGTTATACAGAAGTACCTCTTGTAACTATAAGCTTAGAACAAATAGAAGAAGCAAGTAAAGAATTGCTAATAAAATTTAAAAGTGAAATACAAAAAATAACACCTACTGATTGTAAAATATATATTGAGAGTGTTTATGGCGAAATTGAAAAAGAGATAAAAAAAACAATAGAAAAAATAGATCCTTATGTGATTATAATTGGCACTGGTGGTAGAAGTGGATTGGGACGATTTTTTCTGGGAAGTACATCATTGAAAATTATCAATGAAACAAAAACTCCAGTTTTAATAATACCTCCAAATTTAAAGTATAAAAGATTTCTGAACATCGTAGTAACATCCGATTTTGAAGATGTAATCGAGAATACGTCAACGAGAATAATTGCTGAATTAGTTCGAAAATATAAGTCGAAAGTGTCAGTATTACATGTAGATTACGAAAGGTATCATTTTACAGCTAGTACCCCAATGGAAACAATGAATTTAGACAATATACTAACGGACTTAAACCCCACTTATCATTACATAGAAAATAAAGATACTATAGAAGGTATCATTACTTATGTAAAAGAAAATGATGTTGATCTTCTGGTCGTTTACCCAAAGAGGCACAATTGGTTTGAACAAATCTTTGAAAAAAGTAAGACTAGAGAACTTATTCAAAATGCTATAAAACCTGTACTATGTTTGAGAAATTAAAACTCAGCTGATTTAGGTGTTCTGGGGAAAGGAATAACATCGCGGATATTTGTCATACCAGTAACAAATAATACCATCCTTTCAAAACCTAATCCAAAACCAGCATGTGGTACAGTACCAAACTTTCGTGTATCTAAATACCACCATAATTCGTCCGGATTGATATGCATTTCTGTCATTCTCTTGGTGAGTAAATCAAGTCTTTCTTCACGCTGAGAACCGCCTACAATTTCCCCAATACCCGGAGCAAGTATATCCATAGCAGCAACCGTTTTCCCATCATCGTTTTGACGCATGTAAAAAGCCTTTATGTCCTTGGGATAATTAGTAACAATAACTGGTTTTTTGAAGTGCTTTTCAACAAGATAACGTTCGTGTTCACTTTGCATATCAATACCCCATTTTACATCATATTGGAATTTCTTCTTTTTATAAGCCGGTGACTGTAGAAGTATATCAATGGCCTCACTATAAGTAATACGTTCAAATTTATTGTCTGTTACAAATCTTAACTTTTGTAAAAGCGACAATTCACTTCTTTTATCTGTTGGCAATAGTTTTTCTTCTTCTAAGAGTCGTTGGTCTAGAAAAGCAAGATCTTCAGCATTATGATTGAGAACATAAGTAATCAGATACTGAATGAACTCCTCTGCGAGATTCATATTATCTTCAAGGTCATTGAATGCCATTTCTGGTTCAATCATCCAAAATTCAGCAAGGTGACGCGTTGTATTAGAATTTTCTGCTCTGAAAGTTGGTCCAAAAGTATAAATTTCGCCAAAGGCTGTAGCAGCTAATTCACCTTCCAATTGACCACTAACCGTAAGATTTGTTGGTCTTCCAAAAAAATCTTCAGAAAAATCTATATTACCATTTTCGTCCCGAGGGGGGTTGTCGAAGGGTAACGTTGATACGCGAAACATTTCGCCAGCTCCTTCTGCATCACTAGAAGTAATTATTGGAGTATGCAGATATATAAAACCCTTGTCATTAAAGAATTTATGAATTGCAAAAGCGAGTGAGTGTCTAATGCGGAAAACAGATCCAAAAGTGTTCGTACGAAATCTAAGGTGGGCAATTTCACGTAAGAACTCAAGACTATGTTTCTTAGGTTGTAAAGGATACTTTTCAGCATCACTGTCTCCTAAAACTTCAAGTGCTTCACAATTTAATTCAAGAGACTGACCTTTACCTAAACTAGGAACTAACTTTCCGGAGATCTTTAAAGCAGTACTTGTAACAATACGTCTTAAAATATCGTCGGGTTGGGAACCTAATACTACTACTATTTGCAGATTTGTATTGGTGGAACCGTCATTGACTGCAATAAACTGATTATTTCTAAAGGTTCTTACCCAACCCATTACCGTAACTGATTGATTATCAGCACTAAAAGACAATAAATCCTTTATTTTAGTACGTTTGTTAAACATGCAATAAAAATTAGAGTGCAAAGGTACAAAAATGTAATAGCCTTAAATAATCAACAAGTAGTGGCTGATTAAATAATTTTTTGAAATGAATAAAATTTGTAATATTGCATTGAAGAAAAAGACATTTTTCGTTGTCTTGCATTAATACAATTTCTTCTTACTTCGAATTTACCACTCAAAAGCCAAAAGGGCCTGAATAATCAAAATTTAAGTATGTACGATATTTTGCAGTTAAATGATATGCTGTTACCAGAACTTGTGGAAATAGCTGAATCTTTGAAAATTGCTGGATTGAAAAAACTGGATAAGCAAAATCTAATCTATAAAATACTGGATAAGCAAGCAATATTAAATAGTGCAGTAAAAGAAACTGGCAAAACTAATTTACCTGCTAAAAAGAAGAGAATAGTTAAAACAACAACTGGAATATCAACGGAAGAAGCAATAGTTGAGAATGAAGGAAATGAAGAAACAGTTGAAGAAATAAAACCAAAAATTGAGAAAAAAAATGGTAAACGTGGCAGACCAGCAATAAATCCACAAAAAGAAGTAATTGAAGCTGAACAGCAAAAGGAAGAAGAGAAGGTTGTAGAAACAAGTGAAGAAATCCAATCAGCTGAAAATATAATTGTTTCCGAAGAACCCCCGGCAAAACAATTATTTATAAAGAAGGAACCTGCTTTTAATGTAGAATTTGATGGTGCCATTCAGGGTGAGGGCGTTCTAGAAATGATGCCAGATGGCTATGGGTTTTTAAGGAGTAGTGATTATAATTATCTATCATCTCCAGATGATGTATATGTATCACCTTCTCAAATAAAATTGTTTGGTATTAAAACTGGAGATACTGTTACAGGGTATGTTCGACCACCAAAAGAAGGTGAAAAATATTTTGCATTACTTAAAGTAGATAGTGTAAATGGACGGCTTCCCGATGAAGTTAGAGACAGGGTACCTTTCGACTATTTGACTCCTCTATTTCCTTATGAAAAATTAAATCTGTATACTAAACAGGATAATTATTCAACGAGGATGATGGATCTTTTTACGCCACTTGGTAAGGGACAAAGAGGCTTGATCGTTGCACAACCTAAGGTAGGTAAAACTATGCTTCTAAAGGAAGTAGCGAATGCGATAGCAAAAAATCATCCTGAATGTTACCTGATGGTAGTCTTAATTGATGAAAGACCCGAAGAGGTAACCGACATGGAGCGGAGTGTAAAGGCTGAAGTATTGGCTTCTACTTTTGATGAACCTGCCGAAAAACATGTAAAAGTATCAACAATGGCTTTACAAAAAGCAAAAAGACTTGTTGAGTGCGGTCATGATGTTGTTATTTTACTTGATTCAATAACCAGGTTAGCAAGGGCTCACAATACTGTAGCACCATCATCAGGTAAAGTATTATCAGGAGGTGTTGAAGCGAATGCGATGCAAAAGCCAAAACAATTTTTTGGTGCAGCAAGAAAAATTGAGAATGGTGGATCTTTAACAATTCTTGCAACAGCTTTGATTGACACAGGAAGTAAAATGGATGAAGTAATCTTTGAAGAATTCAAGGGTACAGGTAATATGGAATTAGCACTAGATAGAAGACTTGCTAATAAGAGAATGTTCCCAGCAATTGACTTAACGGCTTCTTCAACAAGAAGAGAAGACCTCTTACTTGATAAAGATGTACTGCAAAAAATGTGGATACTGAGGAATCATATAGCCGATATGAATAGTGAAGAAGCTATGAATTTGTTGCTGAAACAAATGAAGGGTACACGAGATAATATAGAATTTCTTACCAGTATGAACAAATAGTAATTCACTCATGGCTGTAACCAAAATAGCGGTTGAGGAATTCATTAAAATATCGAAATTATATCCTGTAATTGATGTAAGAAGTGAGAGTGAATTTAAACATGCACATGTTCCTGGAGCATATAATCTATCACTCTTTAATGATGAAGAAAGAAAAATTGTTGGTACAATCTACAAACAACAATCCAGAGAGCAGGCAATAAAAAAAGGACTCGAATATTTTGGTCCCAAGATGAAAGAAATGATCCTTTTTGCTGAAAGGATTAACAGGACACTTGAAAGTGGTAATAAAACTTTTGTAGTACATTGTTGGCGGGGTGGTATGAGAAGTGCAGCAGTAGCATGGTTACTGGATATGTATGGATTTAAAGTTTACACATTAGTTGGCGGATATAAAGCATTCCGGAACTGGGTACTGGTTCAATTTACAAAACCAAAAAAGATAAATATAGTTGGCGGGTATACTGGCTCTGGTAAAACAATAATTCTGCAAGAACTGGAAAGAAAGGGTGAAGCAATAATAGATCTTGAAGGAATTGCAGGACATAGGGGATCTGCATTTGGCAGAATAGGCCTACCAGAACAAACAAGTGTAGAAATGTTTGAAAATAAACTTGCACTTGAAATTTCAAAAATTGAAATTACATATCCAGATAAATCAATATGGATTGAAGATGAAAGTCAGAGAATAGGTGCTGTAAGTATACCACATGCACTATGGGAAAAAATGAGAAAAAGTATGGTATACTTCATAGATATTCCTTTCGAAAAAAGGCTGTCATATATTGTTGAAACCTATGGTAAACTAAATCAAAATGAACTGGCTGAAGCAACTTTAAGAATTCAAAAAAAATTAGGTGGTCTCGAAACTAAAACTGCAATTGATTATTTAAAGAATAATGATTTGGAAAGTTGTTTTGAAATCCTCTTAAAATATTATGATAAACTGTATTTAAAATCTCTAAAATCAAGGGAAATTACGAAAAATGAAGGGATTGAAAAAAGTATAGAAACAGAATTAGGTGATAGAGATAATCAGATAAAAGAGGATCAAGAAAAATCATATTCAGATAATTACAAAATGGTAATATATTCAGATAGAGTAGACCCGAATACAAATTCACAAAAACTATTAACTGCATTTTATGGAAGAAATTAAACTCACACAATATTCTCACGGTGCAGGATGTGGATGTAAGATATCTCCAAAAATACTAGACCAAATACTTCACAGTAATTTCACATTACCAGATAATGAAAAACTACTTGTTGGAAATGATGCTAAAGATGATGCAGCTGTATATGAAATAGATAATGGTAAAGCTTTAATATCTACGACGGATTTCTTTATGCCCATAGTAGATGATCCTTATAACTTTGGCCGTATCGCTTCCGCAAATGCCATCTCAGATGTTTACGCAATGGGGGGAGATCCTATAATGGCGATTGCTATATTAGGATGGCCAATTAATACAATTTCACCTGCTGTTGCTAAAAGAGTTATTGAAGGAAGTAAAAGTATTTGTCTTGAGGCAGGTATACCTTTGGCAGGTGGACATAGTATAGATTCTCCTGAGCCGATTTTTGGTTTAGCTGTAAATGGTATAGTAGATGTAAAAAATCTTAAAAAAAATAATACTGCTCAAGAAGGTGATCTTTTATTTCTTACAAAAAAAATTGGCGTTGGTATATTAACAACAGCTGAAAAAAAGGGATTATTACTACCCAATGAACTCAATCTTGCTGCTGAACAAATGATGAAGTTGAATAAAATCGGTTCATTGTTGGGTAAACAGTCGTTTGTAAATGCAATGACTGATGTCACCGGTTTTGGAGTTCTAGGACATCTGGTTGAGATGGCAGAAGGAAGTGGGCTTAGTGCCGAAATATATTTTCTTAAAATAAGACATATAACAGATAATCTGATTAACTACATCAGAAAAGGGTCCATTCCTGGAGGAACAATAAGAAACTGGGATAGCTATGGTCACAAAATTTTACTTCAGGAAACTGAAGAAATCGAAATCAAAAAAACAGTATTAGCAGATCCACAAACGAGTGGTGGATTACTGATTTCAGTTAAAGCAGAAGCAGAAAAAGAAATACAGACAATCTTTAATGAAAATGATTTAGCAGAGTTTATAATTCCTATAGGACGGATTATCTCTAAAAAGGAAAATGTTATAGTTGTTAATTAAATAATTTATCGATTTCAACGGATAGTAATTCATCTTTTTCAGTGATGACATTTCCGGAATCATGTGTAGATAACCAAATCTCTACTGTATTCCATGTATTGCTCCAAGTTGGATGATGATCCAATTTCTCGGATATTAAAGCTACTCTTGAAATAAAAGCAAAGGCGGTAGAAAAATCAGAAAAGGTGAATTTTCTGTATAACTTATTGTCAGTTATAGTCCAATTAGAAGAAATCATCGCTGTAAATTATTTTTTGATTTAATTCGTGACTGATCAATGTCAACTACCATTTGTACTCCGGGTATACTTTTTAATAAGGATTGAATTTTCTTGTAGTTATGTATGTTACCATCAACACCTTTAAATAACCAAATATAATCGAGATGTTGTAATTCAGGTAGAAGAAATTCACCATCATTTTTGTTGGTAAATAACTGGTAATGATCCATTGATACCAAATCTCGATATTCGTAAACGGTAAAAGAATAAATTCTTTGATTTTTAACTAGATTAATCTGCATATCTTCAGAAGTCCCAAAATAAATATTGAGGTGATGCTGGATGTGCCAACAGAATAAATAATTTTTAAGAGTAGAAACAATACCAAGAAGATAAGAACCTTCGAAAAAATCAGGAGAGGTTGAGTCTTCAAGACGGTATTTCATTAAAAAACTATTTCGAATTTGATTTCCTGATCTTTTCTCAAAACAATAACAGTTGCTTGTTCTCCTTTCTTGAATTTAGATAATGCCTGCATATATGATTCAACAGATGATGTTTTTATATCACCTAGTTGTTTTACAATATCGCCTGCTAATATACCTGCTTTTTTGGCTGGTCTATTATCAGAAACACCATCAACACGAACACCATTTCCACTGTATGAATAATCAGGCATGATTCCCATTGAAACACTGAAGCGTGTAGATGTGGAAGTTTGTTGCTCTCTGGTTTTTAAAAAATTAATTCTAGAACCAGATCTATCATTCCGTATAAGAAGCTCAATAAAACGAATAATCTTAAACATTCCTACATAGTTTATCTTATCTGCATCATCAGATGGTTTATGATAATCAGTATGCAAGCCAGTAAAAAAGAAAAGTACAGGAATATCTTTTCTGTAAAACGATGTATGGTCACTTGGTCCTGATCCACTTGAGTCTGTTTTTATTGAAAAATCAATTTTTTCAATGGAAGAAATCATTTTATTCCAAGAAGTACTTGTACCATAACCACCAACTGTAATGGTTTTAGTACTATCGTTCATTCTTCCAACCATATCCATATTGATCATGTAGTTAACTGATTTAAGATCAATTGTAGGATTTTCAACAAAATATTTTGAACCATTCAAGCCTAATTCTTCAGCTGAAAAAGCAATAAACAAAAAATTATATTGTTTGGATTTACTGTTCTTTAAGATGAAGGCAAGTTCAATCAAACTTGCTGTTCCACTTGCATTATCGTCTGCGCCGTTATGAATAGTAGGTACACCACCCCTAATCATAGAATTTCCGTCTTCTCCATAACCTAAATGATCAAAATGTGCACCTATTACTACTGTTAAAGGAGCTTTGTTGTCAATAAAACCAATAACATTTCTCGCCTTTCTGTATCGTGGTGAAACAGAAATATTGAGATCTACAATATACTCTGATTCAGCATCAGGAAAAAAAATTTGTTTGGCCTTAACAGTTAGGTAGAATGCAGGAATTATAGAATTTACAGATCTGTCTTTTGGATCAAATTGAATATTATCATTCAAAGAAGATGTGTTATAAAAAATGACAAAGGGAACATTGTTATCTTTAGCTGATTTAAGTTTTGATGTAATTACATGCTGTATATCAAAGTGAGGATTATCCTTATTATCGTTTAGATCATCTCCGAGATCTATTAACCAAGGCTGACCACTTTCATGAATTGCAGGTGTAATATTAGATTTGAAATTGGCTTTTGGACTGTTAGAAAGTGGAAAAATGTCAGTACCAACTGTAGCTTTAATACCGTTAACAGTAAAAGATGAAATACCATCAATAAATTTACCCTCATATATATCAAAAGGTTGATAAAAAGTAGAGTTATCAGTAGTTCCTTTGGGTATAAGACCGATTTCCTTGAATTTAGCTGAAATGAAATTTGCAGCAAGAATCTCACCTGAATCACCTGCTCGTCTTCCTTTCAAATCGTCTGAAGCAAGATATGAAACCTGGGATTTCAGGTAACTGACAACCTTTTTGTCCTTATTAGATAGCTTTTGAGCGAATAGGTTAGATGAAATAAATAGAAGAAAAAGAAAAAACCTATACATATTGAAGATTTATACAAAAATACATAGATGTTTTAATATACTTAAAGAGTGGTTATGAACGTTTTTACTTTATTCGTAAAGAAAGAAAAACTTTACAAAGTATATTTGTGTATATCAGATGGCAAAAAACCCACATATAGCGCTGTTAGGAAACCCAAATAGCGGCAAAAGCTCTCTTTTTAATCTATTAACCGGGCTAAATCAAAAAGTTGGAAACTTTCCGGGGGTAACAGTAGAAAGAAAAATAGGAAAACTTAAGATTCAGCAAAAAACTGAATGTAACGTTATTGATTTACCAGGAACATACAGTTTATATCCAAGAAGAACTGATGAGTGGGTTGCTTATAAACAGATTATGTCTCCTGAAAATCAGGAAGAAAAAGTGGACATAGCAATAGTAGTTGCAGATGCAAGTAATCTGAGAAGAAATCTGTTGTATGTTTCTCAGGTAATTGATCTTAAAATTCCAGTTATAGTTGTATTGACTATGATGGATATTGCAAAGAAAAGAGGCGTCAGAATTGACATAGATACCTTATCCAGGGAAATGCAGGTTCCAATCATAGCTGTTAATGCAAGAACGGGCAAAGGAGTGGATCAACTTAAATCAAGTATAGGAATACTTCTACAAACAGATACTGTAGGAAATGATTTTTATAATATTCATGAATTAGCGGAAGATGCAATAGCTGAGGTAAAAAAACTAGATAATACACTCAGTAATTATGGAGCTATTCATTATTTAATAAACCATGAGTCTTTTCAATTAAATGAGGAAAAACAGGCTGAAATAGAAAAAATTGAACTTAAGTACCAGTTTAATCATACAAAAGTTCAAGCAGAAGATATTCAAAAGAGATATCAGAAGATTAGACTTGTAATGCAGAAATCTGTAGAAGAAAACAGTCCGGAGAAGCAGAAAAAGTTCTCTGAGAAACTGGATGATTTTTTTCTTCATAATACATGGGGTTATCTGATAATGGGCGTTGTTCTTTTTCTTTTATTCCAATCTGTCTTCTGGATTGCTGAATATCCTATGAATGCTATTGAAGAAGGAGTTGGATATGTAGGGGGAAAATTAGGGGAAATTCTCCCTGAAGGATGGGTAACAGATTTATTGATCAATGGAGTATTAGCTGGATTTGGAGGAATAATTGTTTTTGTTCCCCAAATAATGATCTTATTTGGTTTAATAACCTTGTTAGAAGATACAGGTTATATGGCCAGGATAAGTTTTTTATCAGACAGGATAATGAGAAAAGTTGGTCTGAATGGAAAGAGTGTAATGCCCATGATAGGTGGTTTTGCATGTGCTGTACCAGCAATTATGAATGCAAGAAATATTGAAAACAGCAAAGAGCGCCTACTCACAATAATGGTAACACCATTTATGAGTTGTAGTGCACGTTTGCCTGTATTTACAATACTCGCATCACTTGTGGTACCAAACGAATATATTTTCGGTGTTTTAAGCTTACAAGGTTTGGTATTGATGGGCCTATATGTTCTGGGAGTAGCAGTAGCTATGGGCGTTGCATACATACTTAACATATTTATTAAAATAAAAGAGAAAAGTTTTTTTATCCTTGAATTACCCATATACAGACAACCCCGTTGGAAAAATATATTGATAACAATGATTGAAAAAGCTAAAGTGTTTGTATTTGATGCTGGAAAAATTATCATGGTTATTTCTCTTGTATTATGGGCTTTAAGTACTTACGGACCTGCGGATAGGAGAAAAATAATAGAAGATACATACACAGAACAGGTAAGTAAAAACCCAGCTAATACAGAAGAATACGAACTTTTAAAATCACAGGCGTTACTTGAAAATTCCTATGCAGGTATACTTGGCAGGGCAATAGAGCCAGTAATAACTCCATTGGGATATGACTGGAAAATAGGTATCGCATTAGTCACATCATTTGCAGCAAGGGAAGTTTTTGTAGGAACAATGGCAACAATATACAGTGTAGGAGGTGATGCAGATGAAAACAGTGAAACTTTGCGCAATAAAATGGCTTCTGCAAAAAGACCAGATGGAACTCCAGTTTACACAAAAGCTACGGGTTATTCGTTACTCATTTTCTATTTACTAGCCATGCAATGTATGAGCACATTGGCAATAGTAAAGCGGGAAACGGGTAGCTGGAAATGGCCTGTTATACAATTGATTTACATGACAGCAATAGCTTACTTCTTAAGTTTTGTGGTATATCAGTTATTAAGTTAGAAGACCACGAGAAATTAAATTGTTTTCCAGTTCAGATGCAGAAGTAAAATGAATGGATTTTAATCCAAAAATTTCGGCTGCAGTAATATTTCGAAGATTGTCATCAATAAAAATGGCATTCGATTTATCAATAGAAAATTTATTGATTAAAAGTTCATAGAAGTCATAAAAAGGTTTTCTTGTTTTTTCTTCACCAGAAACAAGTCTGCCATCAAACCAATGCAAAAATTCATACAAATCCAGTGCTTTGGGAAATGTTTCAGCACTCCAATTGGTTAAGGCATAAAATTTAAACTTACCTGTTTTTCGTAAATTATTGAAAATAGACACAGTTTCTGAGATTGGTCCTCCCAACATTTCTTCCCAACGATCATAATAGGCCTCTATTAGGCTCTTGAAGGCAGGATACTCATTAATTAATATGTTGTTAGCTTCGGATATCAAACGACCGCCATCCTGCTCTTCATTCCATTCAGCGGTACACACATTATCGAAAAACCATTTTCTTTCAACAGGATCTGAGATAAGTTTTTTATACAGGTAATCCGGGTTCCAATCAATCAAAACACCACCAAGATCAAAAATTATTGTATTTATCTGCGTCATAAAAGGATTTAAACGAAAGCATTAGCCCTGCTGATATCTAACATTTTTTTTATGGGCACAATGGCTTTTGTAAGTATATCAACAGACAATATCAGCTCTGGACTTTCTAATAATAATGCTTGATAGATTTTTTCCAGGGTATTTTTCTTCATATGTGGACAGTCATTACAAGCACAACTGTTATTAGGAGGTGCAGGAATAAAAATCTTATGAGGTGATGCAAGCATCATTTGATGTAATATTCCTGTTTCAGTAACAACAATAAATTTTTCTGCGGAATCCTGTTGCGTGTATTTGAGCAATTGTGTTGTAGAACCAATAAAATCTGCATATTCGAGTAATTCTGCCTCGCATTCCGGATGCGCTATAATTTTGGCTTCAGGAAACTCAACTTTTAAATTGAGTAGTTTTTCTATGCTGAAAATTTCGTGAACCATACATGCACCATTCCATAGTACCATATTCCTTCCTGTTTGCTTGTTGATATAAGCTCCAAGATTGCGATCGGGCGCAAAGATTAAAGGTTGATCTTCAGGAAAACTATTCACAATAGACATGGCATTACTGCTCGTGCAAATTACATCACTCAGGGCTTTAATTTCAGCAGAACAATTGATGTAGGAAATAACTTTATGATCAGGCAGGCTTTCAGTAAATTGTTTAAAAAGGTCAGGGGGACAACTATCACTCAGCGAACAACCTGCATCAAGGTCTGGTATAAGTACTTTTTTATGCGGATTTAGAAGCTTTGCCGTTTCTGCCATAAAATGCACACCAGCAAAAACAATGATGTCAGCATCAACATTTTCAGCAACCTGAGCCAGTTGAAGGCTGTCACCCAAAAAGTCTGCAATGTCCTGAATGTCTGCTGTCTGATAGTAATGTGCCAGGATAATGGCATTTTTTTTCTGCTTTAAATCTAAAATTTTTTCTCTCAGATTCATGTGAACAACTCCTGTATTAATTATATATCTATTCTTTATTTATAAAATACCTATTACTATTACGGCTGTGGAAATGTGAACAACTTAAAAATAATCCGCTTTATTAAGAGCTATCCACAAATATCCACAATAATTCACAAACTATGTGATTTAATCAACGTCCTGTAAACAGGAAAACAGGGTAATCTAATTAACAATCCAAAAAATCTTTACTTAAACTATCAACATTTAAAATAAGCCGGAAATCCTGTGGAAATCTTATGAGCAAAATGTGATTAAAAGGATAAATTACAACCAACCCACAAAAAGACAGTAACAAGGTATGCGAAATACACAATCACGGAGACTCAAAAAGGGCAGAAATTAACAGGAATTCGGTTTTATCCACAATTTGTTAATAACCATTTTTACCCTATTTTTGCCACCCACTATATTAATATAAGAAGGATATGTCAATTATTCAACAAATCAGGGACAAAGCAGCAGTTTTACTGACCACGATGATCGCAATAAGCCTTATCGGTTTCCTCGTTCAGGATGCCTTTATTGGAAAAAGCGGAAATATGTTTGACGGACAAGCAACTTCTGCAGGAACAATCAATGGTAAAAAGGTAGATATCATTGAATTCAACAATAAGGTTAACCTGGTTGAGCAAAATTACAGGTCTCAGGGAATGCAGACCAATGAAATGATGACACAAAGCATCATTGAAAATGTATGGAACGGATACATTCAGGAAGAAATCATCCAATCAGAAGCTGCGAAACTTGGACTTACCGTAACGCCAAAGGAAATGGGAGCGGTTTTGTTTTCTGAAGAAGCACCACAGGAGTTCAGACAACTCTTTACAGACCCTAAAACTGGTGGTTATGACATCAATGCTGCAAAAAACTGGTTCAACAACCTCAAAAAAAGTGCAAAGGCTGAAGATGTTACTAATATTACTGCGCAGTTGATTTATCCGATTGAAATAAACCTCCTTACCCAAAAATATACATCGCTGTTCACTCAGGGTTCATATGTTCCAAAATGGATGCTTGAGAAGATGAATGCAGACAATGCCTCTTTTGCAACAGTAAGCTATGTTGGTGTACCCTATACAACTGTGGCAGACAGTACCATTAAGGTTACTGATTCAGAAATAAATGAATATGTTAAGGCACACAAGGATGAATTTAAGCAAGAGCATATAAAAAGTATAGCTTATGTGTCATTCGACGCCAACCCAACTGTTGCGGATTCACAAGCTGTTGTAAACCAATTGGTTAATCTTAAATCTGCTTTTCAGGAAGCCTCAGATGCCAAGGCCTTTGTAACAAGGAATAACACACAGCTGCCCTATTTTGATGGCTTTGTACTCAGTTCTAAAATGCAGATGTCTGCAAAAGATGAAATCGTTGCAATGCCTGTAGGTCAGGTTTTTGGTCCATATTTAGATGGTGGTGCATTTGTACTGGCCAAAAAACTAGATAGAAAAACTTTACCAGATTCTGTCAAGTGCAGACATATCCTTGTAGGCATTACAGATCCGCAAACAGGTCAGCTGCGCAGAACAGACAGTGCTGCCAAGAAAACAATTGACAGCATTTACACGGTTTTGAAAGAAGGGGGTGATTTTGGTACCCTTGCCTTAGCTTACAGCGACGATCAGGGTAGCAAGTCTAACGGTGGTGAATACAATTTCTCTTCACTTGATATGAATCTTGATCCAGAATTTGCAAATTTCATCTTCAACAAACCAACAGGCTCAAGAGAGGTTGTAAAAACATCCTTTGGGTATCACATTATTGAAGTGTTGAATCAACGTAATTTTGAAGAAGCTTATAAGGTTGCCTACCTTTCTAAATCTATTGTTCCAAGTGAAACAACAGATATTACAGCTTCTACAGCAGCAACACAATTTGCGGCACAGGCAAAAGATATGAAAACATTTGATGAAGCTGCTTCCAAAATGAAGCTGAACAGAAATACCGCTGATAATATCAGAGAAATGGATTATTCAGCAGGAAATCTTCAATCTCGTTCACTTGTTAAATGGATATTCGAGAATAAGCCAGGTACTGTTTCAGAACCAATAGATCTCAAAGATCAGTATGTAGTGGCCATTGTAACCAATGAAATAAACGAAGGTGTTCAACCTGCTACTGTAGCGCGCGTATTGGTAGAACCAACCCTCAGAAACAAAAAGAAAGCAGAACAGCTTGCTGCAAAAGCAGGATCTGAGAAAAACCTCGACAAACTGGCTTCCCTTTTTGGTGGAATTTCGGGTAAAGTTGACACACTCAGGTTCTCTGATCCGTTTGTTCAAAATTTAGGTACAGAAACTAAGGTTATTGGTGCAGCGTTTAATAAAAAGAACTTGTCTAATACATCAGGTGCTATTGACGGACAAAACGGCGTATATTTTATCCGTGTTGATCAGGTTGGCGCACTTCCTTCAGCTGCTGTAGACCTGAATGGTCAGAAGAAAGCAATGGAGGGTCAAATAAAACAATACGCTGGTTACAGCACCATGGAATCTCTTCGTAAATCAACTAAAATAGTTGACAAAAGAAGAGAAGCCGGATACTAGAAACAGACTGCTCATGAGAAAACAACAGCTCAGCCACCTCACAAGGGTGGCTGACGCATTTTTGCTAACTTTGTAAGATGGATGAGATAAGAAATAAGGTTGCCGAAAGTGGTTTGATTACTCTTGATCCAGAAAAATATTATCCGGTAAAAGAACCACAAACATTTGATATAAAAGACTTTCTGTACAGGGAGATGCTGTTACGGGAGAAAGACTTCAGGGAGTCTATGGACCAACATAACTGGGCTCAATATCAGAACGCTCATGTTGTAGTGTTTTGTTCTTCGGATGCTATCATTCCTTTATGGGCATACATGCTTGTTTCTTCAAAACTGATGGGTATTGCTGGAAAAGTAACCGTGGGATCGGTAGATGAAGCCATAAAAAGCGATTTTCTTGAACAAATTCACAGTATAGACAGACAGGTATTTGCTGATAAACGCGTTATCATCAAAGGTTGTGGGGAAAAAGAAATTCAGCCTTACGCTTATGAGGCCCTTGCATCACACCTTTTGCCAGTGGTCAAATCCCTGATGTATGGTGAACCCTGCAGCACAGTTCCCATTTACAAACGAAAATAATCACCCGCTTTTTCCCGCATAGAAAGCCCGGGCCCTTAAAAGATCATCGGGTGTATCAATACCAATACTGCTGCTCTCTGTTTCAATCATGCGGATGCCTACACCATTTTCAAGGTAGCGTAATTGTTCGAGCATTTCAGTTTGTTCAAGCTCACCAACAGGCCATTGTGTAAAAGACATTAGCACTTCTTTTCTGAAGCCATAAACGCCAATATGTTTAAAATAAGGCAACGGTGACGTCTTGTTTCGCCTGAATGGAATCGGAGATCGACTGAAATACAAGGCGTCGCCGAATTTATTGCAAATAACCTTTACTTGATTGGGGTTTTCCGGTTCATCACCATCTCCAAAGCGTTTCATCAGCGAGGCAACTTTTACAGTTGTATCTCTAAAGCTATCAATCAGACTGAATAGCGGATTTGCGTCAATAAAAGGTTCATCACCCTGAATATTGATAACCACATCAACATCCATATCCGAAATGGCCTCTGCGATTCGGTCGCTGCCACTTTGGTGTTCTTTCAAGCTTCTCTTCACCAGACCGCCTATTCCTGTGATTTCATTTTCAATTTCATCACTGTCTGTAACTACCCATACGGCATCGAAAAGCCTGGTTGCAAGCGCATTGCTGTAAACCATGCTGATAATGGTCTGGTCACCAATCTTGTGCATGAGTTTACCTGGAAAGCGGCTGGCCGCGTACCTGGCAGGGATAACTGCGATAGTTTTCAGAATCATTTCAGTTTTTGAAAGGGTCTTTTCATCAGCGTCAGAAAATCTTCATCCTTTTCGTTGGGATAATACTGGTCAAGTCCGTAACGAAGTTCTCTCGGATCGAGTTTCATGAAAGTTCCCAGCAAGCGATCCCAGATAGAAAAAACCGCACCATAATTACTATCGGTATAAGGTTGCTTCCAGTGATGATGCACTTTATGCATGTTGGGCGAAACCAGGAAAAAACTGAGTCCTCGATCTAGCCAGCCGGGCAGACTGATATTGGCATGTGTGAATCCGGTGATGAAAACCAACAGCGTCTGGTACATGAGCACAGCAAACATGGGAGCACCGGAAAACAAAACGCCCAGATAGAAAAAAACTCCCCTCCATACAGACTCCAGCGGATGGTGACGCAGGCCCGTTGTTACATCCACATTGTTATCTGCGTGGTGAATGAGGTGAAAACGCCAGAAAAGCGGTACCTGGTGTTCCACGAAATGACAGAGCCAGCCTGCAAAAAAATCAAGCACCAGAAACGCAAGGATGATGACCATAAAACTTCCGCCACCCACCCAGTAGATGAGTCCGAAGTTGTTTGACTTTGTCCAGCCCGCAATCAATACTATTCCACCGGCAATCAGGGTATGGATTACAAAATGAATGGCAGTAAATCCAATGTTTGTTGCAGCGTGCCGCCCCTTGGATTTCTTATAATGGGTATGCACAAGAGGAATGACATTTTCTATCAACCAGAGCAAAACCATTCCTGCTATAAAAAAACCCGCTCTTTCGAGGGGCCTTTTTTCGAGATCGCTGAAATACGAAATCAACGTATCCATATAATGTTGTTTAATTTGACATGAGTGGCATAGCCAGCATCAACAGGTCTTCGTTTTCATCCTGCTCTACGGGCTTAATCAGACCGGCCTTTGTTGGTGTGGAAAGTTCCAGGCGAACCTCATCGCTTGATGTACTGCCCAGCATTTCAATCAGGAAGCGGGCATTGAACGAAATCACGATGTCTTCACCATCATACTGGCAAGACATTCTTTCGTTTCCTTCAAAACTGAAATCCACATCCTGCGCCATTAGGTGCAGCGCGCTTCCGGAAATATTGAGGGTAACCAGGTTGGTGCTTTTGTTACTGAAAATACTCACACGACGCAGGGCAGACTGGAAATCCTGACGGCCTATGGTCATTCTGTATGGGTTTTCGGCCGGGATAACAACCTTGTAATCTGGAAAACGGGCATCCAGCAACCTGCAGGATAATTCAACCGTGCCATGTGTAACAAACATGTGGTTACTGTTATAGGAAACAGAAATCTCATCTTCATTATCCGGAAGAGAAGATTTCAACAGGTTCAATGGTTTTTTGGGAACGATAAAATTGTCGGCTTTCGGACAGTTTACTTCCTTAAGTCTGTAACGCACCAGCCTGTGTGCATCAGTTGCTACAACGGTAAGTCCTGTTTTCTCCAATTCGAAGAAAACGCCCGTCATAGCCGGACGAAGATCGTCGTTGCTTACGGCAAAAATGGATTTATTGATGGCTGTAAGCAGCTGATGGCTTGTCATGGTGAAAGCCGAAGTATCATCAGCAGGAGGCTCTTTCGGGAAGTTATCCGGATTCTCACCCATCACCTTGTACTTACCATTATCGCTCGTAATTTCAATACCGAAGTTTTTGTCAATATCGAAAGTAAGTGGTTGGTTTGGCAGGTTTTTAAGGGAATCCATCAGGATTTTAGCCGGTATACACACCCTCCCATTGTCTTTCGCCTCAATATCCAGGTGGATCTTCATGACCGTCTCAAGGTCTGTTGCAACCACCGTCAGTTTGTTGTTGTCTATTTCAAAAAGAAAATCTTCAAGAATTGGCAGTACGTTATTTGATCCGATTACACCATTAATCTGTTGTAACTGCTTCAATAATGCGGATGATGAGACGATGAATTTCATTTGCTTTCCGATTTGTATATTGGCAAATATAACCCATCGGCGTGATAGGTTTTCATCTGATTTTTTGACATTTTGAGGAAAAAACAATTTAATTATGTTGAAAACGGTGTTGTAGCGGTAACATTATCTTTAATTTGCCTTTGATGGATGAAGAGATCAGACAAAGAAGGGTTTTAACGCCGGAACAGGCTTACGTAAAAATCAGGCATTTTTGTGCTTTCCAGGAGAGGACGCATCTGGAAGTGAAAAGAAAATTATCCGGTTATGGCATCAGCTGGTCTCAGGCTGGTGAGTTGTTGTCTAAGTTGATTGAAGAGGGCTTCCTGAATGAAGAACGATTTGCCAGGTCTTTTGCAGGAGGTAAATTCAGGATGAAGGGATGGGGAAGAAAAAAGATAGAGATGGAGCTTAAGATGCGGATGATTTCTGATTACAGCATCAGGGTTGCTATCAGGGAAGAGATTGATCCGGCGGCATATGAAAAAACACTCACAAAACTCGTTGAAAAGAAATGGAACAGTCTTAAATCTCCCGGGGATACCTTTTATACAAAGCAAGCTAAAACCCGTCAGTACCTTTTGGGCAGGGGTTATGAAAACGACTGGATCTCAAGAATCATGAAAAAATTTATTGATGGACAAACTAACGATAACAACGATTCAGACTGAGCTCTTCTGGGAAGATAAAGATGCAAACCTGCAGATGCTTGAAGCCAAAATCAGACAAATTGCTGAAAAAACACACCTGATTGTTTTACCGGAAATGTTTTCAACAGGTTTCAGCATGCAACCCGAACGTTTTGCGGAAACGATGGAGGGAGAAACGGTGCAATGGATGCGCAGGTTATCAAAAGTAAAAGGAGCAATTCTTACTGGAAGTCTCATCATCGAGGAAAATGGTGCTTATTTCAACAGGCTGATCTGGATGCAACCCAACGGACAACTGGGATACTATGACAAAAGGCATTGCTTTACCCTCGCCGGAGAAGATAAACATTATGCTGCCGGATCAAAGCGGCTTATCACCTCTGTAGGGGGTTGGCTTATACATGTACAGATTTGTTATGACCTGCGCTTTCCTGTCTGGGCGAGACAGCAAATTCATGCTGAAGACGGGGCACCTGCTACCGAATATGATGTGTTGCTCAATGTGGCCAACTGGCCAGCCAAGCGCAGCCACGCCTGGAAAACCCTGCTACAGGCCAGGGCCATAGAAAACCAGTGTTATGTGATTGGTGTGAATAGGGTTGGAACGGATGGGTTCGGACTGGAATATGCTGGTGATACCACAGTTGCAGATCCGTTGGGAGAAGTGTTATACAGGCAAATCGGCGTTGAAGAAGTGCATACCATTACATTGGAAAAAGAAAAGCTGGATCAGGTGAGGGAAAAGCTACCTTTCTGGCGGGATACCGATGAGTTTCAGATTTTTTAATTGCTCTCAACGCTCCTACTTTTTAAAAGCATTCCAACCCTGTGCGGTAATGTTGTGTGTGTTGCCGCCTTTTGTTTGGAACTTTGTGCCCTGCTCAGCTTCGGTAATGTAGCCAATCACGCTTATTTGTTCATTCAGGGTTATTTTTTCATAATCTTCCTGCCTGATGGTAAACAGCAATTCATAATCTTCCCCTCCACTCAGTGCGCAGGCGGTTGGGTCTATTTCAAACTTATAGGCCGCTTTCCGACTATCCTCAGCTATTGGTAATTTTTCTTCGTAGACTACACAACCAACCCCACTTTTTTCACAAATGTGCAGCAGTTCTGAACTGAGTCCGTCGCTGATGTCCATCATTGAAGTGGGCATGATGTCTTTATCCCCGAGAAATTCAATGATGTCTTTTCTGGCTCCGGGTTTGAGTAGCCTGCCAATTACATAGGATTCATTTTCGAGGTCGGGTTGTACTTGCGGACTTTCCAGGAAAATTTTCTTCTCCCTTTCCAAAAAAAGCAAACCGATATAAGCTCCGCCCAGGTCGCCGGAAACACAGATCAGGTCGCCTTTGCGGGCTGTGGAACGCTGTACTAATTTATCAGCCGTAATTTCTCCCAGCGCAGTCACTGAAATAATGAAACCCTTCTGCGAGGCGGAGGTATCACCCCCAATAAGGTCGACCCCATGTTCTTCACAGGCGATGTAAACGCCTTCGTAAAACTCTTCAATTGCCTCAACACTGAAACGGCTGCTCAGTCCTACGCTCATGGTGATTTGTGTGGGCGTGGCATTCATGGCATAGATATCGCTGAGATTTACGATAACCGACTTGTATCCCAGGTGTTTAAGCGGGGTATAGGAAAGGTCGAAGTGAACCCCTTCAATCAGCAGGTCGGTAGTAACCACCGTTTGTTTGCCGAAATGATCAATCACAGCAGCGTCATCACCCACTCCTAAAACTGATGAAGCATTGTGCAGCTCGATATTTTTTGTCAGGTGATGGATTAATCCGAACTCACCGTAATCCTTTATTTCTGTTCTTGACATTTTTCTTATTCGTGTGTGTTTGCAATCCAGTGCAATAATTCCTGGTGTATTTTTCCGTTTGTAGCTACAATATGGGGTTGATAAGGAGAATAGGCATCGCCAGCGAAATCAGTTACCACGCCCCCGGCTTCTTCAACCATCAAAAAACCAGCTGCACTGTCCCAGGCATTCAGCTTGTGCTCATAAAAACCATCAAAACGTCCGGCAGCTACCCAACAAAGGTCAATAGCTGCTGAACCCAGTCGGCGGACAGGAATACCTTTTCTGATCAGGCGGCTGAACACTTCGAGCGGACCGTTTTCCATATCCAGGTAGGTATAGGGAAAACCGGTAACCAGACAAGCATGTTTCACTTGATCCTGCTGGCTCACGCGGATGGAGTTATCGTTTAAAAAAGCTCCTTTACCCTTTTCAGCAAAAAAGAACTCATTCATCATCGGATTGTACACTGCTCCCATGATCATGTTGCCTTCGTGTTCTATACCGATGCTGACGCAGCAAAGGGGTATACCGTTGGCAAAATTTACCGTACCATCAATTGGGTCGATGATCCATTTCGTGGAAGAATCCATTTTTACTTCCCCGATTTCTTCACTGAGGATGAAATGTCCCGGGAAATCCTGCCGGATAATGTCCATGATCAGTGCTTCTGATGCTTTGTCGACTTCAGTCACCAGATCATTGGGACCAGCTTTGGTTTCTACTGAAAATTTGCCATTGATACGTTCCTGTATGAGCGCACCTGCCGCTTGTGCCGCTTTAATTAAAGTGCTTTTGAGCATAATACAAAGATAAACTAAATATTCCCCTTTTTCATTTCCCTAAGGGCGTAATCCACTGCACGTGCTGTGAGGGCCATGTAGGTGAGTGAGGGGTTGATGCAGTTACTCGAGGCCATGCTGGAGCCGTCTGTAATAAAGAGGTTTTTAACAGCATGGAGCTGGTTCCATTTATTCAGCACTGAGGTTTTTTCATCGTGCCCCATGCGAGCAGTACCCATTTCGTGGTTTGCGTTACCTGGGGCCGACATTTTTCCGCTCACTTTTACATTTTTCAGTCCTATATCGTTCAGCATCTGCTGAATGGTATCTCCTGCATCTTTGAAGATGGCCTTTTCATTCTCTTTGAAGGAGCAATCTATCGACATACCCGGTCTGCCGAAGATGTCTTTGATATCTGTATTGAGGGTCATCCGGTTTTCTGCATAGGGAAGCGTTTCACCGTAGTATGATAGCCTTAATTTCCATTTGCCTGGTTCGGTCATGGCTGCTTTCAGTCCGGCCCCAATTTCATCAGATCCGCTGTTATTTTCGCGGTAGCCGTTGCCCTGGTAGTAGTAGCCTCTGATGAAATCCTTTTCCTGGGTGTAGATATTCTTGAAACGCGGGATATAAACCCCGCCCGGCCTGCGGCCGAATGTGTATTTGTCTTTCATGCCCTCAATGTTTGCCGTGATGGAAAGACCTTTGTGGTGGTCCATCAGGTGCCTGCCCACAATGTCGAAATCGTTCCCCATTCCGTTGGGAAAACGACTGCTGGTGGAGTTCAGCAGGATATAGGCTGTGGCCAGTGTGGAAGCATTAAGGAAAATGATATCAGCAGTGTACACGTATGTTTTCAGGGTTTCGCGGTCGATTACTTCTACCCCTGAAGCCTTTCCTGATTTTTCATCATAGAGAATCTTGTTGACCACGGCTCCTGTGCGGATGGTGAGGTTTCCGGTTTTGGCTGCAGCAGGCAGGGTGGATGACTGTGTGCTGAAGTAGGCGCCAAACGGACAACCCCGGTGGCAGAGGTTGCGGTGTTGACAGGCAGAGCGACCATCCAGCGGAGCGGAAAGATTTGCAGTGCGCGTTGTAATCAACCGAATATGACTGTATTGGCTTTCCAGCCTTTTTTTTACTTCTTTTTCAGCACAGTTCATCTCGAATCCAGGCTGAAACTGACCGTCTGGAAGAATTTCCAGTCCCTCTTTCGTCCCGTTCACACCGATGAATTTCTCTACATAGTCATACCAGGGTGCAATGTCTTTGTAACGGATAGGCCAGTCTACCCCATGTCCGTCTTTCAGGTTGGCACCGAAGTCAATGTCGTTCCACCTGACCGAAATTCGTCCCCACAAAAGCGACCTTCCTCCGAAAACATCGGCCCTTACCCAGTCGTACCGCTGCTTTTCTTCATATGGATGATCGATATCGCGGACGTAGTATTGTTTGTTGTCTTCGCCAATGGAGTAGTGACGAGATTGTACATAATAGATTTTTTTCTCTTCTTCCGTTAGCCTGTTGCGGTGCGCGAGTTCCCAGGGGTCTTTGGTGGCGTGGGTATAATCTTTGATGTGTTCCACCATGGTACCCCGTTCCAGGACGATTGTTTTCAGTCCCTTTTCACAAAGTTCCTTGGCGGCCCATCCACCCGAGATACCCGAGCCTATGACAATGGCGTCGAAATGGTAGTTTTCCTTCATCACAAAAAAACCGACCGGTAACAGGTCTGACCTGCACCGACCGGTTAAAGCTAAAGTTAATATTATAAATTTCCTTTCTTCAGTTCGTTTACAGCGAAATCTACCGCTCGGGCTGTAAGGGCCATGTAGGTCAGCGATGGGTTCACACAGGCTGCTGAGCTCATGCAGGCACCATCCGTAACGAATACATTTTTCGCATCCCAAACCTGGTTGTTTTTGTTCAACACCGAGTTCTTGGGATCCGTGCCCATCCTGGCAGTACCCATTTCGTGGATACCCCTTCCTGGTGTGCCATCGCCATCCTTTCCGGTAACACCCTTCACACCTGCGGCTTCCAGCATTTCGATGCCGTCGTTGAGCATATCCTTGCGCATTTTCAGCTCATTGTCTTTCAGTTCGCAGTCTATTGCCAGTACGTTGAGACCCCATTTGTCTTTTTTCTCCTTGTCCAGGGTCACTTTGTTTTCGTGGTAAGGGAGTATTTCGCCGAAGCCACCCATACCTACTTGCCAGGACCCTGGTTCCAGGAGTGATTCCTTCAATTCGGCACCGATATTGAATTCGGCCACGTTGCGGCTCCAGTTTTCACGGTTGCCTTGACCCTGATAGCCGAAACCACGCAGGTAGTCGCGTTTATCGCCGTTGACATTGCGGAATCGCGGGATGTAGAAACCATTTGGCCGGCGACCGAAATAGTATTTGTCTTCATAACCTTCTACTTTACCAGAGATGCGCACACCCAGGTGGTGGTCCATCAGGTTATGCCCCAGCTGATCGCTCGTGCTGCCCAGTCCGCCCGGGAACAGTTCCGTTGCCGAGTTCATCAGGATCCAGGTGCTGTTTAGGGTAGAGGCGTTCAGGAAGACGATTTTCGCTTTGTATTCGTAGGTTTGGTTGGTTTCAGCATCCAGCACTTCCACACCTGTGGCACGTTGGGTGTCTTTATCGTACAGCACTTTGGTGACGATGGAGAAAGGCCTCAGTGTGAGGTTGCCGGTTTTCATGGCAGCAGGCAGGGTTGAAGATTGCGTGCTGAAGTAGGCACCGAATGGACAGCCCAGAGAGCATTTGTTCCTGAACTGACAGTTGGTTCGGCCGGGAAGCGGTTTGGTAATATTGGCAGTACGGCCTATAATCAGGTGGCGCAGACCTTTATAATGTTCTTTGATACGCGCAGCCACGTCTTTTTCTACACAGGTCAGGTCCATTGCCGGCAGGAATTGTCCGTCTGGCAGCACTTCCAGTCCCTCTTTAGAACCGCTGATACCTGCGAAGGTTTCAACATAGTCGTACCACGGAGAGATGTCTTTGTAGCGGATTGGCCAGTCTGTACCGATACCTTCCTTAGCGTTGGCTTCGAAGTCGATATCGCTCCAACGGTAGCTTTGACGCCCCCACATCAGGGAGCGGCCACCCACATGGTAACCCCTGAACCAGTCGAATCGTTTGATTTCGGTATATGGACATTCCCAGTCTTTCACCCAGTAGTTCAGGTTTGTTTCGCTCAAGGGATAGTCGCGTTTCAAAACCGGGTATTTTTCAATCATCTCCTGCGTGCGCCCGCCTCTGTGTGGAAATTCCCAGGGGTCTTTGGTGGCGTTGACGTAATCTTTAACGTGTTCGATATTTTCTCCACGTTCCAGCATGATTACTTTCAGGCCTTTTTCGGTGAGTTCCTTGGCGGCCCATCCCCCGCTGATACCTGAACCGACCACGATGGCGTCAAAAACATTTGCTTCCGGCATAATGATGATTTATGGTAACGAATTTAATGAATTAAGAAATACGGGGGAAAAGTTAGGGTTTTTGTTTTTTTGTAACTTCAGGTGAGTCAATCCGGTGTTAAGCAATCAAATTACTACAGGCTTTTCACAATAAATAGTTGTAAATGGACAATTTAATTCTAAAGGACGGAGACTTCTGTTGTGTAATTACCGGAACACACAAGGGAAAATCAGGTTATGTTCACGACATCCATACAAGCAAAACTGGTCAGGTTACCATAACCGTTTTACAAGAGAATGGGGTTAGGTTCAAGACCTTAGCTAAGAATGTAATTGTTAAAAATCAATAAAAAGTTACCAAATTGGGAACTTTTATCTATTTTTAGATAATTATTCTGTAATAGATGAGGGTAATTGTGAAAAAGAGATTGAGGGATTTTTGGGAAAAGTATACCGATTCGCAAGAACAGCTTAAGGCATGGTATAAGGAGGTTTCATCTTCTGATTGGAAGACACCGCATGATATCAAAACCGACTATCCTACTGCAAATATTTTAAAATCCGGCAGAGTGGTATTTAATATTTGTGGTAACAAGTACAGGTTAATTGTTCAGATCAATTACCTAAGACAGTGGATGTTCATAAGATATATTGGCAATCACAAAGACTATGATTTAATTGATGCAGAAACGGTATAATTATGAAAATGAAATTAATCAAAACAGATCAAGAATATAATATAGCATTGAAAAGGTTAGAAAAGATTTTTGATGCACCATCAAACACCCCCCTTGGTGATGAAGCCGAGTTACTGGCATTACTTGTTGAGAAATATGAGGAAGAACATTATCCAATTGGTCCGCCAGATCCAATTGAAGCAATAAAATTCAGAATGGAACAACTCGGTTATAAACAAAAAGATTTGGCAGAGGTTATTGGATTGAAAAGCAGGGTAAGTGAGGTGTTGAACAGAAAAAGAAAACTCACCCTTGAAATGATCAGAAAGCTTCATCAATTACTGGGAATACCTGCAGAAGTTCTTGTTAAGGAGTACTAATATCAGCTTTAAAATTTATTCGATGAAAAAAGTTCAATTCACAATATCAATTTCTGCACCGGTTGACAAAGTGTGTGATACCATGTTGGGAATCACTGATAAATCCACTTATGAGCAATGGACAGCCCTGTTCAACCCAACGTCTACTTATGAAGGCAGTTGGGAAAAAGGTCAAAAGATGCTGTTTGTGGGGGTGGATGAAAACGGAGAAAAGGGCGGAATGGTTTCAAGGATTGCCGATTATGTTCCCAACCAGTTTGTTTCCATTCAGCATTACGGACTCGTAAAAGGGAGTGAGGAAATTACAACTGGTCCGGAAGTTGAAAAATGGGCCAATGGATTGGAAAATTACACCTTTGAAGAAAGCAATGGAGTAACAACCGTTACAATTGACCTCGATACTGCAGATGAGTTCGAGGATTACATGAATGAGGCTTATCCCAAAGCACTTCAAAAACTGAAAGAGCTTTGTGAGCAATGATCAGTATCAGCTCACAAAGCTCCTGCTTATTTAAATTATACCATTACATAACAAGGGTTAAACATCACAAATCATCACGCCCTGTTTAAGTGCAGCCATCTTATCTGGCCAGGTGGGAATGAATTCCTGGGCCACAAAGCCTTTGTAACCTGTCGCTACAATGGCTTTCATGATGGCTGGATAATTCAACTCCTGTGTTTCATTGATTTCATTCCTGCCTGGAACACCGCCAGTATGGTAATGGGCATAAAATAGGTGATTCTTGCGGATGGTGCTGATGACGTCTCCTTCATCAATCTGCATGTGGTAGATATCGTATAACAGTTTGAAGTTTTCAGAACCCACGCGCTTGCACAACTCTACACCCCACTTGCTGTTATCGCACTGATAATCCTTGTGGTTCACCTTCGAATTCAACAGCTCCATCACCAGCGTAACACCATGTTTTTCTGCGATGCCGGTGAGTTGTTTTAATCCGTCTGTACAGTTTTTCAATCCGGTTTCATCATCCTTACCCCTTTTGTTGCCCGAGAAACAAATCAGGTTTTTGTAACCCGCTTTTGCCACCAATGGAATCATCTCTGTATAGTTCTGGATCAGCTTTGCATGAAATTGCGTTTCGTTGAAACCATCGACCAGACTGATTTCCGAACCATTGCACATGGAAGAATAGAGGCCATATTTTTTCAGTGTCTCCCAGTCTTTTGGTCCCACCAGATCAATCCCGGTAATGCCGATATCCTTAGCCCCCTGGCAGAATTCTTCCATGGGGATGGTGCTGTAACACCAGCGGCAAACAGCGTGGTTGATATTTCCTTTTAATGCAGTAGTACCTGAGGTCTCAGTGGAGAAGGAAGAAAGTGCAGAAGCAGACATGGAACCAAGCATGAGATTTTTAATGGCAACGCGGCGTGAGTTCATGAGTCAGTTGAATTAAGGGTCAAAGAATAACCCAATGTACATATTTTTCAGCTCTTCAGAACAAGCTATTCTCTCAACTGAATTCTCTCAACTCATTTTTCATTCAAGTTTGTCCGGCTATTAAAAGTTTTGGCGATAAGGCGAACTTTATTTAGCTTTCAAATCCAATTTTCGGCTTTGCCATAAACCCTTAACCAAACTAATTGAATTATGAATCAGACGATCAATGCCAACCGCCTGTTCTGGGCGAGCTGTTTTGCGCTCATCACCACTGCATTTTCCTTCAGTATCCGTGCAGGTATCCTGACACAACTGGGAACAGAGTTAAACCTTGACACCGTTCAGCTGGGTACCATCAACTCCATGTGGTTCCTTGGCTTCCCCATTTCCATGATCCTGGGTGGTGTGTTTTATGCACAGCTCGGTCCTAAGTTGATCATGCAGGTGGCTTTCGTGGCACACGCCATCGGTATCCTGACCACCATCTATGCCAGCAGCTACAACGTATTGCTGGTTTCAACGCTGCTGATTGGTATCGGTAACGGTTGTACTGAAGCAGCTTGTAATCCCATGATTGCTGATTCTTACAGCGGCAACGAATTCCACAGCAAGCTGAACCGCTTCCACATGTGGTTCCCGGGTGGAATCGTTCTCGGATCGTTGATTTCCAAATTCATGACCGATGCCAGCCTCCCCTGGCAGGCGCAGATTTGGGTAATTTTGATACCAACTGTTATTTATGCCATTATGTTCTTCGGACAGGCATTTCCTCAGCCGAAAGCTGAAGCAAGCTCAGCCCTTGCCAACTTCAAGGCGATGCTGAACCCATTATATCTCTTCATGGCAGCCTGTATGGCCCTCACTGCTATTTCCGAGTTTGGTCCCCAGCAATGGGTTGGCCCCATCCTCGCCAAAGCCGGTGCAAGCCCTATGCTGATACTTGCCTTGGTAACTGGTTTGATGGCTGTTGGACGTTATTTTGCCGGACCGTTAGTTGAAAAGCTGAACACTGCCGGTGTATTGCTCGGTTCTGCGATATTCGGACTTGCAGGTATATACATGCTCAGCACAATGAGTGGAAGTATGCTTTATGTTGCTGCCATTTTCTACGCACTAGGTATCTGTTATTTCTGGCCGAATATGCTTGGTTATGTTGGTCAGCACCTGCCACAGACTGGCGCCCTGGGTCTTTCTATCCTTGGTGGTATAGGCATGTTCTCCTCTTCCATGTTTCAACCTATTATTGGTGGATGGATTCAGGATAATAAAGTGGTTGCTGAAGCAAGCGGACTGGCAGGTGATGCAGCAGACCTCGCAGCAGGTCAGGCTACGCTCTCCAATATGCTGATATTTCCCGGCATCCTGATTGTAGCTTTTGCTGCATTGTATTTCTTCGGAAAGAAGAAGCAGGCAGCCTAATATAGCAAATGATAAAATTTTAAGAGAGGGGGCATTTGTCCCCTCTTTTTTTGTACTTTTAAAACCATATTTTCACACAACCTTTTTAATCTCCAGCAATGAACAGAAAATTAAGAATGGGCATGGTGGGTGGAGGCAAGGATGCCTTTATCGGTGCCATACACCGTCATGCAGCAGGAATAGACGGACTCATAGAACTGGTTTGTGGTGCACTGAGCATCAATCCGGATATCGCAAAGGATTCAGGAAAGTCGCTTTTTCTCCCCGAAAGCCGCACCTATCTCACGTTTGATGAGATGATCACCAAAGAAAGCCAGCTCCCGGCAGACGAGCGGATGGATTTTGTAACCATCGTTACACCCAACTTCGCCCATTTCGCGCCTGCCAAAATGGCCATGGAGCATGGATTTGATGTGGTAATTGAAAAACCCATTGCTTTTACGCTTGATGAAGCCAAAGAACTCAAAAAGATTCAGGAAGCTACCGGAAGGGTACTTTGCCTGACACATACCTATTCCGGCTATCCCCTCGTAAAACAGGCAAAGCAAATGATTGCTGCCGGCAAAATCGGTAAGATCAGGAAAGTATGGGTGGAATATCCTCAGGGATGGCTCAGCAAACTCTCAGAGCGCGAAGGCAATGCACAGGCAGCCTGGAGAACAGACCCCAAGCGCAGCGGCAAAAGCGGTTGCATGGGCGATATCGGAACACATTGCGCTCACTTGGCAGAATACATCAGTGGACTGAAAATATCCCATATCTGTGCGGATCTGAATGTGATGGTGGAAGGCAGGATGCTTGATGATGACGGTAACGTATTGTTGAAATTTGAAAACGGAGCAGCAGGTGTGCTCATGGCATCTCAGGTTGCTGCCGGTGAAGAAAACGGCATCAAGATAAGGGTATACGGAGAGCACGGCGGACTTGAATGGGCTCAGCACGAACCCAACACCATGTTGGTGAAGTGGCTCGACCAGCCCACACAGATTTACAGGGCTGGTGGCAATTATGGCGACAGGCTATCCAGTTTTGCTACGCATAACTCCCGTACTCCTGGTGGACACCCCGAAGGATACCTGGAGGCATTTGCCAATATTTACCGCAATTTTGCCCTTACCGTTGGTTGCATCAAAGACGGAACCACACCTACACCGGAAATGCTCGATTTCCCCGGCGTGGAAGACGGTATCCGCGGTATGGCATTCATAGACAACGTGGTATTGTCTGCACAGTCTGAACAAAAGTGGACACCCCACACCATCTAAAAAAAACGAACATGAAAACAATAAAAGGTCCCGGTATTTTTCTGGCCCAGTTCATGGGAGATACCCATCCTTTCAACGATCTCTCTGCCATATGCAAATGGGCAGCAGGACTCGGTTTCGTTGGTGTACAGCTTCCCACCTGGGATCCAAGGTGCATTGACCTGCAAAAAGCTGCTGAAAGCAAAACCTATGCCGATGAGTTAAAAGGCATTGTGGAAGAAGCCGGTTTGCAGATAACTGAGTTATCGACCCACCTGCAGGGACAGCTCGTAGCTGTTCATCCCGCCTATGATGCGCAATTCGACGGATTTGCGCCAGCTAGTGTACATGGCAACAGCAAAGCCAGGACAGCATGGGCCGTGCAGCAGCTGAAATATGCGGCAAAGGCATCAGCCAACCTCGGACTCAATGCCCATGCTACCTTCAGTGGGGCTTTGCTTTGGCATACTGTTTATCCCTGGCCCCAAAGGCCGGCCGGACTCGTGGACACCGGATTTACAGAGCTTGCCAACAGGTGGCTCCCCATCCTCAACACCTTCGATGAGCATGGAGTAGACCTTTGTTACGAGATACATCCAGGAGAGGATTTACACGACGGTATTTCCTACGAGATGTTCCTCGAGAAAACTGGCAACCATAAAAGAGCCTGTCTCCTTTATGATCCCAGTCATTTTGTACTCCAGTGCCTCGATTACCTCAGTTATATCGACCATTACCACGAGCGCATCAAAATGTTCCATGTGAAAGATGCCGAATTCAATCCCAGCGGCAAGCAGGGTGTTTACGGCGGCTATCAGAACTGGGTACAGCGTGCCGGACGTTTCCGTTCGCTTGGAGACGGACAGGTAGATTTTTCCGCCATCTTCAGCAAACTCACCGGTTATGATTATGCCGGATGGGCGGTGATGGAATGGGAATGCGCACTGAAACATCCTGAAGAAGGTGCTAAGGAAGGCGCTGTTTTCATCAAGGATAAAATCATCCGGGTAACAGAAAAAGCCTTTGATGATTTTGCCGGAACTGGCAGCGACGAGGCATTTAACCGCAGCATTCTGGGAATTTAATCATCTAACAGTTTAATCAAAACAACACATACGCAATGAAAAAAGCAATTTTGACCATGGTGATCGCTGCAGGGCTTTACGCCTGCGGTGGTGGAGAAAGCACAGAAACAACTACACAGCCCATCAGCAACGCCACTACAGAGGAAACAGCACCTGCTGCCACAACTGAAGCCGCTGCTCCGGCAACAGCTGAAGCTGCAGCACCCAAGAAAGACGGACAGGCACTGATCAACGGATCCGACTGCCGCACTTGTCATAAAGACGACAGCAAACTTATTGGTCCAGCTTACCAGGATGTAGCCAAGAAGTATGAAAACAATGCTGCCAATGTGAAAATGCTCACTGAAAAAATCATCAATGGCGGACAAGGTAACTGGGGAGAGATTCCCATGGCCGGTCATCCCAACCTGAGCCAGGATGACGCTGCAGCCATGGTGGATTATATCCTTTCAATGAAAAAATAACATACAATGAGAACCCTTACAACGATTGCCTGCCTTTTTGGCTTTACCATGCTTACTGCCTTTAAAAACATTAACGATTCTGACAAACCAGGCAAGCCTGCACCTTCAAAACAGGTGAAGAAAGGCTGGACCAAATTGTTTGATGGCAAAACCCTCAAGGGTTGGCACATTTACAGGGGCGAGGGAACCGGAGAATCCTGGCAGATAGAAGATGGTGCGCTTGTTTTCAATACAGTTACCAAGGCCGGTGTAAAAACCGGAGGTGACCTCACCACCGACCTGGAATATGAGAACTACCATTTTAGCGTGGAGTGGAAGATTTCAGAAGGGGGCAATAGCGGTATCATCTTCGGCGTCAAAGAAGATTCCAGCTTCAAGAAATCATACCTCACCGGTATGGAAATGCAGGTACTCGACAACGACCGCCATGCAGATGCCAAAATTATCAAGCACCGCGCCGGTGATTTGTACGACCTGATTTCCTGCAACGAGGAAACGGTTAAAGCCGTTGGTGAATGGAATAAAGCAGAAATCATCTACAACAAAGGAGAACTGAAATTATTTCTGAATGGAAAGAATGTAGTGACCTCCATTGTAGGAGATGATAACTGGAACAAAATGGTTGCCGGAAGCAAATTCAAGGGCAATGCTGGTTTTGGCAAATACCCCAAGGGCAGGATTTCCCTGCAGGACCATGGCAACAAGGTCTGGTTCCGGGACATTAAAATAAGGGAACTCTGATATTAAGGAATAAAAAAACCGAAAACGCCGCGCTTATGCGGCGTTTTTTCAGTTTTAAGGGAATAAATATATAAGCGTGAAACAAGCAACAAAAACTAAAATCAACATGATCAGATTGGCAGCATTGGCAACGATGTGCATGATTACCATCGCATCGGTTGCACAGCAGAAAGTGCTCGTCTTTTCCAAAACGGCAGGGTTCAGACATGGCTCCATACCTGTTGGAAAGATTGCACTCATGCAGTTGGGAAAGGAAAACGGATTTGCAGTGGATACCACAGAGAATGCAGACGCTTTCAATGAAAAGAACCTGAGTCAGTATAACGCCGTTGTGTTTCTCAGTGCAACAGGTGATGTATTGAATCACTATCAGCAGGCAGCCTTTGAAAGGTATATTCAGGCAGGTGGTGGCTATATGGGTATCCATGCAGCAACCGACTGCGAGTATACCTGGCCCTGGTACGGTAAATTATCTGGTGCTTATTTTAAGAGCCACCCAAGGAACCAGCAGGCGAAACTTATCATCAAAGATAAAACACATCCAAGTACAGCACATTTGCCAGAGGTATGGGAGCGCACAGACGAGTGGTATAATTTCAGAAAAGTACCAGAACATGTTAAGGTGCTCATCAGTATTGATGAGTCTTCTTACAAAGGCGGTGAGAATGGAGACAATCATCCCATGGCCTGGTACCACGAGTATGATGGTGGAAGGTCTTTTTACACCGAACTCGGCCATACCAATGAGTCGTTTGCAGATCCACTCTACCTGAAGCACCTGTTGGGGGGTATCCAGTATGCCATTGGAAAGGGCATGAAACTGGATTATTCCAAAGCAAAAACACAAAATGTACCTGAAAACGACCGCTTTACAAAGAATGTACTGGCGGGTGGTGTTTTCGATGAACCAACTGAGCTTGCCGTACTGCCCAACCTGGATATTCTTGTTACCCAGCGGAAAGGTGAAGTGATGTGGTACAACAATACCACCAAAAAAGTAACACAGGTAGCGAAGTTTGACCTCTATTACCGTTCAGGTGTGCCAGGAGTAAATGCGGAAGAAGGACTGTTGGGAATCACAGCTGATCCGGATTTCGCGAATAATCATTACATCTACATGTATTATGCGCCCATAGATACTTCAGTCAACCGTTTGTCGCGTTTCGTTTTCAAAGACGGGAAGCTCGACCTCAAATCAGAGAAGAAGATCTTGGATGTGGCTTCCACCCGTAAGATTTGTTGCCATACCGGTGGATCACTCACATTCGGTAAGGGAAGAGAGCTGTTTTTATCAACAGGCGACAATGCCACTCCCTTCAATCAGCCCAATTCAACTTACAAACTCGACGGTTACGGACCCATGGATAACCGCGAAGGCTTTGAGCAATATGATGCCCGCAGGAGTTCAGCCAATACCAATGACCTCAGGGGTAAGGTATTGCGGATTAATGTCAACCTTGATGGCACCTATACCATACCCGAAGGGAATTTGTTTGCGCCAGGTACAGCAAAAACCAGACCTGAAATTTATGTCATGGGTACCCGGAATTCCTACAGGATATCTGTAGATAAAAAGCGTGGATATCTTTACTGGGGCGATGTGGGTCCTGACGCCCAGGAAGATAAACCTGATCGCGGATCCAGGGGTTACGATGAGTTCAATCAGGCAAAGAAGCCCGGATTCTTTGGATGGCCGCTTTTCATCGGTAAAAACTATCCGTACAAACAATTTGATTACGCAACCGGACAATCCGGAGATTTGTATGATCCCCTTAAACCCCTTAATCTTTCCAAGAATAACACCGGACTTGTTGAGTTACCGCCTGTAAGTCCTGCCTTTATCTGGTATCCTTACGCTGTTTCTCCTGATTTCCCTGAATTGGGTACAGGTGGAAGGAATGCGATGGCGGGTCCTACCTATTTTTCTGATATGTATCCAGCAACCACCCGTTTTCCCGCTTATTATGACGGGAAAGTGTTGTTTTACGAGTGGATGCGCGGATGGATGAAGTGGGTTACACTGGATAAAGATGGAAATTTTGAAAAATTAGAACCCTTTATGGAGGGTACAAAATTTGCTAACACCATGGATTTGGAGATGGGTCCGGATGGCCGCATGTACATGATTGAATATGGTACAGGCTGGTTCAGCAAAAATGCCGATGCAGCCTTGTCGCGTATAGATTTCAATGGTGGTAACAGGGCACCCAAAGCAAAAATAAGTATTGGAAAACGCACTGGTTCTATTCCGTTTACTGTCAAGGCATCTGCAGCAGGAACGGTTGATCCAGACAAGAATGCCCTTACGTATACCTGGCATTTCGGAGCAGCAACCAAGCCGGGTGGCAGTTCCACTGAATCCAGCTTTACTTTTACCAAACCAGGTGAGTATAATATATATGTAGAAGCAAGAGACAGTAAAGGCGCAATCACCAAGAGTGAGGTACTGAAGGTTTATGCAGGCAATGAGGAGCCGCAGGTTTCTGTTAAAACAGAAAACAACAGCGATTTTTATTTCCCTGGTGTGCCCGTGCCATATGCAGTAATTATAAATGACAAGGAAGATGGATCTACTGCAAAAGGCGGCATCGATACCAAGTCTGTTTTTGTAAAAGTAGATTACCTGAGCAGTCCGGATAAGGCACAGGTGATAGGACACCAGATCATCACAGCAGCCATGGAAGGTAAAAACCTCGCGGCTACGCTGGATTGTAAGGCCTGTCATAAAGAGGCTGAGAAATCTGTAGGACCAGCTTACAAGGATGTGGCTGCGAAGTATGAGAAGGATCCTAAGGCAAGGGCATATCTCACCAACAAGATCATCAAAGGTGGCGGAGGTGTATGGGGAGAGGTTGCCATGTCTGCCCACCCCGATCTCAAGCCGTCTGATGCGGATATGATTGTAGAGTGGATTCTTGGTTTGAATAAAAAAGAAGCACCTTCTTTACCGGCAAAAGGTTCAATTGTTCCAACAGACAAGGATTTGGGTAATGGAAATATGATGTTGATTACCGCAACCTATACGGATAAAGGAGGAGCAGGACTGAGGCCACAAAGTGGTGTAGGTTCCGTGACCTTAAGAAGTCCGGTTATATCCGTGGCAACATCTACCGCAAAACGCGGCATCAATATTGCAGAGTTCGGCGGAAGGAAACTTGCTGTGGTAGAGAACGGAACTTCTGGTACTTTGGAGTTTGACAAGATGAACCTCAAGAATATCACTGCATTTGAGGTGAACTATGCCATGCAGAAAGCTCCTGATTTCGGATATACCATCAGCTGGTATGTTGATTCTCCCAATGGCACCAAGCTTGGAGAGCTAAAAATAGGAAAAGATGCAGACCTCAAAAACACGAAACTGATGGTACCCCTTCAGCAGGTTCCGGACCAGCCATTCAAGCTTGTCATGAAAATGGAGAAGGCAGACAGTAAAGAGACGCAGTTTGTGGCTGTGACTTCCTTCAGGCTTATTGCCGGAAAATAGAAGCATGGTTCAATCCATAAAAGAAAAAATGGGGGGTCTCGATCGAGACCCCCCATTTTGTAATTAAAAATTTAATCGGAACGATAGCTGGATTTTTTGGTTAATTCACAGCAATCTTTGTATTCGAAAACCTGAGATAATATCAGGAAGCTGATTATTTCCGTTGACTTCAATTTGTGGCCGTCCTGCGTTTTTGGTTTAGCAGGTTGATAATTAAAAAGATAGCGATAATCAACAATCCCCCAAACTCCCGTGCATTTTCAATCCAGGGTTTGGTGGCTTTCATACTCTGCACCAGGCTTTCTGCATCATGGTCACTGAACCAGGAAATGACACCGTCTTTTTTAAAAACCAGCGTGAATCCGTATATGATACAAGCCAATAAGATGCCCAGGTGTGAAATCCTGTCGTGTTTGCCAACAATGTTCATATAAGCCAGCAAGGCAGCTACGCCATATATGGTAATCCACACGTAAGGATCAGGGTCATTGTATTGCAGGGCAGCGGAGATTACAAATAATCCCCCCATGATATAATTGAATATCTTCATCCTCAGAGCTTTTTAACCAGGTTAGACTGAATAAAACCGATGCTTTGTTTGATGCTGTCGAATGGTGAACCCGGACAAACATCCTGTTCCACGAAGAAATGCTTCATGCCGGAGGTTTTAGCCTGACTGAAAATTGTTCCGAAGTCAATTACACCGTTACCCACTTCAGTGAAATTCTTTTTATCGGTATTATCCATGTCTTTGACATGCCAAAGGGCGATTCTACCTTTGTGTTTTTTAAACAGGTCAATTGGATTCTGGTTGGCACGAACAGCCCAGTAGAGATCCAGTTCAATTTTAACCATGTCCTTATCCGTTTCAGCTGTCAGGATATCAAAGGGAAGTACACCTTGCTGAGCTTCGAATTCGAAGTCGTGGTTGTGGTAACATAGCTGGATCCCCGCTTTCTTGCAAGTTTCTGCGGCTTTACTCAGGTTAGCTGCTATTTTCTTGTAAGTATCGGCATCACCCCTTTCTTCAGGCATCAGGTAGGCAATAACCATGTATTGTTGACCGATTGCTGCAGCATCTTCAACGGCTTTTTCCCAGCCATGCAGCAATGTTCCCGGTATTTGTTTGTTACCGAAATTACCATACATATAATGACCTGATGGCGCAGTCATACCCAGATCAGCCAGCACTGATTTGTATTCGGAGGCAGACATACCAAAGAATTTTCCGTTATATCCGAAATTTTCTACCTCACCAAAACCCATGCTGGCCACTTTTTTCAGTGTACCCAGTGCATCTTTACCTATTTCATTCCTGACAGTATAAAGTTGAACGCCAACTTTTTTGTTTTTGACATCAGCTAGGGCAAATGCATCGTTCATGACCAGGGAACCTGCCGATACCCATGCCATTTGTTTGAGGAGGTTTCTTCTCGTTATCATGTTGGTTTAATTTTTATTTTCCGCTTATCTTATTCAATATCACAGCAATATCTTTTTCTTCATCGCTGTATATCATCAATTTTCTGTTTTCGTCAAACAGGAACATGGATGGATATTTCCGGGGAAGGAATTTTGCAATAAACTGATTGTACTTGTCTGAAAGTATGGTTGTGTTTTTGCGGACAGAGATTTTCGGACCATATTTTTTCAGGAAAGGGTCAACCTGAGCTTTAGCGTCTCTGGTTACCAGAACAATATTCAGGTTATTGAGCATTTTTTCCTTGCTGTTGTATTCAGTGATGGCTTCCATGCAGTGAGAACATTCTGTATCAAAAAAGACGATCAGCGATTTTTGAGCCGGAACAAGGTTGGCAGGCTTAAAATCAGCACCATTATCCATTCTAGAGAATGTAAAGTCGGGGATTGATTTAACCTGGCTTTTTAATTCGGAAAAGCTCAATCCCAGCACTGCAAGTGTAATCAGTAGTTTTTTCATGATCTGATATTAATATAATCACCTGCATAATAATGATTTTTCCTCAAGCAGACGTAACAATCCCATGATTTGCAATTTTTTTATAAATATTTGCGTGATTATGCAGCGTTTCAGGAATTACACTTGTCTTTGCCATGCGGACATTACAGGTTCATTTATATAAAAAGTAGAATTAATATTTAATTTTTTTTCAACAAATTGTTAAATTTCAAAATCAAAATTATATTTTAGTCCCCCGAATCCTAAATGCACCATCAATTTTTAGTTAAAAACAATACAAAAACTTTCAATAGTCAATTTCCATTTTTAATCAAAAACAACAAATGCATGAAACGAATGCTTGCTAATTCGGTAAAGGCTGGTCTCCTGACAGTCTTCTTCGGCCTGTTGGTGACTGCATCCTTTGCGCAGCGTAAAGTTACCGGTAAGGTTACCGGCGGCGACACTGGCGGAGGATTATCTGGTGCCACAGTAAAAGTAAAAGGATCATCTACTGCGGTTACAACCGGAGCAGATGGAACTTATTCCATTTCGGTAGCCAACAACAATGCCACTCTTGAGGTGTCTTTTGTAGGTTATGAAACATCAGACGTAAAGGTTGGTTCACTTTCCAGCCTCAATGTAATCCTTACTGCTTCTACCAGTGCATTGCAGACGGTAGTTGTAACAGGTTATGGTTCCCAGGAGCGCAGAAGCATTACTGGATCAGTTGCTGTGGTTGATACCAAAGAGATGACCAAGTTTGCTGCTTCCAACATTGCCGATCAGCTTCAGGGCAAGGTTCCCGGTGTTCAGATGTCTACTTCCGGTGATCCCGGTTCAGCGGCATTCGTTCGTATCCGTGGAATTGGTACCATCAATAACAACGAACCTTTGTATGTAATTGATGGAGTTCCTGTTCAGAACGAATCAAACATCAACTTCCTCAATCCGAATGACATTGAGTCTATTCAGGTCCTGAAAGATGCGGCTTCTGCTTCCATTTACGGATCCAGGGCAGCAAATGGTGTAATCGTTATTACAACTAAGAAAGGTAAGAGTGGTTCTTCAAAACTCTCTGTAGACATGTTCTATGGTTCACAGGCACCTTCTAAGATTCCTGAGACACTTAGTCCGCTTGAATTCCTTGAAGTACAGCAGAAGCTTGCTGCTGGTCAGGGCATTCCTTTCACCTCTAACATTTATATCAACCAGGGCGGTTCCTGGAAACTTCCTGATTATGCAGTTCGTGGCATTGGTGGTTTCCTGGCCGGTGATCCTGCAGTTGATCCAGCTAAGTATTTCCTGAATACAGACCCGGTTGGTCGTGGTGTAGGTGACTACCTCATCCTCAAAACCAATCCTGCTGGTACAAACTGGTTCAAGGAAGTATTCAAGCCAGCTGCTATGAAGAACTACCAGGTTTCTGCTTCAGGTGGTTCAGACAAGGGCAACTACTTCTTCTCTGGTAACGTTTATGACCACCAGGGTATCATGATTGGTAATGACTACCGTCGTTATCAGGCTCGTGTAAACACAAACTACAACATTGGAAAGCGTATCAGGGTAGGTGAAAACCTCAACGTTGCTTACCAGACCACACGTGCGTCAATAGGAAACCCCAATGAAGGTTCACCTTTGATTGGTACTTACGGTATGCCACAGCTTGTTCCTGTTTATGACATCCAGGGTAACTATGCTTCACCTGCCAACTTCAACTCTAACGTAGGCAATCCAGTTTCTCAGCAGATGAGGAGCAGGGACAATAACTTCGGACATAGCTTCCGTGTAACCGGTTCTGCTTTTGCTGAAGTTGACCTGACTGATTACCTGACTTGGAAATCATCTTATGGTATCGACTACAACAGTGGTCCTGGCCAGGGTTATGGAACAAGGGCTTATGAGGCTACTGAAGGTAATACCAACCCCAACTCACTCAGCAATTCTTATTTCCTGAACAGGAACTGGGTAACTTTCCATACACTCAGCTTCAAAAAGAGCTTTGGTGATCACAGGGTAAGTGCATTGGGTGGTTATGAGTCAAAACAGACTTATTATGAAGGTTTCAGTGCCCGTGGTTCTGAGCTGGCATTCGACAATTTCAACTATCGTTTGCTCCAGAATGTAAATCCTGCTACATACAACATCAGCAGCTACCGTGGTGAACACAATGTAGTTTCACAGTTCGTGCAGGGTTCTTATTCTTATAATGACAAATACCTGCTCTCTGGTACTGTTCGCCGTGACGGTTCTTCCCGTTTTATTGAGAATAAATATGGTATCTTCCCTTCAGGAAGTATCGGCTGGAGAATCTCTAAGGAAAGCTTCATGGATAATGTAAGCTTCATCAACGACCTGAAACTTCGTGCATCTTATGGTGTACTCGGTAACAATGAGGTAGGTGGTGACTATCCTGGTTATTCCAACTTCGGAACTGGTGTTGACGTTTCTAACTATGACCTTAACGGAACTGGTAACAGGACTGTAACAGGTTTTGAACAAAGTTCAACTGGTAACCCATTGTTGAAATGGGAGAGCACTGCAGTAACCAACATTGGTTTTGATGCGGTTCTTTCTGGTGGTTGGAACGTAATGCTCGAGTGGTACAAGCGTGATACCCGCGACATGATCTACAATGTGGAATTGCCATTGGAGCTCGGTGCGGTAGGTCGTCAGGCTCAAAACATCGGACAAATGACCAACACTGGTTTTGATTTCGCAGTTGGATACAGCAAGCGCGTAAACCGCGACTTCAACTTCAATGTGAATGTAACCGGTTCTACAGTTAAGAACGAGGTTGTTAAGCTTGAAGCCAACAGCAATACCTTCATCCGCTCTGGTGGTTCAAGGATTGGTGATATCACTTACACCAAGGCTGGTCTGCCAATCTCACAGTTCTATGGATACGTTCAGGAAGGACTTTGGAAATCTCAGGCAGATATAGACAAAGTATTGTTTACAGACAAGGGTGATGCTAAAGTTGGTCGTTTCCGTTATGCTGACCTGAATAAGGATGGCAAAATCGACAACAACGACGAGACTTACCTTGGAAGCCCGCTTCCAACCTTGATTCTCGGTCTTAACCTGACTGCTAACTACAAGAACTGGGATTTCACTGCCTATATCAGTGGAACCTATGGTCAGAAGCTCTTCAACTTCGTGAAGTACTTCACACACTTCAATGCCTTCCAGCGTAGCCGCAGCAAAGACTTCCTTTACGAGGCAGGAAAAACACTTCCAGTTCTTGACGGTGGTGACAACTACAGCTCTCAAAGGAACAGCTATTATGTTGAAGATGGTTCTTTCACACGTCTGAGAAATCTTCAGGTTGGTTATTCACTGGATGCCAACTCACTGAAGAAACTCGGCCTTGGAAGGTTGAGGGTTTACCTGCAAGCGCAGAACCTTTTCACCATCACCAAGTACTCCGGATTAGATCCTGATGTAACCATCTCTAACATTACAGAAGGTTTCAACAGCCAGCGTGACCTGTCAATTGGTGTAGACAACGGTCGTTATCCATTGCCAAGAACAGTTCTCGTAGGTGTAAATCTTGAGTTCTAAAAAGATAAAATGCTTAAACAATAATTTGATTCATTGAAAAAGCATTATAATTTCAGTGTCCGGATTATTTAAAAGCAGAAAAGTTTAAAAACTAATACAATGAGAAAAAATATCATGCAAAAAGTGGCAATGCTCGCCGTTCTGGCCATTGTCGTCTACAGTTGCGCAAAAGATTTTCTTGAAACACAGCCATATGGCAGTGTAAACAATGAACTTCTTGCAACTTCAGAGAAGGGTGCAAATGCACTCTTAATCGCAGCATATTCCAACCTGGATGGATTTTCAGGATGGGATAACGGAACTCCATGGGGAGGCGCAGCTTCCAACTGGACATTCGGTAGCATCGCAGGTGGTGATGCCTATAAAGGATCAGAAGCTGGTGACCAGCCAGATATCACGCCACTTGAGCGTCACAGTGTTGATGCGAACAACCCTTACCTGGAAGGAAAATGGAGAAACTATTATGACGGTATTTCCCGTTGTAACCAAACCATTGTAGCTTTCACTAAGCTCGAAGGTATCTCTGCCAGCCAAAAAGCTACACGTATTGCAGAAGCTAAGTTTCTGCGTGCCTGGATGCATTATGACCTCTGGAGGGTATTCCGCAATGTTCCTTTCATTGACGAAACACTCACTGATGTTCGTATTGGTAACAGCGCAGATATCGTAGCCAAAGTTCAGGCTGACCTTACTGCAGCTATTGCTAATCTTCCTGTTAGCCAGCCAGAAGCTGGTCGCGTTACCAAAGGTGCAGCACAGTCTGTACTGGGAATGACCTACATGTGGCAGAAGAAATATGCAGAAGCTAAAACTCAGTTTGACGCTGTAATTAGCTCTGGTCGCTATGCACTCAATGTTAAATATTCTGATAACTTCAATGCAAGTGTAAGGAATACCAAAGAAGGTATCCTTGAAGTACAGATGGCTGTTAATACAGGTGGCGGTGATGCAGGTAATGTAGGTGACGTTCTGAACTTCCCTTACAATGGTGGTCCTGCAGGTTGCTGCGGGTTCCATCAGCCTTCACAGGATCTTGTTAACTCATTCCAGGTTGACGCCAATGGTCTTCCCCTGTTGGATACCTATAGCAACCAGGATGTTACCAATGATGATGGTCTGAAGTCTGAAGCAGCTTTCACTCCACATGCTGGTCCGCTTGATCCACGTATCGACAGGACTGTTGGTCGCCGTGGTTTGCCATACCTTGACTGGGGTAAGCATCCAGGTTCTATCTGGATCCGTGACCAGGCCTATGGTGGTCCATATGCGCCAATTAAGAATGTTCACGCTAAGTCTCAGGTTGCTGAAGTTACACATGCTTCAGGCTGGACTTCAGGTTATAACTCAAACAACCTCAAGCTTATCCGTTTGTCTGATATCATGCTCCAATTGGCTGAAGCAGAAGTTGAATTAGGTAATTTGGAGCGTGCAAGGGCTCTTGTTAACCAAATCCGCCAGCGTGCAGCTAATCCGGCTGACTTCGTAATGGACGGGGCTAATCCTGCAGCAAACTACAAGGTTAGTGTTTACTCTGCACCATGGACTGACAAAGCCGTTGCTACTAAAGCAGTACGTTTTGAGCGTCGCATTGAACTGGGTATGGAAGGACATCGCTTCTTTGACCTGGTAAGATGGGGTGTAGCAGCAGCTACTAAGAATGCTTATTTTGCTAAGGAAAAAGCGAAGCGTACTTACCTGAATGGTGCAAGCTTCACTGCCGGTAAGAGTGAAATCTTCCCTCTTCCTGCAAAAGCAATCACACAAAGTGCTAAGGACGGTAGCCCTACCCTTAAGCAAAATCCTGGTTACTAATCTGATTATGTAATACAACAAAAGGCTGCACCAATTTATGGTGCGGCCTTTTTTTATAACATGTAGAATCAGCAGAGATTAAAAAAGGTTTAATTTTAAGTTCATCAAGACCATAGTGTTGTTTGTTATGAAGTCATTTCATTTTTCTATCCTTTCTGTTTTATTTATTTTGGGGTGCGGTCGTGAAAAACATCTTTTTGAACGCATAGCTGCAGAAAAATCAGGGATTACGTTCAATAACAGGATCACCATTAACGACAGCATCAACATCCTGGACAATGAATTCACCTACAATGGTGGAGGAGTTGCAGTTGGTGATCTTAATGGAGACGGCTTACAGGACGCTTATTTTTGCGGCAATCAGGTTGAAAACAAATTTTACCTCAACAGAGGAAACCTGAAATTTGAAGATGTAACCACAAAGGCAGGTGTTCAAAAGTATAAAGGACAATGGTCATCTGGTGTAACTATCGTGGATATCAATCAGGATGGTTTACAGGATATTTATGTATGTAATACCATGATTGAAGACAGCATCATGTTGCGCGACAATCTTTTCATCAATCAGGGAAATAACAGTGAAGGTATTCCAACTTTCAGGGAAATGGGGGCAGATTATGGCATTCTTGATGACACACACAATTCAATTTCAACTTTCTTTGATTACGATAATGATGGTGACCTTGATATATTTGTTGCAGTCAACTTTATCGACATGCAATATCCGAATCAATTTATCACCCGTTTTCCCGATGGCAAATCACTTACAAGAGATCTGCTTTACAGAAATGATTTTGACTCCGTAAAAGGACATCCTGTTTTCAAAGACGTATCGCTGGAAGCAGGCATAGTTTGGGGCGGATACAGCCACTCTGCATTGATTCATGATTTCAATCAGGATGGCTATGAGGATATTTTTGTTGCCAATGATTATCTCTCCAACGACCTATTATATATCAACAACAAGAACGGTACTTTTACCAATCAGGTTGCAGGTGTATTTAAGCATCAGTCATACTCTTCCATGGGAAGCGACGTTGCAGATATCAACAATGACGGCCACGGAGATTTATTTACAGTGGAAATGCTTCCGCAGGATAATAAGCGGAAGAAGGTGAATATGAATGCCAATAACTACAACCACTACCTGTTCACCGAGCAATATAAATATGAGTATCAGTTTGTTCGCAATGCTTTTCAGGTCTATCAGGGTATAAATCCTGAAACGAAGCTACCCCTTTACAGTGATTTTGCTTTCATGGCTGGTGTAGAGGCAACTGATTGGAGCTGGTCTCCACTTTTTGCTGATTTTGACAATGATGGTTACAGGGATTTGCTTATCACAAATGGTTTTCCCAAAGATATTATTGACCATGACTTTGGCGCATTCAGGAAAAGTATCAGCAGCAGTCTCATTACCAGAAAGGAATTACTCGATATGATTCCTGAAGTTAAAATCCCCAATTTTATCTATAAAAACAATGGTAATCTGACTTTTACAGATAAGTCTAAAGAGTGGGGAATCAGTTTGCCGAGTTTCACCAATGGAACAGCCTATGCAGATCTTGACAATGACGGAGATCTTGATATCCTTACAAATAATATTGACGATCCGGCTTTTTTATTTGAAAACACATTGTACAAGCCAAAGCAAAAAGATATAGCCACACATTTTCTGCGTATTAAACTAAACGGTTCCAAGTTAAACCTAAATGGTTTTGGTACACGTGTCACCGTCTGGCATGCTAACAGTAAGCAGGTTGCTGAAAGCCAATGTGTAAGAGGTTATCTCTCCACTTCTGAACCGTTCCTTCATTTTGGGCTTGGTGCAAATACATTTATTGATTCCATCCGGGTTGAATGGCAGGATGGCAGGGTACAGGTTATTGGAAAACAAAATGCAGATCAGACTATCGTTGTTGATTATAATAATTCGAAGCTTGTTGAGGGTATAACCCAGATGCCAATTTCAACATGGGTAAAGCCGGTTGACCCGTTAACGCTTGGAATTGATTACGTTTATGAAGAAAATGACTTCATTGATTTCAATTTGCAAAAAACTTTGCCTCATAAATTTTCACAGTATGGTCCGGCCATTGCAGTAGGTGATGTCAATGGTGATCAATTAGATGATGTTGTACTTTCCAGTTCCAGTCGGTTTCAGGGACCGGTTCTTCTTATCCAGCAAACTGGTGGACGTTTTAAAAAGACGGTATTAAAATTAAAAAATTCAGAACTGCTGAAAGAGGAGGATATGGGTTTATTACTCTTCGATGCAGATCAGGATGGCGATAATGATTTGTATATCGTGCGCGGCAGTTACCAGCATGATGAAGGTTCATCACTCTATAAGGATATTCTTTGTGAGAACGACGGTAAAGGAAACTTTGCCATTGTCACCTCTGCTATTCCTGCCGGAGCAGCATCCGGACAAAATATCAAAGCTGCTGATTTTGACAGAGACGGAGATCTGGATTTATTTGTAGGTGGCAGGGTTAAACCGAAAGCCTATCCACTGCCTGGTGAATCTTTTTTACTAAGGAATGACTCCAAGCCAGGAAAGTTACAGTTTACCGATGTGAGCGAGCAATGGTTAAATGGATTGAAGCATATAGGTATGGTAAGTGATGCGTTATGGACAGATTTCGATAATGACCAGCAAATTGACCTTATACTTGCCTGTGAATGGAGTCCGCTTATTTTTCTAAAAAATACGGGTAAAAGCTTCCAACGTATTCAATCACCTGAAATAGATGCTGCTTCAGGTTGGTGGAACAGCTTGGCTGCAGCAGATTTTGATCTAGATGGTGACATGGATTATGTGGCAGGTAATTTCGGACTAAATCAGTATTTCAAATGTTCCTCTAATGAACCGCTCCGGATTTACAGCAAGGACTTTGACCAAAATGGTTCTTATGATGCGTTTATATCCTGCTATTTTCCAGATTCTTCAGGCAAGAGAAACGAATATTTTTATCATTCTAAAGATGATATGCAGAAACAACTGATTTTGATCAGGAAAAAATTCGAAAATTATGCCGATTTTGGTCGCGCTACTGTGAGTGACGTATTTACCAGTGAGGAAATGAAGGGCGTAGAGATAAGAACGAGCAATCATATGAAAAGCAGTTGGATTGAAAATATGGGTAGCGGACAGTTCCGTCTGCATGATTTACCCATGGAAGCACAGACTGCACCATTGTACGGCATGCAAGCAAGGGATATTAACGGTGACTTGTTACCGGATCTTTTATTAGTTGGTAATGATTACGGTATGGAAACCAGTCAGGGCCGGGCAGATGCCATAAATGGCCTAGTACTCGTAAACAATGGTAAAAAGAATTTTATACATGCTGGATTTGAACAATCGGGTTTCTTTGTTCCCGGTGATGCCAGAGCCCTAACTGTTGCCAGCATCAGCAACAGTCCTTTTCTCATTGCCACCGAAAACCGAAAACCACTTCGTTTGTTTAGCCTTCCGGTTGAAAAAACCATCATGGTTGTCTTGGCTCCTGGGGAAGCGTATGCGCTGCAGGAACATGCAGATAACCATATAGAAAAAATTGAATTCAGCAACGGTAGTACTTTTTTATCTCAGCGCAGCAAGAATTGGTTTTTCAGTACTCAGCTGAAGGAAATTGTTTTCTATGATTCAAAAGGTAAAAAGACAAGGACGATAAACCCACAGCAAAATCACTAACATTCATGAGACAGATTCTTCAAGCAGTCTTGATAATTGCTTCTATCTTCTACAGCAGTTGCCAGCCTAAAACACAAAAGTCAGCTCCCAATGAGGTTCCTCATATTCTCGTAAAAAAGTTAACAGACATCATTGTTGTTGATATTTTCACACCCCCTGTTGCCAGCAGAATCTATGCCAACTGTACACTTGCCATGTATGAGGCCATGAGGAATAAAGAGAATGGATATCCGTCAGTAACTGAAAAACTTAATGGTTTTGATCCGATGCCAACTCCTTTAAATGGTAAAAACTATGATTTTACCATTGCAGGTATACAGGCATTCTGTGAAACTGCTAAGAAAGTTACATTTTCAGCAGATGAAATTAAACAGTTTCAGGATTCGATGTTAACTGTTTATAAGCAGGATTTGAGTGAAGAGGTTTATGCGAATTCAATCAGTTTCGGGCAGCAGGTTGCAGATGTCATGGGTAAGAGTCTAGCTACTGATAATTATAAGGAAACGAGGGGGATGGACCGTTTTGAAGTTCAAACAGAGGATAGAAAGAGATGGGTTCCAACATCACCCGATTATGGGGATGCATTGGAACCTCATTGGTTAAAAATGAAAACACTTGCTTTGAAATCTCCGGATGAAATCAAAGCAGCTCCCTATGCTGACTATAATGAAGATACTTCTTCAGCTTATTACAAAGAATTGAAGGAAGTGTACGATATATCGAAAAACCTCAGTGAAGAACAAATTGATATAGCGATTTTCTGGGATGATAATCCATTTGTTTCAAGGCACAAAGGTCATGTAATGTTTCAGGATAAGAAAATGACTCCTGGCGGCCATTGGATGGCAATTACAAGAAAGGCATGCAGGGATAAGGGATATGATATGCTGGCATCCGCAAAAGCCTACACCTATACTGCAATAGGCTTATATGATGCATTTATTTCATGCTGGTTTGAAAAATACAGATCTGTACGCATTAGACCTCAAACAGCCATTCAACGGCTGATTGAAGAACAATGGTTTTCCTATATACAGACACCTCCATTTCCCGAATATACATCCGGGCATAGCACAGTTTCAGCTTCAGCAGCAGAGATGCTAACACATATCTTTGGGGATAACCATGCTTTTACTGATTCATCTGAATTGGAATACAACCTGCCGGTAAGGTCTTTCAGTTCTTTCAGACAGGCGGCGCTGGAGGCTTCAGTCAGCAGGGTATATGGCGGTATTCATTACCGGTCCGGATGTGAAAATGGAAATTTACAAGGCAGACAGGTGGCAGCTTTGGCAATTGAAAGACTTGAAAAATAGGTTAATGGCTGCAATTATCGGTATGACATTCCCCGTCTTTCCTGCAATCGCGGTAGTTTAAATAATGTGCAGTTACAATTAAAATTACAGCAGGGATTAGAAACCACATTTGCTGTGCATGAAGGATTTGTTTGAGAATCAATAAAGCCATGCCTCCAGAAAATATGATGACGGGTAATTTATTGTGATGGTGTTTTTTAAAACCATGCCGCAGTGAATAAATACCAATAAATAATGCAATTAGAATCATCATCAGTTCGAACCAGATGTTGTTGATGATGTTGACACCCAAAATTGGCAGACTGGTCAAAACAAGCGGAAGCAGTGCACAGTGAATGGCACAGGCAACTGAGGCAGCGATTCCAAGGGCGTCGTAATTGATTTTAAACATAGTCAGCCAACAAATTTACAACTTTTGCAACAAAGTTGCATTCTTGATTTAACTAAAAATAGAACGACCTGCGTATTTTTGCATTAAATAATGATTATGGGTAAAAAATCTCTGCAGTATCTGGTGTTTTTCGCGATTCTGGTTGGTGGTTTTTATATTGCCATGGTTAAGTTAACAGATTTTGAAGAGGTTAAATTGCCTGTTCTCAATACGGTCCAGCCTTTTAAGTTTACCCGTCAGGACAGCCTTCAGGTAACGCAAAAAGATATAGCCGGTAGGGTTTATGTGGCTGAGTATTTCTTTACAACCTGTAAAGGTATCTGTCCGAAAATGAATAAGAACATGAAAGCTATATATGATCAGTTCAAAACGGATTCCAGCTTTATGATTCTTTCACACACCGTTAATCCTGAAACTGACTCGCTTCCTATACTCAGGCATTATGCAGATTCACTGGGTGCACAGGTTGAAAACTGGTGGTTTGTAACAGGTAGCAAATCAGATTTATACAAATCGGCACGGGAAAGTTACTTGCTGGATGATCCCCAAAACAGCACTAAGAACATTGATGAACAGTTTCTGCATACACAGTTTTTCGCGCTGGTAGACAAGCAAGGACGAGTTAGGGGAATTTATGACGGCATCAAGAAAGAAGAAGTTTCTGAATTGATTGAAGACATACAAAAACTGATCAGAGAATAATGATCAACAAGAGCACAGAGATATTAAAAAACAGCGGATTAAGTGTCACTGCAGGCAGGAAGTCTATTCTGGATCTGTTCATTGCATCCGGTAATGCACTGGCTCATCAGGATATTGAGTCTGGCTGTTCAGAACAATTTGACAGGGTAACCATTTACCGTACCCTTCAAACATTTCTTGACAAAGGTATTATTCACAGTATACCGGCTACCGACAGCATCATACGGTATGCCCTTTGCAATGAAACCTGCACCACAACCGGTCATCATCATGATAACCATATTCATTTCAGGTGTGAGCAATGCAGCAAAACCTTGTGTCTGGATGAGGTTTCCATTCCCATTGTCAAATTACCTGATGGGTACATGATGCATGAAATCAATATGGTTGTTACAGGTATTTGTAAATCCTGCAGATAAAAAAAGTCCCGGTGTAAAAACACCGGGGCATTCGTTAAGGCTCTGATTAGTAGCACCACAAAGATAAGTTGCCCTATGTCAAATGATTTAAATAGGGTATACCCTAATAGTGGTATATCAGCCTTTATCCAGTTCGTTTTTGACAAAAATCATCAAATCATTGATTGTTGCCGGTGAAAAATCAAATGGAATTCCAGCAGCTTTGTACAATTCTGGCAGTGTTTTAGTGCCACCCAGGCTTAATGCATACTTATAGTTTTCCAGCGCTGCCTGGGGATTTTCACGGTATTGTTTCCACATGCCAATTGCGCCCAGTTGTGCAATACCGTATTCAATATAATAAAACGGTACTTCAAAAAGATGCAGTTGCCTTTGCCAGTTGTAACTGCGGAAGTTTTCCAGTCCATCGAAATTGATTACAGAAGAAGAGAATTCATTCAGGATAGCCAGCCAGTTTTCTTTTCTTTCATCAAGTGTGTGTCCGGGGTTTTGATAAATCCAGTGTTGAAATTTATCAATGGTTGCAATCCATGGGAATATCGTGATAACCCGTTCCAGCTGATGCCGCTTTGCACGTTTCATCTCTTCTTCATTATCGAAAAAGACATCCCAGTGATCCATCGTAAACAATTCCATAGACATGCTTGCAACCTCGGCCATTTCAGTTGGATATTCCTTGAAACTTGTCAGTTCCAGGGGATGTGCCAGAAATGAATGAATGGCATGACCAGCTTCATGAACCATTGTTGTAAGGTCAGACATCTGTGAAGCAGCATTCATGAAAATGAATGGTGCCCCACTCTCAGCCAGTGGCATATTATATCCCCCGGGAGCCTTACCCATCCTGCTGTCCAGGTCAAGGTGATTCAGTTCCTGCATTTTTTGAAGGCAGTCGCCAAAGAATGGATCCAGTTTATTGAGGCAGCTTATTGTTTTATTGAGCAAATCCTTACCATCAGTAAAAGGTCTGAGGGGTGCTATGCCTGCAGGTTCTGCTTCAGTATCCCATGGACGAAGTGTGTCAATACCGAGTTTATCCTGCTGATGTCTGTTTATGTCATCAACAAGCGGCATAACATGAAGCCTTACAGCCTCATGAAACTGAAAACAGGAGGCAGGTGTGTAGTCAAAACGACCCATTTCTGCAAACTTGTAATCGCGGTAGTTGCTGAAACCCGCATTACGGCTTACCTGATCTCTTTTGGCAATTAAATTGCTGAATAGCTCATTGAGTGTTTCCTTGTCCTCAAGCCTGCGTTCGGCAATTTTCCTGTAAACAGTTTCTCTGATTGACCTGTCTTCACTTTCCAGAAATTTTGCTGCCTGTTGAAGTGTGAATTCTTTTCCATCCTGCTCAATCGTCATTTTACCGGCTACTGAACCATATTGCTGCTGCAAAACGCTCATTTCAGCTTGAATGGGTATATTTTCTTCCCGGAAAAGGTCGATTAATTTTTTTACAGACCTCAGATAGGTGAAATATTTTTCCTGGTCCAGTTCCTGAGTAAATGGACAATCAACCAGTTTGCGGTTCAGCAGATCAGCATATGGCTGAATTTTTGGCTGGATCTCCATAAAAAAGAAGTTGAATGCCTCTTCCAGTTCCTTGTTGGTGGTATCACAGGTCATCCTGACCTGACGCCAACAGGCATCTTCACTGATGAAGGCTTCCAGTTCACTCATATCCGAGAGCCACTGCTCAAGATCGGCCTTATTTTCAATTTTTCGCTCACTCAGACGAATGAAATAAGGAGAGATTGTTTCCCAGCTTGACAGATTAAAATCAACAGGTAAAAAGCTGTGTTTCAGCTTTTCGATATTCGCGGTATAATTCATTCAGGTTTTTTTCAATGATCAATACTAGGCCTCTGAATCTTCATTGTTTTCAGGTACTTCAGTCAGTTTTAATTCGATCTGGTGTTTTTTAATCACCCCAAACCAGCGGACCATTTTTTTCATGTCGCTGCTGTAAACCCTGTCGAAATCCATATTTGGATAAACCTGCTCAAAATATGCTTTTACAGCTTTATTGTCTTTTTCAGCAGGCAATGCTGCTTCAGCTGTATCCATTACTTTAAAGATATCAATCAGGTTTACATTTTCTTCTGTGGTGTAAACTTCGATTGTTTCGAGATGAGAAAACTGATGCAATCTGCTGGAAACGAACTTGGTGGTATTGTCTTCCAGAGAACGTACTATCGCCCCGTCTGTTTTGCTGCTAACCAATTCAAATAGTCCTGAAAATCCTGTAACTGAAATGAGTTTGTTGTATTCCATGTCCACATTTTATTGTTTGCAAGTTACAACCAAAAAGGCTAATTGTTTTCAGCAAGGATGTTGCTGATACGTTTTTCAATCGTTGGACCATCGCTGTATCCTCTTGCTATCATATATAGTTTTGATTCTTCCAATTGCAGGAAAACGCAGGGAAAACCGGATACTCCCAGTTGTTTTACCAAACTAAAGTCATAATGAGCCTTTTCTGTATAGGCTGGGTCTGCAAGTTTGGTATAAAATTCGTCAGCATCCATATCATATTTTTCCAGCAGGTGTCTGTAGGCTTCCTTATCTGTCAGGTCTCTGCCTTCACTGTAAAGTGCAGTTTGTAAATCCGATGCAAAACCAACAGTGGCTGCCGGAAATTTTTCCCTGAAGATTGCCATCGCAACAGCAGGCATTTCTGAATTGGGAAACCAGTCGCTTAGATCCGGATTGTTAATATGCCAGAGAAAATCTTCTCCGAATTTTACGCCGGCCATATCTTCCACATGCTTGTAGGCTTCTCTGATGTAACCTGCAATGTTGCCGATATGCTTCGTGGATTCAGCTGGTATCATACCACCGGAAAGTGTTTCAAAATCAAAGGTATTGCCATAACGGGTCCATAAATCTTTGATAACAGGACTAAACCCGAAACACCAGCCGCAATAAGCATCGTAACAATAAATAATTCTTGGTTTCATGTCAGTCAATTTTAAAAGCTTCGAGGTTGAACTTCTCTGGGTACTTTCCTGTTTTTCCCGCATAAAAATTCCTGATTTTCTGCATGTCTTCTTCCTTGTTGCCAGTAAACCAGATCGGATCTCCAAATCCGCCTTCTTTCTTTTTGAAATCAAGGTAGCCGGGTAAAACAGGTACACCGGATTTGAGTGCTGCATAATAGAAGCCGGACTTCACCTTTTCAACTTTTTTTCTTGTTCCTTCGGCGGGAATGGCAATGAATATTTCATCATGAGCCTGGAACAAACTTACGATTTGATCTGTGAGGTTGTGTTTTTTGCTTCTTTCAACCGGTATGGCACCAGTATTTTTTAGGAGTATGCTCAATGGAAAAAAATTAACCTCCTTTTTGATCAGGTAACGCATTTTAAGCTTGAGTTGTCTGAATACCGCCAGGGCATAGACAAAATCCCAGTTGCTTGTGTGCGGTGCAGCAATCACAACAGCTTTTTTGATATCTGGAGGAACGGTTCCAACAATCTTCCATCCCCTGATTTTAAAAAGGAATATGAATAACCTGGTGATCATATTTCAGTTTTAATGTGCTTCAAGCCAATTGTCGCCAATACCGGCTTCTGCAATTACGGGCACCTGGTTTGGCAGTGGCAGAGCCGCTTCCATATTCTCAAGTATACAAGCTTTTAATTCCTCAGCTTCAGTACGGAGGGCATCAAAAATCAATTCGTCATGAACCTGCAGTATCATCCTGCTCTTGAAGCCTTCTTTTTTAATGGCATGATGAACTTTAATCATAGCCAGTTTTATCATGTCTGCAGCAGTTCCCTGTATGGGAGAGTTGATGGCATTGCGTTCGGCGAAACCCCTGACAGTGAAGTTGGATGAATTGATATCCCTCAGCCACCTTTTTCTGCCCATTAATGTTTCAACATATCCTTTTTCTCTGGCAAAATTGATGGTATTTTCCATGTAACCGGTTATCCCGGAGAACTCTTTCTTGTAGTTATCGATGATTGTTTTGGCTTCTGTTCTGCTGATACCCAGATTTTCAGACAGTCCGAATGCTCCTTGTCCGTATATGATTCCAAAGTTTACACTTTTGGCTTTATACCTCATCTCTTTTGTTACTTCATTTTCTTCTACACCGTAAACTTTGGCTGCTGTAGCTGTATGGATATCTTTTCCCATTCGGAATGCCTCACACATGTTGGGGTCACCACTGATTGCAGCTACAACGCGCAGTTCTATCTGTGAGTAGTCTGCCGAAATCAATACATGATCCTTGTCTCTTGGCACAAAGGCCTTCCTGATTTCTTTACCCCTGTCACTTCTTACAGGGATATTTTGCAGGTTGGGGTTATTGCTTGCCAGCCTGCCGGTAACAGCAACAGCCTGACCATAAGTGGTATGAACCCTGCCAGTTTTGGGGTTAATCAATTCTGGCAATGCATCAATGTATGTCGATTTCAGTTTTGTGAGCTGCCTGAAAGCAAGAATATCGGAAACGATGGGGAATTGATGAGCCAGCTTTTGCAAAACATCTTCTCCGGTTGCGTATTGTCCGGTTTTTGTTTTTTTGGCTTTGGGATCTAGCATCAGCTTCTCAAAAAGTACTTCGCCCAGTTGTTTCGGAGAGGCAAGGTTAAACCGTACCCCGGCAGTCTTGTAAACTGCTTCTTCCGCCACTTTAGCTTCCTTCTCCAATTCTTTTGAGTATTCTTTCAGGAAGTCCACATCCACCTTTACTCCTTCAAATTCCATGTCAGCGAGCACTTTCACCAACGGATTTTCGACCTCAAAAAACACCCTTTCAACTTCTTTTTCTTTAAGGACAGGTTCGAAAATATGTTTCAGTTGGAGCGTGATGTCTGCATCCTCACCTGCATATTCCTTGACCCTTTCAACCTCCACATCCCGCATGGTGCCCTGGTTTTTACCTTTTTTGCCTATCAATTCTTCAATATGAACGGGTTCATAGCCAAGGTATTTTGCACTTAACTGGTCCATCCCCCTTTTCCCCTCAGGGTCGATAACATAATGTGCCAGCATGGTATCAAAAATTTCACCTGCAAGATCAACCCCATGGTTTTTCAATACAAGCAGGTCATATTTGATGTTTTGTCCGATCCATTTTTTAGCCGGATCACTGAAAAGCGGTGAAAAGGCTTTCAGCAATTCAAGCGTGAGTTCTTTGTCTGCGGGACAAGCTACATAGCTTGCAGTACCTGGTTTTACAGAAAAACTAAGACCAACCAGTTCTGCCTGATTGGCATCCAGGCTGGTTGTTTCTGTATCGAAGCAGATTTCTTTTTCAAGAGTCAGGGCTTTCACCAGCACATCAACCTGTTCGGCAGTATTTACAAGGTCATAATGATGCGGTGTATTGTGGATGTTTTTTTCTATTAGTGATGTTGAGGAAGACTCTTCAGCAGAATCCCCGTTTTCTGCAACAGCAACGGTTGTACCTGCTCCTCCAAAAAGATCTCCCTGCACGGTTGATCCTTTTTCTGCCGGACCAGCTACGAGTATATCTTCTCCAAGAATACGTTTCCCGATGGTTTTGAATTCAAGATCAGTGAAAATTTCTCTTAGTGCTTCTTTATTCGGTTCTTTCACTGAGAAGTTTTCTTCATGAAACTGAACAGGTACGGATGTGATGATGGTGGCGAGTTTCTTGCTCATAATGGCCAGGTCTTTCCCCTGTCTTACTTTCTCACCCAATGCACCTTTTAATTTGTCTGCATTTTCCAGCACATTTTCAACTGTACCATATTCTGCCAGCAGCTTTGCAGCTGTTTTTTCACCTACACCTGGAATACCTGGTATATTATCCACAGCATCACCCATCATGGCCAGGATGTCAATGACCTGAGAAACGTTACTGATATTCCATTTTTCGCAAACTTCTTTAGGACCAATGATCTCGAAGTCTCCGCCCTGGTAAGGAGGTTTGAATATTTTGATGTTTTCGCTGACGATCTGGCCATAATCCTTATCGGGGGTAACCATATAAACCTCGTACCCTTCTTTTTCTGCCTGTTTTGCTAAAGTTCCGATTACATCATCGGCTTCGAAGCCATCTGTTTCAATAATAGGTATGTTAAGACCCTCAATGATTTTTTTGATATCGGGGATAGAAGCCAGCAGGTCTTCCGGTGCTTCCTGTCTGTTTGCCTTGTAATCTGCAAAATCGGTATGTCTTTCTGTTGGCGCTGCTGTATCAAAGCAAACAGCCATGTGTGTGGGTTTCTGTTTGTTCAGCAGGTCTGTCAGTGCATTGGTAAAACCAAATTGCGCGTTTGTATTTTTTCCTTTGCTTGTGATTCTGGGACTCCTTATCAATGCATAGTAGGCACGAAAAATGAGTGCAAAGGCGTCCAATAAAAAGAGCTTTTTCTCCATGTAGCAAAGATAGAGGATAGAGATGAGTGAATAGTTAATAGAGAATAGAGATGAGTAAATAGTAAATAGAGAAAAGAACTATTTACTATGCTCTGTTTACTATACCCTATTTAATATTTCAGGCAGCATCTTTCTCCAGGTAGTCCAGTCGTGGTGAATGTCCTGGCCCCAGATCTCCAGCTGATGTGGGATCGATTTGCTGTTTAATACACCTGAGAACCGCCGGTTAGCTTCCGGATCTTCGAAGGAACCGCTGCCTGAAGCGATGATGATTTTACCCTTCCGTATTTTTTCCAGTGTTTCGTGATCGGTCAGGTTGGGAATATAGTGTATCGGAGAATTGAAGTAAACCTGGTCATCGTAAAACCCATCGGTATATTCCGTCAGGTCATAAATACCGCTCATGGCAATTACACCCTGTAGCATATCAGGTCTTTTCAGGAATAGATTCATGGCATGTAATGCTCCAAAAGATGCGCCACAGCTTATTACTGGTGTATCTGGGGAAGTTTTATTTTGGATAAACGGGATGACTTCTTCGAAGATATACTGATTAAACTGGTTGTGCCGTATGGCTTTATGCGCACCTTCCATCGCTTTATTCATCCAGCTTTCAGTGTTGATACTGTTGACTGAAAAGACTTTTAACCTGCCTTCATCAATCAATGGCTGTAGCATACTGATGAGTTCAAAGCGTTCATATTCCAGGTAATCTGCAGCTGCAGTTGGAATCATGAGAAGGGCATATCCATAATGACCATAAACGGATACCGGCATTTCTTTTTGGAGTGCCGGACTAAACCACTGATGGATTTCCCTGTGCATTTAACGAACCACTTTGATAATACCTTTCATCACTGAGGCGTGCCCGGGGAAGGAACAAATGAAAGGGTATTCACCTGGAGTAGCTGGTGCATTGAAATAGATGGATTCAATCTCATCGGGTTGCAACAATTTCGTGTGGAACAGTACTTTGGCACTGTTTGGCACATAATTCATTTCCGCTCCTTTGAGTCCCAGTTTCAAAGCCAGGTTACCCACTTCATCTGCTGCACCAGGAGCAACTACAACTACATTATGCGTCATGTCATCGTTATTGGCGAAGATCAGTCTAACTTTGGAACCTGCTTTTATTTCAAACCTCGTGTTGTCAAATTTCAGTCCGGGTTTGGTTCCCAGCTTGATGGTTACATCAGGCTGACCCCAATCTCCCGGCATGGATAATTTGCGTTTTGCAGTGATGGGACTGTTTACAGATTTTACTGGTGTATTCATGTGCATGTCATGAGACATGGTGGCATGTCCGGATTTAGTCAGATCAGCAGGTTTCAGTTCTGTTGCTGGTCCATCTGGAATATTGTTCATGGTATAATAAGCGAAATCGTGCAGGAGTGTTTTTCCCTCAGTGGAAGTCATTCCATTGAGTTTTATTTCATGGATATAACCTGCAATCAGGCTGTCAAGTACAATCTTAACTTTTTTACCATCAACTGATGGCACAATGCCCTTTATTTTCCTGATTTTGTTATTGATAATCGGACTACCATACTGGTGGTGATACTTGTATGTAAAGCTGTTGATATTGTAGTTCATGGGGTTTCTCAGCACTTTTGCATCCACTGGAAGGGTGAATTCAATTTCCAGTCCATCAGGTAATGCATGAATATCTTTCATTTCGAAAGGGGTTTCGCCATTCCATGCCAGTCTTTGTAGGGCATAATTTTCTTTACCTGTACTTGCCCATCCCCTGCTTGTCATACCGGCAAACATGGAACCATCAAGCCCCCAGCGCAGGCGGAGCAATCCTGAGGCAAACCCTTCGTAGAATGGATAGCAGGCACCCTGGTATTTTCCATTAACTTTTTCAAGAGACATCCGCATGATTTTGGAATGACCCTGATCTGCCACGAAATACTGACCTGCAAATGGTCCGAAGGTGCCGTTGGTATTGTCTTCCAGTATATCAGAAGTTGAAATACCCATGAGTGTATGCGGAAACCAAACTGCAGGAAGCTTCAGTTCTTTGATGATTTTAGCTGCTTCATGCATGGGTTGTCCATTATCAACAACTTTAAGGTCGTCTTTGGTCAGCTTCAGTGGTGATTCCGGTTCTTTGGTCCAGTTCAATCCACCTGCATTACCTGCAAAATCACCTTTTTCGAGGTGGGTTACCCTGCCACTACCTACCCAGTCTCCCTGGTTTTCAGCATAGAATATATCTCCCTTGCTGTTGATGTTGAATCCTGCAGGCGAACGCAAACCAGTAGCAAAGGGTTCCTGTGTGCCATCGGGTTTTATCTTCAACAGCCAGCCATGCCATTTTCCAAGACCATCTCCGTATCCAACCCAGGCCACATTTAGGGTTACAAGCATGTCCCCGTTTTTATCAAAGATTGGACCATATGCATATTCATGGTAGTTACCACTCAATTGAAAAATCGATAGAGGTGTGTAACTGTCGGCTTTACCATCTCCGTCACGGTCTTCAATTTTTGTGAGCTCACCACGCTGGGTGCAATAGAAAGCCCCGTCTCTATATGCCAGTCCGAGTACCTCGTGCAGCCCTGATGCAAATTTGGAGAAATGTGGTTGTCCTGAACCATAAGCATTCTGGATTATCCAGATTTCACCTCTTCTGGTTGAGGCTGCAATCCTGCCATCAGGCATTACAGCTAATCCGCCTACTTCCAGCCTGACCTCTTCCGGAATAGCTATTGTTTTAAGTGAATAATAGTCCTTCTCCGATTGCACGGTATTTTTTTGTGCGATGGAGCTCAGGGAGATCAGAGAGAGCAGTGTGAATACGCAGGACTTTTTCAGGCACATGGAATGCTTCTTTTTTGTGTATTTAAAGGTAAATAAAAAAAGCACATTGACTGAAAAGCTTTGCAACAGATCAGTGTTCCATTGCTGTTTTCATGTCTTCCACGAATTTATCCAGCATTTCTCTTGTAACGCCAGGCATGCAAATAACATGAGCAATATCATTGTCTGTTGCCAGTTGCCATTTTTTACAGATGGCTTCAGTTGGTTTTGGCATCACTACTGTAAATGCATTTGGGTTGCTCCATGCTTTGATGCCAATGCTGTTGAGCTGAACGCGGAGGTGTGCTGCGTTTTCGAGACTAGTCATGGCCCTTTTCAGCATGCCTTCCTTTCCCCATTTTGCAATGGCATACCATAGAATAAGGGCGTTGAATCCACTTCGGGAGCCGGTGATAGTGGTATCAAGGGTGCCGATGTAGTTTATAGACCTACCGATTCTGTCTTTGTATGATTTTTTTACAAGCACAACACCATTTGTGATAGGCGAGCCAAAAAATTTATGTCCGCTTATGGCAATGCTGTCTGCTCCATGTTTAAAATCGAAGTCATTGGAGCCAAGCAAGGGCAGATATGAACCTGCAAGTGCAGCATCACAATGAATGTATGAGCTTTTGATGGCGAATTTTGAAAGTATTTCCCTGATTTTGGGTACACTGTCTTTGGCTTCAGTCATGGTGGTACCAATGTTTGCCATGATAATGACAGATCGCTGTCTGTTCAGTTGTATCATTTCAGCGAGATCATTGTAATCCATTTCCCCATTGCTTTGGGATCTGATTACGATGCTGTCCATATTCAGCAAATGCAGGTTTTTTTGAACACTGTAATGGGTTGATTCTGAATAATAGACAACACCATTGGGATACAGTTCCCTTGCAAGGTATAATCCGTAAAGGTTACCTTCAGATCCGCCATTGGTTACATAACCCCAGTGATTATCTGGTGGTGCATTGAAAAAGTCAGCATAAAAGGCAACCACTTCTCTTTCCAGTGATTTGCATTGCATGTCGTTGGATTCAACGAAGGGATCACCAACATTATTGATGCTGTAATCAAGAAAGGGATACAGTTCTTTGTAGTCGTAGTCTTTTGCTACAGGGTAGCCGATATAATTTTGGGAACGCTGGTGTATTTTCTCCAGGAATTGTTCCAGGGATGGATGCATTTGTTAATCATTTGGCGTTAATAAATTTGATTGGAATGGCTGTTAAGCCGCATATAATCAAATTACGCCGGCATATTCTGCAAGAGACTGCATAAGACACCAATAGGTATCACCCTTGTCGTTGAATAATTTAAAAGGAAAATCGGGCCGCATCGAAGCAAAGGTAAATACAATTAATTTGTTTTGCAATTACCAGATGATGCTGTACTGAATTGATTCATTACCTGGCAGCAGTAGGACCTGCTGATCCAGGTATGTTTCAATCCTGGGGAAAAGTCCCTGACTGATCTGCACAAAGTAAGAACCATTGCCGATGTTGTATAATCCATCACCAACCGGAGTGATACTTTTTCCCTGTGCGATCCGGAACATCACTTTTTCCCTGCCTTCACCTGAAATGGCGAGTGTGCGTTTCAAGCCACGACCCTGTTCTGCAGGTGCTGGCATATCCGTAATTTTCAGGTTTTTGTATTGGTAGCTGAATGTGGGTTGTCCGCTTGCATTCAGGGTGTATCCCTTATACTGATAATCCGTGACAGAATCCTTTTTGAGTGTTTTGTCATAAACCGGTGCATTACCTGCAAGGAGAACAGGTGCACCCAGTGCTGTAGCTGTTTGTGGCTCACCTCTTTCGTGCCACATATCTGTAGCGTTGAGGAAATCTCCTCTCCATACCTGCAGGAGTGCACCCTGCATGAGGTCGTATGCATAATGAACCTGAGCAGGGTCTCCAACGGAAACGACATGTGTAAGTTTTTTACCCTGATGGTTCATGAAGGAACGAATAATTTCTGCATTGCCTTGTGCCTTCACAGCTATCAATGGTTCCGGAGCTCTTTCGGGCATTGAGGCAGGCGCATGAAGAGCTACAGCCCGGCTGTTGGGTTTTTCAATATAAAGAGACAATCCACTTCTTGACCAGTTTATGTCTTTATTTACCCAAAGTTTAAAAGTGTGGTCACCTGCTTCAAGCGCAGTGCTGCCGTCAATTGGAAAACCACCCATGTGGGTCCATCCCTTTTCAATGACGGTTTTACCATCGATTTCCAGGCTACCGTCACCTGAAAAATGCATGGAGAAAGTGTATTGATCTTTGACTGGTATATTCAGCTTTCCTTCAAACTGGATAAAATAAAGGTCTCTGGCAGGTGCAAGTCTTGCATCAATTGCGCTTACTTTACCCTGGCTGGTTGGCTTGGTGACAGCAGCTTCTTCAGGGCTCTTTGCTGTTTTTTCGAAATACTTGTATGTGATATCTTTTGCTGCAACTTTCAGTTCATCCTGAGGTGCATATTTGAAGTTACGGATTGCAATAGGACCGTGATCACCCTGAATCATAAGCGGACCATATGGTTTTTCATCATCAAAAGCAGCAGCGCGGGTTGGTCCGCCCACGATGATGTTCTCATGCATGGTGATGCCATTGACCTTTACATAAATGAATTTTGCTGACTGGCTTTTATTGCCGGCTGCATCAAAGCGGGGTGCCTGGAAAGATATTTCCATGTGTTGCCATAATCCTGGTGCAAAGGCTGCATTTTTCAATGGAGCTTTTCCTTCGTATCCTTTTCCATCTTTCCATCTTTCATAAATGCCACCCAGGTCTCCATGTTTGGGAAGTTTTACGCCCCAGCTATCGTTGATCTGTACTTCATAACGCGATTGCAGATAAATTCCTGAATTTGATCCTTTGGGAATCATGAAATCAAATTCCAGGATGATATCACCATGTTCCATTTTAGTGAATAACTGATGCCCGGGTTTAAACTGAATAGCCCTGCTGTATGCGTTGTAAAGTATTCCTGTTCCCTTTGCTGTGTTCAGAGATGTATCGCTGAAGCTTCCCTGCACGTCGCCAGTTATCTGCCAGTTGGATGCAGGTTGGTTGAATGCTTCCATGTTTTCCAATGGAAGGTCTTTGAGTCTTGGTTTAACTTTTTGTGCATGGATGTTCAGGGAGAACAGCAAGGAGACAGCAATGAAAAATTGAAAATTCAGGCGCATGGCATTCAGTTATTGAATTGTGAATTTAGCCAATTCATGACAAATGGCGAACGGAATTTAGACTAATCCGCTTACTTCATTTTTTCGAGTTGTCCCTTTGCTTCAAACATAAGGTCTCTGAGTCTCGCAGCTTCCATGAAATCCAGGTCTTTTGCTGCTTTTTCCATTGTCTTTTTCAGTTTTGCAATGTGTTTTTCCATTTGAGGGATAGTGGTGTAGGTGGCTTGATCTTCAGCTACACGTGCACTTTCAGTGAGTTCGGCCACTGCAGCCAGGGAATTGTTTTCATCATAACCCTTAATATCCAGCACGGCTGTCTGTGCAAATACCTGTTCCTTACTTTTGGTAACCGTTCGTGGTGTAATATCATGTGCCAGGTTGTAGGCTATTTGTTTGGCTCTGCGTCTATCTGTTTCATCCATTGTTTTCTGCATACTCCCGGTTACCTTATCGGCATAGAATATTACCCTGCCATCAACATTTCGGGCTGCCCTGCCTGCAGTTTGCGTGAGGGATTTTTCGTTTCTGAGGTATCCTTCCTTATCGGCATCCAGGATAGCAACCAGGGATACTTCAGGCAAATCCAACCCTTCTCTTAACAGGTTTACGCCAACCAATACGTCAATTTCGCCCAAACGCAGCTGTCTGAGTATTTCAACCCTGTCAAGGGTATCTACCTCGCTGTGAATATATTTGGATTTGATGTGAATCCGCTGCAGGTATTTGTCCATCTCTTCAGCCATTCGTTTCGTAAGCGTGGTAACCAAAACCCGGTCCCCTTTTTTCACAGTTTTGTCAATTTCTTCCAGCAGGTCATCAACCTGATTGATGCTTGGCCTGACTTCTATTGGAGGGTCAAGCAGTCCTGTTGGCCGCACTACCTGTTCCACTACAACACCTTCAGATTTTTGCAGTTCGTAATCCCCCGGTGTGGCTGAAACGAAAACAACCTGTCCGATCATCTGTTCAAATTCATTGAAGTTGAGCGGACGGTTATCCAGTGCAGCTGGCAGCCTGAACCCGTAATCTACAAGTACCATTTTTCTGCTTCTGTCTCCGCCATACATGCCGCTGACCTGTGGTATGGTCTGGTGACTTTCATCGATAACGCAGAGGAAGTCGTCCGGAAAATAATCCAGCAGGCAGAATGGTCGAGCACCTGGTTGTCTGCGGTCGAAGAACCTTGAGTAGTTTTCAATGCCGTTGCAATACCCCAGTTCCTTAATCATTTCAATATCGAAGTTTACACGTTCACTGATCCTTTGTGCTTCGATAAATTTTCCTGAGTCTTTGAAATACTGGACCTGTTTTGTCATTTCATCGATAATCTCAGAGATGACCTGGTTGATGATTTCCTTTGGAGCTAGGTAAAGATTGGCAGGGAAAATGGCAGCATTCTCAACTGCTGCAATTCTCTTTCCAGTAGTTGTTTCCAGGGTATCTATAGATTCTATTTCATCCCCGAAAAATGTAATCCGGTAACCGAAATCAACATAGGGCAGATTGATGTCGATGGTGTCTCCCTTAACCCTGAAGGTACCTCTTTTGAATTCTATCTGTGTCCTTTGGTAGAGTGAGTTAACAAGCGCATGTAAAAACCCCTGTCTGCTTATAACCTGGCCCTTGTGAATGCGAACGATTCCATTTTCGAATTCACTGGGATTGCCCATACCATAAATGCAGCTGACGGATGCTACCACAATGATGTCTCTTCGGCCGCTTAATAGTTCAGATGTTGCCTGCAGCCGGAGTTTATCTAATTCTTCGTTTATGGCAAGGTCTTTTTCTATGTAGGTATCACTCACCGGCATGTAAGCTTCCGGTTGGTAATAATCATAATAGGATACGAAGTAACCTACAGCGTTTTCAGGAAAAAATTGTTTGAATTCACCGTAAAGTTGTGCAACAAGGGTTTTATTGTGGGTTAACACCAGCGTTGGTCTCTGCACCTGCTGGATGACATTTGCCATAGTAAACGTCTTTCCAGAACCTGTAACACCCAGCAAGGTTTGGAATTGTTCACCATTTTTTATTCCTTCTACCAGCTGCCTGATGGCTTCGGGTTGATCACCGGCTGGTTGATAGGGTGCATGTAGTTGAAAGGACATGCAGCAAAATTAGGTCAATTTTTACCGGAACAATGGCGGATGTTTGTCGTCATGGCCTGTAATATCCTGGTAAAATTTTCCTGCCGTAACAAGTACTTCTTCCTGAAAAAGGTTTGCCAGCATCGTAATGCTGTTGGGTAGTCCTTGTTTATTTAGTCCGATTGGCATACAGAGTGCCGGATGCCCGGTCAGGTTGGTGATGGCAAGCTGTCTGCCGCCATAGGTTGGTGTAATGACAACATCATACTCTTTCATGGCGCTGTTAAAGGCTTCCATCAGGATTGTTCTGTGTCTGTTGGCATTGATGTATTCAACAGCAGGGATTGTTCGTGACACCCTGAAGTAGTTTGGCCAGTCGTTTCTTGTTTGTCTTGTCATGGCATCATCTAAACCTGTTCTGGTGAATTCATCAAATGCTGCTGCAGATTCTGCACCTACTACCATGCCAATAATATCAAATTTATAGACTTCTGTATCTGGCAGGTGCATGGGCTCGGGGTTGATGCCAGCTTCTTTCAGGGCTTTGATTACACCCCATTCCTGGCCAGTTGTATCCAATTTTTCGAAATGGTTTGCAGCATAACCGATTTTAAGTTTGCGGATATCTGCGTTCAGATTCAGGTTAAACGCGGCATTTGAAGCGGATGCATCTTTTCCATCAGTTCCATGCAGCAAAGCGAAAACTGTTGCTGCATCTGCTGTATTGCGGCAGATTGGACCAACTTTATCGAGGCTCCAACTCAGGGTCATGGCGCCGGACCTGCTGATGCTGCCAAAGGTAGGTCGAAGGCCTGTTGCGCCACAGGTATGACTGGGTGAAATGATAGAACCATGTGTTTCTGTTCCGATGGCAAATGGTACGAGTCCTGCTTCGGTTGCTGAAGCTGAACCAGCCGATGAACCACTTGATCCCCTTTCAAGGTTCCATGGATTTTTTGTTCTCCCGCCAAACCAATAGTCGCCCATTGCCAATGCACCCAGTGTAAACTTGGCAATAAGAACCGCACCGGCATTTTTCAGTTTTGTGTAGACATAAGCATCTTCATCTATGGTTTGGTTTTTGTATGGCTCAGCACCCCAGGTTGTTTTTGTTCCTTTTACAGCAAAAAGGTCTTTTAATCCGTATGGAATGCCATGAAGCGGACCCCTGTCGATTCCTTTAGATAGTTCAAAGTCTGCCTGTGTTGCCTGTTCCATGGCTATTGTTTCTGTCATGCTCACCACACACTGCAGGGTGTCGCTGTATTTTTTCAGTCTCTCCAGGAAGAAGCGTGTAAGCTCAACAGAACTTATGGAACTGTTACGCAGAAGTGAGCCCAATTGGTTGATTGAAAAAAAAGCGAGGTCTGCTCTATTTTCAGGTAGCCTGATAGATTTATCATAGCGCCATTTTATTTGCTTTTGCTGAAGCTGATCCGGAACAAGTTGTTGAACCATGCTTACCTGAACATTATTGCGCAGGGGATAGCGTTGCATCTGTTCATAATCGCGCACATTATCCCGTAAATCAGGCAACATCATTTCTACTTCTTTTGCTGAGTATTGCAGTGCAATCAGTTTTGCAGCAGCCACCACATCTGATTTGCTGATGGTATCCTGGGCCATTGAGCCTTTAACGAGAGCTGTGGCGATGAGACAAAATGTAAATATTTTTTTCATCCTGTTTATTTTATTGCGTCTCTTCTGATATAAGTTGAATAGTCTGGAATGATACAGGTGTAATTGGCATGCATCAGGGGTGAAGTAAGCAGGAAATCAGCAGTAGCCCTGTCGCATGCAAAGGGGATATTCCAGGTAACGGCCAGTCTGAGTAGCGCTTTGATATCCGGATCATGTGGTTGTGCCTCCATCGGATCCCAGAAAAAAATCAGGACATCAACCTTACCCTCAGCAATTAAAGCACCAATCTGCTGGTCACCACCAAGCGGGCCGCTTAGTAATTTTTTTATAGAGCGGTCTAAGGATTCTTCGAGTAACCTTCCAGTAGTTCCCGTTGCAACAAGTTCATGTCTTGACAGTGCTGTTTTGTTGTAAACTGCCCACTCAATCAGTTCTTTCTTTTTATTATCGTGTGCAACCAGCGCTATGCATTTTCTTGCGTCCAGTAATCTTTTCCTTTCCATGTTATTATTGTTCCTGGTGAAAATAAATAAAAAACCGCATCCTGCATGAGCGGGACACGGTTTCCAAACAAGGAGGCAACTGCATTAAGCCCCTTGCATCTCTTTGATTTTTTCTCTGATTTTTACTTCAATTTCGTTTGCCATTTCAGGATTATCTGTCATCAGTTGTCTGACGCCATCCCTTCCCTGACCCAGTTTGTCTCCATTGTAACTGTACCAGCTGCCACTTTTCTGAATAATTCCCAGTTCTACACCCATGTCTATGATCTCACCGGTTTTGGATATTCCTTCGCCGAAGATGATATCGAATTCTGCTGACCTGAATGGCGGTGCAACCTTATTTTTCACCACTTTTACCTTTACCCTGTTACCAATTGCTTCATCACCATCTTTAATTTGAGCTGCTCTCCTGATGTCAAGCCTGACGGAAGCATAGAATTTCAGTGCGTTTCCACCCGTTGTGGTTTCGGGATTGCCAAACATGACACCAATCTTTTCACGCAGCTGGTTGATGAAAATGCAGATTGTATTTGTTTTACTGATTGTTGCAGTCAGCTTTCTCAGTGCCTGACTCATCAAACGCGCCTGCAGACCCATTTTGCTGTCACCCATCTCACCTTCCAGTTCCCCTTTGGGAACCAATGCTGCCACTGAATCGATAACTACCACATCCAGTGCACCTGAAAGTATTAACCTGTCTGCTATTTCAAGCCCCTGCTCGCCATAATCAGGCTGGGAGATCAATAAGTTATCAACGTCTACACCCAGTTTTCTGGCGTAGGCACTATCAAAAGCATGTTCAGCGTCAATAATCGCACACATGCCACCTTTTTTCTGTGCCTCCGCAATAACGTGAATGGCGATTGTTGTTTTACCCGAACTCTCCGGACCATATATTTCTACTACCCTGCCTTTCGGTAGTCCACCAATTCCCAAAGCGCTATCCAGCCCAATCGACCCAGTTGAAACAACTTCAATTTGTGCTTCACCCTTTTCATTCATCATCATTACACTACCTTTCCCGTAATCCTTTTCAATTTTATCCAGGGTAAGTTTGAGTGCTTTAAGTTTTTCACTGTTTGACATGGTAAGTAATTTTTAAGGAGGTAAAGGTAAGGGGATTTAAAATCACTAACTAATAAATTTAGCATTATTTGCACTAAAAATATTAGTCTTTTAAACAATTTTTAGGTTGAAAACAACAAAAAACCCTGCTATTTAGACAAATAGCAGGGTAGACATGAGAAAACAAACAAGAAATTCCGGCAAGCAACCGGTGCAAAAATCAATTCAATTTAAAGAAAATTTCGTTTCAAATGATTTTTGTTGAACAAATATTAATCAAAATGTTTTCAACTTGACATTTTATATTTGTATTCAACAATTATTAAACGATTAATAAAGATGAAAAGAAAATTATTTGTTTTTCCGCTTTTGCTGACAATTACACTCTTCTCTTGTGTCAGTACCAAAAAATTTCAGGTTTTAACTGATAAGTATGCGGGTTTGAATGAACAGCTTGTTGCTTCCCAGAAAGAAACAAAGGCTTGTCGTGATGAGAAGTCTGAATTGGAGCGTCAACGCGCCATTGCCGATGCTCAGCGCGAAGCACAGATTGGTTCTTTGAAAGATCAGGTTGAACTACTAAAGAAAAATAACAATGTTGCCATCAAGCAGCTTGAAGATTTATCTGTGATTTCTTCTTCTCAGGCAGAGAGTATCAAGAAGTCATTGGACAATATCGGTTCCAAGGATGCCTATATCCAGTCTATCCAGCAGGCTGCTGCCCGCAAAGACTCCCTGAATATGGCATTGGTAATGAACCTGAAAGGTGCAATTGGTGACCTGAATGACCAGGATGTAAACATCAAGGTTGATAAAGGTGTGGTTTATGTTGATATTTCTGATAAGGTTCTCTTCAAAACCGGCAGTTTCGATTTAAGTGAGCAGGCCAAAACAGTACTTGGTAAGGTTGCACTTGTTTTGAAAAACCAGCCGGATATTGAGTTTATGGTAGAAGGTCATACGGATAATGTGGCGCTTAAAGGCAATAAGGATCTGCAGGACAACTGGGACCTCAGTGTGAAGCGTGCAACTACAATTGTAAGGATGTTCCAGTCTCAGTATGGTATGGAGCCAGCTAAAATGGTTGCAGCAGGGCGTTCTGAATACCAGCCAATAGCAGATAATTCAACTGAAGCGGGTCGTTCTCAAAACCGCCGTACACGTATCGTGATTCTGCCACAGCTTGATCAGTTCTTCAAGTTGTTGGAGAGGAAATAATATAAACAGCCAGGCACGGGGCACGAGCCACGAGTTGAAACAGCCAGGTACGAGTATTAATAAAAACAGGGAGTCGATATGGTTTATTCCTTAGACTCCCTGTTTTGTTTGATTGACTGTCAGTTTTTATAATCGTAAATCCCTCGTGCCTTGTGCCTGTATTCTACATCACCCTCGCTGCCTGCCTGGCGTAGAGTTTCCAGTTTCCTTTCTCGACGCGGAATACGAGCAGGATGTTGAGGTGGATTTCGCCGGGTGTACCGTTATTATTGGTAACACCATCAAGCCTGTGTCTTACAATGGCTGTTTTGCCACTCACGGCAATCGTCTGATTGCTGATATCAATCTTAACAAAATCGGATTTACCACTGGCAATGGCTTCTACAAATGCAGCTTTGTTTTCGATTAAACCGTTAGAATGTCCGTAACTCAGCTGATCGGATGCAATACTTTCCAGATCAGCGCGGATGCCGCTTTCAAGCGCTTTCACAAGAAAGCCTGCTGCATCAGCTACTGCCTTATCATCTTTTGATTGTGCAGTTGTAAATAACATTGAACTGGTCAAGAGCAGAAATAAAATTGATTTTTTCATTGTATCATTTTGTTGGTTGGTGAATAGATTCAAACTCTCCTTTAACTTTATTCTTCTGCACATTTTCTCCCTCAAAAATTTTTCCGTTCATGGCCACATAAACTCCGGGCGGGAGCGTCTGCACAAAAGCAAGTGCACTGCCGAGGTTAAACAATCCGTCTGAACTGCCAAACTTATAAGGTACCATGGCACCTGTCAGCACGATGGTTTTATCTTTAATCAGTCCAGCAAGCAATGCTGCAGTTTCCGGCATGGTATCAGTGCCATGTGTGATCAGGATTTTCTTTTCTGCTACATCCATACAGGCTTTGGCTATGGTCTGCCTGTCCTGTTCATTCATATCCAGGCTATCCATCATCATCAGCGTGGTCACCTCCAGCTCCAGTTTCGAACGACCCAGTCTGAGCATTTCATGCAGATGCGTATCCTTGAAATACAATTCTCCGTTCAGTTCATTGTATTCCTTATCAAAAGTTCCACCTGTTACAAAAATCCGGATCGGCATGGTTCAAAGGTCTTTAAATTTACACAGAAAGCAAACAGTTGTTAAATGAAACTATTCCGGTATTCATCGGTATTTTTATCTGATAAACTTTAAAGCGGTATAAAGCCATGACAAAACGTTCTTATTACCTTACATCAGCAGCACTTTCCATTTGTTGTTTCCTTTTAAGCTTTTCAACAAAAGCGCAGCAGCCAGACCAGATTATTACCAATGGCAGGATTATAGACGGTACCGGAAACAGCTGGTTTAAAGCTGATATTGCCATCAGTGGCAACAGGATTGTAGCCGTGCGGCAGGGACTTGCTGCCAGGTATCCTGGGGTTGAGACGGTTGATGCAGGCAATAGGATTGTGGCTCCGGGTTTTATAGATGTACACGGACATATCGAGGGCAGCATTTTTGAACGGCCAACTGCAGATAATTACATCTATGATGGGGTTACCACTGTTGTCACCGGCAACTGTGGAAGCGGAGCTGATGATATCGGGGAATTCCTGCGGAAGATTGACAGCACCGGAACCTCCATCAATGTAGCCAGCCTGGCTGGTCATAATACCATCCGTCGTTTGGGCATGGGTCTCGAAAACAGGCATGCAACCCCAGAGGAAATGCAGCGGATGAAAGCCCTGACACTGAAAGCCATGCAGGACGGAGCCGTGGGGTTGTCGACCGGACTGATTTACCTGCCGGGCATGTACGCACCCACAGCAGAGATTGTGAATCTGGCTCGTGTTGCTGCTGCTCAGGGTGGCGTTTATGCCACGCACATGCGCTATGAAGGCACAAAAGTTAACGAAGCCATAGATGAATCTCTTACCATTGGCAGGCTGGCAGGTATTCCTGTGCAGATCTCCCATTTCAAGGTAACTGGTAAAAATAATTGGGGTCGTTCCTCTGAAACGCTGGGTATGGTGGAAGCAGCCAGAAAAGCGGGACTGGATGTTACCATCGACCAGTATCCCTATACAGCCAGCAGCACCAACCTGGCAGTGCGTTTGCCAGACTGGGCCCTGGAGGGTGGACTGGATTCATTGCGAGTCAGGATGAAGAATCCGGTTATAAGGCAGCAAATACTTGTGGGTATGAAAGAATCTCAGCAGCGCGACAAACAAAAAGATTACAGTTATGCGGTTGTGGCCTCTTTTGCGCCAGATACAACCTACAATGGCAAAAGCATTACTGAAATAAACAGGATGCTGGGTAGAAAAAGCAATTTCAACAATGAATCGAACCTGATTCTTAATATGCTGGAAAAGGCCAATGCCCAGATGATCTATCACACCATGAGTGAAAAGGATCTGGTGTATTTTATGCAATATCCTTTCAATATGCCTGCCGCTGATGCTGGTGTGAGCAATGGCAAAGGTCGTCCGCACCCAAGAGGTTATGGTACCAATGCGCGCGTGCTCGCCAGGTATGTGAGGGATCAGCAGGTTGTCAGGCTGGAAGAGGCTATCCGCAGGATGACATCACTCCCTGCTGCCAAATTTAAGTTGCGCGACAGGGGATTACTGATGGAAGGAAAGTATGCAGACATCTTGATCTTTGATGAAAATACAATTCAGGATAATTCTGTTTTTGATGCACCACACCAGTTTACTACTGGTATTTCACATGTTTGGGTGAATGGAAAACCTGTGATTGAAAATGGTGTTCACAATGGCAGGAAGACAGGAATTACAATTCGCGGGCAACAATAAAGCGCAAAAAAAAGGCCGTCACGGAGACGGCCCTATTTAACTTTCAAAACCAACTTATTTTTTCAGGGTAATGGTTCCCAACTCTGTTTCTTTTCCTTTTGTAACAGAAACATTGGAGATTGTTTCCTTCAGGTAGGGTGCAATGCCTTCCACAGTTACCGTGTAAGTACCAGTTTCGAGTCCGCGGAGTTTAAATTCCCCTTTTCTGTCTGGCAATGCCACGCCGTTAAATCCTGCACCATTGGTAATGCGCACAACAGCTTTGGCTTCAAGCGGTAAAACCTTACCTTCCACTTCGCCAAAATTGTCATTACAGAAAGGACGCAATACCGGCCTCAGGAAAAACCTGCCATCTTTTTCACTGATTGAATTGGCTATGTCAAAGTCAACCCAAACTTTTGTGCTGCTGTCTGCCCTGCGCTGCCTGTGTTTATCATAGAGTTTGACATAAAGCAGGTTATTGGTTTCATTTCTCAGTTCAAGCGGATAAGAAACACTGTCTTTAACAACCCTGTTGCGGCTGCCCAGGGTAATCCTGATCTTGCGCACAGTACCCGCAGCGATATTGGCATCACCCAGTTTTGTTTCCACACCGTTTCTCAGGCTGAGGATATCAATGATGGCTGGTGTAAAGCTGATGTCAACCCACTCACCATAACTATCTTTCCTTCTCACGTGATCATCCCTGTCGTCATCGTCTTTTCCATGATCATCCCTGTGTTTGTGGAGAGAATCATTGTCCACCTTTACTTCAACTTTGGTTATGTCTATGAAAACAGAATCATATTCACCCGGACCGTCTGTCAGGTAAACAGAGAGGTTACCGCTTGATGCGTTAACGCCATTTTTTGTACAGGCCGTCAGGAATACTGCCAATGCTAACACCAGGGAAGCCAGGCCAAGGAAAAGTTTGTTTGTCTTCATACTATTGATTTTTTAGGTTTAGTTTCAGTGGGTATCGTAACCCTTACGAACCTATAGATGTACTTTAACGCAGCAGGTTTAATCATAATTTCCCTTTAGGATAACTTTAACAACGCATCAATTTTCAGGTCGTCCAACAACTGATTTGCAGTAACTTGCAGCCATGTATAAGTACCTGGAAGAACTCAACCCGCCTCAGCGGGAAGCTGTGGAATACCTGAACGGTCCGCTCATGATCATTGCCGGTGCAGGAAGCGGAAAAACCAAAGTGCTCACCACCCGTATAGCCCACCTGATGGCCAAAGGTGTTGATTCATTCCGGATACTGGCACTGACATTCACCAACAAGGCGGCGAGGGAAATGAAGGAGCGTGTGGAAAAAATCCTCGGCAACAGGGAAGCCAATAACCTGTATATTGGTACATTTCACAGTGTCTTTGCCCGAATCCTGCGAACGGAAGCCACCAGGGTAGGATATCCTTCCAGCTTTACCATTTATGATACTGACGATGCCAAAAGTGTACTCAAAACAGTCATCAACGAGTTGCACCTGGATGATAAGATTTACAAACCTGCAGTAGTTTACAACAGGATTTCCAGCGCCAAGAATGCACTTATAACAGCTGAGGAATATGCAGCTGATTACGGACTGATGCAGGAGGATGCCCGAGCCAACAGGCCGGCCATCTCTCAGATTTATTCGGCCTATGCCAAAAGATGCTTCAAAAACGGAGCCATGGATTTTGATGACCTGCTCCTGCAGTTTTACCTCATCCTGAAGTATCACCCCGATGCCCTTCACAAATACCAGCATAAATTCAGCCATATCATGATCGATGAGTACCAGGATACCAATCCGGCTCAGTACGAGATTGTTAAACTCCTGGGAGCGGCACATGAAAATGTATGCGTAGTTGGTGATGATGCACAATCCATTTATGCCTTCAGGGGTGCAACCATCCAGAATATCCTGCTCTTCAGAAAGGATTACGATGAGGTTAAAGTAATCAAACTCGAACAGAACTACCGAAGCACCAAGAACATCCTGCAGGTTGCCAACCAGGTTATCGGTAACAACAAGGGACAAATCCCGAAGGAATTGTGGACAGACAACCATGAAGGAGAAAACATCAGGCTTGTCAGGACGATGACCGATAACGATGAGGGAAAATTTGTAGCAGATACCATCAAAGAACAGAAGCTCCGGAATCATTTTTTCAACCGTGATTTTGCCATTCTCTACAGAACCAATGCCCAGAGCCGGGCATTTGAGGAATCGCTGCGCAGGATGAATATTCCCTATACCATCTTTGGTGGTATCAGCTTCTACCAGCGCAAGGAAATAAAGGATTATGTGGCCTACCTGCGGGTTATTGTGAACCCCAGAGACGAAGAAGCACTGAAACGCATCATCAATTATCCGGTCAGGGGTATCGGCAAAACCAGTCTTGATAAATTGATTCTGGTTGCCAACGAACAGAATATTGCTGTGTGGGAAGTGCTTACCCGCGCTGCTGAATTTGGCTTTAAATCAGGCACACTGGAAGCCATAGAACAGTTTGTGCTGATGATCAGAAGTTTCGCCAGCATGCTGCAAAAAAGTAATGCTTACGATGTGGCTTTTCATGTGGGCAAACAGACCGGACTCGTTCGGGAACTTTTCAATGATAAAAGTACAGAAGGTGTTCAGCGCTATGAAAACGTACAGGAGTTGCTGAATTCCATCAAGGAATGGGTTGATGATAAGCAAAACAGGGCTCAGATTGATGATGACGGGGTTATGTTGGAGAGTGAGGAGGCAGAAGGCACGGGGGAAGAGGCACAAGGGACGGGGGACGAAGGGCAAGAACTTCAGGAACCAATTCCTCAAAGGCCTATGCGGGAAGATGTGTTGCTGGGGGCATACCTGCAACAAATTACCCTGCTTACCGATGCAGACAACAAGGATGAACATGCTGATACAGTGAAGATGATGACCATCCATGCGGCGAAGGGACTGGAGTTCTCCTGTGTTTTTGCGGTTGGTTTAGAAGAAATGTTGTTTCCCAATGCCATGAGCATCAACACCCGGGAAGAACTGGAAGAAGAAAGACGTTTGTTCTATGTGGTAATAACCAGGGCAAAGCAGAAACTCTGGATCAGTTATGCCAATACCCGGTATAAATTCGGGCAGGTTGTACAAAATGATCCCAGCCGCTTTATCGGCGAACTGCCGGAAGACCTGCTTGATAAATCTTTTGCAGGTGGTGGGTTCAGGAACCAATCGCCTGGCCCTTCAGCTTCTGAGCGTATGCGCGGATGGGGAGCAGGAGGTGGAGCTGCTACTCCGCAACAAAAGCCTTATTTCAATGAATCTAAAAAACCAGCGGAAAGGCCATCTTACCTGGCACCGCCAACGCCTGACAATAAACCCGTATTACACCAACCATCTGCAGATTTTCAAGCCAGTGATACCTCTGAATTGAGGGCAGGGCAGAAAGTAGAGCACCAGAAATTTGGTTTTGGAGAAGTACTGAAAATGGAAGGTGCCGCACACAATCCCATTGCCACCATCAAATTTGACTTAAATGGTGAAAAGAAAATCATGCTCAATTATGCCAAGTTGCGGATTGTAGGGTGACCTGATAAGCCGAGGAGTTTCATCATCATTTTATTTAGCAAGTAACAATTAATGCATATTGAGTTTACATTTTTGTAACTTTTAATTCATTCAGGCTTAATCCCATCGTGTCAACTTTGCCAAAATTTCTGCACATGAGAAAAGTCTTACTTTTTTTGACATTGGTAGTTTCTGTTATAACTGCTAATGCTCAATCTATTTTAAATGTTAAGGTTATAGATGAAGAGAAACTGAACATGCCTGGTGCTAGTGTTCGATTAATGCCGGGTAACAGACAAGTCATTTCAAATCAGATAGGTAATGCAATTTTTCAAGGATTGAAAAGCGGTCGTTATACACTTACGATTGAATACATTGGTTATCAAAAGATTGATCGCCAGATTGATATCAAAGATGGTGTTAATGATATCATCGAATCAATGCAGTCTGGTTTAAACTCAATGAAGGAAGTGTTGATTGTTGGCGATAGGTTGAAAGGACAAGCAAAAGCGTTGAGTCAGCAAAAAAATAATTTAAATGTCTCTAATATAGTTTCAGCAGACCAGATAGGTCGTTTCCCGGACGCAAACATAGGTGATGCAATCAGAAGAGTTCCAGGTATCACTATGCAAAACGACCAAGGCGAAGCCAGGAATATCATCATCAGAGGAATGGGTCCAGAGTTGAACGCTGTCAATTTCAATGGTGAGCGTATTCCATCTGCAGAAGGGGATAACAGAAGGGTGCAAATGGACTTGATACCTGCAGATATGATACAAACAGTTGAAGTAAATAAAACACTTACAGCTGAAATGGATGCAGATGCGATTGGTGGTTCTGTAAACTTGATCAGTCGCGCTCCTTCAAATGGCCTACGTTTATCAGGCACCTTGGCTGGGGGCTACAATACAATAAGAAATGGATTTATTGGAACGGGTAACTTCATTGTTGGTAACAGAAGTAAAAACAAGAAATTTGGTTACCTGTTGAATGGTTCAATCAACTCAAATACTTACGGTTCAGATAATGTAGAAGCCGAATGGGAAAGAGATGCTAATGGAAAATTATATGTGGGAGATCATGATATAAGAAAATACGATGTAAAGCGTGTTCGTCGCTCTGTTTCTGCTACCCTCGACTTTAAATTATCTCCTACAAGTACAATCTATGTTGTTGGTTCCTATAACTGGAGAGATGATTTAGAAAATCGTTTCCGTTTACGTCATCGTTTCCGTGGCGGTGCAGCAAATATTTTATATGATGCAGCTGGTAACATCACAGGTTATAATAACGGAGAAGTATTACGTCAGACTAAAGGAGGAATTGACAATAATAGAAATGAAGATACAAGATTGGAAGATCAACGCGTTCGCTCTTTACAGGTACGTGGCGATCATCTGTTTGGTAAAGTGAAATTAGACTGGAGTGCACAATATGCAAAAGCTTCTGAGGTTAGACCAAATGAGCGTTATGTTTCAATGGGAAGAAGATCTATTCAGGTTACACAAGATATTGCTGATCCAGAATTCCCTTTGTTAACATCTTCAACTGCTCTATCTGATTATACAAGATTAAATGAATTGAATGAGCAATATCAAGATCAATTTGAGGAAGACTTCAATGCTAAGCTTGGTTTCTCTCAACCTATTTCTGCTAATGGCAAGAGTATTTTAAAATATGGAGTGAGGCTAAGAAGTAAAATTAAAATACGTTCAAATAATTTCTTTGAGTATACTCCTATTGGGGCAATGGACGCTAATTTCGACAATATCACTTTACTTAAGTTGAAGAACCAAGATGTGGCTAATTATTACGCAGGAAGTAAATATAAAATTGGTGATTTCGTTGATCCAAGATATTTGGGCAGTCTAAATTTTAACGATGCTACTTCTTTTGAAAAGGAGGATGTTCCTTCAGAATATCTTGCTGGAAATTTCAATGCAAAAGAAACAATTACTGCAGGTTATTTACAATTGAACCAGGAGTTTTCTGATAAGTTGACTATGGTAGCAGGTATTCGATTAGAAAATACTTCACTCAACTATACTGGTAATATTGTAGAAGATGAAGAAGTGCTTAAGGGTCAAGCAAGTTTTAAAAATAGTTATTTGGATGTATTACCTAGTATTAATTTCCGCTATGCTGCTTCTGATAATATGATTTGGAGAGCAGCTGTTACAACTGGTATAGCGCGTCCTAAGTACTATGATCTTGTTCCTTACTTTAATGTTTTACCAAGTGATTTAGAATTGAGTTCTGGAAATCCAAATCTGAAGCCAATTAAATCGACAAACCTAGATTTAATGTTTGAGCGTTATTTTAAATCAGTTGGTATTTTCTCAGGTGGAATTTTCTACAAACGTCTTAATAATTTCTTTTATACATATATAAATCAAAACTATACTACTGAAAAATTTGCAGCTGATTTCCCAACTGTAGCAAATAATCCAATTGCAGCAGGTGATAATTGGCAGTATATTCAAAGAAGAAATGGTAGTGAGGTTGATGTATTTGGCTTTGAAGTAGCCTTCCAACGTCAGCTCGACTTTTTACCTGGATTCTGGAAAGGTTTTGGTATCTATACCAACTACACCTATACTTCTTCTAAAGCCAAAGGTATCTATGATGGAAGCGGTACCTTAATTCGTGAGAATGTAACACTTCCAGGAACTGCACCGCATATATTTAATGGTTCATTGTCTTATGAGAACAAAAAAATTGTATTACGTTTATCAGCTAACTATACAGCAGCTTACGTTGATGATAGTGATGATGCTGGTTACAATGAAGATGCTTTCTTCGATCGTTATTACGACAAACAATTCTTCCTTGATTTTAACGGTTCATATGCATTCAATACACGGCTTCGTTTTTTTGCTGAAATCAACAACATTACCAACCAACCCTTGCGTTATTATCAAGGAGATAAGAGCAGGACGGCACAAATTGAATTTTATGGTCCACGTATGAACTTTGGTTTGAAGTTCGACTTATTAAAATAAAAACCGTATCCACCTGTAGCTCCCGGTATCTTTCATACCGGGAGTTTTTTAATTTTAGAATATGAAGCTATTTATATATCCAGCTTTGATTTTACTTGGATTTTTTTCCGGATGTTATTCTCCGTCTAAAATTGAATCTGTATTACAACCTTTAATAGTGACCGACACTGTATTCGGCGATACAGATGATCCTGCTATCTGGATAAATTATGCTAATCTGGATAGTAGTCTTGTGTTGGGCACGGATAAACATAAATCAAAAGGTGGAGTTTATGTTTTTAATTTAAAAGGTAAAATTGATACCAACAGATCCAGGCTTCAACTTAAAAGAGTTAATAATGTAGATATCGCTTATGGATTCAATTTCAACAAAACAAAAATTGATATAGCTGTCGCAACAGAACGAGATGAGCAATCTATTCGTGTTTTTGCTCTGCCTTCTATGGAAATTATCGATGGCGGGGGTATAAAAGTTTTTGAAGATGATAGTTTGGATCTTCCCATGGGAATTGCTTTGTACAAAAGAGAAAGAGACGGAAATATATTTGCTATCGTAGGACGAAAAGATGGTCCATTATCTGGTTATCTATACCAATACATGTTATACGATTCAGCAAATACTGTGAAAGCCAAATTGGTAAGGAAGTTTGGTGTTTATTCGGGTAAAAAAGAAATTGAATCAATAGCTGTCGACCATCAGCTCGGGTATGTGTATTATTCTGATGAGCAGGTAGGTATACGCAAATATCACGCAGACCCCGATAGTGCCGATGTTCAGTTGGCCATTTTTGGAGAAAATGAGTTTAAAGAAGATAATGAGGGCATATCTATTTATACCACTACAGATAAAGAAGGATATATTTTGGTGTCTGATCAATCTGCTAACAGGTTTAATGTTTATGCGCGACAAGGTTCTGCAACCAACCCACATGAACATCAATTGATAAAACGCATTTCTTTTTCGACCAATAATTCAGATGGTTCAGATGTAACCTCAGTCGAATTGCCAGGTTTCAAAGGGGGTTTATTCGTTGCCATGAGCGATAATAAGACCTTTCAGTTCTACAGTTGGCAACAAATTTTGGAAAGGCTGTCAGCAAAATAAATTTGTATTTTACTCAATATGTTGAGTAAAATAATTCAGTGTATTGAGTAAATTCCTTCCTAAAGATTATTTTAGTGTATGTATTGGGCTCATCCGGCTCTTACATTAAAAATAATTGCAATGAGAAATTTAGTTGTATTAGTTTTTACTTTCCTGTTTGCTTTTAATGCTGTGTCTGCACAAATTCTTTCAGAGCGAGAAGAATCAAGGGTAGTTGATCAGATATTGCATGACAGATTCAATGTATTGTTGCCGCAATTGATGGAGCGGACGGGCATTGATATGTGGGTAGTGATTTCAAGGGAATACAATGAGGATCCTGTGTTGAAGACCATGCTGCCTTCCACCTGGCTGTCTGCAAGAAGAACAACCATGTTGGTTTTTTATAAGGACCCTAAGCAGAAAGAAGTTGAGAAACTGGCCATAGCCAGATACAATGTTGGTGAATCGATTAAGGCTGCATGGGATTTAAATAAGTTTCCCAACCAGTGGGATGCCTTGAAAGATATCATCGTTTCTCGAAATCCAAACAAAATTGCCATCAATACATCCGAAGACTTCGGACATGCAGATGGTTTGGATCATACACATCATGTCATGTTGATGAACATCCTCCCTGAGGCGTTCAAAAAAAAAGTGGTGAGTGCAGAACCTCTGTCTGTTGCCTGGCTGGAGACCCGCAGCGATCGTGAGATGCAGTTCTATCCGCAGCTGGTAAAAATTTCACACGACATCATCGCAGAAGGATTTTCTGCCAAAGTGATTACACCAGGTGTTACCACAACTGATGATTTGGTATGGTGGTTCAGACAAAAAGTAAATGACCTTGGTTTATCAACCTGGTTCCATCCTTCAGTGGCTATTCAAAGAAATGATACCGCCAACTTTGAGCACCTGCGCAGCTTTTCAAACCGACCCAAAGATGATGTGGTTAGGCCCGGTGATTTGTTGCATGTTGATTTTGGCATCACTTATTTAAGATTGAATACAGACGTTCAGCAACATGCTTATGTGTTGAAGCCTGGTGAGACAGATGTGCCGGCTTCAATTAAGCAGGCATTTGCCAATGGAAACAGGTTACAGGATATCCTCACTTCCCAGTTTAAAACGGGAAGATCCGGAAACGAGATGTTATTAGCTGCTATTGCTCAGGCAAAATCCGAAGGTATCGTACCCAGCATTTATACCCATCCGCTGGGTTTACATGGTCACGCTGCCGGTCCAACTATAGGTATGTGGGACATGCAACAGGGAGTTCCAGGCAGTGGTGATTATAAACTATACCCCAAAACCGCTTATTCTATCGAGCTCAATGCCAGCACTTTTATCCCTGAATGGGGCAAAGACATCCGCATTATGCTCGAGGAAGATGGCTTTTATGATGGTAAAACGTTCTATTATATAGGTGGAAGGCAGGAAAAAATGCATTTAGTTAAATATTTCTAAAGTACTTAAAAAAAAATACTACTATGTATTGCATAGTATTATAAAAACTGCATATCTTTGTGGTGTTAATGATTCATTCAATCAAAAACAGCACAATGAACATAGAAAATACACAGAGTCAGATGCGCAAGGGGGTGCTGGAATTCTGCATCCTCTCCATTATACAGCGCGGTGAGGCCTATCCCAGTGATATTATTGAGGAGATGAAAAAATCAAATCTCCAGCTGCTGGAAGGTACACTTTATCCTTTATTAACAAGATTGAAGAATGCAGACCTGCTGAATTACCGCTGGGTGGAAAGTTCTGGTGGTCCGCCCCGGAAATATTTTTCTCTTACCGAGAAAGGCAGCGCATTTTACCAATTGCTTGAAAACACCTGGAGGGAAATGGCTGATGGGGTGGAGAGGGTAATAAACAGCCAGGCACAAGGCACGAGCCTGCCTGCCGAAGGCAGGGCACGAGATCAACAGCAAGGCACAAGGCAAGAGGGAGAGGAAACTACAACCAAAAACTGATCATTTTCAATTTAAGACCATGAATAAGGTAATCAACATCAACTTTCAAGGCAGGGTGATTCCTATTGAAGAACCAGCTTATGAAGAATTAAAGACATATGTAGAAAGTCTCCGAACCCATTTTGCCAATGAAGAGGGTCGGGAGGAAATCATCAATGACATTGAGAACCGCATTGCCGAGCTCTTTAGTGAAAAACTAAAAGCCACCGGTACAAATTTCATCAGTGAAGCCCATGTTGCTGCCATTATTGCCAGCATTGGTCGTCCTGAGCAGTTTGAAGAGTTGTCTATTGACGAAAATGTCAAAACCAATACTTCATCCGGCGATTCTGGCGAGAAAAAGCCATACACCGAATATCCTTCATCAAGGGGATCACTTTACAGAAATGAAAACGACAAAATGCTGGGCGGTGTCTGCAGCGGTATCGGGGCTTACCTGAAGATTGACACAACATTGGTGCGGGTACTTTTTGCCCTGCTGGCAGTTGGTGCTTTCGGAACAGGATTGGTCTTATACATTGTATTATGGGCAATATTACCTTCCAGGTATTTGAGTCCGATTGCAGTTACCCGAAAACTCTACCGAGACCCAGAACAGAAAGTGATTGGTGGTGTGTGTAGCGGAATTGCACATTATTTCAATATTGCGGTTTGGATACCCCGACTGATTTTTGTGGTACCGCTAGTAGTAGGTATCCTCAAACTTCCATTCGCTATCCTGTTTATCCCATTTGCTGCATCTATTTCAGGAACCATGTTTTTTATCTACATCATCCTCTGGATTGTAGTACCTAAAGCTGTGACTGCTTCTGAACGTCTTGAAATGAAAGGCCAGCGGGTGGATCTCGAGTCGATTAAAAATAAGGTGCAGGATGAAATGCAGGGGGTTAAAAAGCATGTCAGTGAAAATGCTGCAGCCTGGAAGAACAACATTGAAACCAAAGTAAACGAATGGGGCAAGGAAGTCAATGAATCAGCTGCCGGATTTGCCGGTCAAGCTGGTCCTGCAGCACGGAAATCGGGCAATGCTTTTGTGCGCTTTATAGTTGGACTGTTCAAAGTTTTTGTTTTTTTCATTCTGGGAATTATATCCATATCCCTGATTGCCGCATTGATCGGACTGGTGGCAGGTGCCAATGTGCTGATGCCCCTGCGTTCATTCATAGCAGAAGGTGAGGCCCTGCATTGGTATGCCTGGGGAACATTGATTCTCTTCATCATTGTTCCAATCATCGGCATCATCCAGTGGCTGGTGAGGTCTATAATCGGACATAGAGCAAAATCTAACGTAATAGGCATAACACTGGGTTCTCTTTGGGCCTTGGGTTGGGTAGCTGTGGTCATGCTCGTAGCAACTGTTTCAAAACAATTCAAAAGGTCGGGATCCATTCAAAATGAAGTGGCAATCGTGCAACCCAGCACCGGCAAGCTTAAAATTGATTTCAGAGAACCGGAGGGTAATTACTATCCACTCGACCTCGACTGGGACAATGATTTTGATCTCAGAAGGGATGTAGATGGCATCATGCTTTCCCGCAATGAGGATTCCCTGCTTTTGTCTAATATCAGGGTAAAACTAGAAAAGAGTCGTGATGACCAGTTTCATGTAACGGTCATTAAACGTGCCAGGGCTGAATCTCCCATAGTGGCTGAGGGATATGCTGAACAGATCGGTTATACCATCACCCAGCAAGACAGCCTGCTGAGCCTTCCATTAGCCTTTCCTATCACCCAAACCACTCATTTCAGGAATCAGCAGGTTATTATTGAAATTCAGGTACCTGTGGGTAAGGAAATTTACATTGATGACAAGGCAGACCAGCTAAGCTGGTATTCGGTAAAAAGTGGAACCCGCGGACTGAACATCAGTATTGACCATGATTATGATGAGGAAGACTCCTGGAGAACAGGTGTCTGGTACATCATGCAGGAAGGTGGGATTGAGAAAAAGTACAAGGATGCAGAAACCCGTGAAGAGTCTATGGAGCGCCTGGAAAAAAGCATCAGGGAGAAAATCCGTGAAGAGAATATGAAAGTGGAAGAGATGAAAATCGACATCACACCCAACGGAGATACCACGATAGATGTGTCAGTAAAAGACATTGCTTTGTTAGACGAAAAAGAACATCAGGATGATGCATCTGCTTCAACAGCCAGACCAGTACGTAAATTATTGTTTGGCGCCTTCAACCTGCTAAAGATGGGTCATTAACTGTCCATTCCTGTCAATTCTCTGACTTTGATTATTTTCATATTCAAATGGAAACTAATTGAAGCAGAGAATTGATTTTTTAGACAGTTTACGTGGATATTGCATGCATTGTCCGAAGACTGGCTGAGGCATAAAAAACTGCTTTTTTTCAAAAGAAATTATATGCCATCTTTGCAGGCATGAAATCGACTCCGTTTACCTCTTTTCATATTGCGCTGGGTGCAAAAATGGCTGAATTCGCCGGTTACAACATGCCCATCTCCTATTCAGGCATCAATGATGAACACCATGCAGTTCGGAATAATGCAGGTGTTTTTGATGTGAGTCACATGGGTGAATTTATCCTTAAAGGTGAAGGCGCATTGCCGCTCATACAGCAGGTTAGCTCGAATGATGCTTCAAAACTGGTTCAGGGTCAGGCCCAATACAGCAGTCTAACCAACCAGAACGGTGGCATTGTGGATGATATGTTGGTTTATTGTGTTGAGCCCGGAAAGGTATATATGCTTGTAGTGAATGCTTCCAATATCCAGAAAGACTGGGAGTGGATTCAGCAGTTCAATAATGGTGATGTGGAAATGCACAATATTTCTGACAAAACTTGTCTGCTTGCTGTGCAGGGACCGCAGGCAACACGCATATTGCAGCCACTCACTGAAATGGATATCCTGAACCTGAAATATTACACTTTTGTAAAAGGCCAGTTTGCCGGAGTAGATAACGTGCTGGTGAGTGCAACAGGCTATACTGGTGCAGGCGGTGTTGAAATTTATTTTGAAAACGAAGGTGATGCTGCTGAAAAGATCTGGAAGGCCATCTTTGAGGCTGGCGCTGAAGCTGGCATCAAACCAATCGGACTGGGTGCCAGGGATACACTGCGCCTTGAGAAAGGTTATTGCCTCTATGGAAACGATATTGATGATTATTCCACTCCACTTGAAGCTGGATTGGGATGGATCACCAAGTTTACTAAAACATTTACAGCCTCTGAATATCTCCAGAAACAAAAGGCTAAAGGTGTTGAAAAGCAGCTTGTAGGTTTCGAAATGATTGACCGCGGTATTCCCCGCCATGATTACAAAATCAGGGATCTTGAAGGTAACCTGATTGGTCGTGTCACGTCCGGAACACAATCCCCCACATTAAATAAAGGCATTGGGATGGGTTATGTGCTTAAGGAACATGCCAGTCCAGGTTCTGAAATCTACATAGACATCCGGGACAAACAAATTAAGGCCGTTGTAGCGCAACTGCCATTTGTAAAATAATTCCTGTTCATGACAGCTCCCTCAAGAAATTTATATACCTGTCTTTCGCCCGCATTACTCAACCTCTACGACCTCAGTAACAGTGTGGTCGTTATTATCGACGTATTAAGGGCTACTTCCACCATAGCTACGGCCTTGTACAATGGCGCACAATGTGTGATTCCGGTGGCAAGTGTGCCGCGTTGCATTGAAATTGGACAGGAAACAGGAGGAATTACTGCCGGTGAACGCGATGGCAGGGTGGCTGAGGGGCTGACCTATGGCAATTCACCATTTGAATATCCCAGAGATTTCATCCAGGATAAAATACTTGTGCTCACCACTACCAATGGTACCAAACTCCTCCATATGGCACTTGACAATGGAGCACCTGAAATCATTACCGGTTCATTTCCCAACCTGAGTGCTGTGTGCGACTACCTTCTTGCTTCAGGAAGGGATGTATTGCTTGGCTGCTCTGCCTGGAAAGACCGTGTAAATATGGAGGACACACTTTTTGCCGGTGCAGTGGTTAACCGAATCAAATCCCACTTCAATATTCATTGTGATGCTTCCAAAATGGCGGAGGGGCTTTACCTCGAAGCTGGAGAGGACCGTTTTGATTTTATGCGCCTGCGCAGTGCTACCCACTATCACCGCCTGATGAATTACGGATTAGAAAAGGACATCAGGTACTGCCTGCAGGCAGATGGTGCCAATGTGTTGCCCATCTTCCGGGGAGACAGGCTGGTCATTTTATGATGGCCTGCAGTTTTTCCATGTTTTCTTTCCTGATCATGTATTTCTGGTAACGCCTGTCTTCTTCAGAACGTATTCTTTCTACCAAGAGCAGATCTCCACCAGTCAGGACTTTGAACTTGTGGTTCATCCGGCTGATGGCTTCTGTACGGATCTTTTTCTGAACTTCAATGGTTTTCCTGCCAATGCCCAGCAAAGCATTGATATCTTCAACGGATCCATATTTCTTTGACATGCTCGCTTCATGTATGAACCGGATCACCTCCAGCTCACCATCAGTGAACTGATTGGATTGTTCAGCTTCTTCTTCGTTGAAGAGCATGGTGGAGATGCTGACTGCTTTTCCTGCCAATGTAAGCCTTGATTTTTTCCACCGGTAAAATCCGGTTATTCCTGCTACTAATATCAATAATCCAATACCACCAATAAGTTTCCAGTTGATGGGTTTGATATAGAGTGGTATGCCTTCTGCTTCAAAGTCATTCCTGGTAATTTTTGAATGGTACAGCTGATAACTAGTATCCATGGCAAAGGTGAAATAAAGGGTTGAATCCTCTACGAAACAATTGTTGGCAATCCGGTTTCTTGAATTTCCCAGAAAAAAGTCTCGGATGCCCATATTGGTCATCTTGTAAACTTTGTTTTCTTTGAAGTTAATGAGATATTGGTTGCTGTAATCAAAGACTACAATCATGCCATTCAAATAATTACAAGGAATATAAATTTGATTAAGCGTTTGTTCTTTGAAGAATTTCTCAATGACTGGATTTAACTTACCCAGTAATGTATTATCCAGATTTTTCAGATTAAGGCTTGCAACAGGGAACTGAAATTTACTGTCGGCTTCCGCGTTATTTTTATCGTAGCCTGAATAATAAAATGTACCATTTTGTTGATCCAGGTAGTACATGAGCGGAACAATTGGAATTTCTTTATTTAATTGTTTAATGTTCCACTCTCTGTTGAACTCACTGTAATACCTGAGATGTCCGTTGGTTTTCCAGAATCCATACCCCCCAAAATTGTAAATAGTGTCCTGATAAGAAAAGTAGATGGCGCCACCATTGTATCCATAAAAATGGGTTGTGTCGAGTCTGTTGAAATAAAGAGAGTCTCCTACCTGTTTTTCTGCCTTGTAAATTCTTCCGGTACTGGTAACGAAGAGGTATAATCCATTCTTGTTTTTCAGAAAGCTTTGGGTATAGTATTTTGCATAGCTGGAATAAGGTGCGATAAATAATTGTTTATCAACCGAGTTCCCTACCTCTATACTTTTTGATTTACTCTGGTACAAATGGTTCAACAAAGGGTAATTTTTTGCAGCCACCAGTCCGTCCTGCGCAGCAATATCCCCACATAAAATAAGGGATATAAAAAAACCTATTATGTTATATACTGATTTACAATAAATTATCCTCACAACACAGAATTATAAACTAATATACAAAATTAGTCAGGTTTTCTATAATCCTGTTTCATTTGCTTAAATTGTGACATCAACAAATTGTTATGGAAACAACAGATCTCAGGAGTCAGGGCTGGTTTGGCCGCAAGGGTAAGGACGGGTTTATTTACAGGGCCTGGATGAAGAATCAGGGCATACCAGATGAGGAATTCAGGGGAAAACCTGTGATTGGCATCTGCAATACCTGGAGTGAGCTTACACCCTGCAATGGTCATTTCCGCGAGCTTGCTGAGTCTGTTAAAAAGGGCATCATTGCCGCAGGAGGATTTCCCGTTGAATTTCCGGTGATGTCGCTCGGTGAAACCCTGATCAAGCCCACGGCTATGCTCTACCGCAACCTCGCGAGCATGGATGTGGAGGAATCCATCAGGGCCAATCCCATGGATGGTGTGGTGCTTCTTTGTGGTTGCGATAAAACAACTCCTTCTCTGGTGATGGGAGCCTGCAGTGTGAATATTCCCACGATTGTTGTATCGGGTGGACCGATGCTTACGGGTAGGTACGAAGGAAATAATATCGGTACTTCAGATATCTGGCGTTTCAATGATGCCGTGCGTAACGGTGATATGAGTCAGGAGCAGCTTACCGTGGCAGAGGCATGTATGTGCCGGAGTGCCGGACATTGTGCGGTGATGGGAACAGCTTCCACAATGGCCTGTATGGTGGAGTCGCTTGGACTCACACTGCCTTCCAATGCAGCCATACCTGCAGCCGACAGCCGCAGAAAGGTTTTGGCGCAGTATTCAGGTCAGCGTATAGTAGACATGGTGAAGGAAGACCTGAAACCATCTGATATCCTCACCCGGGAGGCTTTTGAAAACGCTATCCGGGTCAATGCGGCCATTGGCGGTTCCACGAATTTTGTCATTCACCTGTTGGCAATTGCCAACAGGGTGGGCATTGACCTTAAACTGGAAGATTTGCACCACAATTCAGCCGGTATTCCACTGTTGGTGAACCTCCAGCCTTCAGGCAAATACTTCATGGAAGACTTCTATTATGCAGGCGGATTGCCAGTTGTGATGAAAGCAATGGCTGATAAGCTGCATGGCGATCGCATTACGGCCAACGGAAAGACAGTGAAGGAAAACTATGCAGATGCCAGGTCTTTCAATGATGACGTGATTGCCGGTTTACAGTCACCTTTTAAAACAGAAACAGGGCTTGCTGTACTGCATGGTAATTTGTGCGCTAGCGGTGCCGTTATCAAACCAAGTGCAGCAAGCAAACACCTGATGAAACATACCGGAAAAGCGGTGGTTTTTGAAAACATAGAAGATTACCATGCCAGGGTGGATGATCCTAATCTGGATGTGGATGAAAACTCGGTGCTCGTGCTGAAAAATGTGGGACCAGTTGGTTACCCCGGTATGCCGGAAGTAGGTAACATGGCAGTTCCCAAAAAAGTACTTGAAAAAGGTATCCATGACATGGTTCGCATATCAGACGGAAGGATGAGTGGTACAGGATTTGGAACTGTAGTGCTTCATGTGTCTCCTGAAGCTGCCAAAGGTGGCACCCTCGCACTCGTGCAGGACGGTGACCTGATTGCATTGGATGTGGAGAACAGAAGTCTGGAATTACTTGTTGGGGAAGATGAACTGAACAACAGAAGAGCGGCCTGGAAGCCTTCGCATCCTGAGGCTACAAGAGGGTATGTTCAACTTTATCAGCAACATGTGGAACAGGCTCATCTGGGGGCTGATATGGATTTCCTGCGGGGATGTTCAGGCAGCAAGGTGACGAGGGATTCGCATTAAAAGGCACGAGGCACAAGGCACAAGGCAAGAGAGTTGTGCTTAACCCTCAGCTTATTGTGGTAGTATGAGAAATTAATTCCAACTCAGGGCTGAAGGGGGCAGAATTTGTGTTAACTTGCGGATTCACCATACCTGAAACATGTCCCTTTCACATCTCCTCAAGTTCGTTTACAACAATGGTACAGATGAAGTAATCCGTCGTGGTAAGAAGATACATGCCATCGGTTATGTTGAATTTGTAGAGCATGATGAACTCTTAAATGCCGTTAGTTTCAGGGTAAAAGACGATAACTACACCACCTTTTACAAGGTGCATGTTCAGAAATACAGGGATCCACGTGCTCTGGCCCTGCGTTGCACCTGTCCGTATAACCTGGGAGACATCTGCAGGCATGAAGCAGCAGCCCTTTTTCACCTGCAGGATATGGTTGACCGGAATATGATTGGTGACAATACCATCCGGTATGATCAGAAACATACGGTTATCAAGATGAAGCAGATTGATCTGCGTACCATCAGAATGCTCGCAACACCTGAAGTAACAGAAAAGGCTGAAGTAGTGCTGCGTAAGCAGAAGGCAGCCATACAGAGTGCAAGGGAAGAACGCGTTGAGGCTTTACTTGAACTCGACGGCGAACAGTTTCCACTCGTGATACAGCGGAACGAGGAAAAGAATTTTGATACTTCCTGCAAATGCACCGAGGAAACGCATGCCATGTGTCTGCACAAAACAGTTTTGTTTTTGCAATTGCTCAACGCGTTTGGTTCTCAGTATTTTGATACCATCCGGAACTGGGACAAGGAAAAGAATAAATTGCTTGGTATATACGGGTACAGTATGAATGAACCCGACTGGCAGTCGAAATTTGAATTTACCTATAAAGACGGAAAGCCTTTTTTGCGTGTGCTTGATGCATCAGTCAAACGCGTAACCAGTGTTGTGGAAGAAAAATCCAAACCGGTCATAACCCGCACTGAACCACAGGTAGCACTGGTTGAAGAACCGGTAGTCACTACTTCACAGCGCTTAGGTATGGTTTTTGTTGAAACACCTGCTAAGTATCCTGGCTTTCAGGTGGAGCTTGTGAGTGGGGAATTGTATGATGGTAATACAGATTTTACGGGAAGAGTAGAACATATCGATCTTACAAAGTTTGTACCATCGGCCAATTTCAATCAGCAGGATATTGCGCTCATCAATGCAGTCAGAAAACTGCAGCGAACAGAAATCGATAAATATGTGAGCAGAAATTCTCCTTTTTCCGGTATCTGGGAGAATATCATTTATTCTGAAGAAGAGGGGCTGCCTGCTGAAACTACCCAGCTCATAGACGAATATATCCACCCCAAACTGGTGCGGATATTTGCAGAATTTGGTTCTTCGGTTCCTTTCCGGAGATTACCTTCCGGTAAGCCTTTTACTACTGCCAACCTGCAACCACTAGACATCAGCAGTTCAAGGATGCACCCGGGTATGAAAGTGAAAGTGCTGAAAAAAGAAATCGAACTGATTCCAACAGTCCATATCCAGGAATGGGATATTGAAATTTCTGCCAATGAGTGGACTTCCACGTTGATTTGTCTTTTCAACAACAACCTTTACTGCTGGAATAGTCCTGAAGATCTGGAATCAGTAACAGGTTTTCTTCCTGAGCGAAACAGGAAAATAAAAATGACCGAATGGGCGTCGCAGCTTGAGAAGACAATTCTGCCCTTTGCCAGAAAATATGCAGTAGATTTTGATCGCAGTCTCCTTACGGAAACTTTTGCCGGAAAGCCTGATGTCAGGCTCCAGTTGCAGGAAAAAAATGAATACCTCATCTTTATTCCGCAATTCGTCTATCAAAATTATGAGGTAAAGTATACGGATAAAGAAACCATATTCATTCCTGAAGCAGGAAAGGTTAAACTGATTCGCAGGGATATTGAAAAGGAAAAGGAATTTCTCAGCAAGCTGACTTCACTGCATTCCAATTTCATCACTACTGAAAACAGTTTCAACCTCGTACTCAAAGGCAATGAGGTTTTGCGTAACAACTGGTTCTTTCTTTTCATTGATGTGATGAAGTCTGCTGAAGTGCCTTTACTCGGCTTTGAGGTACTTAAAAATTACCGTTTCAACACATCCAAACCGCAAACCCGCATTCACATCAGTAATGGAGTAGACTGGTTCGATGCTAAAATTGATATTGTTTTCGGAGACCAGAAGGTAACCATTGAAGAAATTAAAAAAGCACTCACCAACAAACAGCAGTTTGTTCAGCTGAATGACGGTTCACTCGGTATTCTCCCTGATGAATGGCTTAAGAAATATTCGTTGCTGTTCAGGGTAGGTGAAGGCAAGCAGCATAACCTCCGTTTGTCGAAATACCACCTCAGCATCATCGATGAATTGTACAATGGTATCGATGAAACGGAAGTAATGATCAGGTTGGAAGAGAAATACGACAGGCTTCGGTCATTCAACCGCATCAACGAGATTAATCCTCCAACAGCATTGGCTGAAATTCTGCGTCCCTATCAGATTGCCGGTTATCACTGGCTCAACTACCTCAACGAAGTTGGCTGGGGAGGTATCCTCGCCGATGACATGGGTCTGGGTAAAACCATTCAGGCACTTTCATTCCTGCAACTTTTCAGAGACCAGAACGAAAAAATGACTGCCCTGGTTGTTTGTCCAACCACACTCATGTTCAACTGGGAAAATGAGATTAAAAAATTTACGCCGAAGTTAACCTATAAGATTCACCATGGAGGCGACAGGGTTCGGGATAAATCTATTTTTGAACAACATGATGTGGTGATTACCACATATGGCACCCTGCGGAGTGATATTAAATTCATGCTGGAAACACAATTTGATTATATCGTACTCGATGAATCTCAGGCAATAAAGAACCCACAAAGCAAAGTGACGCGGGCGGCCTGTTTGCTGAATGCCAGGAACAGGTTGTGTATGAGTGGTACGCCGCTTCAGAACAATACCTTTGATATCTATGCCCAGATGAATTTTCTCAATCCGGGTATGTTGGGCAGCATAGAAAATTTCAGTAATGAATTTGCAACACCGATTGATAAGTTTGGTGAAAAGGAACATAAGGATCACCTTAAAAAACTATTGTTCCCATTCATCCTGAGAAGAACAAAAGAACAGGTTGCCAAAGATCTTCCGGCAAAAACAGAGACAATCCTGTTTTGTGAGATGGAAGATGAACAAAGGAATATCTATGATGCCTACAGGAATGATTACCGCGACAGGATTCTGGGTGTCATCAAGGAGCATGGTATCGATAAATCACAACTGACCATTCTGCAGGGTCTGATGAAACTCAGGCAAATCTGTGACTCTCCGGCAATTATGAATGAAGCAGAGAAGTTGCCCAATGTTTCTGTAAAGCTTGATGAACTTTCAAGAGAGATCACAGAGAATATTGGTGACCACAAGGCCCTTATCTTTTCCCAGTTTCTCGGAATGCTTGCACTGATCAGGGAAAAGCTAACACAGCTTGGTGTGAAATTTGAATATTTCGATGGCAGTACTACAGCAATTGAACGTGAACGTGCCATTCAGAATTTTCAGAAAAATGATGAGGTCAGGGTCTTTCTCATTTCATTGAAAGCTGGTGGTGTGGGTCTGAACCTCACTGCTGCTGATTATGTATATATTGTTGATCCATGGTGGAATCCGGCAGTAGAACAGCAGGCAATAGACCGTACGCACCGGATTGGCCAGACAAAAAGTATTTTTGCTTACCGCATGATTTGTAAGGATACCATTGAAGATAAAATCCTGCAGCTGCAGGATAAAAAACGAAGCCTGGCACGTGATCTGGTGGCTGATGATGATGGTTTTGTAAAAAGTCTCAGCCGGGAAGATGTGGAATATCTTTTTAGTTAAAATTACTTAAAACTTTCATTTACAGTACTTTATAAATTGTGCTTCCTTTTCTGACGTGTATCAACGTATCATAATTACGTAAAAATACCTGCAACACTTTCATTTTATTTTTTTGTGGTTTAGTTTCACGCAAACTGGACCCCTCATGAAAAAGTATTTTTTACCGATCTTTCTGATCGTGACCGTTGCCCTGTCTGGTTGCGGCAAGGATGTTAACATATTTTCCTCTCCCAAGGTTGTGGCAGGCGGATTGACCAACTATGGCACCAGGACCTGGAAGCTCAAAGCCTTGTTCGTTAATAATGCAGCACAACCGCTTACCCCTGCACAGGTCATTTACACCAAAACATACAAGAACGATTATACCTGGAAAGACTCTGATGGTTATACAGGTACTTTTACAGTACCCAACACCAAAGAGCTTCAGGAAGTTACAGCCAATGCGCCGGGTGGACCGTTAACCATAACGTATACCATCGTTGCGTTTACACCCACTGAGCTGACCATTGAGTACATGTACAATCAGGGAACATACAAATTTGTATTTGGCGAATGAGAAAGTATACCATCCTTTCATTGCTGATTATGCTTGCTGGAAGTGCAAGCGCCCAATTAAACGGATCATATGCGTTTGGTGGATTGACCATGGAAGCCACAACCGGATCCACTTTTAGTGGACCGCTTGCCTTTGATGGTAAAAATGATTGTCTTACCCTCCAGAATGGTGTTTCTGTGCTCATGAGCATTGAAAACAAAGGAGGCACCTTCAAAATGATTTGTAAAGGAGTTGATTCAGAAAAACCTGCTGCAGTCTCTGTTTTCCCCAATCCATCATCAACCTTTACCATGCTTCAGTCAGCAGACTTTGCCGGTTCTAACCAACCTGTTGAAATAACGCTGATGGATATAAGGGGAAAGGTGGTGCATCAGCAAAATATAAGGGGGGAACAGCTGAAAAGCGGGCTGCAACTTCCTGTCAGCCAGCTCTCAGGTGGATTATACATGCTTCGGTTATCCAGCGGGCAAACAATTCAAACATTCAAGATCATTAAAACAGGTACCTTAAAATGAAAAAGATCATCTTTCTGTTTCAGTTTATATGCTGGACAGTTTTACTTAACGCCCAGACACCTCAGGGTATAACTTTTCAGGCTGTAGCCCGGGATCCTTCGGGTAATGCTGCCCGCCTGCGTCAGGTTTATGTAATTGATAGGGTCATCGCCGGTGCTGCCAATGGTTCCGTTGCCTGGGAGGAGAGCCATACTGTTACAACCAACGGAGAGGGTGTATTTACCATTGTTGTGGGCAGGGGAACCCGGGTTTCCGGCACTGCAGCAGCTTTTAATAATATCCGCTGGGATCTGACAACCTATTTTTTCAATGTGCGGGTGGCTGTGGCACCTTCTTTGCCTGCTCCTACCTGGACGGCAGCTGCCAATTATGTGGATATGGGTACCACCCAATTCTGGAGCGTGCCTTATGCACTTGTTTCAGGAACCAGCAGTACTGCGGCCTTTCTGGCAGGCAACACTGCGCCACTGAATACTTTTGGCAAGGATGGTGATTTTTACCTGAATACCGTTAATTACCAGTTGTTCGGACCAAAAGCAAGTGGTTCCTGGGGTACTTCCCGGTCAATAATCGGACCAGCAGGTGCGCAGGGCATCCAGGGTATCCAGGGTATTCAGGGTGTAACCGGACCAACCGGTCCTCAGGGTTTGCAAGGTGTACAAGGCATTGCCGGTCCGCAGGGACCAGCTGGTGTCAATGGAAAATCTGTTTTGAATGGCACTGTTAACCCAGCTAATAATATTGGGGCTGATGGTGATTTTTATATTAATTCTTCAGCGAGAACATTGTTTGGACCCAAAACTGCAGGTATCTGGCAGGCTGGGATTTCTCTTATTGGTCCAGCCGGACCACAAGGCATTCAAGGTATTCAGGGTGTTGCAGGTCCGGCCGGGCCCGCGGGCCCGGCCGGTGCACAAGGTGCCACTGGTCCGCAGGGACTTACCGGTCCACAGGGACCTGCCGGACCAACCGGTCCACAAGGTGCCACCGGTCCGCAAGGCTTAAATGGTTTACAAGGTGCTATTGGTCCCATTGGCTTAACCGGTCCTGCCGGTCCCGTTGGTCCTATTGGCTTAACAGGCCCTACTGGTGCAGTTGGTCCCATTGGCTTAACTGGTCCTGCCGGCCCCGTTGGTCCGCAAGGTCCTGCCGGTCTTGATGGTGCTGTTGGTCCAGTTGGACCTGTTGGTCCGATTGGCTTAACTGGTCCTGCCGGCCCCGTTGGTCCGCAAGGTCCTGCCGGACTTGATGGTGCTGTCGGTCCAGTTGGACCCGTTGGTCCGATTGGCTTAACCGGTCCTGCCGGCCCCGTTGGTCCGCAAGGTCCTGCCGGACTTGATGGTGCTGCTGGTCCAGTTGGACCCGTTGGTCCCATTGGCTTAACTGGTCCTGCCGGCCCTGCCGGTGTTCCTGGTCCTGCTGGTCCTCAAGGACCTGCTGGCGATCCTGGTGGCCCTGCCGGCCCTCAAGGTCCTGCTGGCCCTGCTGGTCCCGCTGGTCCTGCCGGAGCAAATGGTGTTGCCGGTCCTGCCGGACCCGCTGGCCCTGCTGGTCCTGCCGGAGTTCCTGGCCCTGCTGGTCCTCAGGGACCCGCTGGTGATCCTGGTGGCCCTGCCGGACCTCAAGGTCCCGCTGGCCCTGCTGGTGCTACCGGTCCGCAAGGTCTTCCTGGTGCTACTGGTCCTGCTGGTCCACAAGGCCCCGCTGGTGCTGATGGTGCAGTTGGTCCACAAGGTCCTGCCGGTCCTGCAGGTGCAGCAGGCGCAACTGGTGCAACCGGCCCCGCTGGTCCACAAGGTCCCACTGGTGCTGATGGAGCTCCTGGAGCAACTGGTCCTGCTGGTGCACAAGGTCCTGCCGGCCCCGCTGGTGCTGCAGGTGCAACAGGCGCTGCTGGTGCACAAGGTCCCGCTGGTGCTGATGGTGCAGTTGGTCCACAAGGTCCTGCGGGCCCCGCTGGTCCTGCAGGTGCAACAGGTGCAACCGGCCCCGCTGGAACAACGAACGCTGCCGATTTAACTGGAATATTAAACATTGCCAACGGCGGTACGGGTTCTGCTACGCAGAATTTTGTTGATCTCACAGCCGCTCAGACTATTGGAGGTAATAAAACATTTTCAGGTACTGTAACGCTTGCATCTCCTGTTATGACGGGAACGCCCACAGCTCCTACAGCTACTGCAGGTACCAACAATACTCAGGTGGCAACTACAGCTTATGTAGATGCCGCAGTGGCAGCAGGAACGCCTTCAGATGCACGTCTCAAAAAAGAGATTGTTCCCATACAAGGAGGACTATCTTCAGTCATGAAACTCAGGCCTGTTAATTACCTCCGAAAGCCCAGTCTGTCTTCCTCTGATTATACAATCCGTGAAAATGGTTTTATTGCCCAGGAGTTGATGACAGTGCTTCCGGAAGTGGTGTATGAAGCGAGAGACACCGAAAAAATATTCAAGGTGAATTATATCTCTATCATTCCTGTACTCACCAAAGCACTGCAGGAACAGCAACAGCAGATTCAGGCGCAACAGCAGCAGATCGATGAACTTAAAAAACTCGTGAAGGAATTGCTCAATAAAAAACAGTAAAGGCTGTTTTCACGCTGAGGTAAAGTGTGAATGCAATTACAGCTATGCCGAATATTTTCAACCACAGGGGATGCTTGTAATCCCCTGTTATTTTTTTATTGCCAGCTGCCAGCAGAATCAGCATCAGTGCCACCGGCAGAATGAATCCGTTCAGTGCACCTACCACTACCAGTGTTTTCACCGGTTTGCCAACCACGAGAAAAATCAGCAGCGCAACACCTACAAAGTTTACCAGCATTGTCTTTTCTTTATTTTCAAAAACAGGGTGTAGCGATCTGAAAAAGGAAATGGTGGTGTAGGCTGAACCAACTACCGAAGTGATGGCTGCGCTCCACATCACGATACCGAAGAGCAGGTAACCTATTCTGCCTGCTGCAAGCTGAAAAACTGATGCGGCAGGGTTTCCCGCATCAAGTCCTAGTCCTTTTGTAACCACACCCAGGGCTGCCAGAAAAAGCAGGATGCGCATCACAGAGGCCAGGAGGATAGCGGTAACGGCAGATTTCCCTACAGCTTTTGTATGGCCAGGGCCTGTCATCCCTGCATCAATCAACCGGTGAGCGCCGGCAAAACTGATGTAACCGCCAACAGTACCTCCCACCAGGGTGATGATGGCAAGTAGGTCGATCTTATCCGGAACAACTGATTTTTGTAACGCTTCACCCCAGGGTGGTTCAGCTACCACAACCACGTAAACAGTCAGCACAATCATCAGTATCCCCAGCACTTTAGTGAATACATCCATCCACCTCATCGAGTCTTTACGTAAGAAAATGAACATGGCAATGGCTGCACTGATGATAGCTCCGGATTCTGCACTCCACCCCGTCAGTACATTCAGTCCGAGTCCGGCCCCTCCAAGATTTCCGGTGTTGAAGGCCAATCCGCCCACCAGTATCAGTCCGCTCAGCACAAACCCTGCACCGGGAATTACCTTGTTGGCCAGTTCCTGGGCACGCATTCCGGATGCTGCCAGCACTTTCCAGATGTTCAGCTGTGCACCGATATCGAGGACGATGGAGATGAGGATAACGAATCCAAAGCTGGCCAGCAGCTGGCTGGTGAAGACTGCAGTTTGGGTGAGGAAGCCCGGACCAATAGCCGAGGTAGCCATCAGAAAGGCGGCGGCAATGATGGGGGATTTGAATATGTTTTTGAGTTGTTCAGCCTTCATGCGGGTGATTTGATGGTGATTCCGTTTTCATGCAGCATGTGATGTATATGCTTTGCAAAAGTTACTGCGTGCAGGCCATCACCATGGATACAGATGGTATCTGCTTTGATTGGGATGGTTTGTCCGCTCGTGGAGATCACTTTTCCATCCAGCACCATGTTCAGCACCTGTTCCAGTGCTGCCTCTGTGGAGACTACCAAAGCTTGTGGATCAGCACGCGGAGTGAGTCTGCCCTCATGGGTGTACGTGCGGTCTGCAAATACTTCATGAACAAACCGGATGCCATGTGCTGAGGCGCTTTCTGCCGAACAGCTGCCTGATAGTCCGTATAACAGCAGATCAGGATTGGTTTCCTGAACGGCATGTGCAATAGCATCAGCAACTGAACGGTCGCGCGCTGCCAGGTTATACAGTGCGCCGTGGGGTTTGACGTGGTGCAGTGTTGTCCCCGCTGTTTCGCATATTTCTTGTAAAAGTCTGATTTGTTCGGCTACCAGATTGGTGATTTCGGAGGTGCTCAGGTTCAGTTCTTTTCTCCCAAAGTTATCAGGATCTGCATAGCCCGGATGGGCACCGATGGCCACACCATGCTGTAAAGCCAGATCAACAGTTTGCCGCATGGTTTCAGGGTTGCCTGCATGTGCACCGCAGGCGATATTGGCAGAGCTGATAAAGGGCATGATGGCTGCATCGGAGGGAAAGCCTTCTCCCATATCGCAGTTGAGATCTGTTGCAACAGGCATGATCAAATGTAATTCAAAATGATTTGATTTTTTGTCTATATTCATGCCATGAAAAACAGGAGAACTTTCATCCGCACATCCGCAGCAGCATCTGCGGGACTAGTTGCCAGCAATGCATTTGCCTTTTCCATCGGCAACCCAAACACCCAGCCTGCAGAGCAGGTTATTGGTCATAACGGCTTTACCTATGCGGTAGACAAAGGTTGGGCCAAGATCAGTGCCAGCACCCATCCGGTTATCAACTGCCACGAAATGGTGCAGGATAGCAAGGGGCGCCTCTTCATGATTGGTGATGATACCCACAACAATATCCTGGTGTTTGACAAATCTGGTCAACTCCTGGATTCCTGGGGAACTTCTTTCCCATCCGGACACGGACTCACCCTCAGTAAGGAAGGAGATGAAGATTTTCTGCTGATTGTGGACAATGGATTTTACAAGGACCTCTCCGGAAAATCCAAATCACAGCATGGTAATGTGGTGAAGACAGATATCAAGGGACGCATCATCTTTTCCCTTGCACAGCCACATACCGTTGGTGCTTATAAGTTTGAGGAAGCCTATCATCCCACCGAAACAGCCGTGGCACCCAATGGTGACATTTATGTAGCTGATGGTTACGGATCAGATTATATCCTGCAGTTCGACAGTCGCGGTAAATTTATCCGGAAGTTTGGCGGACGAAACAATGAGAACAAAGAGCATAACCTCATTTGTGCACATGGTGTGGTGGTAGACGACAGGAATAAAAACAATCCCGTGCTGATCTGCACTTCCCGTGAGGAGTGCTGCTTCAAGGTCTTTACCCTCGATGGTAAATTCATCCGCCGCATCGATACCCCGGGCATGTTTGTTTGCCGCCCCGTGATACACGGACAACACCTGTTTGCCGGTGTGTGCTGGTCGAAAGACGCCGAAGGCAAGAAGCAGGATGGCAGTGGTTTCCTGACTATCATAGATACCAATTATAAAGTATTGGCGAGCCCAGGTGGCAATGCGCCTGTGTACAAAAATGGCATCCTGCAGCCTACCTTGCAGCACGAGACCAAGGTGTTCCGCCACGGACATGATGTTTGTATTGATGAGGATGAGAGTATCTATGTATGCCAGTGGAATGCGAACAGGACTACGCCGGTGAAGTTGAGTAGGGTTTGAGGAGGGAGAAAGGCAAGTTGAGAGAATTAAGTTGAGAGAATTAAGTTGAGAGAATTAAGATGAGAGAATTAAGTTGAGAGAATTAAGTTGAGAGAATTAAGTTGAGAGAATTAAGTTGAGAGAATTAAGTTGAGAGAATTAAGTTGAGAGAATTAAGTTGAGAGAATTAAGTTGAGAGAATTAAGTTGAGAGAATTAAGTTGAGCCTGCCTGCGGAAGGCAGTAGAAAAAATACTTTTTTGGTCTACAATTTCAACTCTCAACTAAATTCTTTCAACAGTTAATAGTGGAATAGTAAACAGTAAAAAAAGATAGATGGATTCAGCTAAAGTAGACATGTTCATGATGGCGAATGCCAAATTTTTTGAAAGCCACCACCTCATGCAGCTCAGGGAGCAGTTGTTGGCGCTGGATGATTCTAAGTGGGTTTT
>CAMAXV010000002.1 GCA_945862385.1 Chitinophaga pinensis
TAACCAGCCCTCAGTTTGAGGTAGTTAATCATTTTATTATTCTGCAGGAAGCTCCATGCTGTAGTAGGCAGGTAAGAAATACTTGCAGAAGGATAGAAGATGGAACGGTTGGCCTGCTCGAGGTTAGATGACCAGGAGTTACGTCCACCTACGGTAAGGAACGCATACTCACGGAAGCTCAACAAACCTTGTGCAAATGCACCCAAAGAAAGTGTCCTTGATTTGAAATCAAGTCTGTTACCACCCTCAGAGAGGTTATCATGGATAATGAAGTTATCATGATCGAACAGTCCGTATACAAGTTGTTGTGTAGAACGCTGACCGTTCTGCTCATACAGACGCTCCTGTGAGTTAACACCTGCGTCAACATTCAGACGGAAATCCTTGTTCAGGTCTGTCTGATAAGCAGTGATCAAAGAGTGATCCCAAATGGTATTGAAACCGTTAACAGTCCTGTGCATACCCAATTGGAAATCTGCACCACCAACTACACCACCTTTGTTCTGGTTGTAGTAGTTGTAGTCAGAGTACTGATCATAACCTACGCGGTAGAGTACATTCCAATCTTTGGCAATGTCATACTTCAAAGACATATTACCGAAAATCCTGTTGATTTTTTGTCCTGTGAAAGAGTTCTTCACAGTCCAGATTGGGTGCTGGATATCATTACCACCCCTGTAATAGGTAGAAGATTTATCCAGTGGATTCTCGTAAGGTAATTTGAAGAGATCAACTGCACGTGGCGTGTAGATCAGGTTTCCAAACACTGAAGATGCACTTGGGTTTGAACCAAATGAAGTAGCAGTTGGAGGGGATTTGAAATCAGTGATTGCGTAGTTGAAAGTACCGTTTACAGTGAATTTGTTGGAAAGCTTCACGTTACCACCCAAACCAAAAGTATTTTTGATCAGTCTGTTACCTGGAGTAAAACCTTCGTCGTCCATGTAAGAGTAGTTGGCATTGAATGAACCTGCAGAACCAACTGAGCTGGAAACACCAACTGAAGTTGTGCGGATCAAACCGGTTTGGAAGAATTGCTCAACTGAGTTATTGGACTCATATGCAATTTTAGCACCAACGAACTGAGGGAATGCTGTTCTCCATGGCGTACCAAATGCTGAAGATGCAGAGCGGTCGTAAGGATGGTTCACTGAATCTGGCGGAGTTTTGAACTTACCACCCCAGTTGGAGAAGAAAGCAAAACCTACACCATTGTCAAAACCACCACCCCATGAATCCTGATAATCAGGCAGGTTGGCAACCTTGTTAGCGAAAAGTGACTGGGTAACAGTTACTTCATTCTTTTTGTTTGTCCTCCTGGATGAACCATTCTTGGTGGTTACGATTACCACACCATTACGTCCAAGTTCACCATAGAGTGTAGTTGCACTCAGACCTTTCAGTACGCTGATGTTCTCGATGCTGTTTGGATCGAGGTCAAGGAAACGACTGGAGGTTGTGTTACCATAAACGAAACTTGCCTGAGAATTGGTAGAAGCGTCGAAGGGAACCCCGTCTACAACGAAAAGTGGTGTAGAGCTACCGGAAATGGTGTTTACACCGCGGATAACGATGTTTGTACCAGAACCGGACATACCACTTGAGTTGAGGATGTCAACACCTGGAGCCTTACCATTCAACAAACGTACAACGTCACCATCGGGACGAAGTTCGAGTGCTTTTTTGTCTACCGAAGCAACCGCATATCCAAGGGCTTTCTTTTCCCTGCGGATACCCTGGGCTGTTACTACAACTTCCTGCATCGCATTGGAAGCTGATTTCAGGGAGATGTTGGATAGGTTAGATCCGGCACGAACCGTGATACGGTCGTAGCCAATGTAAGTTACCTCCAAAGTTGTGTTGAGGTCCTTAACGGAAAGCGAAAATGTACCATCAGCAGCTGTTGTAGTTCCCGTCTGGGAGCCTGCTACTTTGATGGATACACCTGACAAGGGAGCGCCTTCGGCGTCTGATACCTTGCCCTTAACTACTGTTTGCGCAAATACCCCTGGTATTGCAAAAAGCAAACAGCACATGAACAGTGTAAGTTTTCTCATGCAGTTGATTTTTGATTATAAAACGATAAATGTCCAATTGCGAATATAAAGCAAAAATCGATTTTCAGACTGAAATGTTAAAAAAAGATGATTTTTTGTTTAAATATTTCGAATTTAAAGTGAACAAGAAAGATAGTAATTCTTACTAATTTCTGTCTCTGCTGCTCAGGTAAATAAGGATGTATTGAATCAGCGTAACCAAGGAGGAAACAGCAGCCACAACATAAGTCATTGCAGCCCAATGCAATGCATCTTTCGCCTGAATCAGCTCTTGTCCGTTGGAAATCCCGGATTGTTGAAGCCAGGAAAGTCCTCGCTTGCTGGCGTCAAACTCTACTGGCAGCGTGACCAACGAAAAAATTGTTGTGGTGCCAAACAGAATTATACCCCCAAAAAGGAGCCCAGGGAAGGTATTTATAAGTAAAATTCCTGCCAGCAACACCCACTGGATGAACATGGAACTGAACTGCACAATAGGTACCAGCCTGCTTCTGAGCATAAGCCATGGGTAAGACCTGGCATGCTGTACGGCATGTCCGCATTCATGCGCAGCCACTGCAGCAGCAGACACGCTGGCCTGGTGGTAAACTTCCGGACTTAAAGACACGGTTTTGGTGAGCGGATTGTAATGATCAGAAAGAAATCCCTGTCCAAGTTCAACCCTAACATTAAAAATGCCGTTGTCTTTGAGCATCTGAACGGCAACATCCCGTCCTGTTAATCCTGAACGTATCCTAACTGTTCCGTACTGGTTAAATTTTGACTTCAGCCTGAGGGATACCAGCATGCCTACGCCTACAAAAAGGAGGGATATGATGTATATGGAACCCATTTGAGTTAATTTGATGCAAATTACACAGCTGATAATCAAATGATTGTGAAAGATTTGATAAAAATTTGAAAACCTTGTAAAAGATTTGTCTGTTCCGAAAAGTTATGCACAGGAGCAAAAATTTATTTTGTACTGTGTCCACAATTTGTAATTTAGCTGAAGAATTTAATGGGTTAGTAAGTACAAGGGTTGGTGTCTACCAACCCTTTTTTTATGGTGAAATTCCCACCTTATCCTGTTGTTTTTAACGGGTAACATAAGTCAATGATTTATATCTTCACCCCATGAGTAAAATCAAAAAAGCTTTTTTCTGTAAAAATTGTGGATACGAGTCTCCAAAATGGGCAGGGAAATGTCCGGCCTGTCAGGAATGGAACAGCTTTACGGAAGAGATCATTCATAAGGAAAGTGGCAAGCAAAAAGAGGACTGGAAAGAAAATACCCGGAGTGGCAGCAAAAGCGTTGTGCTTCATGAGGTAGAATCACAGGAAAAAGACAGGATTGTATCAAAAGATGAGGAGCTTAATCGGGTGCTTGGGGGTGGAATTGTTGCAGGCAGTCTGGTTTTGGTGGCCGGTGAACCCGGAATAGGTAAATCTACCCTGTTCCTGCAAGATGCGTTGCAGATGCAGGAGCTTAGAATCCTTTATGTAAGCGGAGAAGAAAGTGAACAGCAAATCAAAATGCGTGCAAACAGGATTAACGTGGCCCATGATGAATTCTATTTACTCACCGAAACATCAACACAGGTCATCTTCCAGGAAATAAAAAAAATAAAACCTCAGCTGGTAGTCATCGACTCCATTCAAACGCTGCAATCACCTTATATCGATTCATCCCCCGGCACAATCTCACAGATAAGGGAATGCACAGCCGAATTTCAACGCTTTGCCAAGGAAACACAAACACCTGTTTTTCTAATCGGGCATATTACCAAAGATGGTAGTATAGCCGGACCAAAACTGCTGGAACACATGGTGGATACTGTTTTACAGTTTGAAGGCGACCAACATTATGCCTACAGGATTTTAAGGACTACCAAGAACAGGTTTGGATCAACCGCAGAACTCGGTATTTATGAGATGACCGGCACTGGCATGAAACCCGTCACCAATCCGTCAGATATCCTGATCAATCAAAAAGAAGAACAATTGAGTGGCATAGCTATTGGAGCAACCATGGAAGGACTGCGTCCGCTGCTTATTGAAGTTCAGGCCCTTGTTACACCTTCTGTGTATGGAACTCCTCAGCGAACTGCCAGTGGTTTCGACCTTCGCAGGCTGCAACTTTTACTTGCGGTGCTGGAGAAAAGAGGAGGATTTCAATTTGGAAGCAAAGATGTGTTTGTGAATATTGCAGGCGGACTCAAAATTGAAGATCCTGCCATTGATCTGGCCATGGTTTTTGCCTTGCTGAGTTCTTATGAGGATATACCCCTGTCACAAAAAATCTGTTTTGCGGGTGAAGTAGGTCTTAGCGGCGAGATCCGGGCTGTTAACCGCATAGATCAACGCATTTCAGAAGCGGCCAAACTTGGATTTGACAGCATCGTTATCAGTAAATACAACCGAAAAGGAGATCAGCACAAAGGCATTAAAACAATTGATGTAGCCCTTGTGGAAGAGATTTACAGAACTATTTTTCAATGACCCATGTTATCACAGAAAAGATCATCAAGTCAGTAGGCTATTACTCACAGTCAGTAAGTAACCTTATTTTCCCAAGACTTTGTTTTGGATGCGACCAGTCATCAGTTGAAGAAAATCAATTCTTCTGCGTGGCATGTATGACAGACCTGCCTTTCACGGAATTTGAAAAAATCAGAGATAACCCGGTTGAAAAACTATTTTGGGGAAGGGTAAAAGCATCCTTTGCAACCAGCACTTTCTTCTACCAGGAAGAAACACCAATCCAAAAAGCCATTCACAGGATTAAATATGACAACCAACGTGAACTGGGTTTGTTCTTCGGAGAGCTTATGGGGTTCAGACTTACAGCGTTGACAACATTCCATAAAATTGATTACCTGATACCCATGCCACTCCATCCCAAAAAGGAAAAAGACAGGGGATATAACCAGGCGTCTCTGCTTTGCAAGGGAATGTCAAAAGCAACAGGAATTCCATGCCATGAGAAGTTTTTAAAACGAAATACGCATACTGCAACGCAAACCAAAAAAAGCAGGATTGAAAGATGGGATAATGTGTCTGATGTTTTTGGGGTAAATAAAGATCCCGCGATACTTGGGAAAAACATCCTGTTGGTTGATGACGTCATCACAACCGGCGCATCCACTGAAGCATGTATTCAAACCCTCCTGGATGCAGGAATTGGACAGGTTTCAGTAAGTAGTTTGGCTTTCACATTATAAAAGGAACACCAATTGACGTTGAACAAATCAGGCATTTTATTGTTTAAAGTCAAGTTATCACGAAAATCAATCCGTTTTTTGTGTAACCAATTGCTCAAATGATGTCTGTTTTTTGAAATTGATTAATTTCACATTCTTGAAACCGACAAATATTCAGCATCAATTGCCCAACTAAAAAATAATACAATGACTAAAATTCTTCTTATTGCATTCGCCTTCTTTGCTGCAGGACCAGCCTCGGTTCATAAATTCAAGGTCTCTTCGATTGAAGGGGAAAAAATTGATTTTTCAAGTTTCAAGGGAAAGAAAATTCTTATCGTCAACACAGCATCAAAATGTGGTTATACACCACAATATGCAGACCTGGAAAGGCTTCACAAAGCATACAAGGATAAACTTGTTATAGTTGGATTCCCTGCAAATAATTTTGGTGGTCAGGAACCCGGATCAAATGAGCAGATAGCAGAATTCTGTCAGAAAAATTACGGTGTCAGCTTTATCATGGCAGAAAAAGTTTCAGTGAAAGGAGAAGATACCCACCCTCTCTTCAAATGGTTGACACAAAAAGCAGAGAATGGTGTGATGGATGCTGAAATCAAATGGAACTTTACCAAATTTCTGCTGGATGAGAAAGGCAAATTGATTGGTGTATTCCCAAGCAAGGTAAATCCCATGGGAGAAGAGATTACAAAACTTTTGAATTAAGACATTATAGTTTTTTACACATCAATTGTGCAAGAATCCCCTCCTGAATAAGAGGGGATTCTTGCATTTTACCTAAAAAGAGAGCAAAGAAGGGCTATTTTTTGATTTAAAATCACTGGCCCTGACCTAAGATTTTGCATTCCCCTAATTTTGCAGGATGCAATTCAAGTCCATCCCAGGCCAGCAAGCTGTTAAACAGCAATTGGCAGCGCTTGTTAACCAAAACAGGCTGAGTCATGCCTTGCTCTTTCTTGGTAAAGAAGGAAGCGGTGCACTGCAACTGGCAATGGCGCTGGCCCAATTCATAGTATGCGACAGAAATAAAATTCCATCACCGGATACAACAGCTTCTCTATTCGGAGAACCTGAGCTGCCATCAACAACTGTATTATTTGATGATTCCTGTGGAACATGCCCGTCCTGCATGAGAGCAGCAAAACTTATTCATCCAGACATACACTTCTCTTACCCTACTATTACAAAGGCCGGACTGGACAAACCTGTCTGTACAGATTTCATTGGTGAATGGAGGAGTTTTATTGCACAGATACCATTTGGAAACGGGTATGATTGGCTCCAGAGTCTTGGCGCTGAAAATAAACAGGGCAATATAACGGCACACGAATGCGAAGACATCAATAGAAAACTTAACCTGAAGAGTTTTGAGAGCGGGTATAAGATACTGATACAATGGCTGCCCGAATACCTCGGCAACTCAGGCAATAAACTGCTCAAACTTGTTGAAGAGCCTCCTGCTAAAACGCTTTTTATTTTTGTTGCCGAAGATGAATCAAAGATTCTTCAAACCATACTTTCCAGAACACAGCTTGTAAAGATAAACAGGCTAAACAATGAAGAAGTGCAGCAATGGCTTATCAATGAACAGGGTGTACCCAAATCAAAGGCGGTTTCTGTTGCATCAATGGCAAATGGCAACCTGCGAGAGGCGTTCCAGCAGTTAAACCATGCAGATCAGGATTGGCAGGAAATGCTGCGAGAGTGGCTTAATGCCATGTTGAAAAATGGACCTGCGGCCCAGGTGCAATGGGTTGAACAAGTCAGCAAACTGGGACGCGAGAAACAAAAACAATTCCTTATTTACTTCATTCACCTCTTATCAATCGCTGTAAGGATGTCTGCGTCATCACAATCCCCGGAAGCAGCAGAACAGGAAATTGATTTCGCGTCTCGGCTTATCAGGCTTGCAGCTACAGAACAACTTGAAGCCATAGTCCAGGAACTCAATGACTCGGTCTATTATATTGAACGAAATGCGAACCCCAAAATTCTGTTCATGGCCCTCACCATCAAAATTTATCACATAATAAGGGATAAAGCCTTAATTTTGGTTCATTGATATAGATTATGGGATGTAGTTCATGTGGCACTAAAGATGGTAAACCAAGCGGTTGCAAAAGCAACGGAGGCTGCAGTACAGGTGGCTGCAACAGACTCAATGTGCACGACTGGCTGGCTAATCTGCCATTTACAGATCCTTCCATATCCTGCAGGATTGTGGAGGTAACTTTCAATAACGGCAGCAGAAAAGAATATTTCAAGAATACTACTTTACACCATTTTAGCAAAGGTGAAATGGTAAGTGTGGAAGGCATTGGCGGTTTTGACGTAGGCATGGTCAACCTCAGCGGCGAGCTGGTCAGGATGCAGCTAAAGAAAAAAAGAATTCCGGAAGACAGTGCAGACATCAAAAAAATATTGCGCAGAGCTACTGAAGTCGACATCCAGAAAATGGAGGAGAACAAGTCTCGCGAAAAAGAGGCTCTTGCCAGGTCCCGTGCCGTTGCAAAACAGCTCAAATTGGTGATGAAGATATGTGAGGTGGACTTTCAGGCAGACGGCAGAAAGGCTACATTTTTCTATACGGCTGAAGACAGGGTCGACTTCCGGGAACTCATCAAGATCTATGCTTCAGAATTCAAGGTAAAAGTTGAAATGAAGCAGATAGGCGCAAGGCAGGAATCTGCTAAAGTAGGCGGTATTGGAAGTTGCGGAAGAGAACTTTGTTGCAGCACCTGGCTGAACGAGTTCAAAAGTGTAACAACTACCATGGCTCGTTATCAGAACCTGAGTATCAACCAGACTAAACTAAGTGGACAGTGTGGAAGGCTGAAATGTTGTTTAAACTATGAACTGGATACATACCTTGATGCACTGCAGCATTTTCCTGACCATGTGGATGTGCTGCTGACTGCAAAGGGAAATGCACACCTCAGCAAAAAAGATATTTTCAAGAACTTGATGTGGTACACACTGCCAGACAGCAACAAGCAGTACCCACTAACAATTGAGACAGTGAAGCGAATTAAGGCGATGAACGACAATGGTCAGCGCCCTGAAGAGCTGGAAACAGCTGAAGTAACTGTTTCACCAGGCAAGGTTAAGGAAGTGGAGCCCCAGTTTGTGGATGTGGTAGGGCAAATCAGTCTTCGCTCATTGGAAAGAAATGCTCAAAAGCGAAAAGGTGCGAGTGCCAAACCCAATAAACCCGCACAGCCAGGAAGGGATAAACCTGCTGAAAGTACCCATCAGGTGCAAAAATCAGGGTCACGACCGCCGGTAAGGGAAAAAAATCAGGATGCCAAGCAAGCACAGGGCAGACCAGGTGGTGAAAATCGTGACAAGTCACGGGAAAACAGACCACAGGGTAATAAAGGTCAGGGACAGCCCCCAAGAGAAAAACAAAGGCAAAATCGTCCGGCTGAAAATGAGCCCAGACAAAGGCCTACCATTGAATCAAAAAGGGAGAACCCCTAATTGGATTTTATTTCCAGCCAGATTTAATATTATATCATCTGTATCAATTCAACGGTAAAGGAGATAACATAATATCCAGACAGCAGGCGCTGCTAGGATGATGGAATCAAACCTGTCTAAAAATCCGCCATGGCCGGGCATAAAGGAACCGCTGTCTTTTACACCAGCCATCCTCTTCAGCCTACTTTCCAACAAATCCCCAAAAGTCCCTGCGATTGCAACAACGGTGGTAACTAACATCCATTCGAATCCTTTGGCGCCATAAAACCATCCAAACAAGGATATCAAAGCAATACTGAGGACGATTCCCCCCAGTGTACCTTCCCAGGTTTTCTTGGGAGACCATTTGCTGAGTGGCGTTTTTCCAATAAATGACCCAACAATGTAGGCCATGGTATCATTAATCCAGATCCCAAAAACCAAGAGGAGGCAAATGACCTTTCCACTGAAACCAGACAAAGCGTTGACAAAAAAGCTGCTGTCGTGCGACTGCCCCCATATCCAACCCGACCGCAAATTAACCAACATAGCAAGAGGAATCGATACATAAGCTAATCCAATCAATGACCAGCCAAGATTCCAGCGATTAAATGCTTTGGTACGGTATAACTCAAAAAGAAAGACAATGAAGCTAATCCGCATTATACGCCAACCTGCCTCTGAAATGTGATACCCCCCGATATCAAGGCTTTCAGCATTTGCTGCCAACAACATCCCCCAACCCAGAAAGGCCAAAGAGATAGGCAATACAGGTGATTTTTTCGATGATGCAACACCAATCCTTTCTACTAGTTTACGAAACTCATTACATGCCCCAAAATGAACAATGGAGAACAATATCACAAAACTCCACTCATTCCACAACAATCCCGTCAGCATGACAACTGCGTATAATACAGCAGTTTGTGTTCTTGTCTTGAAGACCTCTTTATTCAGTGCCATGTGCTACGCTTTTTTCAAATTTCCCATAAACAAACCAAACCAAAGCCATGGCAAACAGTCCCCACCAAAGTGGAAATTTATCGTCCATGCCATCTGCCAGTGACTCCCCCTTCATACGGAGATAATAGACCTGTCCAACTGCAACAGCATTATTCACAAAATGAGCAAGAATAGGAACCCAGATATTACGGCTTGTTGCGTACATCATACCGAGCATAACACCCATGGCTGTTCTCGCAAGGAGTCCGTAAAAGGAAAAATGAATGGCGCTGAATAAAAGCGAGGTAATGATGATGCTGACCCAGATATTCCCGGTTGAACGCTGCATCATATTCTGAAATCCAGCCCTGAAAAATACTTCTTCAACAACTGCAGGTACCGCAGCCATTACAACCAGGGATATGAGCAGGTCTGATATGGATTCCATGCGAGACATGACTTCCAGCTGTTGCAAATACCTGGTTTCCATTTCCGTAAAATATGTTTTCAGGGAGGAAGTCAGCGGAATCATCTCATTGAGTGTGGCCAGTGAACCGGCAATCAGCATTGTAATAATCATCAGCAAAACAGCCCAGCCGAATGCCGGCAAAGGTGTTTTTTGTCTGAAACCCATGTATTGCAAGGGTTTTGGATTGATTATGCGGACTGCTGCATAGGTTGGAAGCAGAAACATCAGCACTGACAATACTGTTTGGACTGTTCTGACAGGATTAACAAATGCCGGATTAGTCAGGTTCATTTGCATATCAGCCATATCCTGACCCGTCATCAGTTTCCACACAAAAACAGACGCAAGACCACCAAGCATTGCTCCTGCCCCCATAAGGGCTATTAAAATAAATAATCCTGCCTTGTGGGTAATACCTGGCCTGTTGTTCTCGATTTGTTCCTGCATAGTCGTAATTTTGCTTTCCTGATGGTAAAGATAGGCAACATACAATTACCCGAATTCCCCCTTTTGCTGGCACCCATGGAAGACGTGAGTGACCCACCCTTCCGCGCTGTTTGTAAAAAAAACGGAGCAGACATGATGTACACTGAGTTCATCAGTACAGAAGGGCTGATCAGAGATGCACTCAAAAGCAGGCAGAAACTTGACATTTTTGAAGAGGAAAGACCGGTGGGAATACAAATTTTTGGCGGGGATGAGGAAGCAATGGCAATCAGTGCGGGCATTGTGAATACAATTAACCCGGATCTCCTTGACATCAATTTTGGCTGCCCTGTTAAAAAAGTAGTTTGTAAGGGAGCAGGAGCTGCTGTACTCAAAGATATTGATCTGATGGTGCGGCTCACAAAAGCTGTCATCAAATCCTGCCATGTACCCGTTACTGTTAAAACCAGGCTGGGGTGGGATTTTGACAGCATTAACATCATTGAAGTTGCAGAAAGGCTACAGGATATTGGGGTTCAGGCACTTTCGATACATGGGAGAACAAGAAGTCAGCTTTATAAGGGTGAAGCAGACTGGAGCTGGATAGCGAAAGTAAAAGACAACCCCAGAATAAACATCCCCATCTTTGGTAATGGTGATATTGATTCACCGGAAAAGGCACTGGAATACCGCAACAGATATGGGGTTGATGGCATCATGATTGGCAGAGCAGCTATCGGTTATCCGTGGTTTTTCAGAGAAGTAAAACACTTTTTTGAAACAGGAGAAAAATTAGCACCTCCAAGTTTTGAAGAACGCATTGAAGTAATCAGACAACACCTCCGTGCATCAGTAGCCTGGAAAGGTCCAAGGATTGGCATTTTTGAAATGCGCAGACACTATGCCAACTACCTCAAGGGCATTCCACACATCAAACCATTGAGAACACAACTTGTAACACTGAATACACTGGAAGAAATCGAAGATGTGCTCAATAGCCTTAATCCAGCTCATTTCCTGGATACTTCTATTGTTCAGGAAGCATAATATAGTATCATCAACTCATAACTAAGCAGCCAATTCATCATGACTCCCCAGCAAAAATTTGAATCACTAACAGAGCAGATGCCTGTCACCTCCGGATCGAAAGGCATTTATAAATCCTGCATAACAGCAGGAACCCTTGTATACACCTCCGGTCATGTTCCATTCGACCAGCACGGAAACAGGATTAAGGGACGGGTTGGTGCAGGAATGGAAACACTTGAAGCGAAAATGGTGGCGCGTAACGTTGGTCTTTGCATATTGCAAAGTCTGATCAATACTTATGGGAGTCTCAACCGCATTAAAAGGGTAATTAAAATTCTGGGCATGGTAAATGCCACACCAGATTTTGCACAACACCCCATTGTAATCAATGGTTGCAGCGAGTTATTCAGAGAGATCTGGGGTGATGATCTGGGTGTTGGAACCCGCAGTGCTGTGGGCATGGGTTCATTACCGGATAATGTTCCGGTGGAAATTGAAGCCATTTTTGAACTGGAAACAGAAGCTTAACCAATTACACAAGGTAATCATGGAAATTTATTCCCAGATAGACACCCCTGCCCTGCTGGTAAACCCGGATATAGTTTCTGCAAACATTGCGGAAATGGTCCGCATGGCCGGAAATGCAGACAGACTTCGACCGCATATCAAGACGCATAAGTCGGCAGTTGGTATTCGCATGATGTTAAATGCCGGTATCACAAAATTCAAATGTGCCACGATTGCAGAAGCGGAATTGCTGGCCAGCAATAAAGCACCTGACGTACTGCTTGCCCATCAGCCAGTAGGTCCAAAAATCCATCGGCTTTATGAATTATCCGAAGCATTTCCCGAAACGAAATTTTCATGTATTGTAGATGATATTGAGAATGCTGCGCTTATTGGTATAATATTTGATGAACATAGCCGTAAAATCAGGGTTTTTGCAGACATCAATGTTGGCATGAACAGAACCGGAATCAGTCCGGATGAAAGGGCACTTGATCTTATTAAGCAAATTCACAGTGCCAACGGATTGGTGTTCGGCGGATTACATGTCTATGACGGACAGCACAGACAACCCGATTTCAGTGAACGGGAAAAGGCTTGTGATAACGCATTTGAGCCTGTTTATGCATTGATTGAAATGATGCAGGCTGCAGGGTTGGAAAAGCCACATATTATTGCAGGAGGCTCTCCAACTTTTTCCATTCATGCCAACCGGCCAGACCGTGAATGCAGTCCCGGCACCAATATTTTCTGGGACTACGGCTACAGCCAGATCTGTCAGGAACAAAATTTTACTCCTGCAGTCAATATACTGACGCGTGTCATATCATTACCGGCAAAAAACAGAATTTGTGTTGACCTCGGACATAAGGCAGTGGCAGCTGAAAATGAAATCAGCAAAAGGGTTGTATTTCCGGATCACCCGCAATTAAAAGCTGTCAGTCAAAGTGAGGAACACCTTGTACTGGAAGCGGGTGCAGACCATACAATCAGGGTTGGAGATGTGCTGTTAGGCATACCTTATCATATTTGTCCAACTGTAGCCCTCCATGAAGGATTGAATGAAATTAAAGATGGCAGATTGACCGGAATATGGGAGATTGAAGCACGAAAAAGAAGGATCAGCTACTAATTACTACATTTGCAGACCTAAACCCAAAACATGACCATACATAAGGAAGGCTATAAAACCATTACAACTATCGGACTTGGTGCATTTACTTTGATTTTTTTATCGCTCAGATTGCTCCATCCCGAGCAACCAATTGTTCATTATATACTTTCAGTAGTATTGGTAGCATTCTGGCTTTTTATCGTTTCTTTTTTCAGAATTCCCTCCAGGACCTTCACTTATGACGAAAATGCCGTAGTGTCTCCTGCCGATGGAAAAGTAGTGGTGATTGAAGAAGTCTTTGATACGGAATATTTCAATGATAAAAGATTGCAGGTGTCTGTGTTTATGAGTCCTGCCAATGTGCACGTTAACCGCTATCCGTTTTCAGGCAAGGTGTTATACAGCAAATACCACAAAGGAAAATACCTGGTAGCCTGGGATCCCAAATCTTCCACAGAAAACGAGCGCCACAGTATCGTTCTTGAAAGCCCCAAGGCAAAAGTACTTGTAAAGCAGATTGCCGGTGCGCTCGCTAAGCGGATCATGAACTATGCTGTTGTTGATGCTGATGCAAAACAAAACGAGGAGCTGGGCTTCATCAAGTTTGGCAGCCGCGTAGACCTGCTCTTACCAATTGGCACAAAAGTCAATGTTAAAATTGGCGATAATGTGAAAAACGGAGTTTCTGTGCTTGCCACGCTGGCATAATTACAGGATATCCTTTAATTCACCAAGGTCTTTAAGAATATAGGTTGGTTTTACTTTAGATCCTTCCGGAACTTCTGCGTGCACATAAGCGGCGTCAATACCGGCGTTGAGGGCACCAAGGATATCAACTTCGAGCGTATCCCCTATCATGATACTTTCTGTTGCGTTTGCCCCTGTAGTTTTGAGTGCATATTCAAATATGGCAGCATGCGGTTTCATGATGCCGGCCTGTTCAGAGGTAATCATCTCCTGGAAATAATGATCAATACCACTATTCCTGATTTTCATGTGCTGGGTTTTTTCAAAACCATTGGTGATCAGGTGGATGGGATATCCTTTCTGTGTAAGGTAATCGAGTATTTCAATGCAATATGGGAAAAGGTTGGTCTTCGTGGGTAAAATTTCGAGGTATCGTTCACTCATCAATTTTGCAAGTGGCTCGTCAGTGAGTTTGAATTCCACGAGCGTCCTCCACATCCTTCTCCAGCGCAATTCCTCCCTGTTGATATGCCCCTTGCGGAAACGATCCCAGTATATCTCGTTATAATGATGATAGGTAGCATGAAATTTATTAAAATCAGCCCCGGATTGTTCACCAAGATTCAGCTCATGATAAAGGATATTCAGTGTTGCTCTGGAATTTGTTTCGAAGTCCCACAACGTATGATCCAAATCAAAAAAAACCTGGCTGTATTGTTTTACTTTCATAAGATGCAAATTTACACAACCTTTGAATGCCTACCTTTGAAAAAAATACCGCGATGAATGTTTTAATTACCGGTGCTTCGAGAGGATTGGGAAAGTGTATTGCAGAGCATTTTGCTGCTGAAGGTGCCAACCTTATACTTTGTTCAAGATCTATGCAACAAACAATTAGCTGGCAGCAACAACTGATCAATAAACACGGTATATCTGTATCTGCCTTTGATGTTGACATGCGCAATGAAGAGAAAGTGAAAGCATTTGCAGGGGAAATTCTGGCAGCGGGCATGAACATCGACATCCTCGTTAACAATGCAGGCAGTTACGTTCCCGGATCGGTATGGAATGAGCCGGATGGACAACTTGAAGAAATGCTCCAGGTAAACCTGCTTTCAGCATATCACCTCACCAGGGCAATCGTACCATCCATGATAGCCAGGCAATCAGGACATATTTTCAACATGGCTTCTATTGCATCGTTCATGGCATACCCCAATGGTGGGTCTTATAGCATAAGTAAATACGCGTTAGCTGGTTTCAGTAAAAATTTAAGGGAGGAATTAAAGACCCACCAGATAAAAGTTACCACCATCTATCCTGGCGCAGCTTATACGCCATCCTGGGAAGGAGCAGGTATTCCTGCAGAAAGATTCATGAAACCAGATGATGTAGCCAATATGATTGTTGCGTCAAGCAAGCTGTCACTTCAGGCATGTGTGGAGGAGATTATACTTAGACCTCAGCTCGGAGACATATAAGTTAATCACTGAATTTGTATCCCACACCTCTTACAGAGTGAAAATGCTTGGGTTCGCGCGGATCATCTTCGAAGTATTTTCTGAAGTTGAGGATAAAATTATCTATGGTGCGCGTTGTTGGAAAGACCTGATATCCCCAGACAGCCTGAAGGATTTTTTCCCTTGAAACAACTTCATTTTTATACTCAATCATCAGCCTGAGCAGCATAATTTCTTTTTTACTCAAACTGAAGTTTTCATGCTTTGCGTTGATTGCGGTCTGCGCTTTAAAGTCAATTACATTTCCACCAAAACTGAAACTATCGCCCAAAGTGGAACGCTCCTGAAGTTTACGGTTTTTATTGATTAGCTTTTCAACCCTGAGTAAAAGCTCTTCCAGATTAAAGGGTTTTGTCAGGTAATCATCAGCACCTTTTTTAAGTCCGAGTACCCTGTCTGCACTTCCAGACCTTGCGCTGAGCATCAGGATTGGTGTTTCAATATTCTTTAATCTGATGTGTTCACAAACATTGAACCCATCAAGTTCTGGCAGCATCACGTCTAATAGTATAAGATCAAAGTACTCATTTTCAACCTTCTTAAGTGCTATGGAGCCTGTACTCGCTGATGTAACTTCGTATCCTTCCAACTCCAGATTAAGCTTTAGTGCCTCCTGGAGATTTTCCTCATCTTCAACTACAAGAATGGACAATTTATTCATCATAATTAAAATTTGGGAAGTTGTACCTTGAAAACACATCCGGAGGGGTAATTGTTCTCTAACTTCACAAACCCTTTATGATCCTGGATAATTTTTGCACTGAGGTAAAGACCCAGACCCGTTCCTTTTGTCTTGCGTTTTGATTCATCACCCATCCTGTAAAACTTATCAAACACTTTCTTCTTTTCGGCATCGGGAATACCCTCACCTTCATCTGCAATTTCAACCTGAACCAAATCCGGAAGATCAAGAAGGCGCATAGAAATACTTTTCTCCTGTGGTGTATACTTGATGGCATTCTCTATCAGGTTGTTCACAACAAGCTGAATAAGAAACTCCTCACCATAAGCCATGATGTCTTCCGGAATTTCAACATTAAAGTTGCGCAACGGATAACGCCTTTTGAAAGCTGAAACAGACCTGTTGATAAGCGCACTGCAATTAAATTCTTCACGGGTCATTTTATAACCGCCGGATTCAAGTTGAGCGCTCAACAGGATATTGTTGCATAATGAATCGAGACGTTCTGTTTCATTGATAGAATCCTGCAGGATCTTGAGCTGCTTTTGTTCATCAAGCCTGTGTCTTACCAGTGTTTCCAGTCCAAGCTTTGTTATAGCAATCGGTGTTTTAAGTTCGTGGGTAACCGCCATCATGAAATTACGCTGCTGTTGATGGTAGTATAGCTGCCTCTTGATGGCGAGGTAAACAAAAAAAGCACCTAGGATTGTCAGAACGAAAAATGTAAGTCCTTCACCCAGGTATTGCTTGGCATTTCGGCTATGCTCATCCTCAAATTTTTTGAGGGTCTCCAATGAAATGGTTTTGAATTTAAGGTACTGATCTGTATGGTAAGCAAGCATGCTGTCGTTCAGCTGATCAAGCTCAAAATACCACCAACCCAATGCCGCTATCAGGTAAACAAGCAACAGCCAGTAAATGGCATAAATGGTTTTGAGAGGGATTCTGCTCATAAAGTTATACATGTCAATTGGATTTTTCCAACCTGATACCAGCGTTCAGCACATGTTCAAGTGGATCTGTTCTCATGTCTTGTCTGAATCTTACAGTATAGGTCCCTTGTTTGCTAAAGCGGACAGGCTCTTTGTAAAGCAATATTCTATGGTCAAAGATATTATCCATCCCTGTACCCAGCCAATTTTGTCCGGCTGCAAGTTTGAACTCAAAACGTTCAGTCCGGATAACTGAATCTCCCGGAAGCTGGCTATCTACACTAACCCAGAGGTTATTAAAAGCATATGCATTATCATGTCTGAAAAGAAAATAGAGCCGATAGGCAGACGCCGTATCACTGATGTCAAACTTAAATTCAGGTTGAAATGCATATTCCCACTTTTGAGCAGGCATAAATGTTATTTTTTCATACAAACCAGTCTGCATGCACGCAGAAAGCATAATAGAAAAAACGGCAACAATTAATAATTTCTTAGACATAGCTCAAAGTTAATTATCTAAGCGCATATCCATGTTTGTATTGGCGCTATAAAACATTTAAAACCTGTTCCTTTGCTTTTTCCAGTTCATCCTTCATCTCTACAACACATTTCTGTATGGTTGCATCATATGCTTTGGAACCCGTGGTATTAATTTCTCTTCCAATCTCCTGAAGCAGAAACGACAGTTTTCTTCCCTTCGAAATTTCTTTTTCAGATAGCAGTGTTCTGAAGTAGGAACAATGGTTAGACAACCTGACCTGTTCTTCGGTAAGATCAATTTTTTCAAGGTAATAAATCATTTCCTGTTCGAATCTATTCATATCGACTGATTCTTTAACTGCGTGTTCTTCGAGCAACTTCAATAAATTTTCCCTGATTTTTTTCTTGCGCAGTGGTTCAAGTTCCATAACACTGGTTTGCAGCTTTTCAATGTTACTGATGCGAAGTAACAATTCCTTTTCAAGCGCCTCACCTTCATCATCTTTGTGTTTATTAATCATAGCAACAGCTTCAGCTAATGTTGTTTTCAAAACCTGCCATTCTGTTTCTGTGATTATTTCTGATGAAGCCGCTACAACTTCAGGTAACCGTAAGATAGAGGCCAGCAACTGAGCATCATCAGCTTCCATCTGATCTGCAAGACTTTTCAGTTGCTTGTAGTAGGCTGATGCCAGATCAATATTGATGGCTGATGGTCTTGAAGCCCCGTTTTGTTTTATGGATATGTTACATTCCACACTACCTCTTATCATTGATTCAGACAAGTGGTTTCTGATTTCAAATTCATAAGGTTTAAGCTGAGGTGGCAGTTTGAGTAATAAATCGAATTGTTTACCATTGAGTGAACGCAACTCCACTACAAATACTTTCTCCTGAATTGTTTGTTCTGACCTGCCATAACCAGTCATGGATCTGAGCATATTAAATAAATTGTGGAATGTAAAAAAAGAGCGCCCGAATGTTTTCGGGCGCCGATATATAGATGGGTTATTAAGTACGGGAAATAAATCCCTACACAATATTAAAAATATATTTCATGAGAATAAAATTTTATACTGATTATTTTATTCACAAAAAAAATAATGCATGTGAATTACTGATTTCAATACCTGTGTTTTAAAAATTATAACAAATAAAAAATACAGTAAAAGTCATCGCTATCTTTGTGAAAATTACTGTCATGAAATTTCCTGCACCTGTTTCCATTGAATGGATAGCGCAACTGATTAATGCCACAGTGCACGGGAATGCAAAAGCATCAGCGCTTGGAATCAATGAAATCCATCGTGTAGAAACAGGAGATCTGGTATTTGTTGACCATCCCAAATATTATAAACAATGCATTGATTCTGATGCATCATTTATCATCATCAACCAGCTTACTGATTTCCCACCTCATAAATCATTGCTTTTGGTTGATGAACCTTTTGAAGCCTATTTGAAAATAGTGAATCATTTCAGGCCATTCATTCCTGCAGACAAACCAATATCATCAGCAGCAGTTATTGGAGAAAGCAGTTACATTGCACCAAATGTTTTTATTGGTCAAGATGTTGTCATTGGCAACAATTGTATTATACAACCCAATGTTACGATTATGGATAACTGTATCATTGGTGATCGTGTAGTCATTCAAGCCGGATCAGTGATAGGCGGTGATGCATTTTATTACAATGGAAAAAAGAACAGGGAGGTCTGGTACAAAAGAATGAATAGTTGCGGAAGGGTAATACTGATGGATGACGTGGAAGTTGGCGCAGGTTGTACAATTGACCGCGGCGTAACGCATGACACTATAATTGGACAGGGCACTAAACTTGATAACATGGTGCATATAGGACATGACGTTGTTGTAGGAAAGAATTGCCTGTTCGCTGCTCAGGTTGCCATTGGCGGTGCTACCGTCATTGAAGATGGCGTAATTCTTTGGGGACAGGTTGGAGTGAGCAAGACCCTTACGATTGGTGCAAATGCAGTTGTAATGGCTCAGAGTGGTGTAGCGTCAAGCCTTGAAGGTGGTAAAGTTTATTTTGGATATCCTGTAGATGAAGCAATCACCAGAAAAAGGGAAATGGTCTGGATCAAAAGAATTCCTGAGATGTGGGAGATGCTGAAGCGCTTAAAGGAAGACTAATTTTTACAGTATTGAATTTTACTTTCCGCTTTTATTTCCTGACTCAAGTTGCAAATAATATTGACATGCGTCATGTATGGTTTCAGCTAATGGCCTGAATCTAAATCCTTGCAGTGCATTCAGAATTTTAGTGTTGTCAAAATGTACTTTTTGTTGAGCCGTGTCAGCAGTCTCCCGAGTTAACAGAGGATCTTTGCCGGTAAGCATCCCCTTTACCCGCTCAATCCGCCAAACAAGTGATGCCATCCATGGTTCTACTTTCCTGTGAGGAGGCCTCTTGCCAAAACCATTCGCCATTGTTGTAAACAAATCACGGTATGTCCAGTTTTCTGCAGAAAGAATAAACCTTTCAGCAACTATTTCACTCTCCATTAACTGTACCATTGCATTTGCCACATCATAAGCATCTACAAATCCGCTTACACCTTCTGTATACCAGGGGAATTCATTATAAGCATTTCTGAAGGTAGCTGATGAGCCCGTCTCCCAGTTTCCCTTACCCAATATGATAACGGGATTTACAATGACCGCATTAAGTCCTTCAGCTACAGCCCGCCAAACTTCCAGTTCAGCAAGGTATTTCGTTTTCCCGTATACTGAGGGGTTCGACTGATCATCCCAACGCATATTTTCAGTAACCACCTGATTATTACGCTTGCGCCCCAGAGCTGCCACAGAACTTACATGAACAAGTTTTTCAATACCCGTTTCAAGTGCTGCATTTACCACATTGGAGGTGCCCTCCACATTGATCTTCATCAGATCACCGGCTCTGCCCGGACTGAATGAAACCAGACCTGCGCAGTGATATACCCTGCGGCAATCTTTCATAACATCTTGTAAAAGACAAACATCAAAAATATCTCCCCTGACCCATTCTACATTGTCAGCCTCTTCGTTTGTGAGGTTTCCCTTACCATTTCGATAAAGTGCTACAACCTGTTGCCCCTCGCTTAACAGTTGCCTAATGAGGTAGGAACCAAGCAATCCGGAAGCACCTGTGATAAAATTTTTCATGGGTTAAACGCCTGAAAACTGTTCCAGAAAACGCACGTCATTCTCACTGAACAACCGGATATCTGTAATGCCATACTTGAGCAGAGCCGGCCTTTCAACACCCATTCCGAATGCAAAGCCGGTATATTTCTCCGGATCAATACCGCAGTTTTGAAGCACGTTGGGGTGCACCATGCCACAACCCAATATCTCCAGCCATCCGGTTCGCTTGCATACTGCGCAGCCATCACCCTTACAGAGCAGACAACTGATATCCATTTCTGCACTGGGCTCTGTGAATGGAAAATAACTTGGCCTAAACCTGATGCTGACATCATTGCCAAACATTTCCTTCACAAAGAAGTAAAGTGTTTGTTTAAGGTCTGCAAAAGAAACATTTTCATCAATATAAAGGCCTTCTACCTGATGAAAAAAACAATGCGACCTGGCACTTATTGTTTCATTGCGGTATACCCTACCCGGACAAATAATTCTGATGGGAGGTTTTTGTCTTTCCATCTCTCTGATCTGAACATTGCTCGTATGTGTTCGCAATAAAATTGCGGGATCAGTAGAAAGGTAAAAGGTGTCCTGCATATCACGCGCAGGATGATTTTCGTCAAGATTCAGTGCGGTAAAATTGTGCCAGTCGTCTTCTATCTCCGGTCCTTCTGCCACAGTAAATGACAAGCGCTGAAAAATGTCTACAATCCTGTTCCGCATGAGCGTTACAGGATGTCTGCTCCCAGAGGGCAAAGGAATGCCTGGGAGTGATATATCTGGCATATCGGCTGATTCACCGGATATAGCATCAATACGCTGCTTCTCATTATTGTATTTTTCTTCAGCAAGGCTTTTGAATGCATTGAGGGTTTGTCCGAATGATTTTTTCTCTTCTGGCGGCACCTGCTTCATTTCCCCTGCAATGGCTTTTACAAGACCTTTGACACCAAGAAATCTGATTCTGAATTGCTCAAGGGATTCCGCATCATTTGCAGTGAAGACATTAATCTCTTCAGTGTAATTGTTTATTTGCCGGAGTAGTTCTTCCATATCGCGAAGATAACAAATCAGGGAGGATAAGCGCAGGATATCAATCAACCATTTTTTTGCAAAAGCACCGGCATTATCATCAGTTTACAGTAGGTTTGTTTAAATTTTGATACATGCAGATTCAGCATTTAGCAGATTTTTTGGAACCGGTAAACCTGGCCTGGGTTACAGAAGATGCAGATTTGAAAGAAGGACAGATGGGCCGTTCTATCATTTTGTTTGAGGATGAATGGCCAGACCTATCTCAGGCAGATCTCGTCATTGCCAGCTGTGATGACATGCGGGGAGATGGGATCATGGTTGACATGAAAGCCGGTACCAATAAGATCAGAAAAGCATTTTATTCGCTCTTTTACTGGCATAAAAGTATACGGATTGCAGACATTGGCCATATCAAAACCGGAGCAAATATAACAGATACTTATGCAGCTATTCGAACAGTGGCCAGTGAGGTAAACAAGGCTGGTAAATATTTTCTCTTACTTGGAGGCACACAGGATATGACTTTGGCGCTATATGAAGTATTCAGGCAATCCGGCAGGCAGGTTGAAGTTACAGGTGTTGATGCATTCATAGATTTGTCGATAGATAACCCGGTTAAATCGAAAAATTTTTTAATGGAAATGCTAACCGGCGACCCTAACCATATCAGACATTACAATCATATCGGCTTTCAAAGTTATTTTGTACATCCCAAAATGCTCGAAACCATGGATCAGCTTCGGTTTGATTGTTACAGACTGGGCAGGGTAAAAGAAAATATTGAAGAGATGGAACCCGTATTGCGCAGCACTGAACTGCTGAGTTTTGACCTTGCATGCCTGAATGCTGCTGTTTCCCCCGGTAGTGTGAGTCCAAATGGATTCAATGGTGAAGAAGCCTGCACACTCATGCGCCATGCAGGGATGAGTCAACTGCTCAAAATTGCGGGAATTTTTGGATACAATCAGCACACTGATGAGTCAGGATTGCTTGCCACACAGGTTGCCCAAATGATCTGGTATTACATAGACGGAATCCAGTTTGGGAGAAATGAAGCATCCCTTGAGAATAAAGACATGTTTATAGCATGTCACATTGCTTTTGCCCAGGTCGAAACGACCTTTATCAAAAGTAAAAAAACGGGCAGGTGGTGGATGCTCATGCCTGATGGCCGTTATGTTCCCTGTTCTTACAGCGACTTTCAGCAGGCTGGTGAAAATGAAATTCCCGAAAGGTGGTTGAGGATTCAGGAAAGAAATTAATCATTTAAACTTGATTTATGAAAAGGTTGATAGCCGGTTTCGGATTGCTTTTTTTAAGTTCATGCTCAACACAATACCGCATTGGCAAAACTGTTAACTCCCTGTTTTTAAAAGACGCTGTCATGCAGGCAGCACACATTGGCATTGCCGTGCAGGACCCTGATGCACAAAAGTATCTGTACAGATACCAGTCTGCAAAAAGGTTTACACCAGCGAGCAATACAAAAATTCTGAGTTGCTATGCTGCCATGAAATACTTGCCTGCAAAATTACCAGCAGCAATCATCACGGAACTCGATACTGCCGTATTGCTTACCCCAACCGGAGACCCCAGCTTCCTGCATCCAGAATTTGCAGAACAACCACTTTTTGATACGCTGAGAAGTATGACAAAACCTGTTTACCTGAATACAAGCGTCTGGAAATCCGGTGCACTTGGTTCTGGCTGGAGCTGGGATGATTTCAGTGAGGCATACATGACTGAAAGAAGTTGTTTACCCGTTTATGGTAATGTTATTCAGTGGTTTCAGGAAAAATCTGTCAAGGAAAATCCGACATTTCCAGGCGATACGGTTGACATATTTATTTACTCAATTCCGGAAGTGGATGGGCCTGTTGATTTCAGCAAGCCCGGGGATCGTTTTGATGTTTCCAGAAATCAACATACAAATGCATTTACCTTAAAAGAGGGTAAGGAGTCAATGGCTTCATCTAAAGTACCCTTCATTACAGATGGTATGGAAACAGGGTTAAAAGTATTAAAAGACACCCTGCATAAAACCATCGGGATAGCCGACCAGTCTTTAATCAAAGCTGCATCGGGAGGAACAGCAGATACTGTTTTTTCAAGATTAACTGATTCAGTTTTGCAAAAAATGATGCACCGCAGTGATAATTTTTATGCAGATATGCTGCTACTTATGGTGAGTCAGCAAAAGTTAAAATCAATGGATGAAGATGCAATCATCAACAACATTATCAAACAGGACTTTAACCTATTACCACAATCGGTCAATTGGGTTGACGGCAGCGGACTCAGCAGGTATAATCAGCTTACACCTGAAAGTCTGGTATATATCTTGAACAAGTTGAAGGATGAACAACCATGGGACCGCATAAAACAAATATTCCCTTCTGACGGGGTGGGCACACTGAGTTTTTATAAAAAAAGGACTGATGATTTTATCATTGCTAAAACCGGAACCCTCAGCGGTGTAATTTGTTTAAGTGGCTATGTAAAATCAAAAAAAGGAAAGTGGCTTACTTTTTCAATCATGGTCAATAACCACAACACCCCAAATGCGGTAATCAGAAAAAAAATGGAAGCACTGCTCGAATCACTTTAAATACCAAAGCTCTCAATCAGGAAGTCATTTTTAACTTCGATAAATATAGGTTTCCCATCAAAATGAATCGTTGATTGCTGACAAAGGGAAAGTCGCTCAACGATATCCCTCATAGTCTCTTCAGCAAGTCTGGCTCCTGATTTCACAGCATGTTTTCTGGCCATGGCCCTGGACATGCGTTCCCTGTATTGCTGATGCAACATGGAGGTTGAATCTTTTACGTCTTCCAGAATCATCTCCAGCACCTGTTGGTCATTGTCTGTAGGATGATCTGCAGGTGCGCCTTGCAATAAAAAGGTATTGCTTCCAAAGGGTTCAAGCTGATAACCCATATGAAGCAAATCAGGCAAAATTGATTGGATTACCTGCGCATCAATGGGAGATAAATTAATGACTTGCGGGAACAGGCTTTGTTGTATGGCCATTCCCTTTCCCTGCCAGGCTGACTTAAATTTCTCGAAAAGCACCTGCTGGTGAGCCAGTTGTTGGTGAAGAATGGTTATACCCTGATGCTGCTCGAAAACGATATAGGTCTGATGTAACTGAAAAACCGGACTGGTAAACAACAATTGCAGGGAAGCATTTCCAGGCCTCGATCTCCACTTCTCCATTTCTGTTTCAAGCTGGTTACTTATTTGTGGCATATCAGCCTGAACAACTTGCTTTTCTTTTGGAGAAGACTCGAAAAAATCTTTCCAGTTGCTCAGGTTGCTGGAAGAGCCAATGCGGTGAGCCTGGTGCCGCTGAATGAATGATTTATAAATGCCACCGCCCTCCGCCTCCAATTTATTTTCTGTAGTATATGGCTTCACTACTGCGTCAAGCTGCTGAATGGATGGTTCCAGGTTGAAATCCATAGAAGGAGCTATACTGAACTGAGCAAGCGCATGTCTTATAGCAGACCGGATAAAGGCGTATACAATCTTCTCATCAACAAATTTTATTTCCTGTTTTGTTGGGTGAACGTTTACATCAACCTGCGCCGGATCCAGCTCAATAAATAAAGCGAAAAAGGGGAAACTTCCCTGTGGAATCATCTCTTCATAAGCACTTACAATAGCATGACTCAGGTACGGATTCCGGACATATCGCTTGTTGACAAAAAGATATTGCTCCCCCCTTGTTTTCTTTGCTGTTGCAGGTTTACCGATATATCCGGAAACATCCAGGTAGTCTGTTTTTTCTTTGACTGCAACAAGCTGACTTGTGAGACTGTTCCCAAAGAGCTGAATAATGCGCTGCTTCAGCACACCACGCTCCAAGTGAAAAATTTCCTGACCATTATTTGTCATGGAGAAAAATACTTCAGGAAATGCAAGGGCTACGTGCGTAAATTCCTCGGAGATGTATCGCAACTCCACAGCATTACTGCGCAAAAAATTCCTACGTGCCGGAACATTAAAAAAGAGATTCTTCATGGCCACCGAAGTGCCCTGTGAAAAAGCACATGGCTGCTGCCTTGTTACCACACTGTTTTCCAGCTCGAGCTCAGTCCCCATCTCATCAGACACACGCCTTGTTTTCAGGATTACCTGCGCCACAGCTGCAATTGATGCAAGTGCTTCACCCCTGAACCCCATTGTACTGAGTCTGAATAAATCATCAACTGCACTGATTTTAGAAGTAGCGTGCCTTCCGAAGCAATTCCGCGCGTCTGTTTCACTCATCCCAACACCATCATCTATAACCTGCAACAAAGACTTCCCGGCATCCTCCACAATCAGCCTGACTGAAGTTGCCCCTGCATCAACCGCATTTTCCAGCAATTCCTTCACAGCACTCGCAGGCCGCTGAATTACCTCACCAGCAGCAATCTGATTGGCAAGATGAGCAGGAAGTGTCTGAATTTTGTTTTCCATGGGCGGATGCATGAGTTTTAGTATGTTAGGGTTTGGACAAAATGCATAACTTACAAAATTAATAAATCCATGCGTATGTTCAAGATAAGATCAGTAATCTCCTGCCTGCTCCTGGGCATTGTTTTTCAAACTAATGCTCAAAATAGCAACAGTTGGGTGGATAGTGTTATGAAAAGTCTTTCACCTGATGAAAAAATTGCACAGCTGATCATGGTAAGACTCTCTTCCATTGATTTGAGAACAAGAACCATCAGCTATTACGATTCCATTGTTGAAAGAGATATCAGGAAATACAATATTGGCGGCATATGCCTGTTTCAGGGTCCCGCAGTAAAGCAGGCAGCACTTGTCAATTCTTTTCAGTCGTTTGCAAAAACACCCATACTCATCGCAATTGATGGTGAAACTGGGGTGGGCATGAGGGTTGACAGCGTAACACCATTACCGAAAATGATGATGCTGGGAGCATTGAGAGACAGTTCACTGGTTTACAGGTATGGTAAATGGGTGGCAGAGCAATGCAAACAAATGGGCATTCAGGTCAATTTTGCGCCTGTAGTTGATGTAAATAACAATCCTGATAACCCTGTAATCAACGACAGGTCTTTCGGAGAAAATAAATACACAGTAGCCCGGATGGCCACACAATATATGCTGGGAATGAAGGATGCAGGCATTATGGGTAGCGCCAAACATTTTCCTGGACATGGAGATGTTGCGGTAGATTCCCACCTCGACCTGCCAGTAATCAATAAAAATAGAGCGGAACTGGATACCCTGGAATTATATCCCTTTAAAAAAATTATTGAGGCCGGTGTTGAAAGTGTTATGGTAGGGCATCTTTTTATCCCTGCCATTGATAACACGCCAAAGCGGGCGTCTTCTGTTTCTGAGAAAAATGTAACCGGTCTGTTAAGAAATGAGCTTGGATTCAATGGATTGACATTTACCGATGCACTTGAAATGAAAGGAGTTGCAGCTGAATTCCCCGATGGAGCGGCTGGGGTTGAATCCCTTATAGCAGGCAATGATATGCTTTGCCTGCCCGGTGAAGTAGGAACTGTAATTCAGAAAGTGAAGGACGCCATTGCTGCGAACAGACTCAGCTGGGAAAAAATAGACGGACATGTAAAGAAAGTGTTAGAAGCCAAGTATGCCCATGGGCTGTCTGAATTGAAGCCTGTTTCCCTTTTAAATTTGACACAAAGACTCAATGAACACAGTGATGCCATAAAAAAGGAGGTTGCAGAAAAGGCCATTACCTTAGGCAGACTAGGTGACCCCAGCTCCTTTCCACTCAAACAGGAAACAGCAGAAAATAAAGGAGGTAAAAAGAACATAGTTCTGATTGACTATGCCAAAAATCGGAATACACAGTTTGCCGCACTGATGAGGAGAAATTACAATGCAGATGTTTTTCTGGTAGACAATTCCAGTTCAGCTGCTTATGCAGACAGCCTTATGCAGGTTATTCAGTCTGATTATGATCATGTGATTATGGCCATTCATGAACTTCCCAGATATCCGGCTAACAATTTCAACATGAACAAAGTTGTTGTAAACCTGTTCAACAGGATAGCAGTACTTAAATCAACTAACCTGTTCATTTTTGGCAATCCATATGCTGCTAAAAGTTTTTGTACGCTTAACAATATCCTCCTTTGTTATGATGACGATCCCATTACACATGTTGCAGCAGCTGCAATGCTTAAGGGAGAAATCAGTCCTGAAGGCATCCTGCCCGTGTCGGTGTGTGAAAATCTACCAGCAGGAACCAGTCTCAAAACTACTGGCGATATGTTTACAGCTCATGAATCAAAATCTGTTATTGGCATAGAGAAAATATCCAAAATAGATTCAGTAATCAATGATGCCATTGCAAGAAAAGCAGCACCCGGCATGGCACTGCTGGTGGTGAAAAATAACAGGATAATTATGGAAAAAACTTATGGCAACATGAGTTATACCAGTTCGGGGAAAGTAACACAGGAAACAGTTTTTGACATGGCTTCGGTAACTAAGATTTGTGCTACAACACTTTCTGTGATGAAACTTTATGACGAAGGCAAAATCGACCTGGAAAAAACGCTGGGTGATTATATTCCATGGTCAAAAAACACCAATAAAGAAGGCTTAAGGATTAGGGACATATTGTTGCACGAAGCCAGGCTCAAAGCATGGATACCTTTTTATAAGGAAATAGCAGACAGCACCACGATGAAAGCCCTGCCAGGTTATTTCAGTAAGAGACAAGACAATGGTTTTGGTATAAAAGTTGATGATTCCCTTTTTATGCTAACAGCATGGAGAGATACCATGATAAGTAGAATTTTAACCTCCCCACTTGAAAAAAAGAAAACGTATATATACAGTGACAATGACTTTATCTTTCTTGGCGAACTTGTCAAATCTATTAGTGGATTGTCATTGGAACAATATGCCTGGAAGCATTTTTATGCCCCACTGGGCTTGAGAAGTACCGGGTTCAACCCAACCGGTTTTATGAGTAAACAAACAATTGCCCCAACAGAACAAGATCCGTATTTCAGGGAAAGACTTGTTCAGGGATATGTACATGATCCCGGTGCAGCTATGTTTGGAGGTATATCAGGGCACGCAGGACTTTTCAGCAATGCATATGAAACAGCAGTACTGATGAGTGTTGTTATGAATGGCGGAAAGCTTCACGGAAAAAGGTTTTTTTCAGACAGCACAGTGAAACTTTTTACTGCATATCAGAGTGACATCAGCAGACGCGGACTGGGTTTTGACAAACCAGAGAAAGACAATAACACCAGAAAATACCCCTATCCGGCACTTGCTGTTTCAGCCTCAACATTTGGTCATACCGGTTTTACAGGCACATGCACCTGGGCTGACCCTGAAAAGGGAATTGTATTTGTACTGCTCGCTAACAGGGTACATCCAACAGCAAGCAATACGTTCGGAGAACTCAATGTAAGGGGAAAGGTGATGGAAGAAGTGTTTACAGCATATTGAGCTGGGTTCTGACAACAACTTTGGCGGCAACCCAGGCTTTTTGATAGTTGGGTATCCTGATTCTTTCTTCAAGAATACGCTGAGGTTGAACTGCCTTGATTTTTTTGAAAAGACTCAGGTAGTACTTATATGCGAGGTATACACCAAATCTTGCTTTTAATGGCAGCTTTGTGATTCCATCATAAGCAGCATTGAAATCATTTTGTATATCAGCTTCAATTTCTGCTTTCATTTTATCTGTAAAATCTCTGAAATCCACTCCAGGAAAATATACTCGGTTTAGTTGCTGATAATCAGCTTTTACATCCCTTAAGAAATTAACTTTCTGGAATGCAGCACCCAGCGCCTGTGCACTTGGCTTGAGCTTCTCGTATTCATCTTTATCGCCATCACAGAAAACATACAAACACATCAATCCAACGACTTCTGCACTTCCATAAATATATTCAGCATAACCGTTTGCATCGTAAGTTGACTTGTTCAAATCAAATTCCATGCTTTTGAAAAAGGCCTCAATCAGTTCCGGATCAATATTGTATTTGTTGACTGTAATCTGGAAACTATGTAAAATAGGATTAAGGCTGATTTTTTGCTCAATGGCAATGTATGTCTCTTTTTTAAATGCAGCAAGGAGAGATGACTTGTCGTATCCGTGAAATGTATCAACGATTTCATCCGCAAACCTAACCAGGCCATAAATATCATAGATAGGCCCTCTGAGGTCTTTGTGCAGTAAACGGATTGCACTGCTGAAAGATGTACTATACCTTTCAGTTGTTATCCTGCTGCAATCATGTGCTACCTGATGAAAAACTCCAATCATATGAATTTAATTAATTCAACCGTTTAACAATGTACGCTTTCAATAGGACTTATCATAAACAATTCAGAACAATTGAATATTATTTTTGTTCAGCGTTTATGAGCTTTGCCACTACCTCACCACTAATCAGGCTTGGTGGCACTCCGGGTCCTGGTACCGTCAACTGACCTGTATAATAGAGATTACTTACTTTTTTACTCCTGCAAGACGGCTTTAAAATGGCAGTCTGCATAAGTGTATTGGCTAAGCCGTAAGCATTACCTTTAAATGCATTGTAATCATTTACAAAGTCTGAATAGGCATAAGCGCGTTTATATACAATATGTTTTCTGATATCTACCCCAGAGCGCTCAAGAAGTCTTTCACATAACATATCAAAATAATGGTTTCTAATTTTATCATCATCTCCATTCAAGCCAGCTGCAACAGGTATCAGAAAGAAAAGATTTTCACAACCTTCAGGTGCCTGAGATGAATCAGTAACTGAAGTAGCGCTCAGGTAAAACAAAGGATCAGTCGGCCATTGAGGGTCAGTATAAATTTCAGCAGCGTGCTTGCCAAAAGGCACATCAAAGAATAGCGAATGGTGTTGAAGTGCGGGAATTTTTGTGTTCACACCAACATAATAAATGAGGCAACCCGGAGCCATCACACGTTTTTCCCAATATGCATTGGTATAGCTTCTATACTGCGGATCAAGTAACTGTGTTTCTATGAAATTATAATCAGCAGCACCAACCACTACATCTGCCTGATAATACATGCCATCAGCAGTTTTTACACCTCTCGCTTTGTCCTCAACAACATCAATAGCAGTAATTGTTGTATTGAAATGAAACTTCACTCCCTGCTGAACTGCTAATTTATGCATCCCTTCAACAATCTTATACATTCCACCCTTTGGAAACCAGGTCCCTAGCTTTACATCTGCATAGTTCATGAGGCTATATAAAGCAGGTGTATTTTCAGGAAGTGCCCCCAGAAACAGGACAGGAAATTCCATCATCTGTCTGATTTGTGGATGCTTAAAATATTTTCCTATATGGGCTTTGATGTCATTAAATACATCAAGCTTGAAAAGACCTGCTATCAATTCAGCATCGAGAAATTCAAGGATGGATTGTCCGGGTTTAAATACAAGCTTGTTGATACCAACCTTGTATTTATACGCAGCCTCTTCCATAAATGCATCCAGTTTTTGACCAGCACCAGGCTCAAGTGATTCAAAAAGTAATTTGAGTGAGTTGTAATCAGCCGGAACATCCATTTCCCCCTGGTCCCAATAAATTCTGTATGATGGATCCAGTCTTATTAATTCATAAAAATCAGAAGTCTGTCTTCCAAAAGAAGCAAAATAACGGTCAAACACATCAGGCATCCAATACCAGCTGGGTCCCATATCAAATGTGAAGCCATCAGTTTTAAAATGTCTGGCCCTTCCTCCGGGCTGGTCATGTTTTTCTACAACAGTAACATCCCACCCTAATTTCGCAAGAAAAGAAGCAGCGGAAAGACCTGCAAACCCTGCACCAACAACAACCACTTTTTGAGACACCAATGTAATTTTAGAATTTGTTCAGTTCTGATTTCAACAACCTGCGGGCGAAATGAATCCTGCTTTTGATGGTTCCAAGAGGTTCATTGAGCATATCAGCAATTTCATGATACTTATACCCTTCAAAATACAACATAAAAGGTTGCCTGAAAATGCTCGGCAATTCATAGATTGCCTTGTTAATATCTTTGATACGTATTGTTGCTTCAGCTCCATTGGGCACAGCGGCCTGATTATGATCCAAGAGGAATTCATTGGGAGTACTATCAAAAATGGTATTTTGTTTGGATTTTCTCCTGTAATTGTTGATGAAAATATTGCGCATGATCGTATAAAGCCATGCCTTTATATTAGTACCAACACTGTACTTTTCCTGATTGGACAATGCCCTGAACATGGTTTCCTGAAGCAGGTCTTTTGCAGATTCCTGATCCTTTGTTAAGGTCACTGCAAAAGGACGCAGGTATTCTGAATTTTGAAGCAAGAGCTGGTTGAATTCCTGAGTTGACATGTTCTTTTGTTTAAATATTCAATAATCAAATTTAAACAAAATTGGCAGATGCACAAGGATTTCTGTTTAATTTTTTTAAAAAATGCTTAAACATTTTTAATGTGCTGATAACCAGCCCAATACACATATTAGTTTAAAGAAAAAATACTAAAACTTAAACAAGATTGGTAATAAACTCTGTAACTTCCTGTAAGGACTTCTTGAAATGAATTTGGGCAGGAATCTTTTTCTCGTATGTTGCTGCTAGCCTTCCTGATATAATTAAAGGAATATTTCCAAACCTTTTGAGTGATTGGTGAATGAACTTGTCGAAGTTGAAAACACTTGATACAGAAGTAAGGTGGGTATATATGAAGTCTGGATTCTTATATTTCGCAACATATTCTACGTCATCCATAGGAACATTTGCACCAAGATATAAGACACGGAGTCCCCTGCTTTTCAGCAGATACTGTATGAAAAGAAGTCCTAACTCATGGTATTCCCCTTCTGGAAGAAAGAGCAATCCTGTTTTTTTGAGTTGGAAAAGTGGGTTTACTGCTTCCGTTCCAACTATAAGTTTCTGTCTGATAATATTGGAAACAAGGTGTTCCTGAGCCGGATTTATGTGACCTGTGATCCACAAAACACCAATTCTTTCCATAAAAGGAAAAATAATCTGGTGAATCGTTTTTTCAATCCCTTTGGCCCGGATATATTCTTCCATACTATCTTCGAACCCTTCAAGATTCATATCCACCATTGCCTGAATGAGGGCATTAACTATACGCTCCTGTTGTGCATGTATATTATTAATGCTCAAAATCTTATTCCGCATATCATCTTCCTTCATGCGATCAATGTGCGAAATTTTGAACCCGTATTTGTTAAGTAGAGAGATATTCAGGATTTTCTTTAACTCTTCATTATTGTAATAACGAATGTTGGTATCTGTCCTTTGGGGTTTAAGAAAATGGTAACGCTGTTCCCAGATACGTATCGTATGGGCCTTGATGCCAGTAAGATTCTCAAGATCTTTTATGGTAAATGCATTCATTCTGCTAATAACACAATTTTAGGGGGAATGTTCAGTTTATCAGACTTAGTTAAACTGCTTAGAAACATCACCAGATCAATTTCACAGTTCGCAAAGTTAAATAATTGGTACAAATTGTCTAAAAATGATGAAAATGAAGACTATTGTTGAATTTTGTCCAAGATTTTCACCTAAAGAGTCAACAAATAAAAAAGCCCTTTTGACTAAAAAAGGGCACAAATATTTTAAAAAAAAATAAAATATTATCTCAATTGTTTCAATTTAGCGCTATCCAGGGCTTTTGCGAGTGACTTTGTAAGCTTCAGCTCTTGCAAAGCTGCAAGATGCCGCTCGTGGTGAAGATCTGTTCCAAGCAGATCAATCATACCTTCTTCTGCCATCCATTCGGCAGCTCTCCTTACATGCGGACCATAATAATTTGAAAATGATAATAAGTTAGCCTGGAAAATGAGTCCGGCATCATGCAATTCCTGTAAAGCTTTTCGCTGGGTGTGGTAAAAATTGTAGCGCTCTGGGTGTGCAAAAACAGGCTGGTATCCCTGCAACTGCATTTCAAAAAAAACTTCCTTCAATTGCAAAGGAGGCTGGATGAAAGAAATTTCAACTAGCACCCAGTTGTCCCGGATACACAACAATGGATCTTTATCCTTGAGCAATTGTTCAAAATTACCATCAATCAGGTATTCAGCTGCTATATTTACCTTATTGTGAATGCCTGAATCCTGCAATGCATTCATGAGCCTGTTTGAACCACCTGTAATTGACGTTTTGTCATTACGCCATATATCCTCCATCACATGGGGAGTGGCAGTAAACTCACTGTATCCAAGTTCAATAAGGCCATTGACGAGTTTAACTGAAAGCTCACTGTCTGCTGCCCCATCGTCAACTCCCGGCATAATATGGGAATGCACATCAGTTGTCAACTCATGGAATGGAAATATGGAAAAACTCTTTTTTTTGAAAAAAGAAAACACGTGTATTAATTAAGGATGAGCAACCATTGTCTGATATTCACTGTAAACTTTTTCTAGACCTTCACGCAAACTGACTTTGTATGTCCAGCCTAACCCTGTCAACTTGGATACATCCATGAGTTTTCGAGGTGTACCATCTGGTTTTGATGAATCATAGACCAGGTCACCGGTAAAACCAACTACCTCCCTTACCATCATGGCCAAATCCGTTATGGTTAAGTCAATCCCTGTCCCAATGTTAACAAGACCTGCCTCATTGTAATGATCCATCAGGTAAACACAGGCATCAGCCAGATCATCAGCATGTAAAAACTCCCTGCGTGGCGTTCCACTTCCCCAGATTACAACCTCTTTGGCACCTGCAATTTTTGCCTCATGAAATTTGCGAATGAATGTTGGCAGAACATGTGCATTTTCGAGATCGTAATTATCATTTGGCCCATACAGATTAGTTGGCATTACCGAAATGAAATTACAGCCATACTGGTCTCTGTATGCATCACACAACTTAATACCGGCAATCTTAGCAATGGCATAAGGCTCATTGGTGTGTTCAAGTGGACCGCTGAGCAAATACTCTTCCTTGAGTGGCTGTGGTGCCATCTTGGGATAAATACAAGATGATCCCAGGAATAATAATTTTTTCACCCCTGTTGCATAGGCAGAATGAATAACATTATTCTGGATCATCAGATTCTCATACAAAAACTGCCCCCTGTATGTGTTATTTGCATGGATACCCCCAACCCGTGCTGCAGCCAGAAAAACGTATGCAGGCCTTTCTATCTCAAAAAATTCATTCACAGCTTCCTGCGTTCGCAGATCAAGTTGAGAAGAAGTCCTGGTCAATATATTTTCATAACCAAGTTTTACAAGATTTCGGTGGATTGCAGATCCCACCATACCTCGATGACCGGCTATATAAATTTTATCAAACTTATTCATGAGCATCATTCACAATAAAACCGGAATCTTTGAGCAGTTTCTCCTTTTTGAACAACTCAACATCACTTTCCACCATATCTTTTACCAGCATTGGGAGGTCATACTTCGGCTGCCAGCCCAGTTTGGTCATTGCCTTTGTAGGATCACCAATCAACAAATCAACTTCAGTTGGTCTGAAATATTTGGGATCGACCGCAACCACTTCCTTGCCAGCCGGAACCTGAAACTCCGGATTATCTGAAGCTATGACATACCCCTTTTCCTCAACACCATGCCCCCTGAATTCAAGTGTAATGCCAACTTCTGCAAAAGCCATCCTGATAAATTCACGAACAGGAGTTGTTATCCCTGTTGCAATAACGTAATCCTCCGGCTGATCCTGCTGCAGTATTCTCCACATTGCCTCTACATAATCCTTGGCATGACCCCAATCTCTTCGGGCATCAAGATTTCCGAGGTATATTTTGTCTTGCATACCCAATGCAATTTTTGCAACACCCCTTGTTATCTTTCTGGTAACAAAAGTTTCACCGCGCAGGGGACTTTCATGATTAAACAAAATACCATTTACAGCAAACATATTATATGCCTCTCTGTAATTGACAGTTATCCAGTAGGCATATAACTTTGCTACTCCGTATGGAGAACGGGGATAAAAAGGTGTTGTTTCTTTCTGAGGTACTTCCTGAACCAACCCATACAATTCAGAAGTTGAAGCCTGATATATTTTTGTTTTGGCTGTTAGTCCCAATAGCCTTACCGCTTCCAGGATTCTCAAAGTACCAATGCCATCAGCATTTGCTGTGTACTCTGGCGTATCAAAACTCACTTTAACATGGCTCATGGCTGCCAGGTTGTAAATCTCATCAGGCTGCGTTTCCTGAATGATTCTGATCAGATTGGTAGAGTCCGTAAGATCTCCGTAATGCAGTGTAAGTTTTATGCCTTTTTCATGCGGATCCTGATACAGGTGATCAATCCGGGCAGTATTAAAAAGGGAGGATCGGCGTTTAATTCCATGAACAACATACCCTTTGCTCAGCAATAATTCTGTGAGATATGCCCCATCCTGGCCGTTTACACCTGTAACCAATGCTACTTTTGCCATTTAAATATGAATTGTTTTAATTTAGTTAGCGGTTTCAAAATTAAGGTAAATAAATGAGGTTTAAGTCCATTCACTTCCCATGCTATCCTGTCTTCTCTATTGGCAATTAATCTTAGTCGGATTGAACGACTACTTATTCCTCCAATACGCATTTTTACAATTAACATGTCTAAATAAAATGGGTTGAGACTATTTTTTAATAGGAAGCGCAACATAAGCTCATAATCTGCCGCAATTTTAAAACGGGTATTGTACAATCCATATTGTTTGTATAAAGTATTTCTAACAAAAAAAGTAGGATGTGGTGGACTCCAACCTGTAAAAAAATTTTCTTTTTTATAAATACCTGCTTTCCAATATCTAATTACCTTGTTTAAGTCATGCCTGAGTACGTAAACTAAATTTCCATATATAATATCCATCTTAGAATCATGAAATGAACACATTATTTCATGAAGTACGTGTTTAGATGCATAAACATCATCTGCATTCAAAATTCCGATTATCTCACCTGTAGCCAGACCAATACCCTTGTTCATGGCATGATATAAACCATCATCCTTTTCTGATATTACCTTTGAAACATGAGGATATCCAGCAACTATGTCAAGCGTATTGTCATCAGAAAGTCCATCTACAATAATATGCTCAATTTCTGGCCATGTCTGACCAGCTACACTGTCAAGTGTATCTTTTATAGTCTCGGCAGCATTCCTGCAAACAGTAATGATTGAAATCTTCAAAAGCGCTTACGTTTTTTAACTGCGGGATTACCCTGATAAACTGTATTTGCTTCCATGTCTGTTGTAATAACAGAACCTGCAGTGAGAACAGATTGTTCAGCTGCATGAACACCCGGACAAACAACTGAGCATGCGCCAATCCAGACTCCTTCTGCTAAAACAACTGACTTTGCCATAAGCTCAAAATCAGGAGAGCTGAAATTGTGGTTTCCCGTACAAATAAACGCACCCTGAGAAATACAACTGTTACTTCCTATGTATACCTGCTCCATGTTGTCTATCCAGCAATTTTCACCTAACCAAACATTGTCACCCATAATAAGCTTCCAGGGGAATTTAATTATCACACCTGGTCTGATTCGTGGCGATTTGCCAATCTTGGCTCCAAAAAGTACTAAAATCATTTTCCTGAATCCGCTGAACGGAATCAGTGGGTTGCGAACAAAAAGCAGACTGCAAAAAAACCAAAGGAGCTGTTTCAGGTATGAAGCACCAATGGTGTGTTTATAGGCTCTATTGTGTTCATCATAGCTGCTCAAATCAACTTTCATCAGCTCGTAAATAATTTGTCATAATAATATTCCGATTGCATCTCATCAACATATTGCTTTGCTTTTTGCAAGGCACCCTGCCGGAATTCCTCCCAACAGGAACTATCCAACTTTACAAAGGTATTGATAGCATCAAGAAATAAATTATCAACTAATGGGATATCCATTCCTGCCTTACAACTCAACAAATTTCTCCATGGAGTTTGATCGCTGATCAAAACAGGACAACCTACAGACAACGCTTCAAAAATAGCGTGTCCAAAACTTTCTCCTTGAGTTGGCAAAACAAACAAATGAACTTTTTCCATTAATTTTAATACTTCTGCGGGCTCTAAATCAAAATACCATGAAACTTTTATTGTTCCGGGGAGGTTTTCAGCCATGTGTTGACATAACTTAAAGTACGCAGGATCTTCTCTGATAACAGCGATTTCCAACTCTACTTCACCTTCCACATTATTCAAAATGCTGAGTAAAAATGAAAGGTTTTTAATCCGATGAAGACGTGCAGAAAAGAGGATACGGAGGTGTCCCGGTTGTTTATTAAAAGGCAACAATCCGGATATAACTTGTATGGGAATATTGGGTGCGGCAATGACATTTCGCACCATTGGAAATATTTTCCTGATTTCAACTTCTTCCTCGGAATTGGCAGCATGAAAAGTTACGTATTTCTCAACGCCCAGTACCCGTAAAAACAAACAATAAATATATTTCTTCAAGGGTTTGTGTGCAAGTGCACTTGCTTTCAACATACCCCTTGGTGCAATGATAACTTTGCCAGACGGGTATGCCAGCCAAAGAGGAATAAACATATTTGAAAACATGGAATTAAGATAAATGCGGTCTGGATTTACATAAGCTATATTTTTTCTAACAACCCCTATAGTCATTTTACCGGGGGAATAATAATATACATGGATGTTGTCTTGCTTCTGCCACTGGTCTGGCAATATTCCAGAAAATGCTGTCGATGAATGAAGGTCCCTGTCTGATGTAAATACAAATATTTCATGAGACGCACGAAGGTGATTTACCAGATTTATGATTGACCTTACGGGACCGCCAGCCCTGAATGCGGGAGTGAACCAATCTGTAAAAATGAGAATTCTCAATTGAGGTTATTTTTTTGTAACCAGGATCCCAAAACCACAAAAGACCACATGGTAGTCCATTTTTCTCCTGAACGTTCGCGTAAAAATTGCTTCCACGCCTTAAGTAAATTTTTATGGTCTATAAAATCATATGCTGAAAGCGAAATAATAGCCTGATCACATACTTCAAAAAGTGAGCTGCGCATCCACCTGTCCATTGGCAAAACAAACCCTTTTTTGGCTCTGCGGTTTATACCTTCGGGTAGAAGGGGATTCAAAGTATCTATCAGTAATTGCTTTGGATATTTACTCAGCTTAATCGCATCAGGTAAACCCAACATAAATTCTATCAGCTTCTGATCAAAAAAAGGCTCCCTGATTTCCAAACCATTGGCCATTCCCATCTGATCATTATCGCGCAACAAAGTATTTGCTGCATAATAATTAAGTTCGGCTAAACTGTAATTGCTGATGCAATAATCATCAACTGACTGAATTTCTTTTAAGTCTCTCGTTAATGTAAGTGAAGGATTATAATCCAGCTTTGTAAACCTGGATACATCAGCCATGCTCATCATTTGTCTTAATGCAGGATAGCAATCCTGAACCTGATGTGTTTTTGAAGACAACATTTTAGACAATCCAAATGCAAAAGAAGATGTTGAATGTTGAAGCAAGGAAGAAATATTCTTCCTAAAATAATATGTACAATCAAAAAGTACCCTCCATTTCTGCAACAACTTTGCATACCTAAAACCGGGATATCCTGCGAACAATTCATCCCCGCCGAGACCGGAAAGCATCACTTTCATTCCAGCCCTGGCTGCAGCTGCTGAAATCAAATATGTATTTAAGCCATCTAAAGAGGGGCTATCCAGGTTTGATAAAAAAGCTGATACCTGATGCTGACAATCATCAGGATGTATGGTAATTGCATGATGATTGGTACTGTATAACCTCGCAAATTCTGCTGCTTCCTTTGACTCATCAAACCCTTCTTCTTCAAGACTCAAAGTAAATGTGTTAACCGGATTGGAAGAATGTAAAGACGCCAGTGCAACAACAGCAGAAGAATCAATACCTCCGGATAGAAATACACCCATTGGTACAACTCCCTGCAACCTTGATACCACAGCTTCGTTCAATAAGTTAAACAAATCTTTCCTTAAAGCAGTAATATTAGGTGTTTGCCGAAAAACAATGTTTATAGGGCATAGCTTATAGTATGGGGTAAGTTCAGAACCAAACTGAGAAATCTTCAGAAAACAACCGGGTGGTATCTCCTGAACATCCTGAATAAAAGTAGCAGGATATCCTGCAGATTGATACTGAAGATAACCCGCAACAGTTCTGGTGTCTAATGAATGCTTTACTAATCCGCTTGCAAGCATTGACCTAAGCTCAGATGAAAAGACACAGCTATCATTCTTATTGGTAAAGTATAATGGCTTAACACCCATTCTGTCTCTGGCTAACCACAAGATTTGTTCAACTTTATCCCATAACGCAAAAGCAAAAATACCATTAAACTTATTCACACACGAAATACCCCAAGCAGCAAAGGCAGCAACTAAAACTTCCGTATCTCCGTCAGAGATAAAATCATAATGAGGTAGTTCCTTTTTGATATCCCTAAAATTATAGATCTCGCCATTGTAAACAAGTACATACCTGCCACTTGGATCAGTAAAAGGTTGTGCAGAAGCAACAGAAAGATCCATTATAGATAGTCTTGCATGTGCCAATGATATAAAATAATCATGGTAAAATCCATTTCCATCCGGACCTCTGTGAGTAAGTTGACCAAGCATATGGGTCACACTGCTCACAGAAGAGTCTACCTTACCATTATGCCATATGCCTGCAATACCGCAAATAATGAATGTTTTAAGAGGTTAATTTAAAGAATTGATGCTGCAACCTTATCATACAACTGTTGATATTGTTCAGCAATACTTATCACATCATATTTTCCTACCAAAGCAAAACCTTTTTCCCTTAAATCAGTGGTCTGTTGAGGATCATTAATCAATTTAAGTACAGCATTTCTGATAGAAATGATTGAAAAGGGGTCAACAAGTATTGCTGCGTCTTGCGCAATATCAGACATAGGTGGAATATTACTGGTTATCACAGGTAGTCCTTGCTGAAATGCTTCAATGATGGGTAATCCAAATCCTTCATATGTTGAAGGAAAAATCAAACAATCAGCCTTTGCATACGCTGATTGCATGGCGTTGTCACTCAATTCTTTGTCACAACTATAAACAACATCAAATTTATTCAACAACTCTACTTCCCTCAATGTCAACGAACCAATAATCCTAAGATGAACTTTTAATCCATGCAAAGCTGGAATAATATTTTGTAAGTTTTTATTCGAAGTAGATCCTATAAAAAGCAACACAGGATTCCGGGAAATGATTTTGATTGTATCGTTTAGCCCCAATTGCATAACCGGATTGGGTATCACCCATATTTTTGCAGGATCGCATTTGACGCATGACAAAATTTCAAGCTTCGTTTTCTCAGAAACAGTAGTTATATACATGCAACGCCTAATAGGTAATTCGAGCAAGAGCCAACGCAACAGCGTTTTTTTCCACCCCCTGTATGTTTTTAGAAAAATCAGGTCATGTATGGTAAGAATGGTTTGCTTCTTTGGTAATGCTAAAACAGCATAATGATCATGCCCTGTAATGTGAAAAATACCATCCCGGAATTTTTTTAGATAAAATAAATTAGATAAAATAGATAAAACCCTCCCACCAGAAAATGGCAAACAGAAATGATGAATGCCATAATTTTTTATTTCAGGCATTATCAACTTAATCACTTTCTCAATGCTGTAAAAGCCCTTGATTGGATGCCGGAAAATATAAGTAAGCTTGATAACTGAGTTTTACTTCTTTAAGAGAAAATTATCGAGGTATTTTATCAGGTATTTATTTAAAAGCCAAAATCCAATAGAATAGGTAATTGACCAACCCAAAAACTTCGTTGTAGGAATTGGAAAACTCCATGCAAACTGAAAAATAGGAGCGGAATAACACATCCCCCAGATTATGTTATATCCGTTTACTATAAAATACCTGTACAACCAACCAATCCAGAATCCAAAAAAGAATATCGGAATAAACATATAAATCCTTCCGAAATCCACATAGGACTCTGCAACAGTTCCAAGCGAAAAGGACGTCCCCTGCTCAGCACCGGCAAATTGAATACCCGTATATTTTGAAGTAAGTTCTGAGTCGTAGATTGGCTTCTTATCTGGAAATAAGAAGCGTGGCTTTAGTACATGCTCAAATGCATTTTTCAACAACCCACCTTCTTCATGCGGGATATAAGCAGGAACCTGTTTCATTGTAAGCGCAAGGAACTCAACGTATGAGATCCTGTGTATCAAGCTTTCCAGTCCGGTAGAAAAACTTGAACTGAAATTTTCAGGTGAAAAATCCTCCCGCACTATTTCAATAAACTTAAATAAGTTACTAAACTGATCTTCCTGAACAATTATCTGAGTTCGCTCTCCTCCGGTTAAATATTTTCTATACTCACCCTTACTATATGTCCATACTACAGACATAAACAAAGTAACTATAATGATGCTTGTTACGAGTAAAACAGACTTGAATGAAAATTTGGGAAGAAAAAGGAAATAAGCTCCTATCATCACAAGTATATAATCTTTAAAAGCGGCCCAGAAACCGCTGAAACTGAGTAGAATCTCTAACACAATAAGTATCAAAACAATTAACCTGTTGGAATCATCAACCAATGTATGTGCTATTAAGAAGGTAAGTAATACCCATTTCATGTAAGTGACAGATAGTAATAACTGTCCGCCTGGAATGAATATGATGGCATTATTGAGTGCAACAGACAACAAAGAAACAATGATATAAACAAGCATAATTTTTTGGCCATTATACCTATTGAGCAAACTGTTTAAAATGGAAATATCAATTGATTTTACCCGAAAAACAGCAATTTGTATACCCATAAGATAAACAGCCAATGCAGTCAGTCCTATCCATGAAGAGAGAACTATATCACTTTTCCCATAAATATACATTTGCTGTAGCGGTCGATTGACCATATCTGCATAAGGAATCAATATGGCAACAACAGACCAATAAAGCAACAGGTTCACAAGCAAGTGCTTGGCTTCATTCATCCGCCAGCAAACATGAAATACATAAAGTAATAATACGCCAGCATAAAAAAATAAAAATGGCTCCGATGAAAAGGCTGCAAGCAAGAGAACTATCAGTATGAAAATGACTTTATTCTTCAATTAAATTTTTTATGTTATCAAGGGACTCTTTGATAGATTGAAATGAAAAGTTTTCAATTGATTGTACAGCATTTCCGGAAAGAATTTTGCGGTGCGCTTCATTACAACATAACAACATTTTGCTTTCAAGATCATTTAAGTCATCAGATTTAAAGAGGTAACCATTGATACCCTCCTGAACTAGATCATGAGCACAACCACATCGACTACTTACTAAAACAGGCGTCCCTGAAGCCAGGGCCTCATTAACTGAAAGACCCCATGTTTCACCTGGTCCCTTAGAAGGTAACACAAACACACTGGCCAACCTGTAAAATAATTTTATATTATGCTGATCCTGAAAAGGAAAAAGATGAATTCGGTTAGCAATTGAATCTGTCAGATTACTAATTTGTGTTTTTATTGTTGACTCGAGTATTCCATCGCCAACCATTACCAGCCTTACGTCATCATGCTTCAAGGCAACTTTGTTAAATGCCTGAATAAGCAATAAAGGATTCTTCTTATCAATAAATTTACCTGCAAAAAGAAACACAAGATTGTTTGGGTTTATATTCAACCTTTCTTTCAATAAATTCAGGCTGTCATATTCATTCGTAGAAAATTCAGCAAAACGAAAATTGTCAACTGCGTGGGGAGACCGGATAATCTGCTTCTCTGTTACTCCAGACTTTATGAAATAGGCATCAGAAGCAGAACCAGGACTAAGCACATAATCTACATACCTATAAACACACTTAAGCATGGTATACCTCAGTAAGAGCTTCAAGGGATTTGCTGTTGAATCATCAATACTTGTGGAATCTCCCCTGAAAACAACAGGAATTCTTCCTTTATAATGCAGCATCATGCTCAAATGACTAAAATAATTCCATCCAAAAATAATGATGAGTGTAGGGTTATAAGCTGCTGTTTTTTTTATTATGCCGGGATTGACAATAGAAAAAAATGAAGTGAGTTTATTATCAAATGCACAATTATTTAAAAACTCATATTTATACCCTTTCAATAAATCAATATTCCATGACCGCTTCTTGCCAAATCCAACATCAAAAGACGCTCCATCTTCTTTACCACTTGTATAAAAAACTTTTAAGTCATACTCTCCATAGCCTGCAAGAAATTCAAATAGTGGCGCATGATACTGCACCAGATGGGTTGTTATGATCAGGATTCTGTGCGACAAAAATAATGTTTCATGATTACTTATTGATTGCATGCATTATATCACCAAGAGGACTGATTAACTGTTCAACAGAAAGTGATTCAACCTTTTCCTGAATAAAAGACCATTCCTTGTTGATTGTTTTCAACTTCCATGATATAAACTTTTTTTCAATATCACTGCAGAATGCTTCCTGAGACAATTGCTCATCAAATTCACATACAGATCCCCAGTATGCTGAACGAATTATTTCATTCACAGAGCAATCCCTGTGCAAAAGCGCAAAAACAGGGGTTTTCATTAAAATAGCATTAAATAACTTACTGGGCGTATAATGGCGTTCAGTACTGCCCAGAATAAATACTCCGGCTGCATCCCGTACATGAGCAAGAACGTCAAAATAAGACAAGCGCAAAGGATACTCCATAATCACCTGACTGCTTAAGCCATATTGACGAGCCAAGTTTGCTATGGATGACTCAATACCTTCAATTTGATTCTTTCCCGTCCCTATAAAATGAATGCAGACATCCGAAAATAAGAGCGGATTACTGGCAATCACTTTGAAAAAAGCAACAAGTAACTCCTTGGACTTAGGCAAAAAAGCACCAGCATAAACGAGTCTGATCTTCGCATCGTTGCCATACAAATATCCACGTTTGTTCAGCTTTGTCAAAACAGCCTGCTCTGTCCTATCCCATCCATATGGCATAGCATATGTTTTTGCAGATGAAATCAAATGTGGATTTCTCTTCAAAACAGGGTTATAATAGGATGCTGATACTCCGGTAATCAGGGATGCAGCAGACACAGCCCATGGTTCAAGTATCTTCGCCACTAACGTAGAAAACCAGTGTCTACTGAATTTCTTTTCGGATCCCGGGAAATAATGGACCCATGGATCGATATAATCTATACCATATCTGACACCAAATCGCATAAAAAGGACTTTTCCAATAAGCGCCAGGTAAAAAGAGGGAATGAAAATGTAAACAAAATCAATCTTTTCCTGCTTAATTAACTTTGAAGCCCTTTGTACGAGTTGAAAAAAACCCCTCAAACCAACATCACCAATCATCCTCGGTCTTGTAATAGGTAGTGCAGTAACTTTCTCAATGTGCTGACCTTCTGGAATGAGTTCCAGTAATTCAGGATCTGGTTTCTCCTCATAATATTGTTCATCTACCGTCAACACAATAGGTTCCCAACCACAATGCGGCAAATGATTGGCAAACAACCTTACCCTATGGACAGCTGTAAGGTTTGAAGGCGGATAATGAGATGCTATGAGAAGTACCTTTGCGATTACTTATTTGTTTAAAGCATCTTCTACCAGACCCGTTATCATCTGCTCCTGTAATTTCCAATCATATTTCCCCATTTCAATTGCAGGTTTATTCACTCCCCTGATCAACATACTTCGGATTAATTCAGCATTTGCTGATGTTTTTCCAGCTTCAATATAAGAAATAGAATCACCAAAATTGGACTTTAATTCTAAATGACCTTTCGTAGAAGTTGCAAAAACATGCAGATTAAGCTGAAGATAAAGCAATATCTTGTTTGAAACAGTTAGATTCCGACTCAAGGAAAAAGAATCCTCTAAAGCGAGTCCATATTCAAACTGCTTAACAAAATTAATCATATCACTGTGCTTCATCGATGAATGAATTTTAACATTATGAGGTGTATCATTCAGACATTCCAATAAATACTGCTTATATGAAATGGAGCTAAACCCAATGAAATGAATTTCTACAGGAATATCAAGCAGTTTTAAAACATTGATAAAGTCCTCAATACCCCTGTTTGGTCCAACTGTTTGTGAAAACCAAACCAATGAATTCGGAATTTTCTGAATATGATTATCTTGAATATTGCCAGACGGAAATGAATTATATACAACTGACACTTGACGATCAAATTTGTAATACTGTTGTAAGGCTTTAGACATTGAATCTGATGGACAAGTAACGTATTCAGCATACTTCAAAGCATGTGCTTCATTTTTCCTGAACAACTTAACAGGCCTAAAACAATTTGGATAATCTTCAGCATACCAGTCCTCAAAGTCAAAGGCTACTTTCTTTCCTTTTTTCAACAATTGCACGCCAAGCAACAAACCTGCTTCCTGATGGCAAATAAATAAATCTGCAGGAGTATTTAAAATGCGCTTCAACTGAATACCAGGCAGGTAAATCTCCTGATAAATGGAGGAAATATTAAAACATTTAAAAATATAATTGGCAGCTTTTTTTAATGCCCGAGCAAATGAAACAAGGATACCGTTATTCCAACTATATATGAGTGAAAATGAAGGTAAATAATTGACAGCATTGTCTATCAGTTTTTTATCCTCCGTTAGTAATAACGGATTATACCAAGTTGTATAAATAGTAACAAAATAACCCCGAGAAGCCAGTGCATTCGCTTCCTTCCATACCCGGGGATTCGCGGTAAGATGCTGTCCAGTTATAATTGTAATTCTCCTATTCAAGCCTGTACGTCTACCGAAAAATCAGATGTTTTACGATCAAAATACTAAATGAGGAGATTTTTATAAAGCGAAAGATATTGCCCGGCAGTTTCCTCAAAAGTATGCTGATCATCTCGCTTTGTAAAATCAGATAAAGGGAAATAATTTTGATGAACATGCTGCATCGCAACGCTCAGAGAATGAATCGTATTCTCCTCATAAATATAAGCATTCGCATAGTCTTCTAATATCTCCTTGTTTCCCCTGTTATTGGAAGCGAGTATAAATTTGCCCATAGCTTTTGCCTCATGTATGACTAAAGGAGACATTTCTGTAATCCTGGTTGGCACAACAACTACATCAAGTTGTGCAAGTTCACGCTGTGCTTCATCGGGTTGAAAAGGATTACACCAGTGGATGTTAGGAAAGAATCGTGTTTTGTTAACCAGACTTAAAACAAAGGAGTCTTCCAGATTTGAAATATCTGCAAATATCTTTAATTGATTAACATTGTCCTTGATTGAAATAAATGCATCAGTCAGCAGGTCTATGCCTTTATCTGGAGTTAACCTGCCTAAATAACCCAAAACCAATCCATCACCTTTTTCCCTGACTGAATTAACATCCATAAAAAAAGAACCCGTCTGTATAAGATGCAACTTATTGAATGGAACTATTCCCTGCAAAATGCCATGATACCATTTTGTGATAGCAACTAAAGCATTGCTAAGCGTAATTATTTTATGCAGAGTCTGGATATGTTCGAAAACAATTGAATAACTGTTACACATAGTAGAAAGCTTTCCTGACAGGAAGGCTGCTCTCATATTATTATTATAAAGGAACACAGATAATAAAATTACAGGTTGAGTGAAAACACCAACCTTTTTCCTTGTAAGAAAACATTTAGTACACTTTAAAGCATCAGGAAGACCATCACACTCAATGTTTCCCAAGTATCTGAGATCTTGCATAAAACATGAGTACCTCAATACATGAAGGGTAGTTACTACAGGGATATTTAGCTTTCGGAAAAATTCAAGATCCAGCACGGTAAAGCCATCAGGCGCTGTTAATTCATGAACATGAAACAAATCAGGTTGCTCATCACTGATGATTTGTTCAAGCAGTTTAAATCTTGCTTCTTTACCACTAACGGAAGTAGGAACAGGGATGATTCTGATGCCCTTATAGATATAAGTTGTAGCAAATTCTTCAGCGGAACTGTTTAAAACAAAACAGGATATGTTGTTTTTTTGTAACTCACAGATCAGTCGATAAACATAGATTTCAGTTCCACCAGTATGCCTGGGAAGAAAAGAAGAAAGTAAGAATCCAACCTTCATCAGGCAATCAATGCTTTTAGAAAATCGGAAAAACGAAAGTCAACTTCCATAAGAGCCTTCTTCATAACAGCAAATGACCTAGTTTTAAAAGCATATGATATGGTATTAAGAAGAAATCTTCTTTTTGATTTATCGATTAACATGATCTTCTCGCTTTCCAATAGAGGAACATCTCTCCTGGAAAGAACATCTTTGAAATACAGGTATCCATAAATCAGGTATTCATATCCTTTATTGATTTCCTGGCCTGCATGTATTCTGTAATTCAAAAAATCAAAATCCAACAAAAGTACATCTGAATGGGCAGCAGCAAGAAGGTTGTAGTACATGTCTCCTGCAACACCATAGCAAACAGGAAACCCGCCTATTCGCTCAAAAAGTTTTCGCGAAATCAATGTACCACCCGGACCAATGTGCAAAATCGACTTTTCAAATAAATGAAACCTGTATGCCTCATTCGGACTCAATTGTTTACACACGTTGGGAGAAGACATTTTATTGATGACAAAAAAGTCTATGTTATTATGTGCGCTGACTATTCTGGAAAGGTATTCCAGCGTGCCGTCTTTTATTGTATCATCAGAATCTACAAATAAAATATAATTGCCTGTTGCCAAACTGGCGGCTTTATTTCGATTCGGAAATTGACCAAGGTTTTCTGCATTTTTATGAATCTGTACATTGTTAAATTTAGATTGATAAGAAGCAGCTATTTCAAAAGTGCTATCAGACGAACAATCATCTAACAAAATCAGTTCATAATCCTGATAACCTTGCAACAATATACTTTCAAGGGCATCTTGAATATATTGTTCCCGGTTGTAGGATGTAACTATGATGGAAAAAAAGGGAACCGACATATCGATTTAATTCTGCGAAGCATGATGGTTACTGCATTAGGTATCCTGATGTGATCGAGTCGGCTTCCATAAATCTTTCTCTTTATACGTTCTCGTCTTCCTGCAATTTTCAATGCATAATTTTCAAATTCACCAACTTGTTTGTATGGATCAAACAGCGTTGCTGCAAGACTTGATGCATTTGAAGACAGCTGTTGCGATTTTAATTTCGAGGCATAAATTGCAGAGAGTGCATTTGCATATGTCAAAGCTGACGAATCATTCAATACATAACCTGTTCTTTCGTCTATTACAAGGTCACTGACATTGTCTGACCAATTCGCAACAACAGGTATCAATCCTGATTTCATGCCTTCAATAAGCGAAACAGGAACCCCTTCATGCTGAGATGGGAGCAAAAAAACATTCGCTTCTGTAAGGACTTCTGCCAGTTTTTCCTGGGTTAAATAACCATGGTATTCAGGAATGTTTACCGAACTATTCCACCATTTCAATAATTCATTATTGGAAAAACCATGACCAACAAGGTGCCACTTTACAGGTACAGCAAGTGATTGGAGCAAACGATCTATATCCCTGATTAAATCTACCCCTTTATTGGGGTCATTCAAATGCTCTGCAATTACAAGTATCTCTAGTTTATCAAATGATTTTTGACAGTATGTAAAGTCTTTAACAGGAAATCTGAAGTAATAACAATTGGCAATTCCGGAATAACTTTCTATAAGTTTTTGATAGGATGGCTTACTTATACAAAGTGTGCTGTCTATATCGTTTTTATGACAATGAAATAAGTTAAAATAGTAATCATAATTTCCATGTAACATATATATAAGGGGATTGGTTAACCCCAAATGAGAAACCATTCCCAGCTCAAACCAATCATGTGCTACTAGAACTGCAGATTCAGGCATTTTCCTTGCAAGCCTACTGAATACATTATTTAGATTTTCATAACGGGAATAGGTAAAACCCAACTCAGTGCAATCTCCCCCAATGGCTTTAATTGTCCAATCAGGAAATCTCTCCTTTTCAATTACATAGACAATATGATTGCGAATATGTAAGTTATCAGAATACAAAACCAGATTCCTGACAACATGATATACACCTCCATAATGGCCATTCAGAAAATGATAGACGTCAACAGGCGGTTGTTCTGCCACTTTAGTTATACTCCGGAATTAATCCTATTTTCTGCATGATCCTTTTGGGATAATACCTGATGCTCCACAATACTTTATAATAAAAATAATACAACCTGTAGTGCTCAGAAAGGTAACTATCCATTTCCTTTCTGATGATGCTGTGACTTCCTGACTGAGAAGAGATTCCCTGAAGGTTGAAAGTAGAAACTGTAGTATTTACATACCGATATGTTACATTACCGCCAATGATAGTATCCAGAAAAAATGCCCAATCTGATACAATTGAATAGGAAGTATTGTATTTCCCATATTTCATGAACAGGTCGCGCCTGATTAATGTGGAAGGATGAGGCAGCGTATCAAACATGAAATAACGCGCATTGAGTCTATTGGGATAATACTGAATTCGGGTATTGTGGTTATCAGCCACAGCCATATTGCCATAAATAATTTCGGCCTGCCCACTGATTTCTGCAATATTCTTCAAACTGTCTCCACTGTAAAAAAAATCTCCACTGTTTAAAAAAAGGAGATATTGTCCATTAGCAATTTGAATTCCTTTATTCATGGCATCATAAATACCATTATCCTTTTCAGAAATCAGGCGATTAAGGCTGCTTCCCAACGAATGTAAATAATCAATACTGCCATCAATTGAATCACCATCAATAACTATAAATTCAAATGATTGAAAGGATTGTGACAATACAGAATCAACCGTATTTTTAAGACCATTTAGGTTGTTGAGGTTTATGGTTATGACTGAAATCAATACATTACCCTTAATCACTATATGACTATTGTTTAGTTCTGACATACACAGCATCAGCCTGAAGGACGCTTCCTGTTTTTTTGGAAACAAGCTGTTCTATATTACCATTGTATTTAAAACCTAATTGATTCATCTGCGAATTAATCTCATCAAACAATGGCTGATTATGATAAAGCTCCACAAATGAAACTTCAATAATGACATAATCCGCAATTGAAAACAAGACTTGTCCACCGGCAATCACCTGTTTCTCAAATCCCTGAACATCGACTTTAACCAATATGGGTTTGTCCAAACCCGAAGCATCAATCAATGTGTCCAACCTGCTCATAGTCAAATTGATCAAGTTTGCATTCCCGGTATAGGGAAACTCATTAATATGAGCATCAGACATGGGCAACACACTTGATGAATAAGAATATTCATTGGCATAAAACGCTACTTCACCCTCTATATCCCCCAATGCATAATTATACGCTGTGAAATTCTGATAATTTTTGTAACGATTTTTTAGCGCCTGATAAACTTCAGGTAAAGGTTCAAAAGCGATTACCGTTAATTTATTATTGCGTTTAAGCATCTGATCAATAAAATCTCCTACACTTGCACCAATATCGATGACTGTATTGACAGAAATTGAATCAAGAACGGCTGGATGATCTGGAGGTGCAACAGGAGGTTTGTCAGAATACTTTTTGATCAGTTTCAGTATTGTATACGTCAAAAATTTAAACACTGAAAATACCTTATTCGTTACTCTACGAACCGCATTCACATAAATCACTTCTGCATCCCCCTGAATTTTAACTGGCTGCAGAATCCCCTTCCTAAAGTCATATTGCACTGAAAAAAATATTTCTTTAGGCAAACACATGATAACATCATATTCTATGACAACCTCATGTTTTGGATATTTGATTTTGAGACTATGGATTACCGCATCTATTCTGGGCCATTCTTCAGGGTGATGAGGCTCAGGTACTATTCCCATAAAAAAACGGGCATCATCAATGAGTACAATATCGTCATCTTTTTCTTTGATAGCATGCAATTCCCACATCAGCGGACACTCAGCAGTTATCTTGCTGACACCACCACACCAATGTCCATCCAGCCAATAAATACATGAGCCTGTGAGCTTTTCTGAAATCTTCCCTAGCTCTACTGTGCTATCCCCGTTGATAAACCTGATATTGGTTTTACCACCTGCACGCATAGCTGCCTCGCTACTCAATTCAGGATTAACTTCAATAGTAAAAACATTTTTAAAATAAGCTGATGCCCATATGGAAGTTTCACCCATATAAGTACCCGTTTCAATAAAATTACAATATTGAAATTTTTCCTGAATGCTGTAAATCAATTTCTTCGGTGCAGAAAATTCGATTGCCCCCACAGTTGAACTATTTTATATATTTAACATTCGGAACCAGACTACCCTGCCTTTTGGAACTCCAGATATCTCTTAATCCGGATGGTCTGAATATTGAAAAAATCAGATAAGGAGCATTGAATTCAGGTCTGTAAATCCATTGCTTGTTATGAAGTGCAACAATGAGCTCAATTTTATAGTTGCCCTCATTTAAGCATAGATCCCTTACAAGTATTTTAATACTATGTGAACCCTGATGCAAACTGACAGGACTATCTTCCTCCAGATGTATTGACCAAAACAAATTAACTCCATCTGCGGTATAAAGTCCAACACCTACAGTAAGCAGCGGATCACTATTTTTTATATTAAAGTTGAGGTTTACAACAATGGTCTCATTATTTGAAAAAGCTGTCTTCCTATTGCCACTCTCATCACATAAATAATACTCGTTTAAAACCAAATAATCATTATCTCCTAATCCCCCTATACTTGAACCTGAATAGCTATTTTTATCAAACCCTGTGTTTTCCTGATGATAACACGCAATCCCCTCAACAGGATCACTAAACTGCCGGACTAAACCATTATTCATAATCAATAACCTGGACGAAAGGCTTGCAACAGACTGCATATTATGACTCACAAATAATACAGTCCTGCCCTGACTCTCACTGACATCCTTCATCTTACCAAGGCACTTTTTCTGAAATTCATAATCACCAACCGCTAAAACTTCATCAACAATTAATATTTCAGATTCCAGATGAGCAGCTACCGCAAAGGCCAGCCTTAAATACATGCCCGATGAATAGCGTTTGACAGGTGTATCAAGATATCTTTCAACACCGGCAAATTCAACAATCTCATCAAAGCGGGATTTAATTTCTGCTCTGGTCATACCCAGGATTGTGCCATTCATGAAAATATTATCACGGCCACTCAGTTCCGGATGAAATCCCGTTCCTACTTCAAGCAAACTTGCTATGCGCCCCTTTACTTTTATAGTACCTGTTGTTGGAGAAGTAGTTCGACTGAGTATTTTCAACAATGTGCTTTTACCTGCGCCATTGCGACCTATAATACCCAAAACTTCACCTTGCTTAACTTCAAAGTCAATATCTTTTAATGCCCACACATAATGACTACTTCCTTTCCGTGTTCTATCATTAATTTCACCTACCCGTAAATAAGGATCTTCTTTACCCCTCATCGTATGCCACCACCTGTTTACATCATGGAACATACTCCCGGTGCCAACCTGACCAAGGCGGTATAATTTTGAAATATTTTCTGCTTTTATAACTTTCACTTCAATGAATTAATCAAACTACACAGTATCCATAAATGTCTTCTCAACTTTGCCAAACAAAAACAGACCAAAAACCAAAAGCAGTAAAATAAAAATTCCGCTGTATATCAAGTGCATCGCATCAAAACTTCCCGCACCAAGTAGTGCGTACCGAAAGGCCTCTACTAAGGGGGTAAGCGGATTGATTGATAGCCAGAATTTCAAATCTGGACTTTTTACAGCAGACATTGGAAAAACAACAGGGGTAGCATACATCAAAAGCTGCACACCAAAAGTCACCAAAACTGTGAAATCACGGTATTTTGTGGTTAAAGATGAAATGATAATACCCAAGCCTAATCCCATGCCAGCCATCATCAATATTATTACAGGAATAAAAAATAAAAAATAGCCTGAATGGATTTCGATACCATTGATTGCATACCAGATCATTGCTGCAACCAATAGCAAAAGTTGAATTCCAAATTTGACCATATTACTTAAGACTACAGAAAGAGGCATGACCAACCTCGGAAAATAGACCTTTCCAAAGATATAAGCATTCGCCACAAACGTATTCGACGTTGCAATTAAACAGGAGGAAAAATAATTCCAGATTGTTATCCCACTCAGATAAAAAATCAAAGGAGGTAACCCATCTGTAGATATTTCAGCTATCCTGGAAAATACCACAACAAAAATAAGTGTAGTAAATAAAGGCTGAATGAAATGCCAGAGAGGTCCGAGAACTGTCTGCTTATATTGAGCTGCAAAGTCACGTCTAATAAACATCCACATGAGATCCCTGTAACGCCAGACTTCTCTGAGATTGATCTCGAATAAATCAGTCCTGGGCTTTATGATCAAATCCCATATTTCCTGCTCTTCGATATTTACCAGATTCTTGGTGTTCAGATTTTGATTTTTATCCAAAAAATCTCTTTAGACGTTTAAATTTTCCCGGGGTATCTCTTTCAAAATAGTGATCAAGATGGTTCCTGTAACCATATCCGCCATAACCATAATTCAGGTATCCTGCATAGTTATTATATCCTAGAGGTGTCTTAACATCATTTATCACCAAAGATAAATGCGGAAGTTTTCTGTCTGCATAAATTGATTGTAAAAGCGTAAGCTGCTTCTTGAATGTATAATTATGTCTTACAACAAATAAGGTTGCGTCTGCGTAATTCCCCAATACGTATCCATCACTCACCAGTCCAACTGGAGGTGAGTCAACAATGACCATGTTAAAATCCTGCTCCAGCTGGGTAAACAATTGTTTCAATTTTTTACTCAGTATCAATTCAGCAGGATTAGGAGGTACCAGTCCACATGGAATAATATACAGGTTATCCACTCCTTCTACCTTTTGAATGATATCATTCAGATCAGCTTTGCCAATTAAAAAATGTGTTAACCCTTTTTTGTCAGACAATGACATACCCAATCCCTTCATCAAACGCGGTTTTCGTATGTCAAACTCAAGCAAGACAGTCTTTTTCCCAGATACAGCCACAACGGCAGCCATATTTGTTGCTATGAAGGATTTACCCTCACCACTCATGGAGGAAGTGACCAAAATGACATTTGATTTTTTCCCTTCACTCAGGATATACTGAAGACTGGTTCGTACAATTCTAAATTGCTCTGAAATGAACTTTCTGTCACGTGCACTAATCACAAGTGTTTCATCCCCCGCAACATGCCCTATTTCTCCCAGTATAGGCACTGCAGTAACCGACTCTATATCCTGCTTTGAACGCACCTTGTCATTCAGGAATTCAAACAGGAATGCCAGTACTACAGGTATTAAAATGCCAATCAAAACTGCCGTCGTATAAAATGAACGGGGCTGTGGCGTAACCTGCTGTCCTGAAGAATATGCTGACTCAAGTAACTGTATGTTAGACAATGTTGATGCTGTACTGATAGAAGTCTGTAATTTTTTTTGCAATAAAGTGGCATACAACTCCTCCATTACTTTTTGTTGTCTGGTAATGTCAAGTAACTGTCTTTCCTTTCGGGGCATATCCCGAAGCTCAGACTTTGATTGCAATTCATTTAGTTTAAGACTTTCCTGAACAGCAGCATAACTATCCTTTATATGCATTAGCGATAGGATGATCTCGCTTCTTAGTTTATCTAAAGACAAATTATAATCTCTTATAATAGGACTCTCAGCAGGAATTGTTTGCAATGAAATTTCTTTTTGCAAAAGAAGTTTATTGTAATCAGCAATTAAGTTGCCTGTATTTCCTGATGTTATTTCTGCAAACAATGGGATTATTTTTCCCGCATTTTTTACATCAGTTACATAGCCTACCATGAAATCAACCATTTTTATTCTAATGGTCTGCTCAGCAATTTTCTCACCTGAGGTCTGTAAACTTTCAAAATAACCGGATGCCTGCTCAGAAAGCACAACTGCCTTGTTAGCTTCCCTGAACTGCTGCAACTGCAGCTCCAAGATACCAAGATCCTTTTTAGAATCATTTAACTGCGCTTCGATAAAATCAAGTGCACTTATCGCACCTTCACGCTTATCTTTTAAACTGTACTCCTGGTATGCATTCAGGAATCCATCTACCACATCCTCCGCAACTTTAGGATGCTCAGCATAATAAACAAAATTCAACACATTACCTCCCTTCGTCACCACCCCAACCTGAATGCCTCCAGCCAATGCCCTTGCTAAGTCCAGCTCCGGTGTCCAGTTTATCAAAAACTCTTTGTTACTCCCAAAGTTAGGCACACGCTTTTCCAGCCGAAAAACTCCCAATCTATGCTTAAAGTTTACACCAAAAGGGACTGGCACATTCAAACCTGTGATATTAAATTGTTTCTCATCGAGAATTGTAACATCTAAAGAAAACCCTGCTGAGGAATCATGAATAGCCAGAATGTGAAGCCTTACTGGACTTTGGGGATTATGGATAAGTCTGTTCCTGAGCTTCCCTTTATAATAATAAGTTTGCTGTAAATCAGCACTTCTGACAACAAGACGTGCCAGCGCAGTAGACTTGATAAGCTCCACCTGGTCATCCATCAAACGGGTATTTACAGATGCTGTTACAACCTCCCCCAACTTTTCTCCAAAAACATTACTTCCAGATTTATCTGTTTTAATCAATACCCTGCCGGAAGCAGAATAAACCGGATTAATATAACGTAAGCGGGTATAAGCTATACTAATTGTAATACCAACACTTACCAGTAACCAGGGAATAAGATAAAAATATTTTAAAATGAACTCCTGTACTGTATAATTGCTGCGCTGGTTTCCCAACCTGCCCGTTAAGTGCGAATAAGTATATAGATCATTATTGGACATCAGCACGAAATAAGATCATCGAAAAATGTTGATCAGGAATGCAGTTGCGGTAATTAAACTCAAAATAAGACTTGCATTTCGCAACCAGGCCTGATCACTACCGTTAACTTTACCCTTCCTCATGTCTACAAAAACCATGTCATTCTGCTGCAGATAGTAATAAGGGGAATTAAATACATCCGGTTTCGTAATATCCATTCTTGCAAAAACACGTTTGCCCTCCTGCTCTCTTATGATTAGTATATTTTCCCGCCTTGCATAATAGGTCAAATCACCAGCCATAGTCAGGACCTCAAAGATGTTGGTATTGGGTCTGCTCAATTGATACACTCCGGGCCTGACAACATCACCGAATACCGTTACTTTCATATTCAGGAACTGTATGACATAATATGGATTTGTAAGGTATTTGTCCTTCAGTCTGCTGTTAAGCACTGCACCAATACCTTCTTTTGTAAGACCTTCAATTTTCAGTTTACCTAACTGAGGAAAATAAATCATACCCTCATTATCCACCTCATACAGATTCCCCGATAAAGTAGTTGTTGAGCTTGATGGCAGGCCCTGTTGCAGATTCAAGTTAGCTCCAGTAGTGACATTGAAAATGGAACTGGCTGCTGCGTTATCACTGTAAACGACAATGCTCAACTGATCTCCCTTTTGCACCCGCTGCTCTGGAACTTTAACAGTGCTAAACCTGGCCGTATCAATCTCGCCCTGTAAAACCTGCAGTTGTTTGTAGGTAGTACAGGAAGCCAGTGAGTAAATCACAACAAGAAAAAATAAAAATTGTCTCAATAGGCGCATTTAAACTTTTGCAATTGCCTTTTTATCAAATTTGGCGGTAAGTATGAAACCCAGACTTTCTATCCGGACCTCTACAATATTATTTCCCATAACACGCAAAACCCTCCCCTTGGCTCCCATCATCACCCCAGCACTGATTACAACTTCATCTGCAGGCTGCACATCGATGCTTTTCACTTCAACATCATCATATTCAGATAAAAACCGCTTGATGGCAACAATTTCATCATCCTTGACTACTGCAGGCTTTTTATTCCAGTAAACAAAATTCAATACCCCATCCACATACCTGACCTCAGGCCTCATTGTATCTTCAATATGAACAAATACATAACTCTTGAAAAGAGGCTCCTCTACTACCTTTATCCTATCGCTCCACTTTCTCCTTACTTTATTAAGGGGACAATAAGACTCAAATCCAAGCTGCGTAAGGGCTTTGTGCACCTTTTTCTCCCAGCGGGGTTTAGTATACAATGCAAACCAGCACTTTTCAGGTTTAGCCATATTTTCTTATTCAATGCTTCGCCGCCTCAGTCACATGCCCCAGCATGCAACCGAGCATTAGAATTAAAAGGCATTACCCGTGGTTTTTCTCTTTAAATCAAATAAACAACGGGCACAATAACAAGTTTCTTTTGCCAATTCAATATTGCGCATCTGCTAATTCAAAGGTATATCGCGTTTCAACAAATTTTCCCTGTTGGCCATCTCCCAGGCTGTATGAAAAACAAGTTGAGCCCTTTTAGCAAGAAGTGGATAGTTGATTTTATCTGGGGTATCAGAAGGCTTATGGTAATCAGCCTTCAGCATACCATCATAATAAAAAATGATGGGCACTCCTTTTGCGGCAAAATTAAAGTGGTCGCTACGATAATATATCCTGTTTGGGTCTTTGGGGTCATTGAATTTGTAATCAAGCACAAGCTTGGTATACTTCGTGTTTACGCCCTCACTGATAGGCTTCAATTCAGAACTCAGCTTATCATCGCCAACCACATATACATAGTTCAGTGTATCGGCCATGAGTCTCTCTGTGTCTGTTCGCCCAATCATATCAATGTTGAGATCTGCAGTGGTTTTATCCATCGGAATCGTTGGATGTTCTGAAAAATACTCAGATCCCCACAGACCTTTCTCCTCACCACTCACTGCAAGAAAAAGAATATTCCTTCTCGGACCTTTGCCCTCAGCTTTTGCCTTTACAAATGCCTCTGCAATTTCCAATACACCCACTGTTCCGGAACCATCATCATCAGCACCATAATAAATCACATCGCCACGCTTACCCAGATGATCATAGTGTGCAGAAATCACCAGCCACTCATTACTTTTATCAGAACCCTCAATATATGCCAGCACATTGCTGCTCGACAATTCTTCAGTTTTTTTGGAATAGGCAAGTTTTACATTCGCCTTGATAACAGTACCGGTCACTTTACCTGTTTTTCCTGTATTTACCCAGGCATTCCAGCAAGAATCACCACCAGCAATAGCCTTCGCAACACTGTCGGAAACCGTAAATGTGTTGGGGTAATGCTCAGTTTTAAATAAATCAGTATACTGCTGCCCTCCACTTCCACCTGGCCTCCGGGGGAATCCCTTGGCAGCAATGATCACAGCAGCAGCACCTTTTGACCTTGCAGCAGCTATTTTACCATAAACGCTTGACGCATTCCTCCAACCCTGGGCTGCAGGTTTAAAGCCGGCAGGTGCACCATCCAGCAGCAAAACTGCTTTCCCCATTACATTAAGTCCCGCATAATCATCCACACTTCCCTCCACAATGCCATGGCCAGCAAATACTACTTCTGAAAAATAAGTGGTAGCTGTTGAATTGTAAAAACTGAATGGCAAATAATCTTTACTCGCATCAAAAGATTTTCCATTAACTACCAACTCAGAGGTTTCAGAGACATCCTTGAAAACGGGAAATGACTGCTGATAACTAGTTCCATTGCCTGGCTTAAGTCCAATAGACCTGAAATGCTGCTCTATATAAGCTGCAGCCTTCCTTTGCCCCTCTGATGCGGTTTCCCTGCCTTCCATCTCTTTACCGGCAACAATATAGAGATGCCTGCTCAAATCTTCTGATGTAATTGTGGCAGCATATTTAGAAGGATCAGGCAATTTTACCTGTTTCTTCTTTTGTGCTGACGCACTGATGAAGATTAATACTAAAAACAAGGATGACAGAAACCTATTCATGGTGATTGTTTTATTCATTCTAACGCATTAAATTTTTTCCACTCTGGCCTGATGTCTCCCACCTTCAAATGGAGTTGACACAAAAACATCTGTCATCTCCATGGCAGCCTCAACTGAAACAAATCTGGCAGGCAAACAAATTACATTGGCATTGTTATGTGAACGGGCAAGCACTGCAATCTCCTTCTCCCAGCATAAAGCCGCCCTTACGCCTGCGTGTTTGTTCGCTGTTATACAAACACCATTAGCCGATCCACATACCAGAATTCCAAACTGTGCGGCACCATGTTCCACGGAATCTGCTACCGCATGTGCATAATCAGGATAATCACAGGAAGCCTCGGAAAATGTTCCGCAATCCTCAACTTCAAAGCCGCTTCTCAACAAATGTTCTCTAAGCAAATCCTTATACCTGAAGCCTGCATGGTCTGAACCTACAGCTATTCTCATGGTTTTATTTTTTTAACGTCACAATACCTGATACTATTCCCATTCTTCATCCTGCTTTTTCTTCACACGAGCTGCAATGACTATACTGATTTCGTAAAGCAAAGCAAGTGGAATAACCACAATCAACTGAGATCCCCAATCCGGTGAAGGCGTTATAATGGCTGCCAATACAAGCAATACAACATACGCATACTTGCGGTAAGTTCTGAGAAAATTGGGGGTGATGATACCAAGCTTAGCTAAAAGCCAGGTGGCCATTGGGAGTTCAAATGCAATTCCTGCTCCAAGTGCAATGTCAATCAGGGTATCAAGATAATCTGTAAGCGTGGGCCTGTAATCAATTACACCCATTCCGCCAATGGTATAATTGGAAAGAAAATTGAATGTAAAGGGAGCGAGCAAAAAATAGCCAAAGCCTACACCAATAAAAAAGAACATACTCACCCAGAAAATAATCCCTTGGGTATATTTCAACTCTGTAGGCTTGAGTGCAGGTCTGATGAACTTCCAAACCTCCCAGAACACATAGGGCAAAGCCACAAGAAGCCCACCTGCTACAGCTATCGTGATGCTAGACATAAAGGTACCACTGATGGATGTTACCTGTAAGTTTAACTTCATGGGTGGCATACAAAGTGAATCCCCCATCCCCAAAGCATGACTCAGCTTGCAAAACAATTGATAGGATATAAAGTCATTGCGGGTTGGACCCATGATAACTTTATCAAAAATCTCATCTATGTAAACAAAAAAGAGAATGGCACTGGTAATGATTGCAAGCACAGATCTGACTATGTGCCAACGTAAAACTTCCAGATGATCTATGAAACTCATCTCTGATTCATCGCCACCAATACTCCTGAGCCTTTTAAAAAACGATCCTTGTTCCGACAATGCTTATATTTTTGGATTAGCTAAGTTACAAAAAAAAGGGAGGAAGGCACAAACTGGATATGGATAAAGGGTTAAATAATCACTTAAAGTTCAATTCCCTCTATATCAATGCTGATAACTTTCCAGTTACCTTCTATTCTGCTCATCTCAATTTGCCACTCCCCACAAATATTTCTGCACCCAAGAGGCTGACAATACCTTGTTTTATGCTTACCCGTCAGGATAAGTCTGCCCATCTCAAACCACCGCTCTCCAAATTCAATAGAAATACCGTGTATCGTAGTATACCGTTGCTTATATTGATTGACCAGGTAGTGAAACTCCGGCTCTGTAAGGTTATTGAGTCTATTCATCCTGACCCTGCGGTTCAATCCGCGTGGAACAGGAGTTTTTTTATTGATCAGGTTTTCCAAAATTGCCTTGGCTATACTTTCGGGCTCTTTCATGAGCCAGGCATCAGATAACCCGTCATACATAAAACAAAAAACCATATCCGATCCATGTGGAGGAAGTAAAATATCCATAAATACATGGTAAATGAATACATATCTTTTCCGAGGATCCGGGTCCGTTTCATGAAAAGATAACATGATTCCATTATGAGCGAGCAGGGCTACCCAGCGGTCAATTATTTCCTGTACTTCACCTTCGCTTAAAAGGTTTATGTCTTTGATTGATTCATCAAAGCCGATTTTCTCTCTGATACGCAGTATGTTGGTCATTTTAGGATGTTTTGATAAAATTCAAAACATCTCTGGAAAGCAAAAAGGGATAAACAACATGTTTTCATGTGTTTACCCCTCTGAATTCTGTGTTTTTAAACGTATTTTCCTAGTTTTACAACTGATGGAAACACCTAAAATAACGTGGAAAAAGATATCTGTTCTTCCTTTTGTGCTGCTGATAAGGTTTTATAAACTTGCGATTTCGCCCTGGCTGGGTCCAAAATGCAGGTATACACCAACCTGTTCCCAGTATGCGCTGGACGCACTCAATAAGTACGGCATGTTTAAGGGACTCTGGAAGACCCTCAAACGTTTATCCAGTTGCCACCCCTGGGGAGGCAGTGGTTATGACCCTGCCTGAAAACGCTCAGTAACCTTGCTCCAGTTTACTACAGACCAAAAAGCCGATAAATAATCTGCACGTCTGTTTTGATATTTCAGGTAGTACGCATGCTCCCAAACGTCAACACCCAAAAGCGGAGTACCCTTTACCTCAGCAACATCCATTAAAGGATTATCCTGATTGGGGGTAGATGAGATTTCAAGTTTGCCATCTTTCAACAACAACCAGGCCCAGCCACTTCCAAAACGAGTCATCCCTGCAGCACTTAACTTTTCCTTAAAGGCATCAAAAGAACCGAAAGCAGCATCAATTGCCTCACCTAAAGCTCCCTCTGGCTTTCCTCCTGCACCCGGTGCGAGACTTTCCCAGAAAAATGTATGATTCCAGTGACCACCACCATTGTTTCTTACTGCTGGCGAAATTGAACCAGCTGAGGCTACCAGCTCTTCAAGCGATTTGCCTTCATGCGGAGTTCCTGCAACTGCCTTATTCAAATTATCTACATATGCCTGGTGGTGCTTACCATGATGTATCTGCATGGTTAGCGTGTCTATATGCGGTTCCAGCGCATCATGTGCGAATGGTAAAGCGGGTAATGTAAATGACATAAGTTTTATTTTAGACTACAAAGATAGGAAAAGACAAACATGCAAAGAGTGGAAAGGGAAAAGGCACGAAGGGAACAATCGTGCATTTTGGATCAATGACGTTTTGACCGGAAGAAAGACTTCATCAATTCCGCAGCCTCATCTGCCAATAAACCTGTTAATAATTGTGTCTTTGGATGGAACGGGTTCCGGTCTTCTGTATAAACATGATGTCCGTTCTTTACATCACTTGCCCCCCACACAACACGTCCTGTCTTACTCCAGTGTAAAGCCCCGGCACACATCAGACAGGGCTCAACAGTCACATAGAGCGTAGCATCAGGAAGGTATTTGGAACCCAGGGCATTGAATGCTGACGTAAGTGCAATGATCTCAGCATGCGCTGTTGGATCATTTAACTTCTCAACCATATTATAGCCTCTGGAAACTATTTTACCATCGATCACAACAATTGCTCCTACTGGCACCTCTCCTTCGTCATACGCTCTCTCAGCCTCTTTCAGAGCCATGCGCATAAAATATTCATCTTTCATACTTATGCTTTAAAGTTTAGAAATATGCTCATCACAGCGATTCACCGTATTGCCTGATCCTGTTCTCCAATTGTTTCAAACCCGCCTCAATGGCTGTATATAAAACTGGATAGGCTGCTATCTCAGTATTTAGGTAGACAAAAAATATATCCATGTGTACGCCCGACTCCTGAAGCTGATGTGTTAAAACATGCTTTTGCAATCTGTATGCTTCCCTGATACGTCTCTTCAGCAGATTCCTGTCCACAGCCCTTTTAAAATGTCTTGAACCTACAGAAACACCCATCTGAAGGCAGGATCCGTCAGTAAAATCTGATAACCTGCTGAAGTGATAATAAATAAGCAATGGCTGAATCCGCAACTTACTGCCTTTCTCAAACAATTGCCTGATTCGGGTATACGACTTTAAACGGTCTGCCTTGGATAAGGTCTGCTTCATATAAACAAAAATAGCTCCGGAATAAAACCCGAAGCTATAATTATGTGAATAATCACCTGGATTATTTCAATCTGCTTTCGTCGGAAACTGTAAGCTTTTTACGGCCTTTTTTCCTTCTGCTTGCCAAAACGGCACGTCCGTTGGCTGATTCCATGCGCTTACGGAAACCATGTACTGATTTTCTGCGTCTGCGATGCGGTTGAAATGTACGTTTCATGATTCTTTTTTTTCCTTTGGGGTTGAATAAATGACCGGGAGAAGCGGTCCATTCTGTTCAAAATTGCTACGGGTCACCACACCTGTAGCCTTGTGAAAGGATGGCAAAGTTAGTACTTTTTTTTATTTGAAGCAAAAAAGGATGGGGAATTGCATGAAAGTGATGTCACGTTACGGCAATTCAACATGATTTGCCTTCACCTTAGCACCCCAAAATAATGTTGCACCTTGTTCAAACTGGTCTGTACTGCCTGTAGTGAAGAAACTAACTTCACCAGCTTTGCTAAGCCTCTGCTGCATTTCCGGATGCCTCTTTAGGTATGCTACCAGACTCTCGGCTACTATTTCTCCCTGCGTAACCACATCAATATCAGGTGGCAACATGGCCCTGATCCGTGGATACAGCAATGGATAATGTGTACAGGCCAGCAGTATCGTATCAATATCATCATTCTGTGCCAGCAATTCCACCAGTTGCGTGCGTATTACAGGATCAGCAACGGTATTGTTGAGGTAATCTCCTGATTCAACCAGTGGCACCCAATCCGGACAAGCCAGCTGGTGGACAAACTTATCCGGAAAAAATTTGGCTAATTCAACTGGGTATGAACAAGATTCAACCGTTCCTGCTGTTCCGAGAATACCGATATGTCCGCTCTCTGAATAATCTCCAATAACCTCGGTAGTAGGACGAATAACGCCCAGTACCCTTCTGGATGGATCGTCCATTACAGGTAAATCACGTTGCTGAATTGTTCTGAGAGCTTTGGCTGATGCTGTATTGCAAGCCAGAATAACAAGTGGACAGCCCTGTGCAAAAAGCCATTGTACCGACTGCAGCGTGTAAGCATAAACTGTTTCAAAATCTCTTGGTCCGTATGGCGTCCGGGCATTATCACCCAGGTAGATATAGTCATAGTCAGGGAGGCTTGATACCAACTCTTTTAAAACTGTTAGTCCGCCAAGTCCGGAATCAAAAACACCAATAGGGGATTGCTTATCCATAAAAAAAAGACCGAAACAATTGTTTCGGTCTGCAAGTTATTTATTTAGCCGGAGGCTTGGGTGCTCCATCAAGCTTTTTCTTGATTAACGGCAATAAGTCATCAGCATCAGGCTGAACTACCAATGCCTCTTTACGGAAAACATAAGTAAATCCGCTTGCTTTTGCTACATCTGCAATCAGCTGATTTGCCTTTTGGGCAACAGGTGCCATCAGTTCTTCCTGCTTCTGTTGCATCTGCTGCTGATAGCTTTGCTCAAATCCCTGCAATTCAACAAGAAGCTTCCTGAGCTTTTCCTTATTGGCAGTTTTCAGGGCACCAGACATCTTAGTAGAGTCGGCCTTGAAAAGGCTATCCTGACGATTTAGTTCTTTAAGTGTTTCAGCATAGTTAATCTGAAGTGAGCTGTCGTATTGTGCCATTTCAGCAGCAGCCTTCTTATATTCCGGCATAAGCTGTACCACTTCATCTATGCTTACATATCCTGTTTTGTTCTGGGCATGAAGGAATGGGTTGAACGACACCAGCGCGATCACCACCAAACCAAGAGATAAGACTTGTTTCATTGCTGCTTGTTTGTTGTTTTATTTGTTTCGAAAATAGTTATTTTTTATTTACCCAATAATTCTTTTAGAATGTCATCACTGCGGTCAAGCTTGGGGTCGGCAAATATAATGGTAATTCCCTCACTTTTATCCAGAATCAAATCATATTGTCTGGCCACTGCAATTTTCTGAACAGCATTGAATACCTTATCCTGAATGGGCTTTACAAGCTCCTGCCTGCGTTTAAACAAATCGCCCTCAAATCCAAAACGCTTTTTCTGAAGGTCTCTCAATGCTTTCTCTCTGTTGAAGATATCATCTTCCCTTTTTTTCAAAAGCTCTTCACTGAGCATGACCTTTTCTGACTCAAAATTGCGGTAAAGTTGATCCAGCTCAAACTGTTTATCGTCGATTTCCTTCTGCCACTGCACACTGAAAGCATCGAGCTTCTTCTGCGCCTCCGCATATTCCGGCAATTTACCCAGTATATACCTGGTATCTATAACCGCATAGCGCTGTGCCTGCAACTGCATAGAAATTACCCCGGTCAACAGTAAAATAAAAAGCTTTTTCATGACTGCGCTGTTTTATTAAACAATTTTAAATTTCCCCTTGTGCCCTACCAGAGGTAGGTAAACTCGTGCCTCTTGCCTCGTGCCTTGTGCCTCTTCCCTCTTGCCTTCCCCATATACTATTCCGGCTCAAATCCAAGCATAAACGTAAACCTGCTTGCATCTCTCAACCTTCCGTTTGGCGTTATCCTATCAAGCCCGATACCGTAGTCAAATCCAAGCAAACCAAACATCGGCAGGAAAAACCGCACACCCACACCCATGGCCCTGCGCAACCTGAATGGATTCCACTCCTTGAAGCTGTACCAACCGTTGGCAGCCTCATAAAAGGCAAGTCCATAGATGGTGCTGCTTGGATTGGTTACAAAAGGATAACGCATCTCCAGAGAATACTTGTTGAAAATAGTGAAGAAATTACTGGCATTTTGCCTGTCTGGATTCACTTTAGGATCTGATGTTTCATAAACCGGATAACCTCTGTGTGCAATGATATCATAACCAAGTACACCAAAGTTGTTGGTCAGACCGGCATCACCAACCTGAAAACGCTCAAATGGAGAGATAGGAACCTCTTTATTGTAGCGACCAATGAAACCATACTTGGCAGCCATACGCATAACAAACTGTCTGCTCTTGTCTTCACCTGCTGGCTTCCCAATGGGCACAAACCATTCTGCATTAAACCTCCACTTATGGTATTCAACCAGCTTGAAAATATCTTTATTGTTAATACCCCTGATATATGACCATGGCGGCGTAAATGCTGCACTCAAAAGCATGTTGGAACCACTCCTTGGGAAAATAGGTTGATCTATGGATGTTCTTTGTAATGCCAGTTTGAGGTTGATATTATTGGAAACTCCCGTTGAGAAAGAAGGGAAAATGGCATAATTCTTTGCATTGTACTGAATATAACTCAATGAGGTTACAAGCGAAAAGAAGTCATCCGGCCATTTCAGCTGTTTACCCAATGCGATCGTTACACCAGATGTACTGAGGTAAGAAGAGTCAGAATAAGCCCTGTCAAACAATCCTGTAAACGGATTATATGCATTGGTGAACTTCGTATTGAAGACATTGAAGGTGAAAGAATTGCGTTTCTTTCCACCAAGCCATGGCTCAGTAAATGAAAAGTTGAGGGAACGGAAAAAACGGCCATTTGACTGAAAACGGAGACTGAGCTTCTGTCCATCTCCCGTTGGCAAAGGATCCCAGGATGACTTCTTCCAGATATTCCTGATGGAAAAATTATTGAAAGTAACACCTAAAGTTCCGGTAAGTCCGATACCTCCACCCCAGCCGGCACTTAACTCCAACTGGTCAGATGATTTTTCTTCTACAGAATAGTTGATGTCAACCGTTCCGTCGTCCTGGTTGGGAACTGGATTCATTCCCAGTTTCTCCTGATCAAAATAACCCAGGTTGATAATCTCCCTTTGAGAACGAATCAGGTCTGCACGACTGAATTTCTCTCCGGGTATGGTGCGCAACTCCCTTCTGATCACATACTCCTTGGTCTTGTCATTCCCGGAAATATTTACATTTTTGATAGAAGCCTGTGGGCCTTCCTGTATCCTGATTTCGTGGTCAATGGTGTCATTATACACAGATGTTTCAACCGGATTGACACTGAAAAACAGGTAACCATCGTCCATATACAATGAACTGACATCACCTCCCTCGGGAGATAACTGTTTTCCGAGTTTCTTATTGAGTACTTCGAGGTTGTACGTTTCTCCTTTGCTAATACCCAAAATCATGTTCAGAATACTGTCGGGATACTTTGTATTTCCCTTCCAGGTCATTTTCCCGAAATAATACTTACTTCCCTCGCTAACCTTCATGGAGATGTTCAACCGGCCTTTTGCATCATAGTATTGGGTATCTGACTCAATCGCAGCATCCCTATATCCCAGTGAATTGTAATATTCAAGTACCTTTTCTTTGTCTTCCAGATACTTTTTATCGTTGAATTTGGCAGACGAAAAAAGTTTAAACCTAAACCAGGGATCAAGAAATTCTAAAATTTTGGTTGGCCGGAGGTAATTTTTTTGTGCAATAAACTCCTTCGCTGTTACTGGTGAAACATCACCATAAGGACTAACAGAACTATCCGGATAAAGCGTTAGGCGTGTGGTTTCCTTTGTCCCCTTCAGCTTTCTTTTCAACTGTGATGCGGTGGCTGCATTGTTTCCGAAGAAATAAACATCTGAAATCCTCACCTTATTGCCTTTTGTTACACCAAAAGTGAGTACAACCTTATCAGGTGAAGCAGGATCTGCAGTTTCTTCGATGGCAACTTCGGCACCCTTGAAACCTTTTTCTGTAAAATACTTGATGATATTCTCCTTGGCAGAGAGCTTCATGTTATCTGTAACTACCCTGGTCTTGAATAATCCAACCTTATCTTTCAACTCATCCGACTCTGTTTTCCTCACTCCCCTGAACTTGAAATCGGATAACATCGGTCTCTCAATAGCATCAATCTCTATCCAGATATTTTCTTCCTCAAGCCTGGTTATATAAATATTGATGTTGGTGAACATGTTCTGAGCCCATAGCTTGTTAATGGCTTTGGCAAAATTATCACCCCCAGGAATAGTCACTTCATCACCTACAGAAAGTCCTGATACTGAAATCACAATAGCTGCATCAAAAGCTTTATTACCCTTAACCTGAATATCGGCAATTGTATACTTTCTTGGATATTTTGAATTGTAAATAGCCATTAATGCCGGATCCACAGAAACCCTGGGAACGGTATCGGACTGAGCAAATCCAGTTTCGGAAATGGTCAACAATCCCACAAAAAATAACAGCGTACAGATCCTCATCATCGGGTTCTTGGTTAAGGTCGGCAAAATAACGGCTTTTTGGCTAATTGTTTGTTAATAAAAGCTAAAGTTGGGTTCTAAACCTTAACCTTTCCAAACCTGCGGTCCCTTTTCTGGAAGTCAATAATGGCTTCATAGAGATTTTCCTTTCGGAAATCAGGCCAGCGGGTCTGGGTAAAATAGAGTTCTGCATAGGCTAACTGGTACAAAAGAAAATTGCTGATCCGGTATTCTCCACTGGTTCTGATCATGAGCTCCGGGTCGGGAAACTCACTGGTAGATAGGTATTGCTGTAAAATATCCTGACTGATTTGCTGGGGACTTAAAATACCACTTTCAACGTCAGTTGCAATTCTTTTGACAGCATCCATCAATTCCCACCTCGAACTGTAACTCAACGCCATAATCAAATTCAATCCTGAATTACCTGCTGTAAGGTCCCGGGCTTCCTGGAGCGCCTGTTGCGCACTCGGCGGCATCAACGACAATTCTCCAATGAAATGCATTCGTATATTATTCTGATTGAGGATAGGAACCTCCTTTCTAATCGTTTCTACCAGCAACTCCATGAGTCCGGTTACTTCCTTCTGAGGCCTGTCCCAGTTTTCTGTAGAAAACGCATAGAGGGTAAGGTATCGTACCCCAAGCTCTGCACACCCTTCTACTATATCGCGCACACTCTGAACCCCATGAAAGTGTCCAAACAGGCGATCCTGACCCTGTTCCTGAGCCCATCTGCCATTACCATCCATGATGATGGCAATATGCTGCGGTATTCTACTGTTGTCAATTTGCGGTTTTAAAGACATGGGTGCAAAGGTACGTTAATTGGGATTTGGACACCTATAAGAACTGAAAGCTATAGTTATGGCAAGTTCAGCAAAGATAAAACGATCCTTCTGCTCACTGAAGCCTCGCTGAATACCTGCCCTGCCTATAGGTAGTCCGAACTCGTAGGACCTGTCCTGCAAAAAAGCTGCAGGAGAGTTGGGCGGAAGATTGGCAAATGCAGCAGGTCCAGCATAAACTTTGCTCACATCATCCAGGTAATCTGTGGTGGTGAAACGATGGGATATTTCAAAAGCCAGGTTAACATTTCCTGAAATATTGTATTTTATACCCATACCCAGCGGAAAAGAGAATGCCTGATTGCTGTATGGCTTATTGCCAGTAAGATTCTGGCCCTCTGTGCCTAGTGGTCTCAAAAAATATTTCTGATCAAGCCAGTAAGCATAGGGGTCATAATTGAATGTGCCTACCCCCAGGGTTACATAGGGGGTAAAATAGTAATACTTGCTCCCCGGAATAAACTTGAAAAAATTAAAATCACCCTGCACAGCAATCTCCCAGATATCTGAATTAAAGCTCAAATTGCGGGTTTTCTGGTAGTCAATCTTACTGTAAGCATCAGAATAACCAAGCTGAGCATAATGGGCTCCAACCCGCAGGGCCACATAATTACCAAACTGTTTTCTGAAAAAAACACCTATGGCTGGTTTTGGCTTGTCAAAAGCCGTCCTGTTGTTGAGGTCTCCAAAATAATGAGCTGCTCCCAGGGTGATTCCTATTTCTCCCTCCTGTACAATCGCTTCTGGCTGAGCATAAGCAATTTCAACCGATAGCATAAGAACTGATAAAAAGGTTAACAACTTACTCATTGGATGTAAAAATATAATCTTAACGGTTTCTGGTATCAAAACCCCATGTTAATTTCTCCCGCAATGTTCTGAGGAAATTATTTTCATTGAGCCTTAAAAGGTGAAAATTAAAGTTTTCTTTGCGTATAGCCAACTCCACGTCTTTTCTAACCACTTCCTTGCGTGAATCCATCGTACAAATGAAATCATCCATCCTGCCCTCAACTTCAAAAGAAATAACATTGTGATTAGGAACCACAATGGGCCTGATGTTGAGGTTGTGGGGAGCTATGGGCGTAATGACAAAATTGGCGCTATCCGGAAACACAACCGGTCCATTGCAACTGAGTGAATATCCAGTTGAACCCGTTGGTGTTGAAACAATTAATCCGTCAGACCAGAATGTATTCAGAAAATCTCCATTCAGATAAGTATGGATCTTGATCATGGGAGAAAACTCCCGTTTGTGAATTGTAAACTCATTGAGCGCAAATGGTGTGTCGCCAAAAAGAGGTATACTGGCATCCAGGTGCAATAAATCGCGCTGATCGAGCACATATGTTCTCAGCTGCAAGGCTTCAACAGCTTCAGCTATATTGTCCTTACCCAGGCTGGCAAGAAAACCTAGCCGGCCATAATTTATTCCGAGTACAGGAATTCTCTTATCCTTAACCAGGCAAACGGTATCCAGTAAAGTTCCGTCACCTCCCAAAGAGATGAGTGCATCAAAGCTGGCATCAAGATCTTTTTCATCATGAAATATCTCCGGCGTTGCCCTCATGTTTTTGTCGTTTTCTGCAACTTCAGCAAAATGACCTGCAAGCTCACTGAAAACAACCGGTGTTATTCCTGACGCAGTTAATGCATTACATAGGCTATCCACATCCTGTGGCTCAAGTGTTTGCCCCCCCCTGCTGTAAATAGCAACCTTCATGCAACTAAGTTAGGGTTTAATTCTTCAAATCAGACTTATGTACAAATACACCCCTCTCCCGAAACTGATTGAAGCTGTATTCGAAACGCAGTACAACATCATAAATACTGATTACATCCAATCCTATTCCCCCGGTATAGAGAAAAGTATTATTCAAAGTATTGCCACCCTCTACGCGCTTATTATAAACATATCCCATATCGCCATAGGCCTTCAGGTAAAACCTGAATGGTATACTGGCATAAGTTTTCGATTTTAATCCAGTCTTAAACCTGTATTTAAAAATCTCCTTGCCCAGTGTATTTCTTACGAAACCGCCGGCAACACCATCAACCACATAGTATTCCAGCCCGCGCAGGTAAGAATCATAGTAGCCCAACATGAGCTGATTGAAAAATGGCTGATCGAAGGGCAATCTGATATGCATTTCTGCGGCAGCACTGAAATAGAACTTCCGAGGCATTTCAAAATAGCTTGCTGCCTTTACCTGCAATTGTGTGAGGTTGACAGCAGATGTAACACCCCTGCGCATCAATTCCAGCTCAAAAGAGGTTCCCCGGGTTGGATAGGGCAAGTAATTCATGTTGAAATACTGGTAAGTATACCTCAATTCAGGATATACAACTTTGGTTTTCCCTGCACCAAGGTAATTTAAATTCATTGCTGCAACTGTATCTGCTATTGTTTCTGCCTGCATGCCGAGTTTAAGATAGTGCCGTTCGATTGATCCTTTGCGGTAAGAAAAAACGCCTCCAACATAAACCTGCTTGCGGATAAAATTCAAATCATCCTTATAGAACTGCTGACGGTTGCCTGATGTTTTGTAGTTGATTTCCCTGTTCCGGGAATACGATATATCCAGACCCCAGCCGCGTCTGAGTGAGTTGTCTGAAAAGGGATTATAATAATTCATGGCCAGGCGCTGGGTGTATCCGTTGATGATCCAGGCGTTCAGCTTGTCATTTCTGCCCGTAATGTTCTTGCCATGGAACTTCAGTCCGTAATTAACGCGTTCCGGATCTAATCCATAATCTTTTACCCATACATTCCAGTTGCGATCTACCGGCTTTAAATATGGAAATAAAACATAATACCACCGTTCCCTGACATCCACGATAATATCCAGCGAATCATTATTCCAATTCGAGAAACACACATTGGCCTCCACAAAAAGAGTTGTATTGATGAGGTTTTGTCTACTGGTTTCCAGACCTGTTAAAATATCCCGCATCGGATAGGACACCCCCTGTCTGAATGCAAGTTCCCGGTTGATGATGTAAGGCTTTGTTTGCTTAATCCCGTTGATGGAGATATTTCTTATAGTAACCTGGGCCAGCCTCAATACATCCTGATCTCCTGCAGGCGGACTATACTCCTGAGCTTCCAGGGGAAGCTGAAAAAATCCAAAAATAATAATCAGGAAAAAATTACGCATTGCCGGGTGGTTATTGATTGGGCATAACATCCAGCATACCCATACATATCTAAATATTCAGATAATTGAAGAGATGTTCCAGGTTGTTTTGCAGTGTATTGTCAAAGGCTTCCTCACCAAAATGGTAAACCACTTTATACTCATAACGCTGAAATGTCGCAATTATTCCAGAAATGTCTTCTTTATTTACGCGCAACATAACCTGAAGCATACCTGTAGCAGGATCAGTTACGGCATTCATGTTCATGATTGTGGCATCATTAGACTCTACCAACCGGTTAATTTCTCCTGGTGCATAGTCTGTTCTGGGCATTCCGAGTATCAAAAGAGAACCCTGCTCTTCAGCACCGAGCAACTGTGATGCCTGATCCAACAGCCTGGAACTTTCTATTACTCCCTCCAACTCTTGCTGCTCATTGAGAACAGGAACAATATCGAGCTGGTATTTTGAGCGCAAACGAAGAGCCTGAATGAAATGATCTAATGCCCTTACAGACACTTTCAAAAAAAGGGGTTGAATGGACTCCAGTTCATCCTGCAATGGTGCAGACTGCAAATCATCCAATTCCACCACACCAAGGAAAAGCTGTCCATCGAGGACTGGCATAGTAAAAACATGTTCAGCTTCCATGATTTCTATGGCTTGTGCCACAGTATCGTGAACACTTAACACCCTGAAATCATGATCTAAAAGTTGACTGCAAAATGTCATATTCAAATTTGACAGTCCAATATTACAGTTAATTTGTGGCAGGTTCGTTGAATTTTTGTAAAAATTGAGCAAGGATAACGTTAAATTCATCCGGAACCTCCATCATAGGGGCATGGCCGCAATGATCGATGAAATGCAATTCACTGGATGCAATCAACTTGTTAAACTCCCTTCCTACAAAAGGAGGGGTGATGCTGTCGTTATTACCCCATATCAACAAGGTTGGCAATTTGATCTGTTTCAACTCATCACCAAGGTTATTCTTGATGGCACTTCTGGCCAGTGCGATCACTTTTAGCGTTTTCATGCGCTCATTTACAATCTGATATACTTCATCCACCAATTCCTTGGTTGCAGTATTGGGATCGTAAAAGGTCATCTCGGTCTTTTTCTTGATATAGTCATAATCACCACGCTTGGGATAGGTATCTCCCATACCGTTCTCAAAAAGCCCTGAACTTCCGGTAAGGATCAGTGACCTTACCCTTGCTGATGACTTGAGCACATGCACCAAGGCTACATGTCCCCCCAGTGAATTACCAAGCATGTGAATACCCGTATATCCGCGGTGTTCTATAAACTTCGCAAGGTATTTTTCCAGTCCGCCTACGGTTGTATGCAATAAATCCAATTCAAATAAAGGCAACAAGGGTACAATAACCTTGTGCGTATGCCTAAAATGGTCGATGATTCCTGAAAAATTACTCATGGCGCCAAAGAGTCCGTGAAGCAGCATTAGGGGCTGGCCCTCACCTTCTTCAATAAACTTGAACTTGGCATCCTCTTTAACCTCGTATTGTAAACTCATATCAATTACCTGACTAAATTAAAAGATAGTTTTGGCTGGTTCTGACAAAGATGGGCAAAATGAACGACAAATCGCACCCTTTGTAGGAAACAGACCAAACCCAGCAAATTTTATCGGACTATTGTTTAATCAACCCAACCACCTGCTTAAACAAATCATTCAGTTCGGGTATCCACATTGCAAAAATATCAATGACCGTCGCTCCCCAACTTAATACTAGCTCACCGGTGTGTGATGCCCTTACCAGACTTTTACCAATAATTTCAAACCTGCTGGCATAAATCAATACAACCGCATAAACAGTAAAATAGATCACACCGAAAAGCAAAATGCCTGCAAGCTTATTGAAAACACCCATCAGCATGAGCTCAAGAGACTTTTCAATAACCTTGCCGGTAATCCTCACCGCAATCATAACAATAACCATGACAAGCAAAAATGCAAGTATGGCGGACCACCTGCCGCTACCTTCACCAAGATTCTGAAAATAGCGGGTTGCTACCCAGCCTGAAAATTTAAATGCAATAATCAGTGCCAGAATGTAAGAGATAAAGGTGAAAACAGCCATCACCAATCCTTTTGTCCAGCCTTTAAATAAAGCCAACACCAAAACAATTAGTGCAATAATATCTATAGCCATTGGTGTTATTTTGATTAGCGGTTAAACGAATCAGGAAAGCAACTCTTTTACCATGGCAGAAATAGACTTTCCATCTGCCTGGCCGGCCAGTTGTTTAGAAGCAATACCCATGACCTGTCCTAATCCGGATAAATTGGTAACCCCTGCCTCTGCAATGATGCCTGAAATTACCTGCCGGAGGGTATCTGCATCCATCTGTTTAGGCAGGTACTGCTCAATGACGTCCACTTCTTCCTGCTCTGTTTTGGCAAGATCAGACCGGTTCTGTTGTTCAAAAATGGCAATTGAATCTTTCCGTTGCTTAACCAGCTTCTGCAGCATTTTTATTTCTGCCTCAGGTGTCATACCTGCAGCTCCACCCTCTGCTGTCTTGGCGAGCAGCAATGCTGCCTTGATTGCACGCAGCGCTCTCAGTCCTTTTTCATCCTTGGCCAGCATGGCCTTCTTCAGGTTGTCATTAATCGTTTGCTCGAGTGACATATTCAGATTTTATGTAATTAAAATTAGCCCTTGTTTTCTGGCTCTAAACTCTTTCTAAATTTGGCATAAAACCCTTTTGCAAAATCCTTCATCTCCCCTACCAGCTCCTTGTGATGCGTGGCCCGCTCAAAGGTATCTGCCATCGTCATCATGGTCTGGTAGTAAAAATCTGCCATCTCATCGACCATCATTTCTTTTGTCCACAAATCTATTCTCAAAGCGGCCTTCTCTTTACCATCCCAGAAGGAAACCATCATAGCCTTTGCCTCCTGCTTTTCAGCAGAGCTGGACTGAGTGGCGTTCCACTGAATTTGGTGTGGTATGCGCTGGTCATCTAAACTGACATCGATGGTGATGGTCGACTGATTCATGCAGAAAATTTAAGCTGCAAAGGTACGAAAAAAGCTACAGTTGCAGGTTATACTGGCTTTTCGATAAGTCCAGTTCCGATCATATCAGCCCGCATCTGCTCATCATTGTATATCAGGATTAACTTCCGTCCAATTTCCTCGGGATCAGCCGGGTCAAAAAACATGCCTGCCATGCCTGTAAACTCTGCCATGGAACTACCTGCCACAGTCAAAACAGGAACACCTGCTTTCATGGCATTCACAACAGGTATGCCAAAGCGCTCCCACCTGCAGGGATGAACCAATGCATAGGCTGAAGAAAGGAGAGAAACCTGGTCATACGGACCAACATCACCGGTTACCACCACATCATTCCGGTATTTGTAATTCTCAAGATCTGCCAGGAAGTTGGCAGCATATTCACCTTGCGGTCCACATAAAACAAGTTTCATGTTGCTGCCAATCCGTTTTTTGAAAACAGAAAAACCCTTAAGCAGGTTAATCAGGTTTGCAGCGGGATGAATTGGCCCCTGATACAGGAAATAGGCATCCCCCTGTGTAAACTGGTATCGAACCACATCACGGGCATCATCATCAGTAACCACATAGGCAGTATCCGCCTGTGGCGTTTTTACAATAATCTTCTGGGCTATTCCGGGAATCAGCTTTGCCAGTTCATTACGGGTAAATTCAGAATAGGTGAATATTTCACCATAGCTTGCAGCCGACTTTCTGAGCCACCGGTTCTCCCTGCGGCGATCCCAAAAACCCAAACCAGAAGTTTTATCCTGGTGATAGAGATCATGCACCCAAAAATCGTCAACTCCCTTAAATTGCAGGGCAGTATGCCTGATGCCAGCGTATGCACCAGGAACTTGATTGTTAAAATAGACGTTGGCCATAACACAAAGGTATAACGAACAATATAATATTAACTTTGCGATATGAAGAAAGCTACACAATTCATCCATGCAGGCGCACACCCTGATCCAGGTACGGGTGCCATCATGACTCCCATATTTCAAACCTCCACCTATGTTCAGGAAGCTCCCGGGGTTCATAAAGGATATGAATATGCCCGTTCTCAAAACCCCACAAGAGCAGCACTGGAGGAAGCATTGGCGGTTATTGAAGGTGGACAGTTCGGACTGGCATTCAGCAGTGGTGTGGCAGCTACGGATGCCGTCATCAAACTGCTCAAACCCGGTGATGAAGTCATTTGCGGTAATGATATGTACGGTGGAACCTACAGACTCTTCAGCAAGATCTTCCTGAAATTCGGTATCGTTTTTCACTATGTTGATATGACTGACCTGAAGAATGTAGCTGATGCCGTGACACCTGCTACCCGTCTGATCTGGGCCGAAACACCTACCAATCCCCTCATGAACATTGCAGACATCAAGGGCCTTGCCAACATAGCCAAAACAAACAATATCCTGCTCTGCGTAGACAATACCTTTGCCTCGCCGGCATTACAGAACCCGCTCTCTCTTGGTGCAGATATCGTCATGCATTCCGCCACCAAATATTTAAGCGGACACAGTGATGTGATTCAGGGTGCGCTGGTGATCAATGACAAAGCACTGAGGGATGAATTGTATTTCATACAAAAAAGTTGTGGAGCGGTACCCGGACCAATGGATTGTTTTCTGGTGTTGAGGGGTATTAAAACCCTGGGCATCAGGATGGAAAGACATTCCTTCAATGGTGAAAAAATTGCACACTTCCTGAAAACACACCCTGCAGTAAAAAAGGTCTACTGGCCAGGTTTTACAGACCATCCGGGGCATGAAATTGCAAAATCTCAGATGCATAGCTTTGGTGGCATGATCAGTTTTGAATTGAAAAACGATACCATGGATGCTGCAAGGAAAGTGCTCTCAGGCACAAAGCTTTTTTCATTGGCAGAAAGTCTGGGTGGCGTTGAATCACTGATCAACCACCCTGCCAGTATGACCCACGCTTCCATTCCACGAGAAGAAAGAATCAAAAATGGCTTATCAGATACACTTATCCGGTTGTCTGTTGGCATTGAAGATGCAGACGACCTGATTGCTGATCTGGATCAGGCTATCGGACTTACTGCAGGGCATGAATAAAATCAGACTGCTTCGGCTAAAGCAAGAACTGGATATAATACTTAAGGAGTATAACAACAGCGGCTTCATCCCTTCAGATCCCATATCTGTGCCCCATCGCTTTACCAAAAAGCAAGACATAGAAATTGCCGGATTTTTTGCTGCCATCTTTGCATGGGGTAACAGAACCACCATCATCAACAAATGCAATGAGTTAATGATGCTGATGGAAGATGCACCCTATCAGTTCATTTCACAACATGAGGAAACAGACCTGAAAAGATTTCTGGCATTTAAACACCGAACTTTCAACGCAACTGATCTCTTGCATTTTATCAGGGTGCTGAGATATCATTATCAGCATGATAACAGCAAAGGACCCACCCTGGAAACAGCCTTCAGCAAAGGATTAAACGAAATGGATGAAACAGTGGAGCAAGCCCTGATTTACTTTCACCATTATTTCTTCAGCCTGGAAGATAGTCCGGGCAGAACAAAAAAGCACATTTCCATGCCAGAGAACAACTCCTCCTGCAAACGACTCAACATGTTCCTCAGATGGATGGTGCGCAGGGATGAAGCGGATGTAGACTTTGGTATCTGGACCTCCATCAAACCGCATCAGCTGGTTTGTCCACTCGATGTACATGTACAACGCGTTGCACTCCGGCTCGGACTCATATCCAGTGAAAAATCAGACTGGAAAACAGCACTGGAGCTGACCAGTAATCTCCGACAGCTCGATCCTAATGACCCAGTAAAATATGATATAGCACTGTTTAGTATGGGGGTGAACTGACGGGATCAGGAAAACATGGTTTGCAATACTATTTTTATATGCTCACCTGCAGCTGCATCTATTTTGCCAATCTTCTCTTTCAATATTTTTTTGTCAACTGACCTGATTTGATCTAAGACAACCTGACCTTCTTCTTTGTTAAAATTACAGGTGACCCTGGAAGGAAAATCTCTAATTGTATGAGTCAAAGGAGCAACAATAACTGTTGTGAGATTTTTATTGATGGCATCAGGTGACACTACAACACAAGGCCTTGTTTTCTTTATTTCAGTCTCTACAGTGGGATCTAGTTCAATTACATAAACTTCGAACTGGAAAACTGCACTACCACTCTTCTTCATCGAATTCATTTTTCAATTCATCAAATAAGTCACCCTCAACTTTATCATCACTTTTTAGAGCAGTCTTAAATTGCTTATCCCAGGTAGATAGATCTGAATTTACATCCGAAGAATTAACAGCTCTGATGGCAATAATGCCATTGGCTGCCTCAATGATTAAATCATTCCCGCTGATACCAGATGCTTCAATCAATTTAGAAGAAATGATTAGCCCTTTGGAGTTCCCAACAGATCTGAATGAAGTTCTTACTGAATATTCAACTTCAGACTCACCAACAATTGGAATAGTTTTTTTAGTGCTTTTTTTCTTTGCAGACATGTTATAAAGTTATAACTTTTGTTATAACATATTGAATTTTTTTTAAGCACATTGTCTATTATCGCCTTCCTGCTATTTTCTTAACTTTGCGGCCTTATGAGTCAACATCTATCAGAGCAAGAAATTATCAGAAGAGAAAAACTGGCAGCAATTCAGGCATTGGGCATTGATCCCTACCCCGCACCTGCCTATCCAGTAAATATCACAGCCACGGCAATCAGGGAAGGATATAAGGGTGAAGAGAATAAAGCTGATTATGCAGAAGTTTGTCTGGCCGGAAGACTCATGGGTGTTCGGGATATGGGAAAGGCCTGTTTCGCCGTTTTACAGGACCATACCGGTAAAATGCAGGTTTATGTGAGAAGGGATGATATCTGCAGCGGAGACGACAAAACTTTATACGACCAGGTCTGGAAAACGCTGGATATTGGAGACATCATCGGTGTCCAGGGTTATGTTTTCACCACCAAAACCGGTGAAACATCCGTACACGTCAAATCCCTCACCCTGCTCAGCAAATCCCTGAAACCATTGCCGGTAGTAAAGGAAAAAGAGGGTGAAACTTTTGATGCTGTAACAGATCCTGAATTCCGCTACAGGCAACGTTATGCTGACCTGATTATCAATCCACAAGTGAAGGAAACTTTCCTGAAACGTTCCAAACTCATCAACTCGATAAAACAGTTCCTGAACGAAAGAGGAGCCATTGAAGTAGACACGCCGGTTTTGCAAAGCATCCCGGGCGGTGCATCTGCAAGACCATTCATGACCCACCACAATGCATTGGACATCCCCATGTACATGCGGATTGCCAACGAACTTTACCTCAAAAGATTGATTGTAGGCGGATTTGAATGGGTCTATGAATTTTCAAGGAATTTCAGGAATGAGGGAATGGACCGCACCCACAACCCCGAATTCACCGTTCTGGAATTCTATACAGCCTATAAGGATTACCTCTGGATGATGGATACAACAGAACAGTTACTGGAAAAAGCCGCGATGGACGTAAACGGCACTACTGAAGTAGAAGTCGATGGCAAGGCTATCAGCTTCAAAGCCCCTTTCAGAAGGGTGACTATGTATGACGCTATCAAAGAACATACAGGAATCGACATCAGCGAAATGGATGAAGAAGGACTGCGTGGTGTTTGCAAACAATTGGGCATCGCTGCAGATAATAAATGGGGTAAAGGAAAACTGATTGATAACATTTTCGGAGAAAAATGCGAACACCATTATATCCAGCCTACCTTCATCACAGACTACCCGATTGAGATGAGTCCGCTTACCAAAAAACACCGCAGCAAAGCCGGACTCGTAGAACGTTTTGAACTGATGGTTAATGGGAAGGAAATAGCCAATGCTTATTCTGAGCTCAACGATCCGATAGACCAGCGTGCTCGTTTTGAAGATCAGGTAAAACTGATGGAACGCGGGGATGATGAAGCCATGTTTATCGACCACGATTTCCTACGCGCACTGGAATACGGTATGCCCCCCACAGCAGGAATCGGATTTGGGATAGACCGACTGTGTATGTTGCTGACAAACCAGCCATCGATTCAGGATGTACTGCTGTTTCCCATGATGAAGCCGGAGTAGAGAATAGTTAATAGAGAATAGTAAATAGAGAATAGTAAATAGATAGTTAGAGAGTAGTAAATGGTTTTTGTTGAAATACTTCAATACATCAAATCATGAAAAGTTCCAGCAGCTCGGATGATCGTATTGCCCGCATGTCTTTTGCTTCAGTTTATCCGCATTATGTCGCCAAGGTGGAGCGAAAAAACCGGACAAAAGAAGAGCTGGATGAAGTAATCTGCTGGCTGACAGGCTTCGATCATGCCAGGCTCCAGGAACTGATTGCCGAAAAAGTAACCTTTGAGAAGTTTTTTGAACTGGCAACACTTAACCCCAACGCACATCTTATTACAGGAGTTATTTGTGGATATAGGGTTGAAGACATCGAAAATGCACTCACCCAAAAAGCGAGGTATCTCGACAAAATAATTGACGAACTCGCCAAAGGAAGAAAGCTCGAAAAGATCATGCGAACAGCATAAAAAAAGCAGACCCGATTTTCCGAGCCTGCTTTCTTGTAACTTGTACCCTTGTCCCTGGCTGTTTTAAATCACCTCACTTTCATCATCCCATTCATGATACTCCAGTGGCCCGGGAATGTGCACACAAACGGATAATCACCGGTTGAAGCAGGTGCCTTGAATTTCAATCTATAAGATTGACCGGGATTTACCAGCGGTGTTGAGTACAATACTTCAGGAATGGATGGCACATAATTCTTATCAGCTCCCTTCTCATCTTTCATCATGGCATCACCTGCGCGACCAACTTTTTCCATGGCACCGGGCTTCGTAATCACCATGTTATGCTGCATCGCATCGGGATTCTCGAGTATTAATTCCACCTGCTGACCAGGTTTGACAGTAAACTCCTTCACGTCAAACTTCATGGCCTCACGGATAGTCTTGATAACAATGCGTTTTACATTTGCATCTGGCTTTTCTTCCCCAGCAGCAGCCCATGCTGTCTTCAACCTTCCAAGACGCTCATTGGTATTCCCGGGATCAAGTGATAACAGGAATGTCTTATCAGCTGGCTTCAGTTTAATATCTTTCAACCTGTAATTCCACCCCTCAGAGACAGCTTTGAGCACACTGGCTTTCCCCTGCTCATCCATAACCTGAGATTTACGGATGACGGATACCACAGTGTCTACCGGCACAGTTGAAACATAACTGCGTATAGCGCGCTCCAGGGCAAAAGTATTCATGTCTGCAGGTCTGTTGAATGTTACTTTCTTGCTGTAGCTGTTATTGTTTTTATTAGACTCAGTAATCTCGTTGGCTCTGTCTATAGAAGCACTAAGGTTGTAATCACCAACCACATCGGTTGAGAAACTGATGTCTCCAACCCATGGTCCGTTCAAATTTCGGGTAATACCAACTGTTTCCCCGGCTTTGATACCGTCCTTGTAGTTACGGCTGACCTGGTCCACTTTAATACCCATTCCTTCAAATCTGATATCCAGTGGCACAAATTTATCTTTTTCAAGATCCACACTTCCCTTGTTCATCACCTCTATGGTTACGCGGATGCGCTCCCTAACTGCAGGGGCGGATGGTTCAACTTTAATTCCCGTAATAACCAGATCAATACCAGCTGATGGCCCGGATGCAGGCTTTAATGCTGCTGCCTGCTGGTGCATGCTGTGATCCATCGCAGCGGGTTTGGGTGCACTGGCCGCCTTTTTAAGCTGATTGGCTAAATGCTTTTTCATGAGTTTTCCACCATTGGCAGTAAGCACCGTGGCAAAAGCATCAGGCATCCAGCGGTCTTCTACCTCGTTGGATTTACTCATCCTTTCAAAGAAAGCTTTTTCAGCGGCAGCATCCAGGGGCGATTTCGAAAACAACAACAGGGAATTCATCACAACAAGCAGATCGCTGTCGTTCAACAAATTATTCTTTAAAATGGAAGCAACTGATTTCGCAGTGAAATCCATCACTTTGATGGCATTCTTACGCACATCGGCAGAAGGATGAGTCAATCCTGCCTGTATGGTAGCATCATCCAAGGCGTTTAACCCTTTCAAAATCCACAAAGCATGAATGGCAGAGGCATTGATGCCGATCTCATCCACACTGCGGTCATTAACCATAGCAGTCAGCTGTGGAACCACGTCTTTATTGCCTCTCTCCACAAGCATCCGGTGTGCATGCATTCGCCAGAACATGTTGTCGTTTTTCAGCGCTGAAAGCAACCCTTTAACATCCTGCATACTCAAATTGAGTGGCTTATAAGGTGCTGCATTTTTATAGGAAACCCTGTAAATACGTCCATGCGTGAAATCACGGAGATCTGTTTCGTAGGCGTTACCCGGACCATTCCCAAAGCCCTGTGGGGTTGGATTGTGCTGAATGATATAGCTGTACCAGTCGGCCACCCATACGGCGCCATCCGGACCAACTTCTGCAAAAACAGGTGAAAACCATTCATCAGCACCGGCCATCAGGTTAAATGCTTCCTTATCGCTGAAATCAGTTCCTTTCTTAACCAGGTTATTCTGGTGCAGAATATGTCCTGTTGGCTCTGCCACAAAAGCCACCTTATTCCAGTATTGCCTTGGAAATGACCTTGCCGTGTAGAAGTTATGACCAGCTGCTGCAGTGAATCCGCCAAAAGCATCCACCTGTCTCACTTTCTCTGTGATAGGTTTCATATCTCGGTGAGTGTCTGTACTGCGGCTTCCGTTATCAATATTATTGGCCGAATTGAAATAGCTATGCGGGATAGCCATGTACCAGCCATGAGAGTTATTAGCGGTTGAACCGAAAACATCATTTGTTTCATTGAAGGCAAAACCCCAGGTATTGTTGGAGGTACTTGTCATCCATTCCAGTTTGCTGCCATCGGGCTTAAACCTGAAAAATGCCTGTCCGAACTGAATCGTATCCTTGCTGGCACCTACTACTCCTTTAAAGCCTGAGTAACCCACAGATCCCCATACCCAATTATCGAAACCATAATGCAGGTTAGAGGGGCCAGCATGTGTGTCGAACGTACCGAAACCAGTGAAGAGTATTTTTTTGACATCGGCTTTGTTGTCTCCATCCGTGTCTTTGAGGAAAAGCATGTGCGGTGCCTGGGAAACAACAAGTCCGCCGTTGGCAAAAGTCATGCCTGTAGGTATACTGAGTCCGTCTGCAAAACGGGTAAACTTATCTGCCTTTCCATCGTTGTTGGTATCCTCGCAAATCAGGATATAATCGCTGCCGCCTTCCGGCTTGCGTTCATTGGGATAATCCTTGGTGATGAGCACATACATCCGTCCTTTCTCATCCCAGCTGATGGCGATGGGGTGCATGACATTTGGCTCAGCTGCAAATAGTTCCAGGTTGAAATCAACAGGAACCTGAATATGTTTCATGGATTCTTCAGGAGACAGTGGCATTTGCTGCAGTTGTTCACCCGGACGTTTTTCATAGTTGGGCAGTCTTGCAGGTTTATAGGTCAGCGTTTGGGGATTACGAAGTTTAAAAGCAGCAAGTGCTTCAGCATTGATACTCCACAGAATGCCATTATATACCAGATCCTGGAAACCAGCCTGACTCCAGGTTCTGTCGTCATGACCATAGGCAGTATAAAAAACCTTGCCCTTTCCGTGCGTGCGGGTCCAGGTATAGGGTTCAGTTTCAACACCCGGCTTATCCTTTTGCTGATCTGCCTTGATGCTTCTCACAGCCAGTACATTGTTATCCGCTTGAAGCTGGCTATGCAGGTAAGTCTCATCGTAAGCAGTGAATGGCTTTAATCCCTGCATAACAGGATGCCCTGGCTGCGTGGTTTGTGTGGTGATGGAATCAAATGTATGCCGCCAGAATTGTCCGCCCACCAGTTTCACATATTCACTGGAGTTGCGGAAACAGTAGGAGGCGCAGTGCAAAGGTAGAAATCCTTTTCCCGACGCCACAAAATCCAGCAGCGCTTTTTCAGCTTCAGCCGGCAACACATCCCAGTTGGCATAAACCATCAGGGCATCATATTTTGAAAGTGTTGTGGGATTAAGATCAGCAAGCTGATCGGTATAAGTGAAATTGATGCCTTTGGGACCGAGAGCAGCCATAAGAGCAGGCAGGCGGTCCATCGGACGGTGATGTCCGTTATCACCGAGAAAAAGTACTTCAATGCGCCTGCCCTGCTGGGCAAAAAGCTGTGAAGAAAGCAGAAGGAAAGCAATCAGGAGTCTCATGTGGATTGTTTTAAGGGGGGAGGTTACGGGCGGGAACTGCGTTCCCGCCCGTAACCGTATGTAAAAATTTCGAACTAACTGAAAAAGTCTGGTAAACGCTTTATTTCACCACCTGCCATGGCTGATTCATGCGCCAGGATACCAACGGATGTCCAGTTGGCCGATTGTGCCGCATTCGGAAACGGATCTCGTCCTTCCACCAATGCCATCAGAAACTCATGGGCAAGATGAGGATGAGACCCGCCATGACCTGCTCCCTGGGTGAAGCTCAAGTGTGTATTTTGGGCAATATCATAAACCCCTTTGGTGGTGAAATCACGGATACCCTCCGGTAGAAGATGTGCGTAATCAGGAACCCTCACTTTGGCTGGAATTTCATGTTCCGGCAGTTTGGCTGTATGCAGCACATGTTCCTCATCCTCAATCAAGGCCCATTCGAATGATTTTTTTGAACCGTACACCTCGAAACTCTCCCGATACTGTCGTGCTACATCAAACAGTGAACGGTAAACATAAGCACTCAGATCAGAATTTTTGAATTTAATGTGGGCAGACTCCACAGCAAAAGGAGAATTGTGAATCTGTGCCAGTTCTTCCCGGATGGTTCCGGAACCGAAACAGGAAACATATTCTGCTTCAAGTTTAAGCAAACCTGCAACAGGTCCAACGCAATGTGTGGCATAATGCATCGGTGGTAGTCCTGGCCAGTAATCAGGCCAGCCATCCATATCCTGCTGGTGTGAGGCTTTCAGGAATTGAACCTTGCCCAGCTCACCTTTTTCATACAACTCTTTTACATACAGAAACTCCCGGGCATAAACCACCGTTTCCATCATCATGTATTTCTTGCCAGTCTCTTTACAGGCCTGCACAATTTTCATGCAGTCTTCCACACTGGTGGCCATGGGTACCGTACAGGCAACATGTTTCCCGGCATAGAGGGCTTTGAACGACTGCTCAGCATGATTCGGAATCGGAGAGTTGATGTGCACGGCATCAATGGCTGGGTCTTTCAGCAACTCATCATAATCCGAATACCGCTTTTCTATTCCGAAAGCATCTCCAATGGCATTTAGTTTCTCCACATTGCGCTGGCAAATGGCATACATGTTGGCATGAGGGTGACGCTGATAAATGGGAATAAACTCAGCACCAAAACCGAGCCCCACAATGGCAATGTTGATCTTCATGATTGGGTTATATTTTTTAAATATTGAATACTGTCTTTTACCAATTGCTCCTCCGACCCAAATAACGGTCTCCAGATATTGGCTGCAGTCAGCTTACTGCTGAAAGCTTCCACACTTATCATACCTGAATACCCAATAGATGACAAACCAGCAATTATACTTTCGAAATCCACATGTCCTGCGCCCAATGTTCCACGGTCGTTTTCGGAAAGCTGCACGTGCACCAGCCTGTTGCCTATCTTCCTGATGGCTGCAGCCATGTCTTTTTCCTCAATATTGGCATGAAAACTATCAAACATCAGCTTACAGTGTGGATGATTCACCTGGTCGGCCAGGGCAATCAACTCATCGGTACAGGAAACCAGGTAACTCTCAAAACGATTCAGGTATTCCAGGCCCAGCGTAATACCCAGGGTACCGGCATATTCAGCCAGCTCAAATAAATTTTCGGCAGCCCATCCTTTTTCCTCATCAGTGGCAGTTCTTCCCGCAAATACACCCAATGCGGAATGGTAGGGACCGGTTAACAGCTTTGAACCCAGCACTGCAGCGCAATCCAGGGCCCGTTTGTTACGCTCCAGCGTCTTGCTGCGCATAGCAGGATCATTGGCAATCTGATGGTGATCCGGGCCATTAATCGTTACAGCCACGCGTTCCAGCCCGAGTACATCCAGTTGTTTTCTCCATGACTCCCACGCGGCAGGGTCAGTATTAAAAATGGGCACTTCAACCCCATCGTAACCTGCTTCCCGGATTTGCTCCAAAACCGGAAACATATCTTCATTCATCTCTGTACCCCACAACAGCAGGTTCATGCCAAATTTATTCATAGCCACTTTTTCGTGCATGAATATATGAAATGATGAAGAGACGGGGAAATATAGATGCTTTGAAATTCAGGTGAATGCTTTAACTTAATACCACCAAAACAACCTTAATATGTCTGCACAACGTTTTACAGCCCTCGATGTTTTCAGGGGGATGACCGTATTTTTCATGATCATTGTCAACAACCAGGCCGGACCGGCATTTGCGCCGCTTAGGCATGCTGCATGGGATGGCTTCACTCCCACAGACCTGGTTTTTCCCTCCTTCCTTTTTGCCGTTGGTAACGCCATGGCTTTTACCATACCAAAATGGACAGGCATGAGTCAGGCTAAGGTGCTGACGAAAATCCTGAAACGCACTTTTCTCATTTTCCTGATCGGCTACCTGTTGAGCTGGTTCCCCTTTGTAATGCAGGATGCGTCCGGCGCATGGTCGCTTAAGCCAATTGCCAATACCCGGATCTTTGGCGTACTGCAGCGTATTGCACTCTGTTACGGCATCGCTGCTGTCTTAATCCATTTCCTTTCTGCAAAAAAAGTAGTCATTGCATCCCTGTTGCTTTTATTGGGCTATTGGGCCATTTTATTGCTCAATGGTGACCTCACCATGCTGGGTAACGCTGGAATAGCCGTAGATAAATGGCTGATTGGAGAAAACCACATGTACAAAGGTGAAGGTGTTCCATTTGATCCGGAAGGTTTCCTGAGTACTTTCCCGGCAGTCGTTAACGTCATCATTGGCTATTTTGCAGGTGTTTTACTGCGCGACAAAGGAAAAGATTACGAGAGCATAGCCAAAGTTCTGCTGGCTGGCGTTGTGCTCATGGCTATCGCATACAGCTGGAATTACTGTTTCCCTATCAACAAAAAGCTGTGGACCAGCTCCTATGTGCTTTATACCTGCGGCATATCCCTGATGATGATCGGATTGCTTGTATACCTGATTGATAAATCAAACCTGAGTAACCGCTGGAATCACTTTTTTGAAGTCTTTGGAAGAAATCCACTCTTCATTTACGTACTCTCGGGTGTGATCCCCAAACTCCTCTCGATGATTCATGTGGAGGGAGAAAAAACACTCGGACAACTGATTACGCAGGATATCTTCCAGCAAAACATTCCGGGGGAAACGGGTACTTTACTCTACGCAATAAGCCTGACCATGGTTTGTTGGCTGGTGGGATACTGGATGGATAAACAAAAAATTTACGTCAGGGTATAAGGGGTAATTCAGGATACTGGAAAGGCTCACGAGGTTCTTCCAGTATCCTGAAATCCTTTCTGATTGTATGTGCCTCAAGAAGTCTATCTTCAATTTTATACTGTGCCAGTTCAGCGATCCGCTTCGGGTCAAGATCACTCCTCAACCATGCTGCTGCCTCTTCTTCAGGTAAAATTACAGGCATGCGCTTCTTTTTATTGTGAATAGCAGCCATAAAAGGATTTGCAGCTGTTGTAAGGATGGCAAAACTGTCTATGCACTCACCCGTTTCCTGGTCTGTCCAGGGATTCCAAATACCCGCCATAAAAAAATATTCACTGTCCTTACAATTGACATAATAAGGATAAGCGGTGTCTTTGCCTCCGGGAGGTGTGTAATGACGCCATTCATAAAATCCGGATGACAATACCAGACATCGACGCTGCAAGGCAGCAAGCTGATAGGTTGGCTTATTCAGCACTTCCTCTCCAATGGCATTGAGGGTATTGTGCGGAATATCTTTTTTACCTGTTCTGGCGTTAATTCCGCCTTTCCTGAAATGAAGCAGGGCATCCATTCCCCGGATATATGATGGAATAAATTCCCAGTGCATCATACAGGGAACGAAATCAAGGCCAGCATCAGCAGGCTTGAGCACAGGCCAAAGCGGATAATCAAACCCACTGGCATGGGGCATTTGCAGATTCAGGTTGAAGTCAGCAATCTTCTTTTCTTGCTTCCCCAGCTTGATATGCGCTGCCCTGTTTACATCAATTCCATTGTGAAAACACATGCATGCAATTTACCAAAAGGCAATAGCAAGGCAAAATATGCATTAAATCATGTCATAATCCGTATTTTTGTTTTTCTCAAAGCTATATAATGGATTACAATACAACCAGAACCCATCTGGAAATGAGGGAATATGGACGGCATGTTCAACAAATGGTTGATCACCTGCTAACCATTGAAGACAAGGAAAGAAGGCAGCGTAATGCGCAGGCTATTATTGAACTGATGGGATTTCTTAACCCACAGTTGAAAAATATTGAAGATTACAGACAAAAATTATGGGATCACCTTTTTCTGATCTCTGATTTCAAACTTGAAGTTGAAAGTCCATATCCAATCCCCACCCGTGAGTCTTTGCAAGCCAAACCCGCGCCACTGCCATATCCTAAGCGGTACCCCAGGTATTTTCACTTAGGCAAACACCTGGAACTGGTGATTCAAAAAGCGCTTGCAGAAGAGAACCCAGAGAAAAAATCGGGCTTCTCCCATATCATCGCATATTACATGAAGTTGGCCTACAATACCTGGCACAAGGAGTTAATTCCCGATGAAAGTATCCGCAGCGAGTTAAATTCCATTACACAAGGACAACTTGAATTTACAAGCACACCATTCGTTAGGGCATACCGTGAGCAGGATGACCGTTTCCAGAAAAGAGGTAAACCCGGATTTCAGCAACGTAACAGACCCAATAATGGAGCACCGGGCAAAAACAGACCACCACAGAAATTCAATAAAAAAAGATTCAAGTAACCATTTACTCACCCAAAAGCTTACATGAAGGCATTTGAAGTTTATGGCGGCAAGAGGCTGAATGGAACCATCGAACCCCAGGGTGCAAAGAACGAAGCATTGCAGATTATAAGTGCAGTGCTTATGACCCCGGAACCAGTTACAATACACAACATCCCTGATATACTGGATGTAAACCTGCTGATTGACCTGCTCGAAGAACTGGGTGTTAGCGTAAACAGAACAGACAGACATACCTGCACATTCGAAGCCCGGGATGTTCAGCTTGAAAAGCTGGAAGATCCCGGTTTCAGGCAGAACAGCAGCAGGCTTCGCGGTTCGGTTATGATTGCCGGTCCACTGCTCGCCCGCTTTAACAAAGCTTTTATCCCAAAACCTGGTGGAGACAAAATAGGACGAAGAAGACTGGATACCCACATCATTGGTTTTGAGAAACTGGGCGTAGTATTCGATTACGTGCAGGGCGAAGGATTCTTCAGACTTACTGCCAGTGAATTGAAAGGAACCGATTTACTGCTGGATGAGCCATCCGTTACCGGTACCGCCAATGTTATTTTCGCCGCAGTCATGGCAAAAGGCAAAACCTCCATCTACAATGCAGCCTGTGAGCCCTATATTCAGCAACTATGCCGGATGCTCAACAGGATGGGTGCAAAGATAAGCGGACTGGGCTCCAACCTCCTCCACATTGAAGGGGTAACTTATCTTGGAGGAACTTCACATACCATGTTGCCTGATATGATTGAAGTAGGTTCATTTATCGGACTGGCCGCAATGACGCAAAGTGCCATCACAATAAAAAATGCTGGCGTGGAACACCTGGGTATAATCCCAGATAAGTTCAGACAACTGGGTATTCAATTGGATATCAAAGGAGATGACATCATCATCCCAGAACAGGAATCCTACACCATACAAAGTTATATTGATGGATCGGTGCTTACGATATATGATCACCCATGGCCTGGTCTGACCCCTGACCTGCTCAGCATCATTCTTGTTGTGGCTACACAGGCCAAAGGAAGTGTGCTGATACACCAGAAGATGTTTGAAAGCAGGCTGTTTTTTGTAGACAAGCTCATAGATATGGGTGCCAGAATAATCTTATGCGATCCGCACAGAGCGGCTGTAATAGGGCTCGAAAGGGAACAGGCCCTCCGAGGAATAACCATGAGCAGTCCGGATATCCGTGCGGGTGTAGCCCTGCTCATTGCAGCTTTGAGTGCAGAGGGCAAAAGTATCATTCAGAATATTGAACAGATTGACAGAGGTTATCAGTACATTGATAAAAGACTCCTCGCCCTGGGGGCTGAAATCACGCGGATAGACAACTAAACATGGACAATAGCCATCAACACAAAATAATCATACTAGCAGCACCATCCGGTGCAGGAAAAACAACGATAAAGAGCCTAATCATGCAGGTGCTTCAGAATCACCTGGCTTTCAGTGTGTCTGCCACCACCCGATCTAAACGTTCCGGTGAACAGGATGGTGTTGACTATTTTTTCATCAGTACAGCTGAATTTAAACACATTATTGATACAGATGGATTTATAGAGTGGGAAATGGTTTATGAAGGTATGTATTATGGCACTACCCGTGCAGAAATGGAGCGTATCTGGGAAATGAACAAAGCACCACTGCTTGATATTGATGTTTATGGCGCCATAAAAGTCAAAAACCTCTTTGGTGAAAATGCCATGTCAATATTTATTGCACCTCCTTCGATAGAAGTATTAAAAGCACGACTAACAAACAGAGGTACAGACACATCAGATACCATCAACAAAAGACTCAACAAAGCAGCTGAAGAAATCAGTCAGAAAATTCATTTTGATCATATTGTGTTGAATGACGACCTGGATACTGCCACTCATGCAGTGCTTTCGCTCATATGCGCCTACCTTGATTTACCCATAACTATTTTTCAAAGTTCAAATAACAGTCCGCACAATTGAATTGAAAAATGGGTACTCTCATCATCATCGGCATTGTGCTCTCCTTTTTCACAACCTGCTTTTTAGCAGGTGTTGAAGTTGGCTTTGTATCTCTGAACAGGATTACTGTTGAAATCAGAAAAAAACAAAAATCTGGTAGTGCCCAACACCTGTCTCTGTACCTGGATGAACCTTCCCGGTTCATTGGCGCTATGATAACAGGCATGGTTATCTTCCTGACGTTTTACGGACTGCTTGTTGATCAGTTGCTTGAGCCTGTATGGTCAGCGCTGAGTGTTTATCTGAGTGATGAACTTAATCCGTTACTCGTACTGATCAGGATCGTTTTCGACCACCTGATGGCAGCGGGACTGATTCTGATAAACTATTTCTTTTTCAGGGCTGTATTCAGAAGCAAAGCAGATACCCTGATGTTTTTTCTCATGCCGGTCATCAGTTTTTATTACAAATTGTTTGACCCTATTGCAAGCAGACTTATCTCAACGGCAGAATGGATACTCCGTAATTTGTTAAGTGTAAAAATCAGAAAAACGAAGAGGAACTTTAACAGACTTGAACTTGAACATTTTATTCAGATCAGGGATGATCAGGAACAAGGGAACAGTGAAATCAACAAGGAACTGTTTGAAGCAGCACTCACTTTACCCTACCTCAAAGTAAGACAATGCCTGGTTCCAAGAAAGGAAATTGAAGGGATTAGTAAGAACGACAGCATAGATAATCTACGGTTAAAATTTGTAGAAACAAGTCTGAGTAAGCTGATCGTTTTTGATGGAGACATTGACCATATCATTGGTTATGTACACCAGATTTCACTTTTTAAAAATCCTGTTAGTATTCAGGCAGCGATGTTACCAATTATGGCAGTTCCCGAGAGCATGACAGCCACAGATTTAATGAACCGCTTTATCAGAGAACGCAGAAGCATGGCATGGGTGGTTGATGAATTTGGAGGTACTTCAGGAATCATTACCATGGAAGACCTGCTGGAAGAACTTTTTGGTGAAATCAAGGATGAATATGATGTGGAAGAATTAATTGACAGAGAGATTGGTGATGGTGAATATGAATTTTCAGGCAGGATTGAAGTTGATAAGCTCAATGATAAATACGGATTAAATCTGATTTCCGGAGAATCAGAAACGCTTTCAGGGTATATCATTCAACACCATGAGGGCATACCACATGTCAGGGAACATATATATATCGGTCCGTATGATTTTGAAATCCTGGATGTGACCGACACAAAAATCGGATTGGTTCGGATGCAAAAGTTCATTCAGGACTAATAAGTGTGGGATTTAAATGAAAATAAGTTCTCAGTAAATGATTTATTAACTAATTTTGCAAACCTGCTCAAAAGCAGTGGTCCCGTAGTTCAATGGATAGAATAGAAGTTTCCTAAACTTTAGATACAGGTTCGATTCCTGTCGGGACTACAAAAAAGCCGTCTTAAGAGTGGCTTTCTCTATTTTTGCATAAACTGTTAGTATGCAGACTCCAAAAACCATACTGATCATCGGCTGGGACTCCAATATCTGTCTGGGTGTAGCCTATTGTCTCCATAAAGCAGGATTCAGGGTTTATCTTTTGTCTCATAATCCCAGCAACGCAGGCAGGCACTCACGCTTTATAACTAAGTCATTCAGTTACAATCATGAGCATGAACTTGCAGCTGCCGTGCTGGAAATTGTAAAGAAGGAAAAAATAGATTTGGTAATGCCCTATGATGAAAATGAAACGAGAACCATCAGGCAAAACCAGGATGCTATATTACAATATGCAAGCTGCTCTTGGGCTACATCACCTGATCAGTTTAATCTGGGAATCAACAAATCAACGCTGGCAGAATTCCTGGAAATCAACCAAATTCCTTGTCCACCAACAGCCTCACCCGAAGATTCAGATAAAATTAACCGCATTATCAAAGATTATGGATTTCCGCTATTGGTTAAGAAGATGAGAAGTTCTGCTGGGAGGGGAATTAAAAAAATATTTTCATCGAAAGAATTATCAGCCTTTTTTATTGAAAACAATCCGAAAGATTACCTCGTACAACCCTTTCTGATTGGCTCTGATGTTACCTGTAATGTGATTTGCAAGGAGGGTGAAATAATTTGCCATACCCTACAGGAATCTCCCGTTAAATCAGGTGAGGAATACAATGCAAATGATACACTTGTTTACCATGATGATGAAGAGGTCTTACAGATTGTTGGAAGGATGATGAAGTCACTTAATTGGCATGGTGTGGCTTGTGTAGATTTAAGAAGGGATGTAAACACAGGCAAGCCTCATATTCTCGAAATCAATGGTCGGTTTTGGGGATCGGTATTACCTTCATTTTTAAAGGCTGGCATTAACTTTCCTGCCACACTTGCGAGTCTGTCTCTTGGAGAAAAAATTAATATACCGAAACAAAAATCAGCGAGACAATTTTCATTGAAAGCATACATGAACAGGATTAAAAAAGGGAAATTGACTGCATTCAGTGAAACAAAATATGTACCCTACTTCGAGGATCCCATTGCCAGATTCAGACAGGTTTTCATTAAATCCTAATTACCCAATTGATCCCTGTTCAGTCGCTTATTGATAATACCCATGGCAACATACAGAACAGGTGAAATCAGGAATTCCTGCATGGTTGCAGCAAGTTCCTTGGTCTTTTTATCAACCATGCCAAAAGCCCAGTCGTAAATACCGATTGCTGTGATCGTGATGAGCAGACTGATATGGATAAAATGCCAGAGTTGAGACATCCATTTATCTTCAAGCTTTCCCAAATGATAAGTGCCAACAAAGTAAACGAGGATGGTTACGCCGAATTTAATAATATGCCTCAATTTCCTAGGAATATCATAGGTGAAAGAACGGTCTGCAAAAAGCAGGTAAAACAGGGAATAAAGTATGATAATGATTACCAGTCCTCCTACCCACTTGTTTCTTTCACTATTGTACAGGTTCATGGCTTGTTTTGAAAACGGAAAGATTATTGGAAAAACGCACCCAAAGTACAAATATGGTAGAGTAAACCATAATCTTGAAAATATAATGGTGCGCCAGATCAAAATAACGATCCCAATGCATCAGTAAAGCACTAAGGCCCACGCAACGCAAAAGGTTGACAAGGTGAATAATAAAAACGCCACCTATCAGGTAAATAACTTTTCGCTTAACAGATGCTGGCATGCTGAGAATAAAGCCTATATATAGAATAAACAGCTCTAAGCCATTGCAATCATCAGCTATATTGAGGAGATGTTTTCCGTCTTTATCTATTTTACTCACTTTGGCAATCTGGTATTCACCTTCCATTCTGGTTACAGCAACAACTGGTGTTGCCTTAAATCCTTTTGTTTGATATACCTGGTTAAGTATCCACACAGACTGACTTCCAACGGCATTGGTAAGCGGACCATCCAAAGTTCTGGGCTGAGCCCAGAAAAATAAATAAACAAACTTCCATATACCAAAAAGAACAAGCCCCCTCAGTAAGAAAATTCTTACCTGAGGGGGAAATTGTTCAAAGGCCTTTTTAGGGGCTTCAAGGGCATTTTTCAGCATGCTGATTATGCCTTGTTGATTTTGTTTTTGCGATTTTTTTGCAATCTGCGGGCTCCGTATCCCAGACCTGCTGCAAGGAGAAATCCTAAGCCACCATCTACTGGAATATCACCGGGATCAGGGCCTGCATTGGCAGCGGTGGACATGTCACCGAATGCCAGTTCAAGTTTCTGACCGAAAGCTTCTGTTCCTGCGCTGAAATCGAGTTGCGGGAAAGATTGCTCATCAAAATATATTGTCTCTGTATTGTCCTGAGCGAAGGAAGTAGCTGAAAGCGATACTGCCAAAAGCGTCAGGGTTGCTATTTTACGTGCTGTCTTGATAATCATTTTACTGTTTTTACAGATTAAAATTTAACGTGCCTGACTGATTTAGAGTTTTACGAACCTGACGGTTTTGCTGTCGCCATTTTCGAAATTCACTTTCAGATAATAAACACCATTGCTATTCAACTTACCAGCTTTCAGCTCATGCTGAACTGAAGCGTCTGCAGGATTAATCTGTCCATTAGACATTGCTGAACCAGAAGCAGAAAGTACACTCCAGTTTTTTGCTTTAGCACTTGGATGTGAAATCAGAGCCTGAATGGTTTCAGACCTAACTGGATTATTCAAAACACGAACTGTAACTTCTTTGCTGTTGTCTGTTCCTTTAGATGCAACATGGTTGATTGCAAGAAGGAATCTACCTTCTTCCTTGAGGTCCTGCATTTTGAATGCATAGCTCAGTTTACCACCAACCATTGGGATGGTCTTGTTATCTTTTGTATCAATCAGAGAAACAGTGTTCAGTGAATTCCATGATCCTTCAACAGCAACATCAATGGAAGCGGCTCCCTGTTGTGGTACTGAAAGCGTCAGTGGGTAATACCTTTTCTCTGCGCCTGGAGTTTTGATAGGAGCATCGAACTGTACGGCCATCTCATCCTGCTCACCAGCAAATTTCACATCAGCACCAGACGACCTGCCCATAGATAAAGCATCATATTTACTGTCAAATGCTGCAGTTGCATCAGATTTGGAGAGATCCAGGTAGATATCAGCAGGAATGGTGTTACCAGTACCTGATGTCCTAACCCTCAAACCTGAAAGTTGAGAAGATGTACCTGAACCAACACGCTGACTGGCAATATCAAGCCTCTTACCGTTGCGGGAAAGGTGATCCGCAGTTCCAGCTTCAGCTGACTTGGCTGACTGAGCAAAAGTAATAGCGGGAGTAACAAGCCTGGATGTTCCTGATTTTACAAAAAATGCTGCACCTGACTCGATGTAACGGGAACCATTACCAGTCGAAACACCAGTAGTTGAGTTGTAAGTACTCCAGTTAACTGCCTCAGGATTCCAGCGGTAAACTGTAGAATCAAGGTTGGTTTTGGTAATACCTGCGCTGTTCCAGTCTATAGTTGAAGCATATGGATTGGCAATAAGATTCCAACCAGCAGTTCCAAGTTGAAGTGTCTTGGAGAAACTTGCACCTGATTCATTCAGTACACCAGTTGAACTGATGGTGATTGCGTTGGCAAGTGTGCCATTTTCAGGAGTTGCGCTGGTGTACAACCAGGCAGCAATACCCTGACCAGGACCTACCTTTTGAGTAGCAGCGGTATAGTGAATATAACCTGCGTTTGCAGCATTATTTCCTGTACCATATACAAGATTATCTCCTGCAGGGTTGAAATACTTCAGCGTAGGCAAAGTGAAATCATAGTTGAAACCTGTCAAAGTAGAAATTTCAGCTGAATCACGCAGCGGGAATCCGAGGAACCTCCACTGCTGCTTCCTTGATGAAGGAATGTAGCGCTCTACAATTACATTTCCAGCAACACTAGAGCTGTCATTGTGTGATGCAACACGGGCAGTTCCTGCAAGAGAAGACATCAACCTAATTTTGCTATCTGCAAAAATAGTACCTCTCATTGGTGTAACCAACTGTGCTATATTAACAGTGTCAGCAAATGTAAGTGTGTCAGCATGGTACAAATCTACTGTTAAACTGCCTAGTGTATCAGCATTAAGGGGACCAAAAGCAGCGCGCTTACCGAAAGTAAGGTTGGTCATTTTAGCATAAACATTGTTTTCCAATGGCTCCATGCTAATCTGGCTTATCGCCCTGTTGGCTACAACACCAATGAAAGTTGATTGTCCAATGAGCGTAGTAGAATCTCTTCTAACAACATCAGGACTGCCATCTTTAAATTTAATTCGGAGATTGAAACGTCTGTGTCCGTTGATTTCAGCAAATCCAAGATCTGTAAATCCAAAGAGACCCGAAAAAGCAGTCACATCTTCAGTTCCAATCATATCTAATATAAGGCTGATGCCATTTGCTGCATCTCCAACTGTAAGGAAATTAATAGTTGGGTCAACAATGTCATTGTAAATAATTGGCTCGCCTACAGAAGTTGATGCAGAAACATCAAATGTTGCTGTTGCGTCACCAAATTCTATGGTTCCGTAACCTGGAGATGCAGGATTTTCCAACGTACTGAAGTCTTCAAAATACCTGGCTGGATTAGCGCTGAATTCCAGCGTGTGCTCAGCAGCAAGTTTGTAAATAACTGCGCCGGGACCACCAGCATAAATGCCGGAAGTGGGACTACCTACAATCAAACCATTTCCGGATACTTTACCGAAAACGCTAAGTGTTTGGCCATTCAGGTTCAATGTAGCACCTCCCCCAATGGATAGGTTGTCAACTGAAGTGTTGGCAGCTAAAACAGGAAACCTGGTGACTGATACTGGCGGCAATGGCAGCAATGTAACAGGATCTACTGCTGGAAGTAATGTCAGTGGATCTACTATGACAAAGGAAGTATCAATTTGGATTCTTCCAGTATCCGGAGGAACTACACCTTCCCGCCAGTTGGTGGCATCATTCCAATCCGTGGAGGTGGCACCAGTCCAAACCTGCTGCGCTTTCAGGCCCATCACTGAGAGACCTAAAACTGTTAAAAGGGTGAAAATCTTTTTCATAATGTTCAGAATCTGAGAATAAAGAGTTAAAAATTAGACAATCCGGGTGTAAATTAAGTTAAAGTTTATTAAAATACAAGTTGTTGCCAAACATTTAAAAACGAACACCTTGTCTTTTTATTGCAATTAGTCGTTGAAATGCAATAAATTGTGTGTCAATCACTGCTTTTCATGCACAAGTACGCACTCTTCATTTTGTTTAACCTATCAGCTCATTTCATATGTGCCCAGGAAAAGGTTGATTCGCTACCTCAAAACAGTCTCTTGTATTCAGGCACTGAATATGTAAAACAGTTCAATGAAGCCAGAGGCAACCCCTTTTTCCCAGTAAAAAACCCCTTTGGCAATCTCTCCTACAACGGATTCACCTATAATAATATAGAAATCCTTTATGATTGTGAAGATGACATCCCCATTGTAAGAGATATGCAGGGCCTGCTTAAATTAAAGCTGATCAGGGAAAAACTGGAAGCTTTTACAGTTGACAACCACAAATTTGTAAAAATCAAGCTCCTGAGTAGTCAGGGTGAGTTCTACGAAGAGCTTTACAGGGGTAAATATGCCCTGTTGATGCAGTGGCAGAAAAAACAGGAACTGGATGCACAGGAAATTCCAAGGTATGTGCTTAAAAAAATAATTTTCATGTTGAAAGACAGTGAGATATTACCACTATCTGGCAAATCAGACTTATTTACCCTGATTCCGGGAAAAGAAAAAGCGTTGAAAAAAATATACAGAATCAATAAGCTGAATTTCAAAAAAAATGCACTTACTGTTTCAGAAAAAATGATTCGCGAAATTGAAAAAATGGGCTGGTGAAAAAAATTACCTTAATCGCTTTTATAACCTGCCTGGCAGGTATGGCACACTCCCAGCAAAAATCTGTTTTTGACAGTCTGGCCATTGCATTGGAGAAAAAATTTGATGTCAGATTTTATTATGAGTCAAAATTTACAAACGGACTGGACATCATTCCCTCAAGCGGAAAACTGGAGGAAATCCTGAAAAAAACCCTGGAAGGCTCAGGCCTCAGTTTTTATATCGATAAAAACACAAGGGTATTTATTTTCCGGGGCTCACCACTTTCAATACCACTTGCATCGGATTACTTTAATCCTGCAGGTCAGCGAACACAAGAACAATTATCAGAAACTACGCAAACCCAAATTTTTGATATACCGGAGGAAGAAAACAAGATTTATACAATTGGCATTAAGGGTGGCAGTGGAAATACTGCTTTGATATCCGGATATATCAGAGACGTCAGAAATGGTGAACCCATCAGCGCTGCCTCAGTTATCATAGATGGCACACAGGCAGGAGTTTCAACAGATGCCTTTGGTTACTACTCTATCACAGCTCCCAAAGGTCGGCAAGTGCTGAAAGTGACAAGCATAGGCATGAAGGCCTCAAGCCGGCAGCTTAATATCCAGGGAAATGGCAAACTTGACCTGGAAATGAGCGAAGAAATCAGGAGTCTTAAAACTGCTGTCATTATAGCAAACAGGCAATCCAACGTCAGAGGCATGCAAATGGGCGTAGAAAGGCTCAGCATCAAATCAATCAAACAGATTCCGGCTGTGTTGGGTGAAACTGATATCCTGAGGTCGTTGCAAACACTCCCTGGTGTTACCTCTGTGGGTGAGGGAACAGCAGGATACAATGTGCGTGGCGGAGGAGCAGACCAAAACCTGCTACTCTTAAATGATATGACCATTTACAATCCTACGCACCTTTTTGGTTTCTTTTCAGCTGTTGACCCGGAAGTGGTACGAGGACTGGAATTGTACAAAAGTGCCATCCCTGAAAGACTTGGTGGGAGAATTTCATCTATCATGGATGTTGGTACCAAGGATGGCAATTCAAAAAAAGTTACAGCTACTGCCGGTATTGGTCCGCTTACAAGCAAATTTACTGTAGAGGGTCCGGTTGCATCCGAAAAAACAACATTCCTGGTAGGCGGAAGAACTACCTATTCCAACTGGTTTCTCAAATACCTGCCTGATGCAACCTTCAACAAAAGCAGTGTAAATTTCAGCGATCTGATGGTGCACATGACGCATGAATTTTCCGACAAAGACAAAATTTTCCTCTCTGGATACCTGAGTAGCGACATGTTCAGACTCAACCAGGATTCTACCTACAGCTATGCCAACAAGAACTTCAGGGTTAAATGGAAGCATAATTTTTCCAGTAAATTTTATCAGGTTTTTTCTGCTGGTCTGGACCAATATAACTACTCGGTTAAAGGCAGAAATAATCCAAAAGACGCCTTTGACCTGAATTTCGGGATGCAACAATGGAGTGCCAAAACAGATTTTAAATATGTACCCAATAACAAACAGGAAATAAACTTCGGGGTTCAACACATCCTTTACAACCTGGAACCAGGTAAACTGTTACCAACAGATACGGCTTCTTTGGTGAGTTCTAAAATTCTGCAACGCGAAAAAGCTACAGAATCCACAATTTACCTGGGAGACCAATACAGACTGAATAATAAATTCTCCCTGCAGGGCGGAATGAGGTATAGCTTCTACAGAATTTTCGGAGCCAGAACATCTTTTACCTACAAACCAGACTTGCCCCGCAATACAGCCAATATCAGTGGCACTGAAACATTCGGGAAAGGGGAAACCATACAAACCTATCATGGACCGGAGTTCAGGGTTTCCGCAAGGTACCTGCTTACAACAAGGACATCATTCAAACTCAGCTTCAACACCCTGAGGCAGTTCATCCATATGATTACAAACACAACTGCACTCTCCCCCACAGATATCTGGAAGTTGAGTGATCAGTTTATCAAACCACAGATAGGTCAACAGGTTTCATTGGGCTTCTATACCCAGCCCGGAGACAAAGGAGATGAATTTTCAATAGAGACTTATTATAAAACAAGCAATAATTACCTCGATTATAAAAGTGGTGCACAATTGGTGTTGAATGGCAATATTGAACAGGATGTACTGAATACGCGAGGAAAAGCTTTTGGTGTTGAAGTCTTGTATAAAAAACCAGCTGGTAAGCTGAACGGCTGGTTAAGCTATACATTCCTGCGAAGCTTTCTCCAGGTAAACGACCCGATAGCGGGAGAAGTTATCAATAAAGGAAATTTCTATCCTGCCAACTTCGACAAACCCCATATTGCAAGCCTTGTAGCCAACTATAAATTCACACAACGCTTCAGTATTTCACTGACATCAACATACAGTACAGGCAGGCCTGTCACTTATCCGATAGGTGTATTCAATATGGGTGGTGCGCAACGTGTGTATTATTCGGAAAGAAATGCATTCAGAATTCCGAACTTCTTCAGAACTGACCTTTCAATGATCCTGGAAAACAACCATAAACTAACACAAAAGCTACATGGATCCTGGACTTTCGGTATCTACAATGTAACCGGAAGAGATAATCCCTACTCGGTTTATTTTGTAACCGACAGCAGACAAATACGGGGCTACCAGCTTTCAATTTTTGCCAGCGCAATACCATTCGTAACCTTTAACCTGAAATTCAGATGAACAGACTGGCCGGTGTCATACTGATCCTGATAATTCTCAGCGGCTGTACGAAGTCGTTTGAACTTCCTGATACCAAACCAGACAACTCTGTTTTGGTGGTAGAAGGTAACATCCAAACAGGAGGAACTGTAGAAAATACCTTTACCCTTAGCAGAGTCAAGGCCCTGTTTGAATTTGATGATATCCCGGAAGAAAATGCAAAAGTTGAAATCAAACAGCAAAATGGACCCAGATGGCTGCTGCCCCACAAAGGAAAAGGTATTTACAGCTCAACCCTTAACCTACCTGCATCTGTTCCACTGGCGTTACAAATCACTACTGCAGATGGTAGGATTTATGAAAGTCCCTTCCAACAATCTACCGTGACACCGGAAATAGACAGCGTAACCTGGAAGCAGGAACCCACTGGCGATGTCAGGTTGTTTGTTCATACCAAAGACCCCTCCAACAAAACCAGAAACTACAAATGGACCTTCAGCGAAACCTGGGAAAGAAGAGCATGGTACCAGGGTCTATATGAATTTAAAAACGGCGACATCATTCCACGTGCACCGGATGATCAGATATATACCTGTTGGAATACAGCACAGGCACCCTCCTTTATCATTGCCAATACCAATAACCTGGCAGATGATGTAATAAGTTACCAGCCACTGTCTGTAATCACAAGACCCTCTGAAAAACTTTACATCCGATACAGCATCCTGGTTCAACAAATTGGTTTATCTCAGGAGGCATACGACTATTGGGAAATTCTCCGGAAAAACACGGAATTGACAGGAACATTATTTGACCCCCAGCCTTCAAGGATGCCTACAAATATCACCTGTACAAATGATGCTACAAGAGAGGCTATCGGCTTTGTTTCAGTAGGGAATATAACCGAAAAAAGGATTTTCATCATGAACTCCGAAGTCAATCTTTGGCCCAGCAGAAATGAAGCTGCATCCTGCGACGCATTCGAATTCGGAAAATTTCAGGCTGAGCGATTCCTTAGCCAAAATCCTATTTACCTCCCTGCCTACTTCATCACAGCAGGTGGTGGATTTGGCGTAGCACTACGGCAATGTGTGGATTGTCGGCTAACCGGTGGCGTGAATATTAAACCTGATTTTTGGTAATCATGAAATCATATACAAAACTTTTTTTATTGCCGCTGTTGTTAGCTTCATTTAAGTTGTTTTCTCAGGAATCAGCTAAAATCAGCACTGAAGTTCATTCCAGCCAACAGGTCTTTGTTACCGGCGAAGATATCTGGCTCGAAGGGAGTATTCTCGAAGGAAGTACATTATCCAAAAGCGTTACGGTAAGGCTGATAGACCGTAATGGCGAATCGAAACTTGAAAAAGATTTACAACCTAAGCAAAATAAGTTTTCCGGCTTCCTTCCCGTTCCAGAAAACCTGGTTTCTGATTACTATTTCCTTGATTGTGTCATTAAAGGAGAAAAAACAGACAACCAGATACAACCTGTCATGGTCATAAACCCCAAATTTCCACCTACATTAAACTGTCAGGCGATTGCAGCAAGCAGTTCAGAAAATACAGCATACAATGCCAGGATAAGCATCCAGTCAGATAAAAGCGAATACCTGCAAAGAGAAACGGTACAGGTAAATATAGGTGGACTTAACTCATTTACAGATGTTTCAGTAACAGCAGAAAGATCAGACCGGCTGACTGACCTGATCCAACAAATAACCCTGGGATTCAACAAAACACGCTATCACGAAGCAAATGGTTTAAAAGAAGAGGAGGGGCATGTTGTAAAAGCAAGACTAACAGTTAACGGCAAACCACAGTTTGGTTTTACATTACTGGTCGGCATAAAAAGTCAAAGGGCAAACATGGCATCTGCCAAAACAGATGATAGTGGCATTGCAACTTTTATTCTACCCTCCAGCTTTGAAAATACCCAACTGATCATTACAGCTGAGAAAAAACTTCCAAGCAATAGCAAGATTGAACTGATAAAACCGGGAAATCCCAAGGAACCTATAAGCTTCCCATGCCTGCAGTTGACTGAATTCATGCGTGAGGATATTGAACAACGTATCCTCAACAGCAGCATTAACCTCAGATTTTACGGAAATACCTCAAAAGCGTATGCCATTCCGGAAAGAGACACAACAGATTTTTATGGAAAACCCGATCAGCGCTTCTTACTCGATGAATATGTTCGCTTTCCAAATATGGAAGAAGTCATAACTGAAATAATTCCAGAGTTGAGGATAAAAAAAGAAAGTGGAAATCCGGTTTTACAAGTCCTGAATATCCCTTTCAAAACATTTTTTAGTGAGCAGGCATTGATCCTGGTGGATGGCGTTCCCGTTTCAAATGCTAAGGAAATATTGGAAACAGATCCATTAAGGATTCGCAGCATTGATCTGGTAACCAGGCGCTACATGATGGGAGTCACTGAATTTCCCGGAATAGTTCACTTCAAATCTTATAAACGCGATTTAGCCGGACTTTCACCTGAAGCAAATAGTCTTACCTCAGCATTCAGTGGATTACAGGAATCCGCAAGTCTGCAAGCACCTGTACTGACTGATGTAAAGATGCCTGATTTGCGGAACTTACTCCTCTACGAACAAAATATCATAGCAGATGAAACAGGCAAGGCACTCATAAAATTCAATACATCTGATGCGCCTGGTACTTATACCATTAAGGTTCGGGCAATAACTCCGGGCAAACAGCCAGTAGTCAAGCAATTGAGCTTCAAAGTCAGGTAGATCTGGCAATATCAACCACCAACATTTAAATAGACAAACAAGAGTTGCCGTTAGATCTTGTCTGTTTACTTATCTTTGTTCCTATGAAATTGTACAACCTGTTCATTAAATTCCGTCTCCAGCTTGGCATCATAACCCTTGCCCTTGCCATCCTGGTTAACGTAACATCCGGATTCTGGCCTGCATTAGCCCTCTACATCATTGCTATTCTGAGCATATTCACCCATTTTTTTATTGGTCCACTCAGGCTAATTCAGGAATACCTGGAAGAAGGTGATTTTGAAGGAGCAGAAAAAATCCTGAATGGCATTAAATACCCTGCACTGCTGTATAAACCTATCCGTTCAGTTTATTATACTTTGAAGGGAAACATTGCAATGACCCAACAGGATTATGATTCAGCTGAAAAACACATGAAAAAGAGTCTGGATCTTGGTCTTCCTATGAAGGAAGCTGAAGGTGCCAATAAACTGCAACTCGGTATGATGGCCATGCAGCGGGGTAATATGAAGGAGGGTGAAAGCCTGATCAGGTCTGCAATTCGTGCTGGCATTCCAGACAAGGAAAGCTCCGCAATGGCTTACCTCCAGATGTGTCAGATTATGATGCAAAAAAGAGAATTCAGGGCTGCAAAAGACTTTTTCAAAAAAGCAAAAGCACAGAAACCCTCCACTGAACAGGTTATTGACCAGATTAAACAAATTGAGAAGTACATTTCCAGGATGCCCGGGTAATGGACTTTCGTTACAAGAACAGAGATAAATATGGCTACTAGATATTTATGATCCGAACATTTCTACGACCTTCTTCTTTCTAAATTCGAATATATTATCAAGTTGCTTTTTTATGAATAGGGCAACTGCAATATCCCCGAGAAATCCTAGCGGGGCCTTATAATGAACAATATCCGTCATCTGCACACCCCCTTCAACCTCTTCAAAGTGATGCTGATGATGCCAAAGTGCATACGGACCAAATCGCTGTTCATCAACGAAAAATTTGCCCTGAACAACATGGGTTATCTCAGTCATCCAGAACATAGGTATGCCTAACAAGGGTTTTACCTTGTATGTCATAACCTGACCAGGGTACATGCTATCACCATATAATTCATTGGTGAATTTGAGGTTGAGGTATTCCGGTGTCATCACTGCCAGGTTTTTGGGATGAGAAAAAAAATCCCACGCTTTATCCAGGGAAACCGGTAAAAACTGACTCTGCTTCAAACAATAAACTGCCATAACGTTATAACAACAGGAGTATTCCCTTTGTTGAGCGTCTGACTGCCAATTTGTTTCTAAACGGAGGAAATAAGCTATCTGTAAATTGCTAAATTTGCATAAGGATGATAAAAATAACTGTCAATACTTGCTTTACTGTTGTTTTACTTGGTGTTGTCTTCAGCATAATGGCTTCCGGATGCGGACAGCAAGTGGCACCTACGGGTGGTCTAAGAGACAGCATACCACCCAAACTGGTTTCATCCGTACCAACATACAAGTCAGTCGAATTCAAAGGCAATAAGATAACTCTGCTTTTTGATGAATATGTAACCCTGGAAAACCCCTTTGAAAAGCTAGTTTATTCTCCAACACCCAAAAACAACCCCACAGCTGAGAGTAAACTGAAAACAATAACATTCAAGATAAAGGATACATTGGAGGAAAATACTACCTACAGAATTGATTTTGGAGATGCGCTTAAAGACATCAATGAAAACAATGCACTGAAAGATTTTTCTTTTACATTTTCAACCGGTAAATTAATTGATTCGGCTTACCTCACTGGGAAAGTATACCTGGCAGTTGATGGCAAAATTGATAGTACACTAATCGTAATGCTGCACAGAAATTTTGATGATTCAGCTGTTGCAAAAGAAAAACCAAGGTATTATGCCCCACTTAAAGGGGACGGAAGTTTTTACTTTGGCAACCTTAAACCTGGTAAATACAATGTTTTCGCACTCAAAGATGCCGATGGTGGAAAGAAATACGACCAGGCCTCTGAACTTATTGCCTTTCACAGTTCACCTGTTGACATCGGAACAGACACTTCACTTACACTTTATGCATTTGAAGAGGAAGACGATAAGCCTAAGTCCAAAAACACCCCTTCCCTACCCAAAACAACTGCCAAAAAAAGAAATCCTGAAGATACCAGGCTGAGGCTGGCTAACAACCTCGAAGGAGGCAGGCAGGATCTCCTCAATCCACTTATCCTGAAATCTGAATTTCCGTTAAAAGACCTGGATACCTCTAAAGTTTACCTGACAGACAAAGAATTTAATAGGCTGGATGGCTTCAGCCTCCAAACAGACTCTACGGGTAAAAATCTGATTATCAGGTATGATTGGAAAGAAAATACCGGTTATGCCCTGATCCAACAAAAAGGTTTCGTAAGCGATTCCATCGGAAATACTTTCTCCAGGACAGACAGCCTGAAATTTGGCACAAAAAAGAATATGGACTATGGAAGCATGGATATCCGTATTGAAAACCTGGACACCACAAAACATCCTATTCTTTTCTTACAGAAAGACAATGTTGTGGCTTACAGGCAAACATTAACCTCAAATCGTTTTACAATAAAGCTTTTCCCTCCGGGTGAATATGAAATCAGGGTGTTGATGGATGCCAACAACAATGGAAAATGGGACACCGGAAATTATTGGAAAAAATTACAGCCAGAGCGCGTAATCTCCAGAAAACAACGCCTGCAAATCAGGGCTAACTGGGATAACGAACTGAAACTGGATATGAAAGAATTTTAATCAACAGCATGAATCTCTCATCACACCTGCTGGAATCTGCTGTAAAAGAATTTGCTCAGCTTCCGGGAATAGGCAAGAAAACTGCACTCAGATTGGTACTTCATCTGCTCAAACAGGAAGAAAGCACCGTTATGCAGTTCAGTGAAACAATCACAAGGATGCGGAGGGAAATCAAGTTTTGTAAGAACTGTCACAATATTGCTGATCAGGACCTATGCGCTATATGCAATAATCCCTCCAGGAAAAAAGAGACCATTTGTGTGGTGGAAAATATAAGAGATGTCATTGCAATTGAATCCACTGAGCAATATAATGGCTTATACCATGTGCTGGGAGGAGTAATCTCTCCACTTGACGGAATCGGTCCGGAACAGTTGATGCTTGAAACACTTTCAGGCAGAGCCATCAACGGAGAAACAAAAGAAATTGTTTTCGCGCTGAGTCCAACCATCCAGGGTGATACCACCATCTACTACATCCGAAAAAAACTCAACAATCCCCAACTCAGGTTTACAACTATTGCACGTGGTATTTCATTTGGTGGCGAGCTGGAATATGCAGATGAAATGACCCTTGCAAAAAGTATCAGAAACAGGTTGCCGGTAGACAGCTACTTGCAATAAAATACCAGTACCATCCAGGTTGCGGGCTGATTGCGGCTAACCCAAATTATCATTACCTTTGCAGCCTGTTTATGAAGGACATCCATACATTACTGAAAGAAAGAATACTGGTCATTGATGGTGCTATGGGCACCATGATACAAAGGTATAAGTTGAATGAAGCTGATTACAGGGGACAGCGGTTTGCAGACTGGCCATCAGACCTCAAAGGCAATAACGACCTGCTTTGTCTGACACGCCCGGATATCATCACAGATATACACCTGGAGTATCTGGAAGCAGGTGCAGATATCATAGAAACCAATACTTTCAATGCACAAAAGATTTCCCTGGCAGACTACAACATGAGCCACCTTGCTGCAGAGATCAATACTGCAGCTGTTGATTGCGCGCGCAAAGCTGTTAACCGCTTTCTGGAAAAACACCCGGAAAAACTACTTACCGGCGGACCATTTGTTGCAGGTGCAATAGGCCCAATGAATAAAACACTTTCACTCTCTCCTGATGTCAATAACCCGGGATTCAGATCAACCCACTTTGATGAAGTTGCTGAAGCCTATTACGAACAGGTGAAAGCACTTGCTGAAGCTGGCGCTGACCTGTTATTGATAGAAACGATATTTGACACATTGAATGCGAAAGCAGCAATTTTTGCAATCAAAAAATATTTCCGTGACCATGGAATCCCGGAACTGCCCCTCATGATCAGTGGAACGATCACAGATGCATCTGGCAGAACTTTAAGCGGACAAACACTGGAAGCTTTTTATACGAGTGTAGAACATGCCAATCCACTTAGTATTGGACTGAATTGCGCCCTGGGAGCAAACCAGATGCGGTCTCACATTGAAGAACTTTCACAGATTGCCTCCTGCTTTACCTCAGCATATCCCAATGCAGGCCTCCCGAATGCAATGGGTGAATACGATGAAGAACCGGCAGAAACAGCACATTTTATTGAAGAATGGGCTGAAAATGGATTTGTAAACATCGTAGGCGGATGCTGTGGCACCACTCCGGATCACATCAGACATATTGCCGAAAAAGTAAGTAAACTTCAGCCAAGGCCTCAACCCATAGTTGATAAAGCTTAGGAATAAAAAAACAATGGCAGAACAAATACACATCAAACCCTATATGCGGCTGGCCGGACTGGAACCGCTTGTTATTCGTCCGGAAACAAACTTTGTCAACGTTGGTGAAAGAACCAATGTAACAGGGTCCAGAAAGTTCGCAAGACTGATCAGGGAAGAAAAATATGAAGAGGCACTGGGTATTGCCCGCCAACAGGTAGAAAGTGGCGCACAGATCCTGGACATCAACATGGATGATGCCCTGCTGGACGGACTAAAAGAAATGGTGACCTTTCTGAATCTCCTGCAAAGTGAACCTGATATCGCCCGGATACCTGTTATGATTGATTCTTCCAAGTTCTCAATCATCGAAGCCGGCTTAAAATGTGTACAGGGTAAATGTATAGTCAATTCAATCTCCCTCAAAGAAGGAGAAGAAAAATTCATAGAACAGGCTATCATCTGCAGAAGCTTCGGTGCTGCTGTTATTGTCATGGCTTTTGATGAAAACGGCCAGGCTGATACCCTTGATAAAAGGATATCCATAGCAGACAGGGCATTTGCCATCCTGACTGAACAGGTTGGTTTCCCAGCTTCAGATATTATATTCGACCTCAATGTTTTTGCAGTTGCCACCGGGCTGGAAGAACACAATAACTATGGCGTTGACTTCATAGAAGCAACACGCATCATCAAATCAAAATACCCTCAGGTAAAAATTTCAGGGGGGGTAAGCAACCTTTCTTTTTCATTCCGAGGCAATGACCATGTGCGCGAAGCCATGCATTCGGTTTTCCTTTATCATGCTATCCGTGCGGGAATGGATATGGGGATTGTAAACGCAGGACAACTTGTGGTTTATGACCAGATTGAACCTGAACTCAAAACACTCTGTGAGGATGTCATCCTCAATAAAAACAACGACGACAACGGTGCCACAGAAAAATTGATCGTTTTTGCCGAAACGGTCAAACACAAAGGGCAAACAACTGAGGAAAAAGGCGAACAGGAATGGCGCAAGGAATCTGTGGAAGAACGCTTAAAATACGCCCTGATCAATGGTATCACAGAATTCATCGAAGCAGATACAGAAGAAGCCCGATTAAAATACCCAAGACCGCTTGAAGTGATTGAAGGTCCGCTCATGGACGGCATGAACGTTGTAGGAGACCTTTTTGGTGTTGGCAAAATGTTCCTTCCCCAGGTTGTAAAGAGTGCCAGGGTTATGAAGAAAAGTGTGGCTGTTCTCACCCCATATATTGAAGCAGAAAAACAAAATACTTCTTCAGCAGGAAAAATATTGCTCGCAACCGTTAAAGGTGATGTGCATGATATTGGAAAAAATATTGTAGGTGTAGTATTGGGGTGTAACGGCTACGAAATCATCGACCTGGGCGTAATGGTGTCGGCAGACAGGATCTTAGATGAAGCCCAAAAACACCAGGCAGATATCATTGGTCTTAGCGGACTTATCACGCCATCACTTGATGAAATGGTTCATGTTGCCAATGAAATGAAAAGAAGAAATATGCACCAACCCCTACTTATAGGCGGTGCAACAACTTCACGCATGCACACTGCACTTAAAATAGCACCCGCTTATACCAAAGGTGTTGTACACGTTCTTGATGCGTCGAGAAGTGTTTCTGTTGCGGGCTCATTACTCAACAAAAATAAGGAAGGATTTCTGTCTGACATTGACACGGAATACGACCGGCTCCGAACTGAATTTGCTAACAAAAAGAGCAACAGGGAATTAATCACCTACGCTGAATCCGTTGCTAATAAATTCAGGGCAGACTGGACGAATACCACATTTGTTAAGCCCTCATTTACAGGCAAGAAAGTAATACAGGATATCAGTATTGCAACACTTATACCCTATATCGACTGGACACCCTTCTTCATTGCATGGGAATTACACGGAAAATATCCTCGTATTTTGACAGATGAAAAAGTGGGTGATGCAGCTTCGAAACTTTTTCAGGATGCCCAAAATATGCTTCAGCAAATTGCTGATGAAAACTGGCTCAAACCAGCAGCAGCTGTCGGATTCTGGCCTGCCAACAGCAACGACAGAGATACCGTAACGCTGCTGGATACAGTGAATAACAAGGAAATAAACCTGGAATTTCTCAGGCAGCAAGCGAAGAAAGCATCAGGCCAGCCAAACCTTTCATTGGCGGATTTCATTGCCCCTTCTACCACGAGTCAACAGGATCATATAGGCGCCTTTGCCGTAACCATCCATGGAATCGAGGAACACATCAGCCGGTTTGAAAGCCAGCATGATGACTACAACAAAATATTGCTACAGGCATTGGCAGACAGACTCGCTGAAGCCCTCGCGGAATACCTGCATCAAAAGGTTAGAACTGAATATTGGGGATATATCACCGAGGAAATGCTCAGCAATGAAGAGCTGATCCGGGAAGATTACTCTGGCATCAGGCCTGCACCTGGATATCCTGCCTGCCCCGATCATACCGAAAAACATAAACTTTTTGCATTGCTTGATGCAGAAAACAGTGTAGGCATTTCTCTTACCTCTTCTCTCGCCATGTATCCTGCATCTTCAGTTTGCGGATGGTATTTTTCACACCCGGATTCAAGATATTTCGGGATTGGAAAACTCAACCAGGATCAGCTGGCAGACTATGCAGAAAGGAAAAAGATGAGTATGGACGAAGCAACAAAATGGTTAAGACCCCAGCTTGAGAGTTAGGTCAAAAACACAACAACCCGAGAATAGCTATGCGCATCATTTCATATAATGTAAACGGGATTAGAGCAGCCATAAAGAAAGGTTTTATAGAATGGCTTCAAACAGATCCTGCTGATGTCATCTGCCTGCAGGAAACAAAAGCCGTAAAAGAAGATATTGATACGGCAGCAATCAATGCACTCGGATACCATGATTACTGGTACAGCGCAACCAGTAAAAAAGGATATAGCGGTGTAGCCGTATTCACAAAAATCAAACCAGACAGGGTTGAAAATGGTAACGGACATGCGCAAAGCGATGATGAAGGAAGGGTCATTCAGCTTCATTTTGGCAAGCTACTCCTGATAAATGCCTATTTCCCATCGGGTACATCCGGCGAGGAAAGACAGGCATTTAAAATGGATTGGTTGCATGAAATGTTGCCTTATCTCAATAAAATAAAAAATAACCACGAAGGCATCATCTTGTGCGGAGATTATAACATCGCACACAAAGAAATAGACATTCACGATCCAAAAGGAAATAAGAAGAGTTCCGGCTTTTTGCCTGATGAAAGAGCCTGGATGGATGATTTCTTTGCCTCTGGCTGGACGGACAGCTTCAGGGAAATACATCCAGAACCCCATCGTTACTCCTGGTGGAGCCAGCGTTTCCCCAGTGTCAGGTTAAACAATAAAGGTTGGAGAATCGATTATATCAATTGTACTGACAACCTGAAGGACAAAATCAATGATGCCGACATATTGACCGACATCAAACACAGCGACCATTGTCCCGTTTACCTTGAATTGAAGTAAAAACATGATAATTTATAATATAACCTATGCCGTTCCTCACCTGATAAGAGAGGCCTGGCTTGAATGGATGAGGACAGAACATATACCAGAAATCCTGGCTACAGCATGCTTTCAGCGTCACAGCCTCTTACAGTTACTGGAAGTGGATGAATCTGAATTCCGGACCTATGCACTACAGCTTCATGCCACAGATGAGACTGCTTATCATGCCTACCTCCAGCAATTTGCTGCACAATTACGCAAGCAGGCTAACGATAAATGGGGAGAACAGGTAATTGGATTCAGAACATTGATGTCAGTTTTACAATAACATCATGGAAATTAATGCCAAAATGGCTAAGATGCAGAACTGGCTTGCATTTCGGCATAAAAACGTGAAGAAAAAAAATTTTGTTTGTTTAAAAAAGCCTCTAAATTTGTCCATATACAAATCATCAAAATCTCCAATTTATGAACAAAGCTGAATTGATAGGCAAACTCGCTGATGATGCTGGCATCACCAAAAGACAGGCTAATGATACCCTAGATTCTTTTATCTCCGCAGTTACCAAAACCCTGAAAGGTGGCGGTAAAGTAACCCTCGTAGGATTTGGTACTTTCTCAGTAACCAAAAGGGCTGCCCGCACAGGCCGCAATCCTCAAACAGGTGCAGTCATCAAAATCAAAGCCAAAAAAGTAGCACGTTTCAAAGCTGGTAAGGAGCTTTCTTCTAAGATCTGAACCAACATAAAAAGATAAAAAAGCAAGACGCTTGTCTTGCTTTTTTTTTCCAATCACTTAAATAAAAATAAAATGGGAAGAGGCGACAAAAAAACAAAAAAAGGTAAAATTTTTAAAGGCTCATTTGGTAAATCAAGGCCTGCAAAATCCACCAAGAAGTCAGCTCCGGCAAAACCACAGGCCTGATCTACAATCAATAGTATTTTGAAGCAGGGCTGTAATTCATTTATTAGCCCGCTTCTTTACTATGATTAAGGTGCCAGTCTTTCTATCAACCATTGAGATTCATCCTTCCTGTATCTGATGCGGTCATGTAACCGTGAAGGTCTTCCCTGCCAGAATTCAACCATCTCAGGTATCACCCGATAACCTCCCCAGTGATCTGGTCTTGGTACTATTCCATCCGCATATTGTGCAGTTACCCTATCCAGATTCTGATCGAGTACAGTCCTACTGCTGATTACAGTGCTTTGTGGCGACGCCCAGGCACCTAATCTGCTACCAATGGGTCTACTCAGAAAATATTCATCACTCTCCGATTCGCTTACCTGAATGCAACTACCTTCAATCCTTACCTGACGTTCGAGCTCTTTCCAAAAGAAGACCAGTGAAGCATAAGGATGTGCGCTTATAGATTTACCCTTCTCACTGAGATAATTTGTAAAGAAAATGAAGCCATTTTCATCAAACCCTTTTAACAATACAATCCTGGCAGCAGGTTTACCATCGGGATTGACTGTTGCCAATGTCATAGCATTCACTTCGTCTATTGAAGATGACACAGCTTCATTCCACCATTTATCGAATTGCAATACTGGGGTTTCAGCAACATCTGTGAGTTCAAGCGATTGCAATTGATAATCCTTCCTGATAGATGATATACTCATCAGTTAAGCAGTAAATTTTGTGGGTTATTATTTAACCAGGGTGCCAATCTGCTCCCCAAGTATTAATCTTTTCAAATTACCTTCCTGATTCATATCAAAAACAATAATGGGAAGGTTGTTTTCCATGCATAATGTAAAGGCCGTCATATCCATGATCTTCAGATTCTTATCTATGCATTCCTTGAACGAAATAGTATCATACTTTGTAGCTGTTGGATCTTTTTCCGGATCAGCGGTATAAATCCCGTTAACCCGCGTGCCTTTGAGGATGACATCAGCTCCAATTTCAATAGCTCTTAATGATCCTGCAGTATCTGTTGTAAAATATGGATTTCCTGTTCCTGCCCCGAATATGACAATCCTGTGTTTCTCGAGATGACGGATTGCTCTTCTGCGGATATAGGGTTCTGCTACCTGCTCCATTTTAATGGCACTAAGCAGACGCGTGTACATGCCCTGTTTTTCAAGCATAGCCTGAACAGCCATACCATTGATAACAGTAGCCAGCATGCCCATATAATCGCCATGAGCCCTTTCAATGCCAGTCTCTGACTCATTCATTCCCCTGTAAATGTTACCACCGCCAATTACAATGGCAACTTCAACACCGAGATCCACGATACTTTTGATATCCCTCGCATAACGGTTTACTATATTGGGATCGATGCCGAAACTTGCATCTCCGGTGAGCGATTCGCCTGAAAGCTTGAGTAAGACTCTTTTGTATTTGGATTGCATGGTGCAAAGATACAAAAAGGGCTTTCATGAAGAAAGCCCTTTTATATCTTAGCTATGAAAGATCAATTAACCCAGCGCAACACGTTTGAAAGAAATCACACTGAGATCCTTACCTTTTGACTTGATGTAATCACCTACAGACATGCCACCATCCTTTACGAAAGCCTGAGCAAGCAGGGTGCTTTCCTTAAAGAATGAATTGAGTTTACCGTCTGCAATTTTTGAAATCATCTCATCAGGCTTTCCGGCCATTTTGGGATCATTTTTGATCAGGTCAACGATAATTCCCTTTTCCCTTTCAACAACCTCAGGTGATACAGTAGCAGGATCAATAGCCACAGGATTCATTGCAGCAATCTGCATGGCAACGTCCTTACCAACTTCTGCCTCTGTTTCGCTCAGACCAACAAGCACACCCATTCTGTTTGCACCATGAATATAGGAAGAAACAAAAGGTGCTTCAATACGCTCGAATTTCGAAATGCCTATTTTCTCACCGATACTTGCAAGCTTGTCGTTTACAAGGTCAGCTATTTTGGCCCCACCGATTTCGATGGTATTGAGCTCATCAACAGATTTTACATCATTAGCAATTGCTGCATCAATGATACTCTGAGCAAAAGCTATGAAATCTGTGTTCTTACTTACGAAGTCAGTTTCACAACTCAGACACAAGGTAATTCCTGTGGAATTGCTATCGTTGGTTTTGGCAAGTACAACACCTTCCTTCGCATCACGGTCACCACGTAAAGCAGCAACTTTCTGACCTTTTTTCCTAAGCCAATCGATTGCAGCTTCAACGTCGCCATTGTTTTCTGTAAGAGCCTTGCGACAATCCATCATACCGGCTCCGGTCATCTGACGCAGCTGATTGATTTCAGCTGCCGTTATTTTTATTTCTGACATAATTTATCCTCCGGCATCAAAGTTACTTAGAACTAAGAATACACTGTTTTAAGTTATGGTTATGGAATGCTTATTTCTTCAAAGCAGGCTTCCTGCCACCTGCACCTGCTGCAGGCACACGGCGCTTGGGGGCACCTGGCTTGGATCTGCGTCCACCTTCTGAATCACCACCTTCCTCATCAACAGAAAATCTGAGTGCATTGTCAGCTGATTCTTCAGAATCATCCTCATCAGACTTTTCAGCCTGACGCTCGGCAAGACCTTCTGCAATGGCAGCAGTAATGTAATTGGTTATGATAGCAATTGATTTGGTAGCATCATCATTCGCAGGTACTGGGAAATCAACCTTATTCGGATCGCAGTTGGTATCAACCATTCCAAAAGTTGTTATGCCCAGACGCTTGGCTTCAGACATGGCAATATGCTCATGACCGATGTCAATGATGAAAAGAGCAGCAGGCACCCTTCCCAGCTGGGAAATACCACCTAAAACCTTTTCCATTTTATCCTTGTCGCGAGACAACTGAAGACGCTCTTTCTTAGTGATGTTATCGAAGCTGCCATCGTTCAACATTTTCTCGATGCTCTGCATTTTCTTTACAGACTTACGTACTGTATTGAAATTGGTAAGCATACCACCCAGCCAACGTTCGGTAACATAAGGCATGTTAACGCGCTGTGCGCACTCTGTAACGATTTCTTTAGCCTGCTTTTTGGTACCTACAAACATGATCTTCTTACCACTCTTGGCAATATTCTTGAGGGCAAGTGCTGTTTCCTGAAGGCATTCAACAGTCTTGTTCAAATCAATGATATGTATACCTTTTTTCTCTGCATAGATGTAAGGCAACATCTTTGGATTCCACTTCTTGCGGAGGTGACCGAAATGAACACCTGCTTCCAGAAGTTGCTGCTGCAGTGAAGTATTATTTTCCATTGTAAACTGTATGTTTTAATTACTTGATTGATGATACGATTAACGCTTGCTGAACTGGTAGCTTCTTCTAGCCTTCTTCTTACCAAATTTCTTCCTTTCAACACCCCTCGGATCCCTTCTCAGCAACCCGGCTGCCTTTAATACAGGCCTGAACTCAGGATTCATTTCGATCAGCGCTCTTGAAATACCAAGCTTGGAAGCTTCGGCCTGACCTTTTTTACCACCGCCTGCAGCGTTGATCTTGATATCATATTTCCCAGCTCCTTCTATCGTTTTGATTGGAAGCTCAACCTGATTTTGCAGATAAACCTGCGGAAAGTATACTTTATAATCATGGTCGTTCACGGTAATCTGACCATCCCCCTTGCTGAGGAATACTCTGGTAACAGCTTCTTTTCTGCGACCAAGTCCGTTTTTTTGTTTTTCCATTATGCTTTGATTGAATGCGTTTGAAAATTAGTATTTAAAAGGTGTTGGTTGCTGTGCGGTATGAGGATGCTCAGCACCTGCATAAACAAAAAACTTTTTGATCATCTTGCGACCAAGTCTGTTCTTTGGCAACATGCCCTTTACTGCACGCTCTAAAATCTGCTCAGGACGACGCTTCAGCAGGTCCTTGGCAATTTCAATTTTCTGTCCGCCAGGATAACCAGTAACATGCTGATACTCCTTGTCGTTCAGTTTGTTGCCTGTAAAAACAACCTTTTCTGCATTGATAACAATCACATAATCTCCGCAATCCACGTGGGGTGAATAATACGCTTTGTTCTTACCGCGTAAAACAGAAGCAATCTTGCTGCTGATTCGACCCACAGTTTGATTGGTCCCGTCTACAACATGCCATTTGCGTTGCACGGAAGCTGCATTTGCATGCTTTGTGGTGAAATGTAGTTTACTCATTTTAATTTATTTACGGATTTCCATCCGGGTTTGAAAATAGTGCCCCGCCATCCCGGGTTCACCCCTCTTTTTCGAAGGACTGCAAAGTTATAGAATGAATTACTTAAAAACACGTAAAAGCGTGTATATTTTCAGCCTCCCCCTTGTAACTAATTGATTATCAGTAAATATTTTGACAAATTTAAAATATTGGATAAGAAATTCGGGTTTTTATCACCTGTGAATCCGCAAAACCATAGCCTGGTGTAAGGAATTTCTGGAAAGGAATAGCCATACTCACAAGACTATTGTTGCGCTTGTATTCCTCAAGTATGCCATACAAATCTTTAGTTTTACCATAAGGTCCCTCATAATCAAGCACCAACAATTTCTTCCCATAAGGCATCATTTTAAATTGTATGTTTTCTCCAGGATTTTTATCAGAACCACTGTTCACACCTATTGAACCATAAATAATATCCTCTTCTTTATTGAGTGGCTGACTGTAAAAAATGCGCACGCCATTATAGCCGGCTCCAACTTTTTCAGCTCTTGCTATCAACTCATCAAAGAGATTTTTCGTTTCAGCCTGCGTATTTATTTTCTTCACTATCCGCTGTTGAAAGAAAAATGAACTGTCTGTGACTGTAGTAACTGAAATCTTATGTCCATAGACGTAGGTTGTTGTCGTCAAAAGTTCACCAAGATTACTAATGGCATCAGCCGCATCCTTTTTATAAGTGCCCACTTCTCCCGGTAGCCATGAAGTTTGATACCTGTAAATAATTTTGGTAAGAGAAGGGTCGGTAGTATCCGGACTCACAATGACACGCAGGGGTATAGTCTGGGTTTTACTGGTGTTTGTGAGGATGAATTCAAAGGGGTTGGCTTTCGTAACGGATAACTGATACCCAGCTGAATCAGCTGGATAAAACCATTTTTTCAGGCTCTCAGGTGTTTCAAACTCTTTCATAACCCTTTCAAGTGGTAGCGGCACACGCACAATCACCTCTTCATTGGTTGGCACAACTAAAAATACCAATGCAACAGCTGCAGTCAGCAGCATCAAAATCCATTTCATTTTCTTTCTCATATCCTGTTGTTCATTTTCGTTTTATAGACAGCACTGACGTATTACCTGAATTACGTACAACCATTATACCATCCTCTATTGAAACCAGTTTACGAATCTGACCTTTTAAAGCCACGCCTGGAATAGACATATACTTCATCCTTCCTTCACCATCATTGATAAGAAAACTTCCGAAATCCGCATCATTCCTGCCAAGTTGGATATTGTTTTCATAATAATTCCCTGCCAGTACAATATCAAGGTCGCCATCCTGATCCACATCATAAGGTAATGCACTTTTCAACGGAGACAACTGCTGCTGCCAGGGTAATGGCATGCCTTTAAATCCATCACTTCCCTGATTTACATAAATCATACTCCTAGATTCAGTAACCTGCCACTTAACAGATTCACGCAACTTTGATTTTCCAAAAATTTGATATAAGTCTGCCGCGGCGAAATCTGCAGCATACAAAAACTGCTTTTTCAAAGGTGGCAGTTGCTTTTCCAGATCAGCTTTAACCGCAAAACATATCTCCTTGCCCTCCACGTAATAGGTGATAACCTGTTCGCCCAAACCATTTCCGTCAAAGTCATTATAGTACATCCTGATGGGTTCTTTTTCATGCGGAGTCAACCTGCCATTGGTTCCACTGTTGCCGGCAATAAGATCTGTATCCCCGTCTCCGTCAATGTCAAAAGGCAATACAAAATTCCAAAAGCCCTCAGCGTTGGTTATACTTTTTTCTTCCCCCAAAAAATGATAATCCGTTCCTGCCTCAAGTACTGTTATTGCGCCCCATTCTCTGGCCAGTACCAAATCAGTGCGCTTATCGCCATTCAGATCTGTCCAGCGTGCATCAGTTACCATACCTGCCTGCTTCAATGCTGGTGCCCAGGAGTCTGTTACATCGGTGAATCCTCCTTTGCCATTATTTAACAATAAAAAAGACGCCACGGGTTTTCCATAGGCAAAAGGCATGGCCCTTCCTCCCAGAAATAGATCTATCAGGCCATCAGAATTGAAATCAAAGGGTCTGACACAGGAAAGTGTTATATCAAAAACAGGAAATGCATTGGCCTGACGCGTGAAGACACCTCCCTTGTTTAAATATAGCCTGGGTGTGAGGTATGGTGTTTCTCCGTAATATTCATTACCCGCAGACACAACAATAAGATCTTGCGAACAATCATTATTGACATCGACAAATGCTGCATCAACATCTTCGTAAGTGGAATCATTGATAAGGTCCTGAGCAATGAGCGGCTGTTCCATGTCTTTGCTGAACCAGCTAATCTGGCTTCGCTTCCCCTTGGATGAACCCATGAACAAATATGTCACTCCAGCAACCTTTTCGCTGACTGCAAATGCTGGCCCCTCAGTAGAAAGCATGTGTGGCATCAAGGGCTCACGGTCAAACTCATTGAATGGATTTTCCTTGTGAGTAATCAAGCCGGCATTCTCCTCCCACAAAATTCCACCATCTGGAACACCAATCCCTTGCTGAAAGCCATATGGAGGTAACCCTTCCCTGTAAACAACTTCAACAGAACCTGTATCAGCTGGATTAAGCTTCTGATAACTCCCTCCCGGCCATATCAGCAATACTGAATCTACAGGAACTTCTCCCATGCCAATGTGCAATGGTCCTTCCATACTCGATTGAAAACCCCTGATAGGAAACTTTTCATAACTCCTGACTTCTCCATGGGTATAAACTAAAACTTTTGCACCAATAGCCTGCAGATTCCCTTTCTGCCCCTGGAGCTTCAGCGTGAGTTGCTTTTCAAGAGGAAGCTTTTGGTGCACATTTTTGTAAACAAGCGGTGCTTCATCGATATTGTTGACTACAATGTCCAGATCTCCATCATTATCCAGATCGGCATAGATAGCCCCGTTCGAAAAAGTTGGCTGATCATTCTTAATACTTCCAGAAATGTCCGCAAACCTTGCTTCACCTGTATTTCTAAAAAACTTGTTCTTCAATTTTAGCTGCGGAAATTTATCTATTACTTTCATTTCTGTTTCAGACATTTCGCCTGTCCTGATCTTTGACTGAATAGCATCATCAGAAATGAAATTGACATAGTCTATGTCATTCAACCTGCGGGGTATACCATTAGAAATGAAAAGATCCTTATAGCCATCATTGTCAAAGTCAACCCAAAGAGGAGCCCAAGACCAGTCTGTTGCATGGATTCCTGCGTATATCCCCACCTCGCTGAAATAACCATTACCTCTGTTGAATTGGAGGTTATTACGGGCATACTGGTGATTATACCCATAGCGGAGTTTCATATTAAAAAGATTGTACTGGTCTTCACCCAAAGACCTTTTCAGAATATAAGGATCTTCAGGCAGCATGTCTACAGATACAATATCAGGCAACGCATCATTGTTGATATCAGCCGCATCTACACCCATAGAAAACTGGGATGTATGCATTATGGTGCTGTCAAGTACTTCACTGAATCCACCTCTTTGGTTGTTAAGGTAGAAATAATCATTCTCATGAAAATCATTTCCAATATACAAATCCGGATACCCGTCTGAGTTCAAATCAGATACTACAATACCTAGACCATAACCTATTACGGAGGAATTGATACCCGACACTTTGGTTTCATCTACATAATACCCACCTTCATTTCTGTAAAACCTATCCCCGGATAAGCTGTCATAAGTGTTGAAATAAGTCTGCCTGGCATTGAATGTGCTATTATACCTGAGTGAATGATTCAGCAGATACATATCCAGATCTCCATCAAGGTCCTGATCAAAAAAAGCCGCTTGTGTGCTGAATCCATTGAATGTTAATCCATACGCAGCAGTTGCGTCTTCAAACTCAGGTATTCCTTCACGGCTAATTGATTTACATAACAGGAGCAGGTTGCCTTTTTGCAGTGTCTCATACCGGCCAACACGACATATATACAAATCAAGCATGCCATCCTGATTGATATCCACAACAGAAACACCAGTTGACCAACCACCATCATCGGGGATACCTGCCTGAATAGTGATGTCTCTAAAATGCATCTGACCATCATTGAGAAACATACTGTTTCTGCCCTGATTGGAACAAAAAAACAAATCAACATGACCATCCTTGTTAAAATCGCCTGCAGCCATTCCTGCACCGTTGTAAAAGTACATGTAGTTCAACATGTTAACTTTCCCATTGGGTGTAAGCCTGTTAGCAAATTCAAGACCCGTCTCGTCTTTACCAAGTACTTCAAACAAAGGCTCCTGCTTGCTGCATGATACAATAGATACAAACAGTGCAATCCAGCAAAGAATTTTTAGCATTTTCACTTCCCCTGATTAGTTTGGTACAGAATAGGACTATCATTATTTTGTATGAATAGGTAGTTCAGGGCTCCATTGATGAAAATGGACTTGATATCCCTTGTTTCACCCACAACTTCAATGCCTGAGGCCGCAGGGGAAAGCGGACTGAATCGTCTCTTACCGTCATTTATCAACAACAAACCATAACCTGCATCCATCCGTGAGAACTGAGGAAGCCATTCGTATAAATTGAATCCAAAAATCAAATCCACACGACCATCTCTATTGACATCAGTAGGCAGGATTGATTTAACAGCGGAGAGCTGAACCTCCATGGGTAAGGGCATAAACTCAAAAGATCCATTACCATTATTCCACGCAATACAGGAACTGCTGTAATTATAGGTTTGAACTTCACTATTCTTGATCAATTCACTGCTGAAAAGTTGTTGAACAGATTTTTCTGCATAAGCATCATGCCTAAGATTCTGTTTCTTCAAGGAAGGAATCTGATCAGTCAAATCTTTTTTGAGGAATACAGGCACATCCTTGCCATTCACGGTGCGGCTGATTATCACTTGCTTAAGCGCCGACTCATCAAACTGATTAACCCACATTTTAACCGGTTCTGTTTGAGTAGGTCGCAGGTAGTTATTAGCCCCATTATTTCCCAGTACAAGATCCATATCGCCGTCCTGATCCAGGTCTGCTGCCGTTACTGAATGCCACCAACCCTTGTAAAGTCCTTCCTGCTTTCCTACAGGTATAAATTTTCCATTGACTAAACTATAAATTGCAGGCTCCATCCACTCTCCTACCAGAATAAGCTCGGGCATGCCTTTGCCATCGAGTTCGGCAAAAATGGCTGAAGTAATCATACCTGGCCTAACATCTGCCAAGATCGACTCATCCAAAACAAACGCTGCATTCCCACTGTTCCTGTAAAATGCAGGTTTAGGCATAGTACCATACTGCACAGGCACAGAGCAAGAAGCAGTAAAAACATCCAGATCTCCATCCGCATCAATATCAATCCTAAGCATCACATTTGTATTGCCAACAGCTAAGGGAAAAGCACCTTCTTTTTTCTTAAACAACCCTTTACCATCATTGATATACAACCGATGAGACATGGGTTTGGATAATGTAGGTCTGTTATTACCACCGGAGCCAACCATTAAATCGAGGTCCTTATCACCGTCTGCGTCAAAGAAAACGGCAGCAACATCTTCAGGCTCTTTTTCCTGGATCCATAATTCTTCATTGGATTTATAAAAACCCTGCCTGGACTGTATATACAAGCTTGCTGGATGTGATGAAGCACCACCAATAAACACATCATCCAACCCATCACTGTTAACATCGCCAACGGCAGCGCGTGGACCTTCCCGGGATATGAGTCTGGGAATATTTCTTTCCTGATATATATCCACGTAATTGTCCTCTACATGGGAATTAAATTGGAAATTGTTATTCACAGCTAAATAGGAAGGAGTCGTAACTGCTGGAACAAACTTTCTGTCTGAAGAATCCTTGACAAGATGATGAACCGAATCCTGAAGCAGATTTTTCATCGTGCGAAAGGTCCTGTCTGGCCAGTAAACCCTAACAGAGTCGATGGTTCGGTTTTGACCAAGACCAAAAAGTATTTTATAATCTACGGACGATTGGAATCCGCGTGTTGGAAGCAATTCTCTTGAGAGTACTTCTTTTCCACTGTAAAGTTCTATACGTGAACCGATAGCCTGCCTGTTGGGTTTATCAGCCTGAAGTGTAAAGCCGATATAATGATTACCTGTAGTTTCACGGCTGTTATTTCGGTAAATAAAGGCAGGTTGATTGAGGTTATTAACTATCAGATCAAGGTCTCCGTCATTATCAAGATCACCATATGCTGCGCCATTAGAAAAGGAGTTAGTTGTAACCCCAGAAGAATCTCCTGCATCGGCAAAATTAAATGCCCCTTTGTTGAGGTAAAATTTATTTTTGATTGGGCGGGATGGCATTTTCTTGATTACTTCCTCTACCTCTTCCTTTTCACCAGTTACTACCATGCGCTGTACTACTTCGTCAGCAAAAAAATCTATAAAGTCCTGATCTGTCAGATCATGATAAATACCATTGCATACATAAATATCATTGAATCCATCATTATCTGCATCAAAAAGTAAGGCTCCCCAGCTCCAGTCTGTTGCGGATACGCCTGCATAATGTGCAACGTCGCTGAACATTCCCCTGCCATTGTTTTTCTGCAGGGTATTCTGCATATACTGATAATAGAAATCAGACTTGAATTTATATTTGAAAACATCGTACCGCTCAAAAGATGTAGTTATTTTCAGCCGTTTATCATCCCCAGGAAGCATCTCTGTAACAAACATGTCATTCCAGCCATCATTGTTAACATCAGCCATGTCTGCACCCATGGAAGAATGACTGAGATGCCTTACTCTTTTTGTAAGTTCTTCACTGAACTTTCCGTTGCCCTGGTTGATATAGAGGTAATCCCTTTCAAAGAAATCATTGCTTACATAAATGTCGGGCAGGAGATCTCCGTTTACATCTCCAACAGTTACACCCAAACCAAAACCTATCAGACTCCCATATATGCCGGCATCTTCGCTGACATCTGTAAAAACACCACCATCGTTGCGCATGAGTTTATCCCCACCTCCCTTCAGATCGTCTGCCACATTCCAGTCTTTTGCACGCAATTCTCGCTTATTGGAATAATTGAGTGTATTAACCGGGATGAAACTGTTGTTGAGGATATAGCAATCCAGATCACCATCTAGGTCATAATCAAAAAAGGCTGCATGCGTAGTGAAGCCGGAATCATTCAAACCATAGCGTGCTGCCTGATCCGTGAAATGCATTTTTCCGTCATTGATCCAGAGTTCATTCTCTGTATTCACTCCGGGCTGATATCCTGCGTTGCAAACATAGATGTCCAGGAAACCATCCTGGTTAATATCGACCAAAGCCACACCGGTGCTCCACTTTTTTTTATCCTGAAACCCTGCGGCTTCTGATACATCATCAAATTTCCAGTTGCCTTTATTCAGATAAAGTTTGTTGGCGCCCATGTTGGCTGTAAAGAACACATCCGATAATCCGTCATTATTCAGGTCACCAATAGCCACACCTCCACCATTATAGAAATTGCGGTAACTGAATATATTGAATTCACTTGTGTTGACTGTCTTGTTCTGAAAGTCTATTCCCGTATTGGTCATTTCCTCCAGCAACACAGGCTTGCTTGTGTTACAGGCTGCGATGCAGCCAATGAGGAAGAATGCAGCTGAATTTTTCAACAGTTTTGTCATGGCAGGTATAATACACTTGAGATGCAGCTTGGTTTTTAATCTGAGCCCAATAATTTGCAAATATACTGAGAACAGGAGGGAGTTTCAGTCCCTCATAAAATTAAGAAAGGCCGTTTTGCAACGGCCTTTCTTAATGTCAGTATGAGCGTTTATCAATAACCTGGATTTTGAGTCAGGTTTGGATTAACAGCCAGCTGCTCACTTGGAATAGCGAAAAGCAGACGCTCATCACCTGATGCAGATTTCTCTGTCCAAGTTCCGAGGAACTTACCGAAGCGAATCAGGTCATTCCTTCTCCATCCTTCCCAGTACAACTCACGGCTTCTCTCGTCAAGCAGGTTGTCGAGTGTCAGTGAAGCAAATGGAGTGGCACCGCGGTTGGTACGGATTTGGTTTACAATAACAAGTCCTTCTGCAGCTTTACCAGTTCTAACAAGCGCTTCAGCCTTCATCAGGAGAACGTCAGCCAAACGGAAGATTACATACTCGTTTTCAGCCTGCTGGCCTTCACGGGGATAATCTGGCGTGTACTTGATTACACGGATACCTGTGATTTCAAGATCATTACCTGTTTCTTTCAGCTTTACAGCTTTAGTATAGGCAAGGTTATTGTTCTTCCTGTCTTTCAGAGCAGCACCAGTCTGATCAAATTGCTGCCCGATAAGCAACCCTGCTTTCAAACCTGAAACATTGGTTACACCTGCATAATCTGCAGTCAGACGCTTGTCACCTGCTTGGAAACGGTCATATGTTTCTGCTACTGTAGTGAAACCATTCCAACCACTTGGGCGCTGGTTGTAATGGAGTGTGCAATACCAGCGGGATTGGTTGTTACCGCCACGCAGACCATTGGTATTTTCCAAGGCATAGATCATTTCTTTTGACTTGGAAGAGTTATCAGCAGCAAATGCATCAAAATAATTGGTCTCCAGGGAGTAACCGCCAGCAATGATCTGGTCAGCCAAAGCAATAACCTGGTTCATATCAGCTGCGTCAAAAGAAGGAGTCTTCCTGCTTCCGGCATATACGCCTTTGTTCAGGTAGAGTTTCATCATCAGTGAACGTGCAGCATCTTTGTTAGCTTTGATTTTTGATGAAGTACCGAGATTTGGAAGTGCTTCAGTCAGGTCTTTCAAGATAAAATCAAAAGCTGCCTTTCCTTTCAATACTTCAGGAAGTACTGTTACTTTATCAAGATCCTTTCTGTAAGGAACCTGATCCCAGCCATCAAGGATACACCACATGGATATAGCCCTGATAAACTTGGCCTCAGCAGCCTGTTGTGCAGAAGGATTTAAGGCCAGTACGTTGGAAGCTGCATACTGAGCTTGCAACAATTCACGGTAGGTATCACGGAGGAACAGGTGGTCAGCATCCCAGTTATGGCTGTGTAATACGCGCCATACACCGTTATCGTCCCAATCCGGACCTCTTGTGGGGCCGATGGTTTCATCGGTAGTGTGCTGTGATGCAGCCCAGAACCTGGACTGGTCCTGGAAGGGGTTGTTGAGTGCATTGTAAGCTCCCTGAAGAACGTCACCAACGTTAACGCCACCTTGAGCAACTGCTTCAACGCTACCCCTGTACTTTTCTTCCAGCTTGGAGCACGCAGCAAGCACAGTAGCTCCAAAGAAGACGAGCAGAAGTTGTTTGATATTCATACAATTGTTTTTTTAGTTTTTTATTAAAGACCAAATGAAACACCGAAGAGAATGGTCCTTGCAGTTGGGTAAGGAATATATTCAATACCAAATGAAGGGATACCATCTACCTGCTTATCTACGTTAACTTCCGGATCGAAGCCAGAGAACTTCGTGATAACGAAGAGGTTCTGACCAGTGAGGGAGAAGTTTACGTTACGGAAAGCTTTTCCAAGATTGCCAGCACTGTAGGTAATTGTTGCATTCTGAAGCTTGATATAATTACCGCTTTCAAGGAAACGTGTAGAAGGAGCAATGGCATTGGAAATGGCTTCCTTTGTAACATTGTCACCAACAAGTGATGTAGCAATATTCCTTGTGCCGAGGTTTCCGATAGGAACAACGTCAGTCAGGGTTTCATTGTAAAGTTTATGTCCGAATGCACCATTCAGGTTTGCAACAAAAGAAAACTTCTTGTACTGCAGGTCTGTAGTTACACCAAGCAATGTTGTTGGATTTGGACTGCCTGAGTAGAAGAGCTTATTGCCATCGTTTGTATAGATGCTCTGACCAGTTCCTTTGTCAATTCCTTCGAACTGACGGAGGTAGAACACATTGAGAGGCTGACCATCAACAAGACGCTGAACGCGAGCACCAGAAACACCTTGTCCGCTCAAAGCACCAGTCTCGAAGAACTGGCTTCCGAAGTTCTGAAGCTCATTCTGGAGGAGTGATACGTTAGCACCGATATTCCAGTTGAATTCCTTGCCGCGAACTACTGCTGCGTTAACTGCGATTTCAACACCTCTGTTCAGGATATTTCCTGGTAGGTTGATCCAGTATTTTGCAGAACCGGGAGGACCAGGCTGGGCAACAATCTGCTCAAACAATACATTAGTTGAGTTTTTGTTGAACCAGTCAATTGTACCCCAGATACGGTCATCAGCAAAACCATAATCGAGACCGATATTGGTCATGTCTGACTGTTCCCATGAAAGATCGGGATTACCGAAGTTGGAACGGGTAACATCATTTGGACCATTAATCTGGTATCTGTTCAGAGAAGCAGCTGCAGGGAACTCCTGGTTACCTGTTCTACCCCAACCTGCACGGAATTTCAATGTGCTGAAAGTTTTGTTGGAAGCCATGAACTTTTCATTCATCAGATTCCATGCTGCAGCAAATGAAGGGAATACACCGTATCTGTTGTTTTCACCAAACTTACTGGATCCGTCAGTACGAACTGTACCAGTAAGTACTACACGATCCTGCCAGTTGATAACTGCACGTGCAAAATAGGATTGCAATTCAACAACGGGAGGAGCACCTGATCCAATGCTACGCTGAGCTGCTGGAGCATTCTGCAGGTAATTGTAATAAGAAAGACCGGGGAAATCAGTATAGTCTGAACCAGACATACCATATCCAACGTTGTCATACTTCATATACTCATAACCTGCTGTTGCATTGAGGTTGAAATTGTCGTTCAATTGCTTGTTGAAATTCAAAGTGTGCGTGAGCTGCTGTGTAGTCTGCTCACTGATTCCAACTGAAGCGGAACCAAGGTTACCCTGAAGGTTCAGAAACTTTTTCATCTCATTTTTACGAACACCAGCACCCCTGCGCACAGAATACAATGTGCGGAATTCCAGGTCATTGGTGATTTTATAAGAAGGTGCGATACTTGCAAGAACTTCAGTGGTATTGATGTTGTCATCATAAGCATCAAGCAATGCAAGCGGATTGATGCTGGTATTACCAAACTGAGGAGTTACATATATAGAACCATCAGCCTTCCTTAAAGGATGTGTTGGGTTCCATTGTAAAGCATTACCAATCAAACTACCCTGGAAACCAGCATTGTTTGAAATTGGAGCTACATTCTCCTTAGACTGTGCTGTGTAAAGGTTGAAATCCAATCCGAGTTTCTTACTCTCCAAAAACTTGAAAGAACCACTGAGGTTGGCTGTAACCCTGTTCAGGTCAGACTCACGAACAATACCCTGCTGATTGATAGATCCGATAGAGAGGCGGTATTTGCCATTCTCGTTACCACCACTTACAGAGGCATTGTAGTTCTGGGTGATAGCTGTGCGGAGAACCGCATCAAGAGCATCAACATTGTCGCCATAATTACCACTGGTCTGGCTGTACTTTGTAAGCGCAGCACGGTACTGATCTCCGTCCATTACATCAATACGCTTCATGATGCTTGCCGCACCAACACCAGCGTTAAACTCAACGCGTGGAGCGCCAGACTGACCTTTCTTGGTAGTAATCAGAATAACACCATTCGCACCGCGTGAACCATAAATGGCAGCAGCAGAGGCGTCTTTCAGAATCTCCATAGAAGCGATGTCATTGGGGTTGATGAAGTTCAATGGGTTACCACCGGGAATTCCACCAAGTGAGTTACCAAGACCCGGACGGGCATTACCACCATCCAAAGGAACTCCGTCAACAACGAACAAGGGCTGGTTGCTGGAACGAATTGAAGCACTTCCACGAACCCTGACAGTGGTTGCACCACCTGGAGCACCGGAATTGTTAACAACCTGAACACCTGCAACTTTACCCTGGATCAACTGGTCTGCACCTGTAAGTACACCCTTGTTGAAATCCTTGGCTTTAACCTGTGCAACGGCACCAGTAAGATCCTTCTTGCGGGCAGAACCATAACCTACCACAACAACTTCGTTGAGGTTGGATCCTGAAGCAGCAAGAACGATGTTCATATTGTCGGTAATGTTCACTTCAACAGTGCCAAAACCAACGGAAGAAACAACCAGCACTTTTGCACTGGCGGGAACGCTGAGCTGGAATGAACCGTCAGCAGCTGTGGAAGTACCCGTAGTTGTGCCTTTGGCTGCTACTGAAGCACCTGAAACAGGAGCCCCGTCTTTGCCGTCAGTCACCTTACCGGATACTGTTTTGTTCTGCGCAACCGCAACCTGTAATGCAAAAAGCATTACCACCGGAAGCAGGATGGCTTTGAGTAAACGTTTTGGGATCATAAACAGTGGGTTTAAAAATTAAGGAATGCAAAATATGTAATCTTTACATAATAAAGATTGTTTGATGAGGTTTGCGTTTATTTTACAATTGATTAAACTTTCACAAACAAAAGTTTAATAATATTGAACAATTAGAAATAATACGGATTTTAAATTAATTTAATATATTGATTTTCAGCATTGTATGAAATATTGGTATACCATGCTAGATCCTACAAGACAACAAGCACTGTGCATAACGCTGCACATTAAAAAAAAGATTTGTACCAAAAAGTAAATTCAGTAAAATTGCAAAGGTTTGCGATAATGTTTTCGGTGGAAAAATAAAACTATGGGTTCAAAAGCTACATTAAAGAATATTGCAGGAATACTGGAGATCAGTATATCAACTGTTTCCCGGGCACTCAAAGACCACCCGGACATTGCACAGGAAACAAAAAGGAAAGTCAGGGAACTGGCCGAGTTGATGGATTATGAACCCAACGCGTTCGCCGTTTACCTACGCACCAATGAAAGCAAAGTAATCGGACTGATTGTTCCGGAGATATCCAACTACTTTTACCACTCTTTTGTATCAGCACTTGAAAATGAAGCAAGAAAAAAGGGCTATACCCTGCTGATACTGCAATCAGGAAATGATTCTGCAGTTGAAGAAGCTAACCTCAGGCTCTGTAAGCTCAACAGGGTAGCCTGCATATTTGTAGCACTCTGTTCAGAAACAAGAGACCTGGCAACCTTTAACCGCATTGGCTCATCCGGAATTCCAATCGTTTTCTTTGATAAAGTTCCGGAAGACAATAACTGCATCAAAGTGTGCCTGGCAGACCGCGATATAGGCAGACTCGCAGCAAGGACTATAGTAGGCAAAGGGAAGAAAAATGTACTTGCCATGTTCGGAAACCCTAACCTATCCATAACGAGAAAAAGAAAACAAGGACTAACCGAAGAAATTAAAAAACTCACGCCCTTCGTGAATGTTTCTACAGTGACGGCAAACAATTCCAGCGAAGCAAAGGCAATACTGATAGAAGCCATGGAGAAGAAAGAAAAACCGGATACGGTGTTCTGCATGAGTGACGAAATTCTGACCGGTGTTATCATGGGAATCAACAAACTTGGACTCAAAATGCCACAGGATATAGCAGTTATTGCCATAAGCAACGGATTCATCCCAAAGCTGACAAACCCTGAAATCACCTACATCGAAACAAGTGGTGCTGTACTTGGGAAAAAAGCCATGCAAACCTTCACTGAAATACTTGAGAAAGGGATTTCAAAAAAACTGGATGTAATCAACTCCAAACTGGTAGAGGGGGGATCAATATAAGTTCAAATAGCTGATTAAAACTGCAGTCCCACAAATGTTTTCCGCTTAATTTGTTCGTAGGCCTTTTGGTTAAATGAATACAACCTGCCCGGCCTGTGCCTTACCTGCTGCTCCATCTCGTTTACGTCTGTCAGCAACCCTGTTGTAAACAATTTTTTCCTGAAATTGCGGCGGTCAAATTCAACACCCAGAATCTGTTCAAAAACATGCTGAAGGTCCCTGAGCGAAAACTTCTTTTCCAACAGGTTAAAAATAATTGGCTCCTCCTGTATTTTCCGCTGTAACACAGTCAGTGAAGTGTCCAGTATCAAACGGTGGTCAAATGCCATTGTCTGTATTTCTGAAACAGGCTTCCATTGCAAAGCATTTTCCTTCTTCTTGAGCTGATAATCTTTTACATTAACCAGGGCAAGATATGCGGTGGTTAACACCCTGCCAGCAGGATGTCTGTTTACCGCCCCAAATGTCTTAACCTGCTCCAGAAACATATCTGTAAGACCGGTACGTTCCCTCAAAACCCTGTATGAGGCTTCATCAAGATCTTCATCATGCCTCAATAAATCTCCGAGCAAAGACCACTGTCCCTTATAGGCAGGCAAATCACTTTCAATGAGCAATACCTTTAAAACACCTTCATCATAACCAAAAATCACGCAATCCACCGATAAGGCAAACTGGAAATCAGGCATCAGTTCAACTGGTGTTGTATTGATATTGGGTCTGACAAGCTCTTCCATGGCTGAATTGTGTACTTTGTACATTATATATCAACAAAAATAGGTGGATTTGCGGGTTCACAAAATTTAAGTTGATTTGCGGCTTGCTTTTTCAGCAGTTGACTTCTTAACAATAACTTCGTGCTGGATAAAACAACAATGGATAACATAAGTCAAATCATAGCAGACGGAAAAAAATTAGCCGCTCAGTCGGCCGACACCCTTTTTCTGCAGCAACACATAACAGAACTGCGCACCATAATCCGGTTTCATGAACATCGTTACTATGTCATGAACGATCCGCTGATTGCAGATTTTGAATTCGATCAACTATATAAAGCACTTGAAAAGGCCGAGACAGCCAACCCGTCTCTGATTACGCCTGATTCCCCTACCCAGCGTGTGGGTTCGGGTGTTACGAAGCAATTCAAAACGGTTAACCACCTCGTTCCTATGCTGTCTCTTGAAAATTCCTACAATGCAGAAGACCTGTACGACTGGGACCGCAAAGCAAGAGAACTATCGGGTTTGCAGGAACTAACCTATTGCGTGGAACCCAAATTCGACGGGGCCAGCATCTCACTAATCTACGAAAACGACCAGTTTACAAGAGGTGCTACAAGAGGTGATGGTGTAGCTGGTGAAGACATTACGTTAAACCTAAAGCAAATCCGTTCAATTCCTCTTTCTGCACCCTTTTCGCAATATGGCATCCAGCAAATTGAAATCCGTGGTGAGGTGCTTATTAACAAGGAAAACTTCCGGAAATTCAATGAAGGACTGGCAGAGCAAAACCTGCCTCCGCTGGCAAATCCCCGCAATGCCGCATCGGGTTCATTGCGTATCAAGGATGCCAGACTGGTTGGTAAACGCAACCTGGAAGCATTCATTTACCATATTGCCTATATGCAAACCTCGGAACAGCATGAGGCTATTGGTTCCCATGGAAGAGGCCTGGAAATACTCTGGGAGCTGGGCTTCAGAAGTCCGGTTCATGAAAAAAAAGTACTTAATGGAATTGATGCTGTCATTCAATTCTGCAGCGAATATGAAGCTAAAAGAGATGAGCTGCCTTATGAAATAGACGGACTGGTTATCAAAATAAATGAACTCAGCATACAGGAAAAGCTGGGCATGACAACCCACCATCCAAGGTGGGCTATCGCTTATAAATTTAAAGCAAGACAGGCCACCAGCCGGTTACTTCAGGTGGAATTTCAGGTAGGTAGAACCGGTAGCATTACGCCAGTGGCAAAAATAGAACCTGTACCCATAGGTGGTGTAACAGTTGCCTCAATATCGCTGCACAATCAGGATTTTATCCGGGATAAAAATATCTGTATCGGAGATCAGCTGCTGGTAGAACGAGCCGGCGATGTTATCCCTTACATTGTAAAATCATTTCCTGAACTGAGAAAAGGTGATGAACAGACGATAACGTTTCCTGAAAACTGTCCGGATTGCCATACCCCCCTCATAAAACCAGCCGATGAAGCCGTATGGAGGTGTCCAAACGACCTTTGTCCTGCCCAGGTTGTTGAACGCATTATTCATTTTGCCAGCAAAGATGCCATGGATATCAGGGGTATGGGTGATGCCCTGGTTCGTAAATTTCATGAAAAGGGATGGCTGTCTGATATTCCATCTATCTACAGCCTCCCCTGGGATGAAATCAGAAAACTGGATGGTTTTGGCACAAAATCAGTCAATAACCTGCAGGAAGCTATCGAAAAATCAAAGTCCCAGCCCCTGTTTCGTCTGATTAATGCCCTCGGCATCCGTTACATTGGTGAAACTACTGCCAAAACACTGGCCCAGGCTGTCAACCACCTGCTAGATCTGAGCCGGATGGAAAAAGAACAACTGCAAAATATTGAGGATGTAGGCGTAAAAGTAGCAGAAAGCATATACCAGTATTTCCGCCAGGAAAACAATATCAGCATGCTTCAGGCATTGGAATCAGCTGGACTTCAACTGAATAGTATAAAGCAGGAGCAGGTAAGCGATGGTAACCTTACCGGTAAAACTTTTCTGTTCACGGGTACCTTATTCAAGCTCAAAAGGTCTGAAGCAGAAGCCATGGTTGAGGCCCAGGGTGGTAAAATACTTTCCGGTGTCAGCTCCAAACTGGATTACCTCATTGTTGGCGAAGACGCCGGATCCAAACTGGAGAAGGCCAAAAAAATCGCTTCCATCAATATCATGGACGAAGACGGGTTTCTTGGGATGGTGGGGAAAAAGGCATGAGGAATGAGGGGAAAGACATTAGGCACGAGGCACTAGTGTCTCGTGCCTCGTGTCTCGTGCCTCGTGCCTCTGGCTGTTTATCCAATCATCCCCTTCCCCATCAGGTATTCCGCTATCTGAACAGCATTCGTTGCAGCGCCCTTACGTAGGTTGTCGCTCACAATCCACATATTCAAAGTTCGGGGCTGCGTTTCGTCGCGGCGTAACCTGCCAACAAAAACTTCATCACGTTCATGTGCATCCATCGGCATGGGATATTGCTGTGATGCAGGATCGTCAACAAGTACCACACCTGGTGCCGTTGAAAGCAAATTCCGAACCTCATCCAACTCAAACTCTTCTTCAAATTCTATATTGACACTTTCACTGTGACCTCCCATAACCGGTATACGTACAGTTGTAGCAGTTACACGTATACTATCATCTCCCATGATCTTCTTGGTTTCCAAAACCATCTTCATCTCTTCCTTGGTATAGCCATTCTCCAGAAATACATCAATCTGTGGAATTACATTGAGATCAATGGGATATTTGTACGCCATCTCTCCTGCAATACCCTGTCTTTCATTCATGAGCTGATTGACGGCTTTAACACCCGTTCCTGTTACGCTCTGGTAAGTGCTCACTACTATTCTCCTGCATTTGTAGCGGTTGTGTAACGGAGCAAGTGCAACCACCATCTGGATTGTTGAACAATTGGGATTGGCAATAATCTTATCGTCAACCGTCAATTCACCTGCGTTAATTTCAGGCACCACAAGCTTCTTAGTGGGGTCCATCCTCCATGCAGAAGAATTATCAATAACGGTAATACCTGCTGCCGCAAATGCGGGAGCCCATTGAGTGGATGTACTGCCACCTGCAGAAAAGAGTGCAACTGCTGGTTTCATATCTATCGCAGTCTGCATGGAAACAACCTTATACTGTTTACCTAGGAATGCCACTTCTTTTCCTACAGATTTCTCAGAGGCTACCGGAATCAATTCAGTGACAGGGAAATTTCTCTCTGCCAGTACCTGTAACATTTTGGTGCCTACCAAACCGGTTGCACCTACAACTGCGACTTTCATTTTATTGTTTTTGTCCCTTGCGGGATGGTTAAAAAAAAGCCTCCCAAATCTGGAAGGCTGTTACATATTTGAATCATACAAATGAGAACTAACCTTCCCGGTGGGACTGTTTCTTATTCTTTTTTGTATGCTTATTCTTCATCATTGCTGCGCAAAACTAATCATCATGTTTTTTTCTGCCAAAAAATTGTTTTTTCACCTTTTAAACCCTTTTCAACAGCATTAGCTTTGTTTCCATGAGGATATTGATGGGGATAATGATGTTAGGTTGCTTGCACCTGGAGGCACAGGTAAACAAATATGATGTATTGATCAATGAAATCATGCCTGACCCATCTCCTACCGTAGGCTTACCCAATACAGAATACATTGAACTGAAAAATGTTTCAAACAAACCCATTAACCTACTCAAATGGAAAATAAGCAACGGCACCAGCACAGCTTCCATCAATACGGGATGGGTCCTTCAGCCAGACAGTCTTGTGATTATTTGCGCGCGCACTCAGGTTAACAAATTTGATACCACTTTAAGTATAATAGGCGTTACTAGCTTTCCATCATTATTGAATGAATCCGGCACCATAACCTTATTCGCTCCCGATGGACAAACCATTCATGCCATGGCTTATGAATTAGGCATGCACGATAATCTGATAAAAGAAGCCGGAGGCTGGAGCCTTGAAATGGCAGACCCACTTCAGCCATGCAATCCACACAACTGGTTTTCAAGCATGGATAATAAAGGCGGAACGCCGGGCCGGATAAACAGTATTTCCAAATCCTCATTACCTTTTCCAGCCATCAGGGCCATTGATTGTATTGCACAGAATGAGACTTCCCTGTTGCTGATGCTGAATCAGGGAGCCGACAGTATTTCGGCCTCTCTTACTGCTAACTATCATATATCTCCTGTAGCTGGCATAATTACTGAGGCTGAAGCCATTCCTCCTTTTTTCAATCAGGTAAAAATCACCCTGCGAACAGCAATCCTTCCAGACAAAATATATACCCTTACTGGAAAAAACATCAGGCATTGCAGCTCAACAAAGGCCGACTCTATCTCCACTCGGACAAGTATGCTGACAGAACCGGAAAAAAGTGATGTGCTGATCAATGAGCTGCTGTTCAATCCGGAATCCGGTGGATCTGACTTTGTGGAGCTTGTGAACGTTTCCAATAAAGTGCTGAATGCCAAAAACCTGCTGTTGGCAACACAAAACAATGCGGGTCTTACTACAGCTGCATTCCCCGCAAGCACAAAAGACAGGAATTTTTTCCCAGGAGATCACCTGGTTTTCACTGCCGATTCAGCTTATCTGTCCAAAAAATGGCAGGTAAATAACAATCACATAATCAAAACACTGGCTATGCCTTCCTTGCCAGACAACAAGGGTAATGTAAGCGTACTGACCAAACAAGGAACTATCATTGACGCATTCAACTATGATGAGCAGATGCATTTCCCACTGCTTAACAGCAGGGAAGGTGTATCTCTGGAACGCATCAGTTGGTTTTATCCCACAAATGACCCCGATAACTGGCATTCAGCCTCTTCAGCATCAGGTTACGGCACCCCAACAAGGCAAAACAGTCAGCACAAAACGGCTGATATCAACACTGCAAAAATCAATGTACTTCCGGCAGTCATTTCACCGGATAACAACGGAACAGACGACATACTGGGTATTCACTACCAGTTCAACCGCAATGGCAACCTGCTCACCTGCAACCTGTTTAATCAGCAGGGTGTTCTGCTTGGGAAAATTATCAACAATGCAATTTGCGGCACTTCAGGCATACTGCACTGGAATGGCACCATCGGTAATAAAATTGTCAGAAAAGGTGTTTACATACTGCTGATAGATATCCTCAGTGCAAACGGACAATCAAGGAAAACAAAAAAGATGATTGCAGTTCAATAGTTTCAGACCAGGTTAATATCGAAATTAACAAGGTCTACAAACTGCTGAATCCTATTGAGGATATCTTCTCTGCTGATCTCACGCATACGTGTTGTACCAAATTTTTCCACACAGAAGGAAGCCATAGCTGATCCTACAATAATGGCAGATTTCATATTTTCAAAAGAAATGTCTTTGGTGCGTGCCAGGTGTCCGATAAATCCTCCGGCAAATGTGTCTCCTGCACCGGTTGGATCAAAAACCTCTTCAAGCGGTAATGCAGGTGCCACAAAAACCTGATCACCATGAAACAGAAGTGCACCATGCTCTCCTTTCTTGATTACGACATACTTTGGACCCATTGACATGATTTCTTTTGCAGCGCGAACCAGTGAAAACTGTGCACTCAGCTGCCTCGCCTCACTGTCGTTCACCAGCAAAACGTCTACATCCTTCAAAAGCGCCTCCAGGTCAGACATGGCCGTCTCCATCCAGAAATTCATGGTGTCCATAACCACGAGTCTGGGCTTATTTTTCATTTGCTTCAACACACTGTGCTGCAAGGCTGGCACACCATTGCCCAGCATGACAAACTCAGCATCCTGGTAGCTATCCGGAACCACAGGATTGAAATCAGCCAGTACATTGAGCTGGGTGTCAAGCGTATCGCGCTCGTTCATATCCATATGATAACGGCCAGACCAGAAAAAAGACTTCTGGTCTTTCTTGATTTGTACACCTTCCAAATGAACACCCAAACTGGTGAGGTGATCAAGTTCTTCCTGCGGAAAATCACCACCTACTACAGAAATCTGCTTGATAGGCGTAATAAAATTGGAAGCGCTGAGCGCAATATATGTTGCGGCTCCGCCAATGATGCGATCACTTTTACCAAAAGGAGTTTCAATAGCATCAAAGGCCATGGTTCCAAATACAAGTAGTGACATATTCAGCAGTTTTGTGCCGCGAAGATAATGAAATGAGCCAAGAGGCAACAACTAAACTATTCACGCAAACGGAACTTTACAGGTGAATAATTGCATTAACTTTATCCAAACCATCAGTATGAGATACCTTCTTTTTTTAACCTCATTACTCTTAAACCTGACAATACAAAGCCAGGAAATTAAAAATTATCAGACCCCGCCTAAAGTTATATCAGATCTGCTGCTTGCAAAACCTACCCCTGCAGTGAGTATCGACAAAAAAGGGGAGTGGATGCTCATCATGGAGCGCAACTCTTATCCCAGCGTTGAAGAACTCGGTCAGCCTGAAGTTAGGGTAGCCGGGCTACGGCTGAATCCGAACAACTTTTCACCAAGCCGACAAAATTTTATCAATGGACTCAAATTGAAAAACCTGAAGACAGGTAAAGAGTCGAACATTATTCAGCTCCCGGCAAATCTACTTGCATCGAATATCAGCTGGAGTCCGGAAGAAAAACAGATCGCCTTTACCCATACCACTGGCAGTCGCGTTGACCTCTATGTGATCTCTGTTGCCAAAGGAATTGCCACCAAGGTGAACAAGACTGCGTTGAATGCAACACTTGGACCGGTTCTGACCTGGGTCAGTGAAGAGACTTTGTTGTATACAGTTGCATCTAAACCTGCATCTATGATGCCGAAGCGCCCCATCACCCCAGTAGGCCCGTCGATACAGGAAAGTGTGGGCAAAGCCGCTCCCAGTCGCACGTACCAGGATCTCATACGTTCGCCATATGATGAAGAAGCTTTCGCCTTTCTAACCACTTCACAACTGGTCCGAAATGTAAAAGGAATCGAAACAAATATAGGCAGCCCCGCCATTTACACCTCATTTGAAGTAAGTCCGGATAAAAAATACATGCTAACTGAAACCATTCAGAAACCCTTCTCATATCTTGTTACTGCCTACTCATTTGCCAGCCGTTTAAATATAATGGACCTGAATGGCAAGACCATCAAAACACTGGCCAACCTACCCTCTGGTGAAACCACGCCAAGTGGATATGACAATGTACAGAATATCCCACGTGCCTTTGCCTGGAGAAATGATGCCGCGGCCACAATTACCTGGTGTATTCCACTTGACAGTGGTAAAATAAAAAGTCCCGTTGAATACCATGATGCTGTTTACAGCTTGGCAGCCCCTTTTAATGCAGAACCTTCCATTCTTGTGAAAACAAAGATGCGTTTCCGGAATATCATCTGGGGCAATGATCACTTTGCCTGGGTAAATGAAGGATTAACCGGAAAACAACTACTGCGGGCCAGCAAACTCGATCCATCAACTGGTGTAACTGAACTGCTTTTCGAAAGGAATACCACCGATGCCTATAACAATCCAGGCTCACCGGTTACCACCCCTTCGGCATTCGGACGTCCGGTTATCCGTTTAACCAGTAACAACCAGCTGCTGATGAATAACCCTGTTGGATCATCACCAGACGGAGACCTCCCCTTCCTGGCTTCATTCGACCCTGCTACGAGAAAGCAATCAATCCTATGGAGAGCGTCCAAAGGCTCATATGAAGCTGTAAGCAGCGTGCTGGATGTTGAAAACCTGGTTGTTGTATCCCGCAGGGAAAGCCAGACAGAGGTGCCTAACTACTTCATCAAAAACCTGAAACTTAAAACGGCAGATCAGCAGATTACGGCATTTCAAAATCCTTACCCCGCCCTTCAGGGTGTATCTAAAGAAAAAGTCAAATACAAAAGAGCTGATGGAGTTGATCTTACGGGTGATTTATACCTGCCTGCAGGTTATGACAAATCCAAAGATGGACCATTACCATTGCTGATATGGGCATATCCCAGGGAATACAACAGTGCCGCGGATGCAGCACAAATCAGGGGAAGTAAAGACCGGTTTACCACACTCAGCTGGGGATCCCCGATTTTTTACGTAACACAAGGGTTTGCAGTACTGGATAACGCAGAAATGCCAATTGTGGCCGCAAATGAAAACGCCAAACCAAATGACACATTCATCGAACAACTCAAACTCAACGCCGAAGCAGCAATCAAGGCAATTGCAGACCTTGGGGTAGCTGACCCGAAAAGAGTTGCAGTAGGTGGCCACAGCTATGGCGCATTCATGACTGCTCACTTGCTGGCTCATACAGATCTCTTTAAAGCCGGACTGGCCAGAAGCGGAGCATACAACAGAACATTGACGCCATTTGGATTTCAGGCTGAAGAAAGGACTTATTGGGATGCTCCTGAACTGTACTATAAAATGAGTCCGTTCAGTTATGCCAACAAAATCAAAACCCCCATCCTGCTTGTTCATGGTGAGGCAGATGACAACCCGGGAACCTTCCCCATCAACAGCGAAAGGTTATACAATGCCATCAAGGGACACGGTGGATCAGTGAGGCTCGTTTACCTGCCTTATGAGGCACATGGCTACCGTGGAAAAGAAAATCTCCTGCACCTATTATGGGAACAAAATGACTGGCTGAACCGTTTTGTAAAAAACGCTAAATAATTATTCCAGCGTCATCACATTTCATGATTTACAGCAGATTACTTCACAGCATAAATTCTCACAGCGATGCAACATACCATGCAGCCAACGATGCAGCCTACCATGGCCAATCAAAACCACAAAGACATTCCGGGCAATCCTTCTACTGCCACGAGCAGTCAGCTCAAACTCAACGACCGATCAAACGGACAACCATTGAAAGTACTGAGTGAAGACGACTGGCAATTCTGGATACACAACGGATATGTTGTCATCAAACAGGCTGTTCCAAGGGAGCAGGCACTGAAAACTGCAGCATTCCTCTGGGAGTTTGAGGAAAAGGATCCGAATGATAAAAATACCTGGTATGTGCCTCCCAGGGCTGAAATGCGGATGAAGGAACTGACGAACAGTGGCATGGTTGAAGTATATAATCACCAACTCTTATGGGACAACCGCCAGATGCCCAGGGTGCATGATGCTTTCACAGATGTTTGGGGCACTGAGAAACTCTGGGTGACCATAGACCGTGCCAACCTGAATTTCCCTATGTGTGAGGGCTTTGAATTCAAGGGTTTCATTCACTGGGACTATGACCCGGACACGAAACCACAGAATGTTCAGGGGGTGCTTGCCCTGGCTGATCAGACGGATGAAAACATGGGTGGATTTCAATGTATTCCACAGCTGATGCGTGATTATGATACCTGGAAGCTGACCCAGCCTGAAGACAGAAACCATTTCCAACCGGATATAAAAGGCTTTGAGGATAAACTGGTGAAAGTTAAACTGGAAGCAGGTGATCTCCTGATATTCAACAGCCTGCTGCCGCATGGCATCAGACCCAATCTCTCCGGTGATAAAGTAAGGATTGCGCAGTACGTCTCCATGATGCCGGTGCAGGAAAACGATGAATCCCAATGTCAATGGCGCATCAATTCCTGGCGCGACCGGATCGCTCCAGAGGGATATGCCTTTCCCGGCGACCCAAGAAACTGGGAAAAGACAAAATACAATACCGCCAGCCTCAGTGCGCTTGGTGAAAAACTACTTGGACTGTCATCATGGTAGAACTAATTCTCAAAACATATTGATTTTATAGGCTTATCGGGCTTGGCATAGGTGAAGCGTTGGAATGGATTAACCTCATAATAAGCATCCAACCCTAAACTCACCATAGAACTTGTTTTAGCAAGATTGATGAACCCGTCTCCCCCAACGGCAGCTTCATTCACATATGCATGCACAAGGCTACCTACTACCAGAAAGGTGCCATTTTGCATTGGGATGATTTCAGAAAGCTCCATGCCCATCTGCACCATGCTTTCTGCAACATACGGAATATTGAAATCATCCTTGTAATCAGGAGTGAGTCCTACTTCATGAAATTCATTCACGCCATCAGGGTATTTGGCACTGCACTGATGGGCCTTTTCAACAAAAGCAGGGTGGATATGATTGATGGTGTACTTGCCCCTGAGTTCGATATTTTGGATTGTATGTGGGGCCGCTTCCCTTGGCCTGTTGATGAAGGCGATGAGAGCCGGATCTGCACCCAGATGAACAATATTGCTGAAGACGCCTAGGTTACTTACACCCATCTCATTGATTGAAGCAATCAGGCTAACAGGCCTGAATCCACTTAATGAATTCACAAAATTGGCTCTTTTGAACCTATCCCAGGCCTTCAAATCAGATATGGTAAAATGTTTCACATAACGTTTAACGTATTAGCCATTAAAAGGTTGGAACTTCGCGCAGGCAGGAAATAGGTGCTTTTACTGAATTCCGCGTCCATAACAATATTTTCACCCTAAATCCGTTTCAATGTTATCCAAATCCTATCCAATGAAAATGTCTCTTGCAGGGATTTTCCTGCTCATCACAATCGCGCTTACCCTGTCTTTCAGGGAAAAAAATCCTGAACACAGGATTTTGTCAGCCGGTAGTTCAATGGAAAGGCCGGATTTAAGTGACAAAAAAGCAGATTTCATTCATTCAATTTATTCAAGTATTACAGCATCAGGTTCACAATTATCCCAACAGGTTTTTGAAATTGCTTTTTCCGGGTTTGACAAGCTGCAAGCCCAGGGAAAATTAAGTCAGGATAGTATCTTAACAATAATTGATTTCTCTAAATCTTCAAGGGAAAAAAGGATGCATGTAGTTGACCTTAAATCAGGCAGGCTACTTTTTAACAGCGTTGTAGCACATGGAAGGAATAGCGGCGATGAATATGCACAGCATTTTTCAAACCAACCGAACTCACACAAAAGCAGTCTTGGCTTTTATGTTACCAGGGGAACCTACAGTGGTTCAAATGGATATTCCATGATCCTGAACGGCATGGAAAAAGGATTTAATGACAAGGCAAAAGACAGGGCTATCGTTATGCATGGTGCCGCTTATGCCAATGAAAATGTATTGTACTCCGGACAGCGACTTGGCAGAAGCTATGGTTGCCCTGCCCTTCCTCAACAACTCAATAAACAGGTTATTGAAAAAATAAAAGGTGGTAACTGTCTTTTTATCTTTTACCCCGATCAGCAATACCTGAATAACTCTAAAATGATAAATGGTTAAATGGGATCTTAGAATGGTTAATCCGACCCGGTCTTTTCAGGCTGGGTCTCTTTTTTTAAAACCAAAGTGGAATCAATTGTGAAATCATACCCAGTATAAAACCAGTAATAAGCTCAAACCAATTGTGATCTGAAACCACTTTTCTTGCAGAAAGTACAGCGCCTGAACCTAAAAAAGTCACGATCAACGGTAATCCACTGTGTAATGACCCATCAATCACCGTGAACAACATAAGACCAGCAGCCCCGCCAACTCCCATTCCGTGCATGCTGATCTTAAAATAATTATTCAAAAGCAAAGCCGCAGCAGATGTGAAAAACATCCCCCTGCACATATTTACAAGTACCCGTGGGGTTTCAGGCTGATTTTTGAACACATGGTAGGTCCAGAAAAAAAAGGTTATACTGGCTATATAAGGTACAATCCTTTCTTTCTGGGTTTTAAGTAAGACAGAATCTGAAAATCCAAGTGCCTTCAACAATACCACCACAAGCAAGGGGAAAAAAACATTGTTATTGATGACCGCCAGCATTTTCATCATTTTTTCCTGTGCATAAAATCCAGTAAAATAATCAGGATGGCCATAAATCAGGTATGCTGCCATCATCACCCCTACAAAAAGTGGATGAAAAATGATGGAGATGACTGCCGAGGTATATTTAATCCATGAGGGATAATTGCTTGCTGTTAGTTGAGTTTCCATGATATACATTTAAAGTTCCCTGCGTAACCGCGCAACCGGTATGTTTAACATCTCCCTGTATTTGGCAACCGTTCTTCTGGCAATGTTATACCCTTTGGATTGTAACATTTCAGTAAGCTGGTCGTCACTCAGCGGATTTCTTTTGTCTTCAGCAGCAATGAATTCCTGTAAAATATTTTTTACTTCTCTGGTTGAAACCTCCTCTCCGCTTTCCGTACTCAATGACTCACTGAAAAAATGCTTAAGCCTGAAGCTACCAAACTCGGTCTGCACAAACTTGCTGTTGGCAACCCTGCTGATGGTGGAAATATCGAGTCCTGTTTTTTCTGCTATATCCTTCAATATCATGGGCCTTAGAGACGACTCATCACCGGTTACGAAAAACGTATGCTGGTGATTAATGATGGCCTGCATGGTTAATGTAAGTGTCTCCTGACGCTGTCTGATTGCGTCTATAAACCACCTGGCAGCATCAATCTTTTGCCTGATAAATGATACAGCCTCTTTCTGTCGCTTATCTGTTTTACTTCCTTTTTCATAATCCCTGAGCATATCCTTATAATCTGCACTGATCCTCAGATCGGGCGCATTCCGCTGATTGAGGGTAAGCTCTGGTTCCCCGTTATTGTTATAGACCAGAAAATCAGGAATAATATAATGCTCTGCTTTATTCAGCACAGTGGCCAGTCCACCCGGCCTGGGATCGAGCTTCCTGATTTCCTGCAAGGCTTCCTTCAGCATCGATTCATCAATATCAAGGGATTTGATGATTTTATCGTAGTGCCTTCGGGTGAATTCATCGAAATGAAAATCCACAATACGCCAGGCTGTTTTCACTGCTACAGATGTTTGCAGGAGTAATTTTTTGCGCAACTGAATCAGCAGACACTCTCTGACATCCCTGGCGCAGATACCGGGGGGATCAAAGTGCTGTATCTTATCTATGACTTCCTCTACCAGTGCTTCCTCAACAATGATATTCTGCTTGAAGGCAAGGTCATCAACAATGGATACGGGATCTCTTCTCAGATAACCATCATCATCAATACTTCCAATAACCTGTTCAGCAATCTTTTCCTGATCAAAAGAAAGATTCAGCAGGCCAAGCTGCTCCATTAGCATTTCATGCAAGGAGGACACGGCCGGATGGAATGAATTTCCCTGAACCTGAATTTCAGGAACCTGGTCTTCTTTTACCCTGTAATCAGCGATTTCATCTTCATCATAATCTGCAAAAGGCTCACTCATTTCAAACTCATCATCTGCTGACGCTTCTTCAATTTCCGGAAGCTCGTCAGTCAATTCTTTTTCTGCCTGATCAGGCAATTCCTCTCCCAATTCCAGAGCCGGGTTCTCTTCAATCTCCTCTTTTACCCGTTCTTCCAGCATAGCAGTAGGGACCTGAAGCAATTTCATCAGTTGAATTTGCTGTGGTGAGAGTTTCTGCTGAAGTTTTTGCTGTAATCCCTGAAAAAGTGCCATCCCCGAACCCCTGTTTATTATGAAATCAGTTGTAAATTTACGAACAATTGAATCATCTCAATGAAGACATTCATGTCATTTCTGTTACTTGGCATCGTGCTGCAGGCAAGCAGCCAGGATACTACAAAAACTTACAGGCCATTTACCCTGCTTGAGAAAAAAGATTATTTCACCTCCAGGCAACCAGCGCAGGGAATCAAATCTGATCATGCCAGCAGACAACAGGGAATAATCTGTCAACAGGAATGGAAATTTGAGAAAAGAACCGGGATTCCATTGCGGGTCAGACTGGGAACCCTTGAGTATGTTGACAAAATGGAGGGAAAAAGAAAATAGAATCCACCCCTCAGATGCCCCTTCAATAACCGGATCCCCTGAGCTTATCAAGTAGTTTATTCAATGAAATTAACTCCTCCTCATTCAGCATTTCCATAACCTTGTTCATTTCATTGTCTCGCTCATCGATGCGTTGCAACATGGCTTTGCCTTCTTTTGTTATACTTACATCCACAAGTCGTTTGTCTGTGTTACACAAACGCTTTGAAACAAGTTTCTTAAGCAACAACCTGTCAACTATCCTGCTGGTATCACTCATCTTATCCAGCATCCGCTCTCTGATCATCAACGTACTCAAAGGCCTGGGATCACTTCCCCTCAGAATGCGCAGAATATTATACTGCTGGAGGGTAATATCCTCTTCAAGCAGCATGTTTTTTATCCGCTCTGTAACCCAGTGATACGTGTATATCAGATTGATGACAGCCTTCTGATTTTGTCCACTGAAACTGGACTGCTGTATGTCTTTTTCAAGCCCCATACCTGTTTTTAAATTTGTATTTTATTGGGATCAACAAACTCATGTGCATAAATCTTAACGAGTATGATGGCATAACTGAATACGAGCGGACCGAATATAAAACCCATAAATCCAAAAAGTTGCAGACCCACTATTACACCAAAAACCGTAATCAAAGGATGTACATCGCCTATCTTTTTCATCAGGGTTACACGGGCAAGATAATCAACGTTACCTGTTACCAGCAAACTATATATGAGCAACCCTGTACCCTGCGTATTCATACCCTTTGAATAGAGGAAAATCACAAGCGGTACCCATATCATCATGGTGCCTACTATGGGGAAAAAAGCAAAAATACCAGTCAGAAACCCCCACATGAGTGGGTCATCCATGCCAAAAAACAAATAACCCAAATAGGCAAAAACACCCTGTATCAGTGAAATCAGCGGAATACCTACAGCATTGGCTTTAACCATATGCCTGGTCTCGCTGGCCAGCGCAACAACACTTTCCTGATGTAATGGAATAAACCCTCTGACAGCTTTCTCCATATGCCTTCCTCCGGTAAACATAAAGTACAATACAAAAAACATCACAAGCAGGTTACCAAGCATCATTGCAGAACTATTGAGAAAGGTGGGAATATATCCTGTCATTTTCTGCTGCAGATTGCTGATGTTCTCAGTTGTAAACAATTCCTGTCCGGTCAACTGCTTTACCTGATCTGCAAGTGCCTGTATACCAACTACAAACTCATCTGTATGAGAAAAAACTTCACTTATTCGTGGTGTAACCAACACAATGGCATAATATATGGGTGCAGCAACAACAATAAGAAACAGTGTGATTATAAGGAGCGCGGTTAAACCCGGTCGCCATTTCTTCTGCTCCGTAAGCATAAAAAAACGTTCTCTTCCGAGTATATAGAATGTCAAGGCTCCCATCAATCCGGGTAAAAAAACATACAATTCCTGAATGATGAGGTAAAAAAGAAAACCAATTACGAGCAGCAATACAACCTGCCTGATCCTGTTGTTAAAGTGGGTCATCTGTTCTGTTTTTCATTGCCATACCTTGATACCTTCGCTGCAGTTTGAGCAAATATCAATATTTTTTCTGCTCTTGAGCAAATCCTGCCGAAACTCCTTGTAGTTTTTACTTTCCCATATTTCCGTAACCGACTGTTCATTTAAATTTCCCATAGGGTGTTGTGCATCCTTATCGAAGCAACAGGGTACTACAAGGCCGTTCCAGGTAATCACCTGACTATGCCACATTTTCCAGCAATAGTCAGGCATGGCATTAACAGGTAATACCTGACCCGATTTGTCTTTTTTGTACCTGCTGTATTGCTGCTCCAGTGGTATAAGACGATTGGGATCATTGGTATAATCAATAACCTGAGCTGTTTTAACCCATACTTCATCCACTCCCATTGATGCGGCCATCTGGCGGACCTTATCAACCTGATGTTCATTGGGCCTTACTACCAGAAACTGAAAAACAACAAATGGCGTATGACTTCGAAGTGATTTCTTCCAGCGGATGAGGTTAGCAGTGCCAGCAAGGACCTTGTTCAAATCACCTCCCACCCGGTATTGCGAATAGGTTTCCTGATCTGCCCCGTCTATGGAAATGATTAGCCTGGAAAGTCCACTCTCAACAGTTTTTCTTGCCCGCGCATCATCCAGAAAATGGGCATTGGTAGAGGTACTGGTATAAATCCCCTTATCAGCCGCATACCTGATCATGTCAAACAAATCTTTGTGCAGGTATGGTTCGCCCTGAAAATAAAAGTTGAGGTAAATCAAAGTTTCATGAATACTGTCAACAACCTTTTTAAAAAATGATGATTGAATACTTCCCGTCTGGCGGGTAAAAGCACGTAACCCACTGATGCATTCAGGACACCCGAGGTTACAGGCAGTTGTTGGTTCTACTGAAACGGCAAAAGGCAATCCCATGATTACAGGCCTGCCCCTAAATCTGCTGTAATAAAATGAAAACAAGACCTTTCCGGCATTCCACAACTTAGGAATGCTCAGTGTAGAAAATAAATAAATAGCATGTCTTACCGATGTCCATTGCATTAGCCTAAAGTTACATCAATGCCAAAGGCAGGCATCAAAGATGTGATTTCCACCAACGCCTGAAAAGTAAAAGGAGAACGACGAAACTTCCGCACAACCACAGATAAAAAAGTACTGTACCCACAACATGGGATGCATCAAAGAGTGCTAATTCATACTTTAATCCGGCTATGGCATTGATCATCATCCAAACCAAAACTGAAAAAAGGGACCTGACGATGCGCTGCATGAACTCACTTACCTGAGGATCCATTCTGTTGTTTTATTTGGCATCTAGAATCAGCGGCGCGCCTTTGGAAGGCATCACGATGATTTTGGAATTGCCTGAAGCTGCCAGTTCTTTCATTGCTTTAATTTGCTCGTACTGCAGTTGTCTGTCGCTCAGGCTCAAGCTGATGATACGCTGGTAGTCTGAGATACCCTGAGCTTCAACCCGCTTACGCTCTGCCTCCTGTTTCTCTTTTTGTAAAACGAACTGCATCTTCTGTGCTTCCTGCTCTGCATTGATTTTTTGCTCAATGGTTGATTTGACGGAAGCAGGTAAAGTTATGTTACGTACCAGGAGATTTTCAAGAATTAAGCCCCGTTGTTTGAAATCAGTTTCAATTGTTTTGAAGATCCTGGACTGAAATTCATCCCGCTTGGTGGAATATAAAGCAACAGCATCATAATAAACTGAGTTGTCTCTGATACGAGTTCTGGTGATAGGCCTTACAATCTTATCTTCAAAATTGATGCCGATCTCACGAATCATTTTAGGAGCTTCAACCGGATTGACACGGTATAACACAGACAAATCTATGGTTACTTCCAATCCATCTGCCGTAAGTACTTTAATGGCATCGTCGCCAGATTTCGAACCCTCATCATGAACACCGCTCATGGTATAATTCTGTGTGCGGATGTCGATATCCGTAACGGACATAAGTGGATTAATCATGTTCAGTCCGCTTGACAGCGTTTCATTCTGCACTTTTCCAAACAATGCCTTTACGCCTACATAACCAGCATCAACCTGACGCACACTTGATGACAAAGCACCAATCAGGATTAAAACCAATCCGGTTATTTTAAATGGCTTGCCTACTGCTGCAAACTTGGCATCAGCTTTGAGCAATGAGGATCCCAAAATAAAAAAGATTACACCCAAAATAAGGAGTACCATATGTAAATATTTAATTGTGCCTAATAAAAGCAGGCTTAACTGCTGTGGTCTGCAATGATCACCCAGCGACCCTTTTGTTTAGCAAAGGTAAGCGTATAATGCCCACCCACATCACCGACAGTCCGTTTCAGCGACCACTTACCCACAACGAGGTAATGTTTCCTGCCCAGGGGTTTCAGATGGAGGATATTAAAAGTAAGTTTACCCATTTTTTCAGCACCCGCATAGTTACGCCTGTAATTTTCGAGGGTTGAACGGTAGCCATAGGTGACTCCCGACTTGCCAATATACATGAGCGAATCACTTTCAAGATACCCCACCATAAACTGCTCCAGATTCCCGGCATTCCAGGCTTGTGTCTGTTTATCCAGTATGGAAAGAATTTCCCGCTCGTCTTTCGTTTGTGAAAAAGCGATGGCAGGCAAAAGGCACATTAAAAAAAGAAATCTCTTCAAAGCTCAATTTTATACTGATCACTATGCACTACCCACTATTTACTAATCACTATTTACTACTCACTATTTACTTCTCACTCATCCCCTAACTCGCCCAAGCCTTATCTCCTTTGGCATAAGGAATGCATCCTTCATACTTTCCGGGAACAGCCACATAACGCAGGGCTTGTGTAGCACCCACTTCAGATGTAAAGAATCCGAGCAGTGTAAGCTGCTTCATGAGTCCGAAATAATGATTGGAATCTCCTTCCTTCTTGGATTCGTTATAAGCCTTGAGTTCCTTATTGATTCCGTTAAGCAGACTTGTGCGTTCTTCCGCGGTTATCTCCATGAAACCCTTACTGAATGTTTTTTTTGAAGCATTGTCAATTTCCGTAATGCCGGAAACAAATACCTGCTGATCCTTCTGATCATAACAGTCAGTCACCATAACCTGCATGAAAGCACCTACCTTGGCAGCCTTAGCGCCAGGTGTGGATGTAGCCGGAATAATGGTTTCTGCCACTTCATCCAAAAATGCAAGCTGATCGGCTGTGAGTGAAAAACCGGCGGTCTTGGTATCTGTGGATTTGCAGCCCTGCAGGAATGCTGCACCGCCTATTACAGTGCCCCCCATGAGAAGCGCTACCCTTTCCAATGCTTCGCGTCTGTTCATATTTTCAGTTTGTCTGTTAAAAATACAAAAGAATAAGATAAAAAATACAAATGGCGTACCTTGCAGTCCATGGCATTTTTGGAAAATAGTCTGCCTAAATCGATTGCAACCGCATTGAGCCTGAAAGTGAAGTCCCCTGCTGAGCAACAACGCAGGGTACTGAATATGCTTTTGAAGAAGGCTAAATACACCCAATTCGGACAATTATACGGATTTGACAGGCTTTTGCAATCACCCGACCCGGTTAAATCATTCGTAGAGACAATACCGGTGTTCGACTACAGTACGATTCATGAAGCCTGGTGGCACAAAGCCCTTGAAGGAACTGCCGATGTCTGCTGGCCCGGTAAAATCAAATATTTTGCTCTCAGCTCCGGAACATCAGGTGCCGCCAGCAAATATATTCCGGTAACTAAAGACCTGATGAAGGGCAACAGGCTGGTGATGATCAGGCAACTGCTTTCATTGCTGAACTACAACAATATTCCGCTGAAAACCATTGGCAAGGGTTTCCTGATGATTGGTGGCAGCACTGACCTGCAGAAGGGTCCGGGTTACTTTGCAGGCGACCTGAGCGGCATCACAGCCAAAAAAGCACCTTTCTGGTTCTCTCCTTTCTACAGACCGGGTAAAAAAATTGCACGCACCACGGACTGGAATACGAAGCTGGAAGCTATTGTGGAGGAGGCTCCGAACTGGGATATCGGCATCGTGGTGGGCGTTCCGGCATGGATTCAGCTTTGCATGGAAATGATCATCAAAAGGTACAACCTCAACAATATCCATGAGATCTGGCCAAATCTGACCATCTTCTGCCATGGAGGTGTTGCTTTCGAACCCTATAAAAAAGGTTTTGAAAAAATGCTGGGCAAACCTTTGACCTATATCGAAACATACCTGGCTTCAGAGGGTTTTATTGCCTACCAGGATAGGGAAAATCCTGACGGCATGAAGCTGGTCCTTAACCAGCATATCTTCCTAGAGTTCGTACCTTTCAACGAAGATAATTTTGATGCAGAAGGCAATATCAACAAGAATCCACGTACCTTTTTGATCGATGAAGTTGAAGAAGATAAGGATTATGCCATCCTAATGAGCACATCTGCAGGAGCATGGCGTTACCTTATTGGCGATACCATCCGTTTTGTAAACAAAGAGAAATCTGAAATCATCATCACCGGCCGAACAAAACATTTCCTCAGCCTTGTTGGTGAACACCTGAGCGTGGATAATATGAACAGGGCTATTCAGCTGGCCAATGAAAAACTCAATATCTCCGTCATGGAGTTTACAGTTACCGGCATTCCCATTGAGGGACTTTTCGGACACCACTGGTATGTTGGCACCGATGAAGCTGTTGATAAAAACATCCTCAAAAAAACACTCGACGAAGCATTGATAGAATTGAATGATGATTATGCTGTAGAACGCAAAAGTGCATTAAAAGAACTGATCATTGATGTTCTGCCTGAAAAGACTTTCCTGGACTTCATGGAAAAGCAAGGAAAGATGGGTGGTCAGCATAAATTCCCAAGAGTGCTGAAGGGAACCAAACTGGATGAATGGAAAATGTTCCTCAAAGAACGTAATCTGTAAAATGTAGCAAAGCAAGATGATTGAATCGATTGTAAAGGGACTGGGATTGGGTTTGGTGCTTGCTGTTTCAGTAGGACCTGTAATCTTCACCATCCTCAAACAAAGCATCAACAACGGACACAAAGGTGGCTTCAGCTTTGTAGCAGGGGTATGGCTGAGCGACATCATTCTGGTAGTGATCAGCAACATGTTTTCATCACTGGTGCACAATGCACTCGCTTTTCAGTCTGCCATTAGTTATGTTGGTGGAGGTTTCGTTTTTTCGCTTGGAATCTTCTATCTGTTTTTCAAAAAAGTTTATTTCGGGGAAGATAAAAACACCATGCTCGTGCAATTTGGCACAAAAGCATTCACCAAAGCTTTTATGTCTGGCTTCCTGATAAATATCCTTAATCCCACTGCAATGCTCTTCTGGCTTATCAATGCCACAGCCCTTGCGGCTGCAGCCACTTCGGTGGAACGGTTTGTGCTTTTTGGCATCTGCATGCTTGTCAATATTATCGCTGATATAATCAAAGTGATGCTTGCCGCCAAAGTAAGGCATAAGCTGACGCCACATAATATCCGGATCATCAATAAAATTGCTGGCAGCATCCTGGTGCTATTCGGACTGGCCATGATTTACAGAACCTTATTCCTGGCTAAATGAAAATAAATATATTTTTTACCCGGCTTGGGTTACCACTCATACTTGCAGCATTGTGCAACTGCCTGCATGCGCAGGGATCAGATATGATTGTTTTGAAAAAAGGGAAACACAAAACCCTCAAGACCTGGCTTGCATTCAGTCAAGTTCATTTCATCACCATAGCCGGCAACGAAGTTGCCGGCACTATCAAAAAAATAGAAAAAGATAGCCTCTTCATCAACATATACGACGAAAGAAAAAATTATACGCCGTGGGGAACCAGTTTCTGGGATACCATCTCAGTAGGACTCTCCCGCTACCATTACAAGGAAATCCGTGAAGTCATCAAACCCCAGCGTGGCTTTGGCTTCATCCGCAATGGCCTCCTGTTCATCATTGGCGGAACAGCATACGCATTCCTTCACAGTGTAAACGGACTTTACCTCAAACAACCCATTGACCCGGTAACAATGGCAATTTCAGGAGGAACAGTGGCCAGTGGTCTCGTTCTGCAAAAAATTCACCGGCGCTCAGTTCCACTGGGCAAGCGTTTTTACCTACAATACATACCAGTTAAATAATCCCAGTGATCAGGCTTATCAAAAAAATCATACTTTTTCTTGCTATCAGTCACCTGACTTATGTCATTCTATTGCGTTTCATAGACCCGCCTATCACAATCACCCAGATAGGAAGCTTGCTGAGTGGTAATGGATTTAAAAGAACCCACGTATCTCTTGATGAAATGTCGACTGCAGCTAAGCTTGCTGTGCTGGCTGCTGAAGACCAGCTCTTCCCAGACCATAACGGGTTCGACATCAAAGGAATCAAAAATGCACTGGCCTACAACAAAAAGAAAAAAGGAAAAAAAATTCGGGGAGCATCCACCATCAGTCAGCAGGTAGCCAAAAATGTATTCCTCTGGCAGGGCAGAAGCTGGTTCAGGAAGGGATTAGAAGTTTATTTCACCTTTCTGATAGAACTGACCTGGGGGAAAGAACGCATTCTGGAGGTCTACCTCAATGAAGCGGAAATGGGAAAAGGCATATTTGGAATTGAAGCAGCTGCAAAGAAATATTTCAATAAAAAAGCAAGTAAACTTACCAGAACAGAAGCAGCCAAAATTGCATCCTGCCTGCCAAATCCTGTCAGGTACACCGTAAAGCCGATTTCTCCCTATGTGAGCCGAAAATACCCCTGGGTCTTGCGGCAGATGAATAACCTTGATGGTGACCCCGATATCATGGCTATTGTGGAATCCTCCCGTTAACAAGAGTATATGCCCTGCTGTTTACAGAGGGTTCTGTAAAAGTTGACTCAAGAGCCCAGCGTACTTTATATTGTTTTTCACGAAGGGAATCTGGCAGCACCATTTCAATAAACATCTTGTTTTCAAAATCTGGAAACAATCTTTTACCTGTTGGCAAGATGACAGGAGGCTTTTTACTATCCTGGTACAGTACCAACATCACACGCGGCCTGTACCATAGTGCACTGTCAACCGTTTTCTGGGTTGGTGCACCAAGCTCAACAATTGTCTCAAGCTCACCTTCAGCGTTGGTTTGCATCGGCAAACGGGTTGTCATTGTAATCCTTGAAAAAGACTGAAAACGCTGATCAAATGCGCTGACAAGCTTCATCTTTTCAGTTTTGATTGTGTCTCCCTTTAAAGCAGCACCTGCTGAACCTACAACCAATACACGCTTGTTCAGCATTTTCATTTCCATTGGCCAGATATTGTAGTTGTTTCTCCGGTAGCGTATTGTATTGAGGGAAAAGGCGGTATCCCCTGTATAAAACCAGTATTTGGAGGCACGCTGGTAAGAATCCGTAAAAACAACTTTCGCTCCTTCGGCTTTCTTTTTTACTGCAGCAGTCCATTCCCTGTTTTGATGAAATTCGCCTTTTGGCAATTGGTTCAGGAAGGGAATGTCAAAAAGCAAATGAACCCTAACCAGCAGGATCAGGACCAGTGAAAAAGGCAGCAACCTGAATATCCACTGTTGCAAGTGGTTTGATCCGGCAAGGTAGCGGTAAGACAGTAACAGTAAGGGAACAATCAGTGGGACTGTCCAGTTTGCCTCTGTTCTGCTGCGAAATGAACTGATGAAAAAAAGAAGGTACATCCCCAACATAGACCAGTACATGGCTTTTTCCACGGGCTGCCTGGGCTTAAACTTAAAAGCTGCATAAATGACCACCAAGCCCACAAGTGGACCAGCTATCAATAGTTGACCCAACAGATAATCAAGGGTAAAAGAAATGCGATAAGGTGGTGAAAGCCGCTCAAATAAATGATAGGTAACGGATGGCATGTCATGCTTCAACTGCCAGCTGATATGCGGGTAGAAGATGAGCAGGGAAAGTGAAATAACAGCCCAGGTCTGTGGTTTCTTCAACAGCTGAACATGTGAGAACAAAGTAAACAGGATGATGAGGATGCCGTGGTATTTGCTGTACAGCAGGAGTGCTGTAACGATGGATAGCGCAAGTGTTTCCTTCCAACCTTGCTGATGTGCATAATGCTGAAAAGCTATAAAAAACAATACAGTAAAGAATAACAAAGGAATATCAGGTACAGCCAGGATACCACCTATCTGAAGCAGACCCATTTGCATGACCAGCGCATAAAACAGCTTGAGGTTTTTAGGTGAAACCAAAAGCTCTGTAAGTCGGATAGTAAGAATTCCAGCAACTACAATAAAAAACCTGACCCCTATTTCACCTGGCAGCAGGAAAGTCCCCATTTTTATCAGCAATGCCACCATGGGAGGATGATCAAAATATCCCCAGTCGAGGAACTTTGAATAAACCCAGTAATAAGCCTCATCATCAAAAAGCTCTGTCCCCCACGCCTGTATCAGGGTGAGGATAGTCCAGGTTGCATAAAAAAAAGTTGTCAGTTTCTTATCAGACCACGACTGTATTGCGAACAGTCCTGCATGCTTTGGTTGTTCTGGCTGTTGCATCATAATTTGTTGATTTTTACCGGTGAACAAATTTAAATATTGGAACCAGTCTTACAAACTCTTCTTACCGGCTTTCAGCAATGCTGTCACCCATGAAATGGCAGACGCTGTTCGCTCTGGGTTCTCACCCTGTACTTCAAACCACGGAACAGGCTGATTAACCAGGATATCCCTGTATACATGAAACAGGATTGTACGTGTTTCCTGATCAGGATACTCACGCAATTCATCTTTGACCCAGGGCAGATCAGGCTTGCAGAGCAGGTAGCCATCATAGCGCCGCTCCAGAATCTGATCCAGAATTTCGGTATGGCACTTACCAAAAACAAACTCACTCCAGACTTTCATCACATACATATCAGTATCAATGAAGAGCACTGAAGGCTGTTCAGGAGTTGCGGATTCATGCTTCAGCTTGAGCAATGCTGCAGTGCTGTCTTCCAGGCTGAGCTGACCTCTTGCAATGGTGAGCAGGTCATTGAAATTATAATCTGTACCATGCTCCAACAGATACTCCCTTGCATATTCACGGCACCAGATGGTGGAAAAATGAGCAGCAAGGGATGCAGATAATGTACTTTTCCCCGTTGATTCAGGTCCGATAAGCACTATCTTTTTGACGTTGTCATCAGGCATGGGCAGCTGCTTTTTTTCTCCATTCGATGTAACCAAAAATAGCCAGTATCAGTAATATGCAATAATATACTGCTGTAAAGACATATCCTTTAATGTAATACAAAGGCATGGAAGCAATATTTGTGATGATCCACCAGATCCAGCTTTCCAGTTTTTTCCTTGTCATGAGCCACATTCCCGTGAACGCTGCGGCCGAGGCAAGTGCATCTGCCCAGGGTATAGCTCCCGGAAAGAAAGCCTCCTTCAGGTAATTGAGGGATAAAAAAATTACTACATACATGGAAGCAAAAAAGGAAAGCTGTAGTATCCAATCAGTCCGGTTTGACCTGCTCACCTGCACGATTAGTTCATGCTTTTCATTTCTGCGCAGCCAGTTGTACCACCCATAGAGACTCATGATGGTATAGTAGAGGTTGACAACAGCCTCACCAATGAGCTGTGCGTCATAACTGATCCAAATATAAAATACAGTGTTGATTAACCCGGTTGGATAAACCCAGATACTGGCTTTCCGGGAAAACCAGACTGAAATAATACCGGATAACGCGGCAAGGATTTCGATAAATGATGGCATTTACTCCGCTTCGGCAACCACTTCAGTTACTTCAGGAATCATCCTTTTCATCATGCCTTCGATACCTGATTTCAGGGTAATCATGGAAGATGGACAACCACTGCATGAGCCCTGCAACATGAGGGTAACTACGCCATCATCAAATTTTTTGAACTGAATAGCTCCACCGTCCATTTCTACAGCGGGCTTCACATAATTTTCAAGTAATTCCTTGATTCTTTTAACCACATCACCATCTTCAGACAAAATGATATTGCCGTCAGTAGACTGTGTAGCAGGAAGTTCATCTTCGTTGACTATAACCTTTCCATCCTCAAGATAATCTTTAAGAAACTGCCTGATTGAAGGCTTAACATCTTCCCAATCCGTTTCGGAGGTCTTGGTGAGTGTAACGAAATTACTGGCTATGAATACACATTTGACAAAAGGAAAACTGAATAATTCAAGCGCCAGAGGCGATGGTTTGGCAGATTCAATATCCTGAAAATCAACGCTTTTGCCGGGATATAACAATTTGTTGGCAACAAATTTCATGGTCTCCGGATTCGGGGTCATCTCAGTATAGATGCTTACGGTGATATTTCCTGTCTTGATCATAGTATTCAGTTAACATGCAAATTTACCAATAAGTTTGGGCAAAAACTACCGAAATACGGAAAAAGAGTCATTTACTTCCCAAAACACGCGCAACCAGATCCATGTGTTCAGTCCGGATATAGTACTCAAAGCTCCTTTTATCAAATTCTGAACGCTGTTTCTCAATGACGGGTTTCTTGTCTTTTGTAATCAGTCCCATCTTTTGATTGATAGACCCGATCAGGTCACTTCGCATTCTTTTCTGGATCTCGGCGGAGCGACTACTAGCACCGATGACCTTGTTGATTTCTTCGATGGTGGTCAGTCGCTCCTCAGCGGAATACCGGTAGATGAAATCCAGCAGTAATCTTTCCTTTTGTTCCAGCAGATCAAGTAACCTTGATGAACGAAACGTGACTACTTTTTCGTCTGGTGGTGTTTGTGTAGGTTGTTCAGCAACGGCTTGGGTGTTGGGCGCTGTATGGATTAATTTTTTTTCTGGCTCCTTTATTGGAAGCTCGCTATTGGGTATGGCTTTAATTGAATTTCTTTTCAACCTGAAATAATTTCCAAAGAAAAAACCGGCAAGCAATGCCAATGAAACAAAAGCATAAGAACTGAAACCGGAAAGCTTTTCAAAAAAACCGGATTCAACAGGCTGATACACGGGTATTCCCATATCGGTTAGATCAGCACGTGAGATAGTAAGTGAATCATAACGGGCAGCATCCCGTGCCATATAAACTGTACTGTCGTAACAAAAGCTGATCAGGTTATCACTTGCCCGCAAGGATTTATAGGTGATGGCTTGTAATTTGGATAAGACCTTGCTATTCAACCGGTAGTATCGGTTCCGTTGAATATCTGTTACCACACCATGCAAATCCAGGATACCCCATGGAAGGAAACCAATCATTTCGTAGGCCGTATCCCGAAAGCGACCCAGCCGCTGCCATTCTCCATTCAGGATATCCAATGTATAAATATCCTTACCAATCTCAGTGTCCGTCTGATCTTTCAGGGTCTGAAAACCACTTTCACCCAAACCATTGATGATTAGTTTACCTGAAAGGGTATCCAGGTAATAGAAGTTGGCCCTGCCAACATCCCTCAATTTCCATGGGATATATAAGTTGGTTTTGACAGTATGCCATTCGCCTGCATCAAAGTTATAATCCCGAAGTACACCATTGGTCTGCCACAAACCATAGCCGCCAAATGAATATATATGGTCTCTGTAACTAAACTGAACGGAACCAAAATTGTAACCTGAAAAAAAGGTGGAATCCAATCTTTTCCAGCTACCCGAACCCGGCTGATACCCATAAACCCTTCCTGTACCCTGCGGAAGAATAAAAAGTCCGCTTTCAGACTTCACAATTCCATAACCGGATTCATTGAAACCCTGAGGCAGATCAGCAATTAAAAAAGGTAGTTGGTGGCTATAACAGAATACCTGAATATTACCAGACAATGAAGCCAATCTATTCAGAATAACTGGCTGGGTATCAGCCAGCAAAGTTGGTCCGTAACCAAAAATTAAAAGTAATATATAGAGTATTCTGAACGACATGCATCAGCAAAATGCACTATCAATCAGACACAACAAGGTGAAAAAAACAGAAAAAAAACGTTTTTTAACAGATTAGGTTATTCACTAATGTGTAGTAAATTGAAAACTAATTTATTGCGACAAAAAAACAAACTTATAAAATGTACCTATTTATTCACCAATAATCTTTTTTACCTGTTTTATGATCATTTCTGGACTTATGTTCTGCATACAGGCATGGTCTCCACGCCAGCAGTTTTTATTCCCAAAAACAGAACAGGGCCTGCATGAAAGGTCTGTTTGGATAGCATTGGCAGGATCCTGATTAAATCCATAAAAACCAGCATATGGATGCGTAGGTCCCCAGATGGACACCACCGGTACATCCACAAGAGACGCGAGGTGCATGTTGGCTGAATCCATCGAAACCATTACTTTTAGCTTGCGCATTATTTCAAGTTCAGACTTAAATCCTACACCGAAAGTTATAGGAACAACAAATTTGAAATCTTTCTCCCACTGTTTGATCACCAGTTGTTCTGCCCGCGTACCGCCAAAGAAATGAATGCGGTATGGCTCCCGGTCAAAATATTTAACCACTTCCTTGAAACGGTCCAGGTTATACATTTTAGGAATATGCCTGGCAAATGGAGCAAAGCCAATGTGAATAGGTTCAGTAATATTCCATGCTTTATCAAACCACTGGGAATACTGTCCTCTTCCAAGGATATAATAGGATTCGGAACTGATATTGCAACCCAGTTGGCGAAAAACATCTCCATAGCGACCCGTTGAGTGTGGAAGAGCTTTGAAAACCTTCTCTTCAGCTCTGGTCAAAGCCTTCTTTTCAAGCCGGCCCTTATGAATGAAGGCAGCCTGCTTCCCTGCTACCCACAACAGGAACCTGACTAGGTGGGTACGCAAAACACCATGTAAATCGGCAACAGCTTGAAATTCATAATGAGTATTCAGGTGATCATAAATCCGGTATATCCCCCTTATCCCCTTGTATTTTCCTTTCAGGTCGTATCCAGCGAACGTGAGTCTGTCGATACCACTAAAAATACCCTCCAGCCTGCTATCACTTACCATGATGATTTCAACGCCTGGATTTTCATCCAGCACCCTTTTCAAAACCGGCACAGTCATCGCCACATCTCCGAGGGCGGAAAAGCGCATAACGGCGATGGTTTTTATTTCAGGTTTCGTTTTACTCATGATGTCTGCTTATACAGCACAGGGTTAAGCGCCGGATCATTGTACATCTTCATCTGGCGGTAGACTTTCATCCGCATCTTTCCTGCATCGAGGTCTTGCAGTAATTCATCTATTGACCCGGATAAGTCATCCTGCTGCTCCAGCAAGACCCTCAGTTTTTGGCTGCACTTTTCCCGGTGAGCAGCATCAGCATCGCCTCTGTTCACCTCTTCCTGCATGTGCCATATTTTCAAAATGAGAATAGAAAGTCGGTCAATGGCCCAGGCAGGGCTCTCTGTATTCACACGGGCCTGCAAATCTGGTTTCACTGCAGCAAATGCTTCCAGAAAATGGTCGTCAATCTGCTCAACGAGGTCTGTCCGATCCTGATTGGATTTGTCAATCCTCCGCTTTAAAGCAAGCCCTGCAACAGGATCAATTTGTGGATCCCTTACAATGTCTTCCAGGTGCCACTGCACCGTATCGATATAATGTTTGCGGTAAAGCAGATGAGCAGCTGAACCATACTGATAAGGATTATATGCTTGTGCATCCACATCATTGTGCTGATGGAAATCACTTACACACCGGCGAAAGACCTCCAGGCAAAGTGTACTGTTAATCATGGCGCAAAAGTACAGAATATAGGCTTATGCTAACTTTTTCGGAACCCTGATGAGGATGGTAATCGTCAAAGCCAGCAGGATACACACCCCAATAGCAGCAGTGATACCAACATTACGCGCCTGTGTTACCTGCGCTGAGTAGATGCCATAGAAGGCCCATGACAAAACAAAACCATAAGCAGGCTCCTTGCGTTTACCTACCATGACTATACCCAGCAAAATAGCAATACAAATCATGATAATACTCCATACCTGTGGCTGAAGGAAACCGCCCTGCCATCCAAATCCAACCAGTAAAGCGGTGGTATTGGCAATGGTGGCTACTGAAATCCAGGCGAGGTAAACCACAAAAGCATGGTATACCCAGATACGGTGAAAGACAGGCATTTGATTTTTCAAAGGCTTGAGGAGCAGGTACATCCTGATCAGCAACAGCAAAAAAGCAAGCATCAGCAGCAAGGAGGTAGCCAGGTAAAGATGATGCCAGACGAGCACCCAGCCTGCATTGATGACACAGGTTAACCAGAACCAGGGACTGGCTTTCTGGATAGCCTCACCGGCAGTTGCATCAAATTTTCCGAACCCTGCAAAAAAGGAAATAAACACAAATCCCGTCAGGATGAAATAAATCACGCCCCATATACCGAAAGTAAATCCTGCCGGCACAAAAAAATTGGGATAGAAAGCCGATACTTGTCCGGTATTGTAACCATTAATGGGCAAAATATTAGCCAATGCATTCACAGTAACTACCCCTGCAAACAGCAGGAGATTCAGAAATGGTGTGATTTTTTTGTTCATATTGTTTGATTGTAACAAATTCTACAGAGTAAAGTTTCAGTCCACCACCCTCGTGCCTTGTGCCCTGACTTGAAATACATGAGTTGAGAGAAATTAGTTGAGAGTTGAGAAATAAACTCACTCAACTTAATTCTTTCAACTTGTCTTTGTGCCCAGCCTTCGGCTGGCAAGCTCGTGCCTTGTGCCCTGACTTGAAATACATGAGTTGAGAGAAATTAGTTGAGAGTTGAGAAATAAACTCACTCAACTTAATTCTTTCAACTTGCATTTGTGCCCAGCCTTCGGCTGGCAAGCTCGTGCCTTGTGCCTTGTGCCTCGTCCCTGGCTGTTTATCACAACTCCCCCTTCTTCATCTCCCCCATCGCATAATCTGCTGCCCGGGCTGTGAGCGCCATATAGGTCAGGGATGGATTTTGGGTGGATGTTGATGTCATACAGGCGCCATCGGTCACAAACACATTCTTGCAATGGTGCAACTGGTTCCACTTGTTGAGCAGGGATGTTTTGGAATCAAGCCCCATCCTTACGCCACCCATTTCGTGGATATCCAGTCCGGGTGCTTGTTTGGAGTCGGTTGTCTTGATATCGTAAAACCCTGCCTTTTCAAACATTTCCGTAAGCTGTTCCTGGTAGTCCTTCACCATCTTATCGTCGTTAGCATCATAATCAATACTGATGTTCAGCAGCGGCATACCCCAGGCATCTTTCTGGTCCGGACTCAGGGAAACATAATTGGTTTCCTTGGGAATGGTTTCTCCCATCATGTGCGAGCCCACGCTCCAGTCTCCGTATTCCTTTTTTTCGAGGTTATTTTTCAGTTCCTCTCCGAAGCCCTCGGTATCCCTTTTCAAGCCCCTGTTGGCAGAAAATCCGGCCGCATAACCCCTTAAGAAGTCTGTCTCCTGCTTGTAAACATTCCTGAAACGGGGAATGTATGCACTGGTATGGGAACGACCATCTGTTTTTTTGTCGAGGTGACCATTGTATTTCCCGGAAACCCTGGCTCGGTAATTGTGAAAGGCCACATATTTGCCAAGCAGACCGCTATCGTTACCCAGTCCATTTGGAAACCGCGAAGATGTGGAGTTGAGGAGGATGAGGTTGGTATTCAGTGCGGCTGCATTCACGAAGATGATACGTGCAAAATATTCTGTAGCAGCCTGGGTTTTCGCATCTATCACCCGAACGCCTGTTGCCTTACCTGCCTTATCGTCGTAGATGATAGAATGCACTATAGCGTCAGAACGCATGGTTAGGTTTCCAGTTTTCTCTGCCCAGGGGAGGGTAACGGAGTTGGAGCTGAAATAACCACCAAACGGACAACCACGCTGACACAGATTTCTTTTCTGACACTGCGCACGGCCTTGTTTCAGATGGATTTCCTGAGGCTGCGTGAGATGCGCGCATCTATCGTAAACGATATGGCGGTTGGTGTAATTCTTTTTGACGAAATCACTGAAGTAGTTCTCTACACAATTCAGGTCCAGCGGAGGCAGGAACTCACCGTCTGGCAAGATATCCAGGTTATCCCTGTTACCGGAGATGCCGGCAAATTTCTCTACATAACTATACCAGGGAGCAATGTCTTTGTAGCGGATGGGCCAATCTACCGCATAGCCATCACGGGCTGGACCTTCAAAATCAAATTCACTCCAGCGCTGTGTTTGCCGCGCCCACATGAGCGACTTACCACCTGTCTGATAGCCCCGTATCCAGTCGAACGGCTTCTCCTGCACATACGGATGCTCATTGTCCTTTACAAAAAAATGCATGGCATCTTCCCGGAAGGCGTAGCATTTGCTGATCACGGGGTTAGCGTCTTTGATATCCTGCGGCACTTCGTTCCGGTGCGGAAATTCCCAGGGCATCATATTGGTGGTTGGATAATCTTTCAGGTGTTTCACTTCACGGCCCCGCTCCAGCACAAGGGTTTTGAGACCTTTTTCAGTGAATTCCTTGGCACCCCAGCCGCCGCTGAGTCCTGATCCGATGACGATGACGTCGAAAGTATTTGTTGTGGAAGGCATTTTATGTAGTTGAGAGTGGAGAGTTGAAAGAGTTGAGATGAAGAATTATCCTCTAGCAGAATTTGAAAATACAAGGTTAAAATGTCGTTTCTCTAAACTATAAACTTATATCTTTCAAGTCTTGCCAAAATAAAGTTCTAAACAGAAACACAACCGTGGTAGCGGCCGGGAACCAACTCATAAACCTGAACCTTTGTAAGAAAAAATTCAGATGCGGTATATGATTGGATTGTCAGTCCCTTGGTGGTGTTGAAGAAAGCCATCAGATCAGATTCCTTATCAGCCGAAGCCAGCAAGGCGTTCAGAATTTTCTTACGGTCTTCCGTTGAGGCTGTGGCGAAGTCCTTGTTTCCGGTTGACTGACAAAAGGCCTTGAAATCAGACAGTCCCTTTATAAATTTATCCTGATCGGCTTTTGTTCTGCAGTCGTCCACCATAGTCAGGACAAAAAGGTGAGAGGAGAGTTCCTTGGCACCCGGTGTGGTTGTTTTCGGAAGGATGGCTTCACAGAGTGCTGCCAGGAGGGTTTCATCTGCACCGGTGATGGTAATTTTTTTAAGCAGGATGGATGATTTGCTTCGATCGCTCATGCAGGATGGCACCAGTGCCATGGCGGCGGAAGCAAAAACCAGGGCTTTAAGTGCACTACGGCGGGAGTATGGTTGCATATATGGCTCAGTTGAGCCTACAATTTAATGAAAAAGCCACACAAAAAGTGTGGCTCGTTCATAGGTTGGCTACTAATCATTGCTTAACCTAACTGATCTACCTATAATTTCCTTCAAAAAAATGTGGGGCAGAATTCTTAGAAATCTATAGGCTTAAATAGGACTAGATTTTTTCAGCTGATTCGTAGATAGATTTTAAATCTACTTTGGTCTCTTCTTTGCTGTTATTTTGTTTTTCCAACAGAATGGCAATGGTATATAACAGCTTGGCCATTTTGCGGGAGTTAGTATGAATATGAAATAGGAAGTAAAACATACTGATTATATATCCTATGGACAAGATGATAAACCAATCATTGCTAACTGGCATTTCGAGAAGGAAAAAGAACTTCATATTTCAAATTTTAGGTTTATCGATAATTAATGAAGACTGAGAAAAGTACGATCATTGTCTTTCTACAATACTTAGATTAAGAGGTAGATTTAAAAACTACATTGTGGATGATTTTTATTGTTTTTGCTAATCCAAAATCTGGCTTCACCTCTACAATCTTTTGAACAGCTTGCACATTGGTTGTAATATGGATAAGTAACAAATCCACAATTTTCACAAATCAATGAATTTACATTACCCATAGTCTTACACCATATCAATTGATCTTGTCCACAATCAGAACACCAAAAATTTGTTGACTGACTACATAGTGGACAATCATAACGAATATTAGTATCGATATTTTCAACTTCCTGATTGCAGGATTGACAGAAAACAATCACTGTGACAATAATTATATTCCTTAGCGTAAACATGCTATAACCTTTTAATTGCCAATTGTACAGTAGTTTGAATTTGCAAATTGGATCAAAATTTACTGTTTTACCTCTTCTTCAATAAGATTACCACTTTCATCAATTGAAATACGCAATCTAGAATCTTTCTTTGCCATCAAAAAGATAATAATCCATATTAAGGCATATAATCCACATGTTAAAAGTGTTATTATCCCGTGTAATGTATGGTTCACCTTATCTCCCTCTTTTTTAAGCACTGCAATAAGATTTTCAGCATTCTTATCTACTACGGTGTAACCTTCCAACGCCTTTGTTGAAATGTAATTGTCAAATCTTTTTTTTCTTTCTAAATTTTCCATTGTGATTATCTAGGTTTCCTACTCCTATGGCTTTTCGGATTTAGCCCCGTTTGATTGGTTTCTGGACTCCAACTTATTTTCATTATTTCAAATTTATTGTCTTTTTGCTAATAAACTATCATATAGAAAATAAAAATATGTGTCTATTGCATAGGTGAAAAAACAGAAAGAACACTTGGGTGAAAGAATCAAGCGGCTGCGGGCTTTCAGGGGTATGACCCAGGAAGAACTGGCAGAGGCCCTGGGTAAAACCCGTTCACTGGTTTCCTTCCTCGAACGTACTGGAAAGGTTAACAAATATACCCTTCAGGAGATTGCAGGCATCCTGAAAACAACTCCTGATGAACTGGAATCCGGCATCACACTGGAAGAAGACAGCACCATAAATTATACAAATACAGAAGATTCTCAGCTGATCATTCAACTCCGGGAAGAAATTGCTTTTCTCAAGGAAACCATTCAGCACCAGTGGCAATTGTTGAAGGAATTGTCGAAAAGCAAATGATAGGCAAACTAATTGTTACAAACTATTTTTAAGTTGAGGGTTTAAAGTTGAGAGCGTTTATAACAGTTAACTACTTACTCTCAAATTGCCTTTCTCCCTTGTCCCTCCGAATTACCCCGTCCCTCTGTATTAATTTGTCCCTTCCGCAGAAGTTTTCCAACCACCCCTCACCTGCCTACCGTCAGGCAGGCTCATCCCGCTTTGCGGGATTCGGAGCCCCTCATATCCCAGACAATCGCTTCGCGCTGCCTGGGCAGGAGGGTTTGATAAAATCAAATTCTAAAACCTGTATTTACCCCGCCTGCCATGAGCAAAGCGAATGGATAGGAGGGGTGGCACGAATGAGTCTGCACCAGAGGTGCAGGCGAATGAGCTTGCCTGCCGAAGGCAGGTGACGGGGTGGTTGGAAAACACAAAATTCGGAGTATTTTAATTACAACCACCCCGTCTCCAGACACTCGCTTTGCTCGGTCTGGATCCACCCCTCCTATCCATTCGCTCCGCTCATGGCAGGAGGGGAATTGTGCTAAATTTTAAGAGTTCCAAAGAAGAAAAATGGATAATTTTAACATGGATAATCCAGTGGATCGCTGGTTGACATTTTTAGCCGAACCTGAAAAACTCATCACCATGCAAAAGTTTGATATTTCAGTATATCCTAACCTAATGAAGGCAGTGGAAATTTTAGACCGGTCTAATTTCACCTTGGAACAACAGATTGCTTACGACAACCACCTCTTTGCAGTAGCAGACATCAACCAAACACGTATTGAAAGTTTTGATAAGGGGTTTGAGGAAGGAGTTGAAATTGGTGAAGAGCGGGGTGTTGAAAAAGGACGTGAAGAAGGCATGGATTTATCAGTCATTATAATCAAAGAACTTCAAAAAGGCGAAGTATCGCATGAAGAAATTGCTACAAAACATGGGGTTGAATTGCAGGTAGTGCTTAAGCTGGCAGAAGCGTTAAGATAATACAAAATCAAGCTGTTAAGTAAGCTAGCGCAACAATAGAAAGTTTAAATTTCAGAGGGATAGCAGAGTTAAAAATTAGAGCGTCAAGCCTCTTTCATGCCTATCTCCAAAAACGTATTTCCACTTATTCTGCGAAAAATTACTGGAGGATAATTGGCATTTTTCAAAACTGGTGTTTAGATTAAGGGTCCAATCCTTATCCATGTTTGAAAACCAGGCAATAGACATACCCTTGCTCCAATCTCGTGCATTTAACCTCCGCTGGGCATCCGTCCCTGCAGATGTCATCCCGCTCACTGCTGCAGATCCCGACTTTCCAATCGCACCAGCAATAAAGGAAGCTATCATCAAATACACCACAGATGGTTACTTCTCCTACAACGACCCTTTGGGATATCATCCGCTTAAATCAGCACTTGCATCAAAATATGTAACCCAATACCATACGGCTTACCACCCGGAAAATATCCTTCCTGTTAACAGCGCAGCATTCGGTATTCACCTTGTTTGTAAAGCCTTATTGAAACCTGGCGATGAAGTCATCATCTTCGACCCGGTCGATTTCCTCTTCAAACATGCTGCCGAAACTGCAGGGGCTGTTACCATTCCCTTTGCCATTCCGCCTTCCAGCATGGAAACCGACTTTTCGGCTATGGAAGCACTGATAACTCAAAAAACAAAACTGATCTGCCTCTGTAACCCACTTAACCCTACCGGAAAAGTATTCACTTACCAGGAATTAAAAAAGCTGGCGGAACTGGTTGTCAAATACAACCTCATGATACTTTCTGATGAAATATGGAGCGATATCGTTTTTGATAACCAGCCCTTTACGCCCATAGCTTCTCTTGATAAGGAAATATTCAACAGAACAATTACCGTTACGGGACTCAGCAAATCATTCGGACTGGCAGGATTGCGGATAGGTGCTGTGCTGGCGCCTGATACAAAAACTTTTAATACGCTGTACAAGCATACGCAGCATCAATCAACAGCAGAAGGGTGTAATATCATCGGACAGGTTGCTGCGCATGCTGCCCTCACAGCATGCAGTGACTGGCTGGCGCTGTTCCTTGATCACTTGCATCAAATGAGGGCACTTGTTGTAAACGGTTTACAAAAAATTCCCGGCATCAGCTGTATCCCGCCCCAGGGCTGCTATGTGGCATTTGCCAACATCCGCGGAACAGGAATCTCCAGCCAAGAGATGCATCAATTACTACTCAGCAAGGCTAAAGTGGCTGTGGTACCCGGACTCCCCGAATGGTTCGGAACCGGCGCTTCCGGTTATATCCGTTTGAGCTTTGCAACTTCATCTTCAATACTGCAACATGCAATAGAAAATATTACCAAAACCCTGAATCCATGAAAACTGTCATCTTAGGTGGAGGCATTGCCGGTCTGGCGATGGGCATCCTCCTCAACAAAAAAGGCTTCGAAACAGTCATCTGCGAAAGAGATGCAACTACCCCCATCAAAGGCAATGCATTTCTCATGCATGCTGAAGGCATCTCCATCCTCCAAACCATGATGGAAGGTGATGAAACCGCTAAATTACCGGGGGTCTTTATCGACCGCTTCAGCCTGCGCAAACCCTCTGACGAGGAAGTAAAATTTCAGAAACTCGACCCCTGGCAGTGCATCAAAAGAAAAGATATTGTTGAATGTCTTGAACATATATACCCTGCAGATCAGATTAAAAGAGACAGGGAATTTTCGCATTTCCTGTATCAGGATAAAAAAGCGATTGCTGCTGTTTTCAAAAATGGCACGATGGAATATGGTGATTTTTTTATCGGAGCCGATGGATGCCATTCTAAAGTACGGGAGCAACTTTTTGGTGAAACAGCGTTCAGTAAAACAGAAGTAAAAGAAGTACTCGGACTCCTCAAAAGCCCTGCTCTTTGCCGGCAGATGGGTTCACGCTTCACAAAATTTCAACACCACAGAAAAAGCATTTCATTCGGATTGATACCCTGCTCAGCAACAGAACTGGTTTGGTATATTCAGTACGATCCGCAAATAACAGACATCCATGAAAGCAGTCCGAAAGCTATGGGTATGTTCTGCAGTGAAATATTGAAAGATTTCCCTGCACTTGTTCATGAAGTTCTGGAGCAGGAAACATTTGAGGATACCTATATCTGGCAAACGCGAGACTTTGACCTCCTGCCAGCATTTCACAAAAATAATGTAGTGCTTATCGGCGATGCTGCACATTTATCACTGCCCTTCACAAGCGCCGGCACTACCAATGCACTTGTTGATGCGCACACGCTTGCAACCCTGATGGGTGATCATGACGATGTGGAACTTGCCTGCAGTCGCTATTACCAGCTGAGGTCAAACCAGATTGCGAAACAAATTGATTTGGGCAGGGAGCTTAAAAAAGATTTCCTCAACCCTGAATCCAAGAATGAGGATGATCTGATGATCCCGCTGATCAGCAAACAACAAAGAGCGATCAGAAGAATTACCAAAAAGGAAATCAATATCCTCTACTTCACTGATCCGATCTGTTCCACCTGCTGGATCATTCAACCACAGCTGCGGAAACTTCAATTGGAGTATGAACATCAGGTAAACATTGAATACAAGATGGGGGGACTCCTACCGAGCTGGGATAACTTCAACAGGAATGGCATAAAAAAACCATCAGATGTTGCAATCCACTGGGAACAGGTTTGTTCTCAATATGAAATGCCCATCAACAAAGATATATGGCTTGAAGATCCATTGCCATCTTCTTACCCACCTTCGATTGCCTTTAAAGCTGCTCAGCTGCAGGATACAGGAAAAGCTGTATTGTTTTTAAGGCGAATCAGGGAGATGGTTTTCCTTGAAAAGAAAAATATCATCAAAAAAGAATACCTCCATACTGCAGCTTATGATGTGGGACTCGACGCTGCAAGATTGCTGAGAGACCTTGAAGGAAGGGCTCAGTCTCTTTTCCGTGATGATCTTGTGCTTGCAGACCAGCTGGAAATCAAGGAACTTCCAACACTATTCTTCAGCAAGAATGAAGGAGATGAGCTGATGCTCAATGGCTACCAGTCATACGAAAATATTGACCGCATCATCAGGCAACTATCTCCGGGCATCAAAAAAGGCAATTATGACAAATCTCCCAGAAACCTGTTTAAACGCTTTCAAACCATGACCACAAGTGAGTTTGCATTACTCAGAAATGAAAATGAATTTGAAGCGCAATTCACCTTAAATGAACTGCTGATCAACAACCTCGTAAAAGAGTATGAAAGTCCCGCAGGCAGCCTGTGGATGAATAACTTTGAAAACAATACAACTACCGGTTACTGACGCAGCGAAAGCCTGTATGTTCCAAACCGGTATCAGTAGCAGTTTTCATCCTTGACGTAACCCTGTAACCTTTACAATATGAATCATTACAAAGGAAGGATCCTCCCCTTACCACTTTCTTGGGCACGGTGGGCTCCTGTGGGTCATAGCTTGTTGATGGTCCCTGGGGATCCTGTAAAAGCTGATTACTCACACTGGTATAATAATCGTTGCGGTACCAGTCTGCACACCATTCCCAGACATTTCCGGCCATATCAAATAAACCAAAAGGATTGGGAGCAAATGATCTGACCGGTGCTGCACCCTGGAATTTATCCCAGCCGGTATTCACACTCGGAAATGTACCCTGCCAGCTATTGGCCTTGGGTTTACCTTTCTCTATGGGCTCATCGCCCCAGGGATAAATAGTAGTCTTACCGCCACGGGCAGCAAACTCCCATTCGGCCTCGGTAGGCAACCGTTTGCCTGCCCACCTGCAGTAGGCAACTGCATCATCAAAGGAAACATGCACTACAGGATGATTGTCTTTCCCTTTCAGATCACTTCCCTGTCCTTGTGGATGACGCCAGTTGGCTCCTTTTTTCCACGACCACCAAACAGATGGGTCACCAAGTCCGGACCCGGCAGGCTGTTTGACAAAAACAAGGGATGCTGGAACAAGCAGGCTATCGTGTGGCTTAGGTGTTCCGGGAGGAAGCTGCTTGCTGATTTCATTCCAGTCTGGCGCAATTTCCGCTGTTGTTACATACCCGGTTGATTCCACAAATCGCCTGAACTGCGCATTGGTCACTTCTGTGGCATCCATCCAGAATCCACTCACCCGCACCTGGTGCTGGGGATATTCATCCTCTCTTCCCTCCTGGTCATTCGCCCCCATCAGATAAGTGCCTCCGGGTATCCAGACCATCCCTTCATGTGATACAGAATCTGATTGTGCACTTACCATCGCAGTATCCTTACCGCCAGGAGCGTACCGATCAGGCAGATTGGAACTGCAATGTAAAAGACTGTCCTCAACAGAAGCATATTTACCCTGATAAGGCTTGTTTTCCTGACAGGATGTGATCCATCCCATCCCCAATACAGCACAACATAACACAATCCTCATCGGTTGAAATTTTTATTCAGCCCCCAAAAATTAAGCTGTTCCCCAAAAGGAATCACCAAATTATTTTGCTGCTTTTCTCCAGTCTCTCTTACGGTGATGGTTTCACCCGGAATGGTATTGAAACGCAGCTGCTGCCAGCCTTTTAACGCGGTTCTTTCCGGCGTAATCTTTCCCCGCTTGTCTGAATGCAGTTCAAATGCTCTTGTTTCAGGCAATTCAAGCCTGCAAGTGTTTCCTTTCAGGCTTTTAATCCGCACCATGCCAAGCTTTCCTTTGATGCGTTCAGCATCAACTTCAAAAGCTCCTTCTGCAGCCAGCTTGCTGAAAGCGGCATCCTGCCAGGAAGTGGGTATAGCGGGGAAAATTCGGATTCGGCCATCATCACTCTGGATGAGCATTTCAAGTAAACTGGTAGCAAAAGCAAGAGGCGTTTCAAAACATGGACCGGCTTCCGCATACAATCCACCTGGTTCCGCATGGCGCTTCAAAAAGTCACTGAGGTAGCGGGCGGAATTATCTCCATCTCCCAAAAGGGAGAACATGGCAGAAGCTCCCGTGTAGGAATATCCGGCAAGAGCTGATGGCATGGAATGCCAGTGTTTGATGGACCTTACAGCCAGTGCACGGTCATTTTCCTGCTCCATATTCAGCAACCTGTACGGATAAATGGCCATGAGGTGAGAATAATGCCTGTGGGATGCGGTTAATGCAACATCTTTTCCGATCATGTATCCCGTTGCATCTACATGAAGAGGCGTTAGTTTTGAAGCAATTTCTTCCCATCGTGCTGCATCCTTGTCATTCAGCGCGAGCCGCTCATTCATCTTTTTAAGGGTCTGAAGTCCCCATTTTAACCCAGCCAGTGTATAGTGCGCATCTTCAGCATCGGCAAATTCAGGCGAATGAGATTTGATGAGGTGATAAACACCCTGGTCATCCTTTTTAAGGAGGTGGATGAGGTAATTCACAGAACGTTTCAGCAATGGATAAATATGCTGACGCATTTCTGTTTCATCGCCAGTATATTGGTAGTAGCGGTAGTAGTATAGCATCATCCACACCAGATTTCCAGGCTCAAACTGTCCGAGTCTCAAATCATTGTGGTTGAGGGGGGCCACGAGGTCAAATGTCGACATCCTTCCAATCGCCGAAGCATCATGTCTCCATTGTGCAGGAACATTGTTGATGAGCTGCTGCTGATTTTGTTTGAGGAGATTAAAAAGCGGCTTTGTCATCTCCATATGATTGGACGTAAACATGGGAGAATAGGTGAGCTGGGTATTGAGGTTCCACCAGATAGCAGGCCAGGGAGTCTTGCTGGTGAACCAGGGCCCCATCAGGTCAATGATGGGTTTATCCGTGCGGGTGGCACTTGCAATCTTGTAGAGCTGAAGCCAGTAATAGGATTCAAGTTTCTTGTCGGGCAGTGAAATAAAGCTTTTCTGGTAATAACTGTTCCACCATTGATGGTGTTTTTTCAGCACCTGAACAAGAGGCCTTGAACGGAATGACCTGATGGCATTGATAGCCTCCGGCACCGCTTTGCCCTTCATTGTTTTACTGTATCCCACTGAAACATCAATGACATGTTTACCATTGACCATGCCATGTGTCCAAGCTGTTGCATATTCACCTGCCGCCAGCAGGGGCTGATAACAGATGCCAAAACCTGCCGAATCTTTGAGCACAAAATCAGGATTGGAAACATACCCGTAGTCTGCAGCTTTCACTCTTCCAAAGCTGATTCTGGGCGTCATCGCTTTTTCGCCAGTCCACTCACAAATGATTTTTTCAGTCCCTTCTTCATTTAGTTCAATATGGACTACCTCTTCTCCACCCGGAACCACAAAGTACACATCAACCTCACCCTTGCTCGTCTCGATCTTACCCCTCGCCTCGGCGTTGTAAAGATCGAGGTAAATACTGGCCCCTTTAATTTCTCCTGCGGTTCTGATTACCATTTTACCAATAGGCAACCTGGGATGTGAAACCAGTTGCTGGGTAAACATGCTATCGGGATAGTGGGGACGCTGGTCCGTTACATCCGATCTGCCAATATCGAACCGTATCGCCTTACCTGTTTCCCTGTACATATTAACACCCAATCTTCCATTTCCGGCAATCACACCATCATAAAAATCAGCTCCAAGGCTATCCCAATAAAGCCTGGTTCCCTGCATGTATTTCGCCCATGCAGTTGAATCGGCAGGTTGTGCCATGACTGATCCCGCCTGCAATAAAAATAAAAATACAAACCACCTCATATAAAATCATTCAGTTTTCGAATTAAGTCAATTCAACGAGATTTCGTTGAAAGAAACCCATCAAGTTGGATGAAAATACTTAAAAATCCTGTCTTAATCCCTTTAGCAGATAAAAGATTAGCTGTCATTTTGACCAATGAGTTGGACTAACATTTGGGTACATGTGGTTTTTGCAACCAAATACAGGAAAGCAATTTTACATAAGGATATCAGAGGACAGGTATTCAGGCATATAAAATGGAATGCAGAACAAAAAGGCATTTACATTTTGATTGTCAATGGATTTGAAGACCACTGCCATATCCTTCTAAGACTGAGCAGGGAAATGACGCTGGCTAAAACTGTCATGTTGATCAAAGGAGAAAGTGCTTATTGGATCAACAAAAACCTTTGCAAGACAAAAGATTTCAGGTGGCAGGATGACTATTGGGCATGCAGTGTAGATCCTAAAAACATGGATGGTCTAATTCGTTACATAGCAAATCAAGAGGCGCATCATCAGAAAAAATCATTGGAAAAAGAAATTGAAATTTTATTTCCCAAAGAGCATTCTTTTTAAACTGGAGCCGTCAGCTAAAGCTGACGGCGGTGTATCAAATCATATATCCAAAGACTTCTGTAATAAATCAGCCTCAAATTCAATTCACTTATTTTCCCGTCGACTTTACGCATTAAAACAAATTCACTTATTTTCCCGTCGACTTTACGTATTAAAACAAATTCACTTATTTTCCCGTCGACTTTAGTCGACGGATAAACATAATTTCCCCTATCAATCTTTTTCAAATTCAATAATATATTCTGAAATGTATTCTGCCTTTGGACCTTCCATGTCCTTTACAAAAAGTCGTGCTTTTTTACCCAATTTCAGACAAGTTCTCTTTTCCTTAATGTCTTCTTCTGTATTCATGGGTTGCAATGACGGATACCAAAGGATATGACCCGGCTTCTGGAACACTAGCTGGGGCTTTGACCATTGCTGGGCATTATCTCCTTTGCCAAGATCCTTATTGGTATTGAAAGAAATGTAAATTTTATCACCTACCCATTTCTGTCCTTCTACCCTTCCCATCATCATCACCCAGCAGTTCAGATAGGTGTTCCAGCTTACAGAAGGACCCCAGTGAAAATTGCCTCCAGCACGGGAGGCTGCACCTCCCTTTTCAGAAGCAGGTATCTGGAGCGAAGCTACTGGTTTACCTATGCTGTTGTATGGTGCCGCAAAGGCTTTCCCATCCCAGCGTTGCGCTTTACCCTGCGGATTGTCGAGATCTGTCAGTTTCAATCTGGCTATGCTGATGCATTGGCCTGAAGCTTCAAAAACAGAATCATATTTTGCTGCATCATAAACACCAGGATACCCGTATTCTCCATAAAAGAGGTAGAGATAATCACCATTCGCAACTGCAGACGGATCACCTACTCCACCGGCGAAAGTGAGGGAGTTGTTGTGAGGCTTAGGTATCATGCGTGGCTGGAGGTCTTCAATGAACAACCCTTTATTTTCCCAGGAATGGCCGCCATTGGTGGATTTCATGATACCGATACGGCATACTGCAGCAACGGATTGTGGACCAGTAAGACCTTCCGGCCAGAGTGAATCGATGTATCCCTCTCCTGTAGCTGCATCATAGGGCAGTGTTTCGGGATAATTCTCATTGTGATAGACAGCATAAAGGGTTTTGCCTGAAGCATCTTGCGGCGACTGGTAAACCGTTTCAAACCAAACAGCTCCATGCAGGCCGGTTTGTCCGGGTGGCACATTCGGTGGCATAATGGGATCAGTAAACTGATCATGTGGTGTCAGGAAAACTTCATCAGCATTTTTACCGCTGGCAAATTCCAGTTCGTTGGAATAACCCCAAACCGGATCTTCACCGTATTTGCCAGGGAAAATCCTGAAGGTATCCCCTATCCAGGCTTCTGCCATGTTGCAATCCACAAAGGACTTGAATACAAACTTTTCAGAGGGAATGAGTTTGAATGTAGGATTGATTGGCTCCTCACCCATTTCGCATCCCATTACAAAAACTGTACTAACGAGTATGATTAATTTATTCATGCTTATTTTTTTACAACGGGTTGAAAACCGCTTTTGGCCAAGTTATCAAATAACTGCTGAACCTTTGTAATACCTGCATTATCGTTCATATCGTAGTAATGATAAATCTCCATGTCTGTTTTGTGAATACCGTTTTCCTGGATGGCACCCTGCGACTTATATTCTGCGATAACCCAGTCGGCTACTATCTTGTAACTCAATTTATCATTCTCCGCAAACCGGTAAGCCCTGTTCAGTGTAAACTTCGGAGCTTCGGGTTTAATCTTAGTTTCAGGATATCCCTCCAACATTGAAAACTCAGTTGGCTTGGTACCTTCCCGCATGGGGCTACCTGCTATTATAATTGGCTTCTTTGCTCCTTTGAAACGCTTAACTGCCCGAAGTGCCATCATAACAGAAGTTTTATGATGCCCGTGCTGACCGGCATGTGGCAGCATCGTGATGATAAAATCATAATCACGCTCTGCCAACAGCCTATCCATGCGCTTTTCAACATAAGGTATATCCCAGTTCTTACCTGAAATATACGGTGTAATATCTGTGGTGTACCAATCATCTGGCTGCTCCATGAAGTAGATATTACGAACTCCCATGATTTTTCCGGCATTGATGATTTCCTGTTTGCGGATCATGGGCAGGTGTGTTCTGGCTACAACAGAGTCAGTGAGGTTGAGCCCGAAATACATAGCTCCCAGCTGTGAATCGGCAAACCCTCCGCCACCGTCGGTCATAACGGCCATGTCTACAGTGCCTTTGAGTTCATGTGTGATTTTGAACATGGTGACAGAGAATCCGGTCTCATCATCAGGGTGAGCGGTTACAACCAATACTTTGGGACCCTGAGCAAGTGTGATGAGGCTGCACAACAGTGCAGGAATAATGGCAAGCAATCTTTTCATGTGGCAAATATTTTTACCCCATGAATATAATAAAAAGTCACGAGTCTGAGCTGACCCGTGACTTTTATGCTTCTAACTGCCAGAAACGATCTGATTTACTCTTTGACAGTCGTGGTTATTTTCGGTGCATTACCTTCCCATTCACTCCTGTTGAGTTTTCTCACCACCGGAGCCACTTCATCACCATTGCTGCCATTATACAGGCGGCCATTTTTCATCACATATTTGATGGTGTTGGTATTGCGAATATTTTCAAGGGGATTTTTATCGAGAATAATCAAATCAGCCAGCTTTCCAGACTCTACAGATCCCAGGTCTTTATCCAGTCCGAGTGCTTCCGCACCCTGAATGGTAGCCACTTTGAGGGCATCAATATTCCGCATGCCTCCGCTCTGCATCGCCCACACTTCCCAGTGAAAACCTAACCCCTGTAACTGTCCATGAGATCCGATACCTGCCAGTCCGCTATATTCCACTATGGATTTCATGCTCTGTGCGTGTTTCTGGAACACATGTTCTTCCGGCATGAACCAGGTAGCGCGGCGCCTTGATTTGGCAGCGAGCTCCTCATACGGAGTAAAGAACTGCAGCTTCTTATCATGGTAAGGATTATCAGTCTCGTAGAAATAATTCTCAGCCCATGGTCCGCCATAAGATACCAGCAGCGTGGGTGTTACAGCCATCTTTGCATCTGCGGTAACCTTGGTTACATCCTTATACAACGGGAAGATTGGAATGGAATGTTCATGTCCGGGATATCCATCGAGCAGGTTGGTCATGTTCAGCTTGAAATCTAGTCCGCCTTCAGTAGTTGGCATCAGCTTCTGGTTTTTGGCAGCATTGATGATCCATTGACGGGTTTGCCTATTACCAGTGAGGTACATTTTGATGTACTGCGTGTTGTAATATTTGCTGTATTGCTTCAAAATGCTTTCTGCCTGTGCTGAATCTTTTACATTATATGACCAGTATCCCACACCGGGGCCAGTTGAATACACCCTCGGACCAACCATTTTACCTGCTTCCACCATATCGGCATAAGTGAGTACATCAGTTGTTGCCGTTTGTGGGTCACGTGTGGTGGTTACGCCGTAAGCCACATTGGCGGCATAGATCCATACCTGATTTTTATGAATACCCCAGCTTGGCCACATGTGGGAATGCACATCCACAAAACCCGGCACGATGGTCTTACCAGACACATCAATCACTTTGGCACCTTTAGGAGCAGCAATTGATTTACCTAATGATTTGATTCTGTTGTTCACTACCAGCACATCACCTTTGGCAAGCACTTCATCCCCTTTCATGGTGATGATACGTGCGCCTTTAAGTAGGATGGTAGCCTGGGGAATATCTTTGGCATAATACACTTTCACCCAGGTCTCTTCTGGTGTGTATTTCGGATCGTCCTTTTTGGCCATGGATTTTTTGGTGCTGTCTGCAGGTGATTTTTGGGTGGAATCAGACACCTTCAATTCAGCCAGTTTTTTGGCAGTCTTCAAACTGTCTTCCAATGCTTCCGCCTTGAGGAGATCATAGCGGAAATGAGCGGCACCAAGACTGTAGTGAATGAACTGTCCGTTAGCCGACCAGTATGGAAACTCTCCACCGATTTCAGTCAGCTGACGACTTGGGAACGCTGCGCTTCCTGCATCAGCCACAGATATGGAAATTGTTTTTCCTGTTTGCGGCAGTGTTACGGCATAAATATTATTATTGACTTTGGCAATGGCTTTTTCTCCTTTGGGAGACAACCAGATTTCACTGGCAGGAGAGGGAGGATTATTCTCACGCGCATCATCAGACCCCAGTGTTTCAGGTAGGATACAGGCATCTACCTCAGGTTTGCCTTTGTGCATGGGTACTGAACCATAGGTAGTGATACCACTGATTTTAGCATGCACCTTGGTATCTGTACCATCCCATTGAATGGAGATCAGGCTTCCTCCGGCATTCATGTAGATGCGGTCGTCATTGATTGCGAAATGAGGGTTATAGCGACCATTGGCATGGTCTATGACATGCTCTTGTCCTCCGGCTGCATCCATCCAGCAAAGGAGGTCCTCAGCATCATCATATCCGGGATCAAAAGCATCCCTGAATTTCTGGTTAGGGGCATGCACATATACGATACGATCACCTTTGAGGGTATAGCGAGGCGACTGATACAATCCAGGTTCTTTCGTGAGTGTTTTGAGGTTACTGCCATCAACAGCGATGCTGTGAATGTGGCCGCCAGAAGGACTCCACGAGCTAAAAATGAGGTTCTTGCCATCAGGACTCCAGGAAGGATGTGCTTCTGTAAAATCGTTTGTTGTAAGTCTTTTGGGCGTCCCTCCTGGATAATCCATTACATATAGCCTGTTTAGTACTGTGAATGTAAGTTTGCTGCCATCCGGAGAAGGAACTGCATCCCTGATCTGCGAAGCCAGCACTGCTGCAGTATCTTTAATGGGGTATTTGAACAGTACTTCCGGACCAAGCTCCAATTTACCATCCACTTCGTAAGGTATCTCTGTATAGCTTCCGTCGCTGATGGCAATTTTATTGATTTTGCCACCAAAAGAGGCAAGCAGGTGTTTGCTGTCTGGTGTGAACGTCATAGCAGGTAATACCCCTGAAACAGCAATAGATTCCTGATCATCACGCTGCACCGGATATGCCAGCCAACGCTCATCACCAGATTTCAGGTCACGAATCACCAGTCCGGTTTTGTCTTCAAATCTGGTGCCATATACCAGCCACTTGCCGTCTTCACTCAAAACAGGCGTGAATGCTGAACCATAACGGGAGGTCAGTTTTGTCATACGTGCATTGGTCCGGTCATAAACACCAATTTCATACTGTGGCAGCTGCGCATTGTAATTCCAGGAACCGGTACGGAAAGAATAGTAGATATGCCGGCCATCCGGACTCACCGCAGGATCAATGGTTTTGAGGGTAGCAGGCTCATCGATCAGCTGCGTACCACCACCTCCGTTGACATGAATCATGTACAGTTTATTGACTCGTCTTCCCTTGGAGTAAACAATATATTTTCCATCCGGAGTCCAATCGGCCGAAGGGAAATTCTGATTGGTTTCCTTAGTCAGCTGAACCGTATCTTTCTTTTCAGCGTCGATGTACCAGAGATTTTCTGCACCGCTTTTGTCGGATACAAAAAGAATTTTTTTGCCATCCGGACTATACCTTGGATGCTGATCAAATGCCAGTCCGCGTGTAACCTGTGTTGCCTTTCCACCCGCAGCAGGTATGGTATAAAGATCACCCATCATATCGAAGATGATGGTTTTGCCATCGGGACTGATATCAACGGATGTCCAGGTACCTTCAGTGGTTTTGAGGTCGAACATCCTGTTGGCCTTCAAAGGCAAATTTTTATACTTTGTAAAGGCTGTGTCTTTTTGAGCCATGACCTGATTCATGCATGAGAAACAGACTGCGGCGATCAGACTGATTTTGATTGACTTCATAAGCTGTTATTTGGAAGGACTAAAATACTGAATTTCGTTCGGCTTCTATTCATGAAAGAATCATGCACACAATTCGTCATTTTTTTTATTAACTTGTTTTCTTAACCCTCAACTAAAAACTACAATACAGGAATTATGAACAAAAAGATTTTTCTGAATGAATCAGAAATGCCCAGGCAATGGTACAATATTGTTGCCGACATGCCCAACAAACCGATGCCACCATTGCACCCCGGCACCAAACAGCCGGTCGGTCCTGAAGACCTGGCTCCGCTATTCCCCATGGAGCTGATTAAACAGGAAGTATCTGCCGAAAGATACATTGATATCCCGGATCAAGTTCTTGACATCTACAAAATCTGGAGGCCTTCTCCAATGTTCAGGGCAACCGGATTGGAAAAACTCCTGGATGCCCCGGTGAAAATTTACTATAAATATGAAGGAGTGAGTCCGAGTGGCTCTCACAAACCGAATACCGCTGTTCCACAGGCTTATTACAACAAGCAGGAAGGTGTAAAAAAAATCACCACAGAAACCGGAGCTGGTCAGTGGGGTACTGCACTGAGCTTTGCCTGTCAGCAGTTTGGCATTGAATGTGATGTTTACATGGTAAAGATCAGCTACGACCAGAAGCCTTACCGAAAGATTATGATGAACACCTTCGGTGCCAATGTATATGCATCCCCAAGCAACCGCACACAGGCCGGAAGAAACATCCTCGAAAAAGATCCCCATTCAACCGGAAGCTTGGGTATCGCTATTTCTGAAGCCATTGAAATGGCAGCCCAGGATCCCAATACCAAATATGCGCTGGGTTCTGTGCTTAACCATGTATTGATGCACCAGACCATCATTGGACAGGAAGCCGAAAAGCAACTTGAAATGGCAGGAGACTTCCCGGATATTGTTATCGCACCGCTTGGTGGTGGTTCCAACTTTGCGGGTATTGCATTCCCCTTCCTTCGTCACAACCTGGCTGAAGGGAAAAACGTTCGCGCCATCGCCGTAGAACCTGCCTCTTGTCCCAAACTCACTAAAGGCAAGTTCATGTACGATTTCGGTGATACAGCAGGATATACTCCACTACTGCCCATGTATACACTCGGACATAATTTTAAACCTGCTGCCATCCATGCTGGCGGTCTGCGTTACCATGGTGCCAGCGTGCTCTGCAGTCAGCTGCTGAAAGACGGACTAATCGAAGCCAATGCACTGCAACAGCTGGAATGCTTTGAAGCCGGAGTAACCTTTGCCAAGGCAGAAGGCATCATCCCTGCACCTGAAGCCACCCACGCGATTGCACAAGTAATCCGTGAAGCCAACCAGGCCAAACTGGAAGGCAAACAGAAAACCATATTATTCAATATGTGTGGCCATGGATTCGTGGATATGCAAGCCTATTCAGATTATTTTGAAGGTAAACTGAGCAACCATGAATTCACCGAAGAAGAACTGTTTGGCAGCTTACCAGAAATCGACGCACTTCAACCCAACGCTTAATCCATTTCATGAGAATACTTACACTTGTGCTGCTGTGTTGCTTTCTGGGTGCCAAAGCCCAGAAAGCAGCCAGCTTTCAATCCGCTGACCTGAAAATCGACTGGCAACTGGTAACCAATAATTACCAGGGAAAAGATCAATACCTCTTCACCATCAGGCTGACCAATACCGGGAAAAAAGCAATCCTTCCAGCAACAGGCTGGACCATCTACTACAACGCCAACCGGGACGTTATCAAAAACCCGGTTGAACAACCGCTGGAGACTTTCAGGATTCACGGAGACCTGTTCTACCTGAAGCCAACAGCAAGCTTCAAAGGATTGAAACCGGGTGAAAGTGTTCAAATGGAAGGCATTGGCGGTGCATGGGCCTTTAATATTTCCGATGCCCCTGCAGGATATTACCTGGTTTGGGATAATGCGCCGCAAAAAGCTCATGTCATTACAAAAACTACTGCCACACCACCGGCCGATATCAACAAATTCAAACGCTCACCTGATCAGGTAAACGATCAGGTTACCCCGGAGATGGTCTTCGACCAAAATAAAAACATCACCAATATTCCGGAGGATAAACTTCCACGTGTTTTCCCAACTCCGGTTTCATTGAAACAAGGAGAAGGCTTTTTTACCATCAACCCCGAAACCTCCATTCAGTCTGATCCTTTGTTCAGTCAGGAAGCCGCTTACCTGGCTGCTGAGCTGGGCAGTTTCATCGGGAAACCGCTTTCCATTTCTGAAAAAGGAAAAATCAACCTGATATCAGACAAAAATATTTCCGCAGAAGGTTATGAGCTGGAAGTCAGCACGACAGCTATTGGCATCAGGGCATCTTCACAGGCAGGTATTTTTTATGGAATACAGTCGCTGAAAAGCATGCTACCCGTTGCAGCATGGAAAGCTCCATCAACATCTGTCTCTTTACCCTGCGCCTCCGTAAAAGACGCACCCCGCTTTGGATACAGGGGATTGCATATCGATGTGGCCCGCAACTTCCAGACCAAAGAGCAGGTCATCCGCATGCTCAACTGGATGGCCATTTATAAACTCAATAAACTGCATTTTCACTTCAGTGAAGATGATGCCTGGCGCGTTGAAATCGCAGCATTGCCGGAATTGACTACTGTTGGGGTACAGCGCGGACATACACTGGACAGCAAAAATCACATGCCATCTGCATACGGATCGGGAGGCGACTTCAGCAATCCCCAAAGTAGTTTCTATACCAGGCAGGATTATATAGATATCCTTCGCTTTGCTAAAAGCAGGCACATTGAAGTAATCCCTGAAATCGAAACACCAGGCCATGCCCGTGCTGCCATCAAAGCGATGGATGCCCGCTACCGCAGGTTGATGCAGGAGGGCAAGGAAACAGAAGCAAAAGCATTTCTGCTCTCTGACCCTGACGATAAATCAGATTACCTCTCAGCGCAGAACTTCAAAGACAATGTGATGTGCGTGGCACAACCAGGAGTCTATAATTTCATTGCCACCACAGTTGATGCCTTCATCAGCATGCACAATGAGGCCGGAATGCCGCTCAAAACCATCCATGTAGGTGGTGATGAAGTACCTCAGGATGTCTGGGAAAAATCTCCCATCGCCCAGCAACTCCTGAAATCACTCCCAGCCAACCATTATAAACAAACCAGTGACCTGTGGATTTACTACTGGGAAAAAGTAAACCAAATCCTGAAAGAAAGAAACCTCTATGTTTCGGGGTGGGAAGAAATAGGCATGAGGGAGTCTAAAGTGGACGGTAACAGGGTAATGATGGTTAATCCGGAATTTGCCAATAACAATTTCCATACCTATGTCTGGAATACCGTCATAGGCTGGGGGGCTGAAGACCTGCCCTACAGGCTGGCCAACGGCGGATACAAGGTGATTCTTTGTCCGGTTTCCAACCTCTACTTCGACCTGGCCTACCAGAAGGATTTTCAGGAAGTGGGTTACTACTGGGGAGGCTTTGTAGACATAGACAAGCCTTACTATTTCATCCCCTACGATTACCTGAAAAACACTACTGTTGACAGGTTTGGTGTACCGGTAGACCCTAAAGTGCTGCAGGGAAAAGACAGACTCACTGACTACGGCAAATCGAATATATTGGGCATACAGGGTGAACTCTGGAGTGAAAACATCCGCAGTGCTGCAGATATTGAATACCTGGCCTTTCCAAAGATGCTCGGACTGGCAGAAAGGGCCTGGGCAGCCGATCCGGAGTGGGCTACCACAAAAGACACAGCGCTTTCAAAAACACTTTATAATAAGGATTGGAGTGAATTTGTAAATGTAGTGGGCAAACGGGAGCTGACCAGACTGAATTATTACCAGGGAGGTGCTGGCTTCCGTATTCCAACTGTAGGAGCCAGGGTGATTGATGGTACTGTGCAAGCTAATATTCAACTGCCGGGGCTCATCATTCGCTATACAACAGATGGCACTGAACCAGCCATCAATAGCAAACAATACGAACAACCCATAACTGAAAAAGGGTTGATCAAATTAAGGGCTTTTGACAGCAAAGGACGTGGAGGAAGAACAATTGAGATTCGTTACTAAGGATGATTGAATTGATTGATCATGTCCATTCGCTCATGAAGAATTCTTACTATTTCAAGTTGATCACATTTAATCCTGTAAAAGATTAAATGTGATTTTACTTTAGACGCATAGTATCCGGTTCTAACATGTCCGTAATTAACCCCGGCATATGGCTGATTACAGATGGTATTAATCTCATCTATAATTAGCTTACAGTAACGATCAGCTTGGCGCTCTGACCACACTTGCTTGGTATATAACCAAATGGATTGCAGGTCATTTGTCGCTGCTATAGAAATCCTCCAGCTTAAACTCATGCTTCCTTTTGCTTGAGTTTTTTAAAAAAAATCTTTGCATCAAAATCATCAATCATGCCGCTTTTCTCGCCAATGGCTAATGCTTTATTTAACTCACTTTTTTTGATTTCCTCCGCTTCCATGATACGCAAGGCATTCCTCACAACTTCACTTGCTGAACTAAAACGACCAGAATCAACCTGATTTTGTATAAACTGTTCAAAATGATCTCCCAGCAACATAGAGGTATTCTTTCCCATAAATAAACTTTCCATAAATATACCAAGTTTTGATATTTTTCACTACAAATGAATAATTGCAAATTATCATTACCACAGCATGTATTTACTGTGAAAACACTGAATTTTATTGTTTTTTTCTCCATGTTGCCTATTTTACAATCAAACAAATCAATTTATGAAAGCTTGCAAAAAATGGCTTTGTGCCTTGGGCTTATTGATATCATTGGCTACTGAAGCCCAGGAACAAGCCTATTATCCTGATCCGGATCCGGCCATTCGTCAGCGGTTGGAAGAGTGGCAGGACCTGAAATTCGGATTACTCATGCATTGGGGCACTTACAGCCAATGGGGCATCGTTGAAAGCTGGAGTATTTGTCCGGAAGATGTTGGCTGGGCGATAGACGCCTGGAAACCCGGGGTAGCCAATTCATACCATGAATATGTTCAAAAATATGAAGCCCTGAAAGGTTCATTCAATCCAACCAGATTTGCACCAGAAAAATGGGCAACAGCTGCCAAAGCCGCTGGCATGAAATACATGGTGTTCACCACCAAGCACCATGATGGTTTTAGCATGTTCGACACAAAATATAGTGACTATAAAATCACTGACAAGGGAACTCCGTTCTCCACAAATCCCAGGAGCAACGTTGTGAAGGAAGTATTCAATGCCTTCCGTCAGGAAAATTTCTGGATCGGGGCTTACTTCTCAAAGCCTGACTGGCACAGCGATTACTACTGGTGGAAAAAATTTCCTGCCAGCGACCGCAATGCCAATTATTCCATCAGGAAACATCCTGACCAATGGAAAAAATTCATTGATTTCACACACAATCAGATTGATGAGTTGATGACAGACTATGGAAAAGTGGATATCCTCTGGCTGGATGGTGGCTGGGTGCGTAAGAAAACAGATGAAGAGGTGAAAGCTGAATTACTGGATGTTTTCGATAACTCAAGATGGTTCCGCAATCCACAGAGCCAGGACATCGACATGGCAGGTATTGTGCGCAAATCAAGATTGAAACAACCTAAACTGATTGTAGTAGACAGGGCCGTTCCCGGAGAGCACCAGAACTACCTGACTCCTGAACAGCATATACCTGAAACCGGACTCCCATACCCCTGGGAGACCTGCATGACAATGGGTAATAGCTGGAGTTATGTACCCAACGACCAGTACAAACCAGCTAATGAACTCATAGAAAAGCTTGTAGATATTGTTAGCAAAGGTGGCAACTACCTGTTGAACATTGGCCCCAGTCCGGATGGCGATTTTGATGCGAAAGCTTATGAAAGACTCGAGGAGATTGGCAAATGGATCAATACCAATGGTGAAGGCATCTATGGCAGCAGGATGAATAAAACATTCAATGAGGGCGAATCCATCCGCTTTACCAAATCAAAAGACGGACAAACCCAGTATGCGTTTCTCTTTGAATTTCCTGTCAATGGCATCCAGACTATTTCAAAAATAGACATTCCAGAAAAAGCGACTATTCGCTTACTTGGAACCGATAAGAACCTGAAATGGAAGCGAACTGCCAATGGTGTTGAAGTAACCATTCCTCAGGCATTGCAGAACGTTAGCAACCATGTCTGGACACTGAAAATAGCTGCGCCAGTAAAAAAATAAGTTGATGAAACTGAGCTATTTTATTTTGATGTGGCTGTAAACAGCAGGGAGTGCTGCACGCAACCTGTCATACGTAGCTGCTGAAATATTTTGATTATCAAAAGGGGTGAACAATACATAGTTTTTGTTCGCCCCTTCTTTTCTTCCGTACTTGTAGGCATAGGTAAACCATCCGTCTGGTTGAAGCTCTGCTTCACCTAATTGCTTATTGGGAACAGTAATGAAAAAACGATTGTCGGATTTTTTACCTGCGTTCATGATTGCGAGCTTTCTCATCTCCAGATAGGCTTCCTTAGCAGTTTCTACTGCGGGATCAACCAGTTCCACATATGCTGCCAATACGGTTCTGTAAACATATTCGCCATGTAGTTGCAGGTTGTATAATTCATTTAGCACATTGCGGATGGTATCCCGCATGAAAGGATAGTGCGTACAACCAAGAATAAGGGTATTCATGGGCGTTTTAATACCCGTGACACGCATCTTTTCAAGCAGAGTGACCAAATGGTAACGAACATAGTTTTCAGGATCATTGAGTTGAATGTCCAGACACTTCCCCTTGTCGTCGTATTCACAAAGCAGCTTGTTTTGCTCTGAATTAAACCGATAGATATTCAGCAATGCCGTATCGATCTTATACTGTGCATTTGAAACAGAAGGGCCCTTGTAATCTTTTCTATAGTCTTTGGCGGTTTCATCAAAAAAACTGTAATCTCTGTCGATCGCATCTGCTAGTCCGAACCCACCCTGACTCACAATAACCGGTTCCGGCATGCCCAGTCGGGTTGCCATTTCCCGGATGGTTTTGGGATAGCCATCAGAAGCTACGGTTCCTGCGGTGGCAAAAACACCAATGGCACCACGGGTATGGGTTGACTGGTAGGCCAAAGCAGCTTTCACACCAGCATTGATGACTCCCACCACGGGTACCGCTGCAGCACTTGTTTGCACGAACTGTTTCACTTCGGGTAAAGCAAAAGCAGTTGCTGTATTGCAAGCCAAGACCAGCATTTTCACACCTTGCTTAGATTGCTGACTTGTAAGAGTAAGATCGTAGCGCTGTTTCAGGAGAAAATCCATGTTTTTAATGACATGTTCCTGTAACAATTTTGTTTTATTTTCTGCTGCATAGTTGCCATAGGGCATATTGGCCTGATCTGCCAGGTACTGGAAATATTCTTTATTAAAGTCAGGCTTCCCGTCAGCACCAGGCTTACCGGTTTCATTATTGAACGCATCCAGAGTGAGCATGGCTTCCAGCACAGTTAAACCACCCGTTCCCGAATCAAATACCCCAATAGGGAGGTTAGTTTTGTTTTGCGCATCCACGAAAAAAAACAGGAAAACCTGAAACACAAGTAAAAACATGCCTGTTTTAAACATTCCTGACACCATGATAGAATGATTTTAGTTAAACATACCCAATTTCTATCCAAATTTACCAGGTTTACAATGGAAATATGGATAACTAAAGCCAATTTTGCATGGTCAACTCAGCTTAAATCAAATTCCCATCAAATAAACATCATGAAAAAGAATTTAGTCAGCCTTTTATTTGCTGCCACCCTTTTTGCAGCAGCCTGTAATAATGCATCAGAAACTCCAGCCCCGTCAGAAGCGCAAACAGAAATGGCTACTCCTGAAGCAACAAAATACACCCCTGAAATGGTTGTCAACAAAAAAGACTACACCTGCGGCATGCCAACTACAGCAGGCATCAGCGATACCTGTCATTATGAGGGAAATGCTTACGGATTCTGCTCAGCTGAATGCAAGGCGGAGTTTCAGAAAGATCCTGCTGCTGCCCTTGCTGCTGCACAATAAACAATTTAAAACTGAACCTGATGACTACAGTTAAAGCATATGGTGCTACTCAAAGCACATCCCCACTTGAACCACTCCATATCACACGCAGAAGTCTTAAACCGCATGATGTGCAGGTTGAGATTTTGTATTGCGGCGTTTGCCACAGCGACATTCATACCGTAAGAAATGAGTGGAGCGGGAATACAAAATATCCTGTTGTTCCAGGTCATGAAATCATTGGTGTAGTGAAAGCCGTTGGTGCTGAAGTGAGTAAGTTCAGCGTGGGGCAAACTGTGGGTGTTGGGGTCATGGTTGATACCTGTAGAAGCTGTAAGCCCTGCAACTCAAAACTCGAGCAGTTTTGTGTAGAAGGTATTACCGGCACATATAATGCACTGGAAAGAGATGGCTCTGGTATGATAACCTATGGTGGTTATTCTTCAGAGATTGTGACTGATGAAAACTATGTGCTTGATGTGAAGCAAACAGAAAACCTGGCAGGCGTGGCACCACTTCTTTGCGCCGGAATCACCACCTACTCCCCGCTGAAATATGCGAAAGTGGGTCCGGGTATGAAAGTGGCGGTTGTTGGTCTGGGCGGACTTGGTCACATGGCGGTTAAATTCGCAGTAGCCTTTGGTGCTGAAGTGACGGTCATTTCCACTTCTGCTTCAAAAGTGGCTGAAGCATCCAAATTAGGTGCCCACCATTTTATTCATGCGCCATCACAAGACGCGCTGAAGCCTTACGACTCATCTTTTGATGTTGTGCTCGATGCCATTTCAGCGGATCACGATTATACTGCTTACCTTAATCTGCTCGGTCTTGATGGGAGGTTACTTGTTGTAGGATTACCTGAGCACAATCCCAAAGTGGCTCCTTTTGCCCTCATCAAAAACAGGAGAAGCATCACGGGCTCTATGATTGGCAGCATCAGCGAGACGCAGGAGATGCTTGATTTCTGCCATGACAACAACATCGTGGCTGAAGTGGAAACCATCCCCATGGTATACATCAACGAAGCATACGAACGCATGATTAAAGGAGATATCAAATACCGTTTTGTAATAGATCTGTCAACACTCTGATATGGGAACAAGCCGCAGAAATTTCCTGAACACTATTCCTTTGCTGGCAGCAGCTCCGCTGTTGTCTGCAAAGGGAGAAGAAACACAACAGCAGCTTGCTTCAACAGACTGGGATCACCTGAAGCTGAGTCTGAATGCCTATTCCTTCAATGATATGCTGATAAAAAAACAAATCAGCAAACATGAAGTGCTTGAATTTTGTGCCAAAACAGGATTCGCAGCAGTGGACATGACTGGTTACTATTTTTCAACTTATCCGGCTACTCCGCCAACTGAAGAGATATACGCATTCAAACGTAAAGCGCATGAACTCGGAATCGAAATCAGCGGAACAGGCGTGCGCAATGAATTTTCCCATGCCTCATCAGTGGCACTGGAAAAAGAAATAGACCTGGTAAAAAGATGGATAGAAGTATCTGCTATGCTGGGAGCGCCAGTCCTTCGGATATTCACAGCAAAAGCATACGCAACAGGTGATGAACGCAAAAGGGTGGAAGAACGGATTCAATATGCCCTCAAACATTGCCTGCATGATGCTGCGTCAAATGGTGTGATCCTGGGTATTCAAAACCACAATGATTACCTGAGAACTGCAGATGAGTGCCATGAACTCATTCAGCCATTCAACTCGCCTTGGCTGGGACTGGTTCTGGACACAGGTACTTTTGTTTCACCTGACCCATATGCAGAAATTGCAAAATCCACTCCCCTTGCCGTTAACTGGCAGCTAAAAGAAAAACTGATCATCGATGATAAACAAACCCTGATGGATCTTCCGAGGCTGTGTAAAATAATCCGGGAATGCGGTTACAGGGGCAATGTACCCATTGAAACACTGGGACTGAATGATCCGATCAATGAAGTTCCCGTATTTATAGACAAAGTCAGGAAGGCTTTCTCAGGATTAAATTAGTCCTAACTCCACTAAATACCATTACCTCGTTAACCTGTAAATCAGCAGGGCTGCGCGCTGTGTGAGGAAGGTGATGTCATTCAAATTGATGGTTTCACCCGGCGCATGTGCACCTTTACCTGAAGCTCCGAGTCCGTCAACACAATCCAGGTAAGCAGCAATATAGGATATGTCTCCCGCCCCTCTGGAGCCGGGGTCTCCGGCAACCGATGCCCCTTTACCAAGGCTGCGTGAAACACCATCAATGACTTTCAATACGGACTCATTACCTGGTGTAGGCGCCATGGAAGGAATGCCGTCTTCAAAAACAATTGAAGCACTGGTACCTGAGAGATTTTTTGAAACAATATCACGCATGGTTTGACGGGCATTTTCCTTCTGCTGTTCTGTAAGAAAACGGAGATCGCCTGTAACAGTTACTGCTGGTGAAATGATGTTATCCTTCCCTATCGCTGCACCGTAAGCCTTTGCAGGGTCATAACTCATCTCTGAACCTCCTATGAACAATCCTGGATTGAACGTCAGGTATTTCTCAGAACTGAGCGCTGTTCTGAATTCATTGATGATTCGGGCTGCCTCATAAATGGCACCATATCCAGACGATTCTTTGAAGATGGTCGAAGAATGTCCTGTTTTCCCTTTCACCTGTAGTGTCCAACCACTGGAACCCCTTCTGGCTGTGGCAATCGTGTTGAGCCCCGTTGCTCCTTCAAACCCAATGGCTATATCATGTTTTTTTGCCCTTTCGATGAAATCACCTCTACTGACCGATACCGGATCTCCTCCTCTTTCCTCATCACCTGTGAAATAAGCAGTAATCGTAACATCATTGAGTAAACCTTCAGTATGCAGTGCCTGCAAGGCCTTGATCATGATCACATCACCGCCTTTCATGTCGTTTACGCCCTGTCCGGTTGCAGTGGAATCATTGATCATCGTAAACGGCGTAAATGGCATATCGGGCTCAAAAACGGTATCGAGATGCCCGATCAGAAAAAGTTTTTTCCCTTTTTTTCCCTTCCTTTCAGCTACAAGATGTCCGGCACGGCGCATGGAATCAGGCATCGCCACCCAGGTGCAGGTAAAACCAGCCTTTTCCAATTCGCGGGCATAAATAGCGCCTACTTTTTTAACGCCTTCAATATTCAGCGATCCGCTGTTGATGTTGGCAGACTCTTTAAGCAGGGCAATCGCGTCTGTGTGGGAAGATTCTATGCTTGAGGCAACACGCTGCTCCTGTGAAGTAAGCACCTGCCCCTGGACTTGAGAAACTGTAAAACCAAAAAGAAAAAACAAACACATTATTCTGAACATAACCGGGATTTTAAGGATGGATGAAGATACGGATTGCTTTTATCTTTCCCTTGCATTCCAGCTGCAAAACATAAACACCAGGCGACAGTTTTGCAACATCTATTTCCTTCCGAAATTTTCCGTTTGCAGCGATAATATCACCTGATTGGAAAAGCAGTTGACCATTTGCTGAAAACAAATCAAACTTCAATCTACCTTCTGTATTCGAACCTGCGACTTCCAGTTTTTTCCCAAACTGCATGATGCTGTAAAGCGCACCCGGTAACTCCAGATTAATTACAGGAGTCACTGTATTGGCTGATAAAAGCAAACGTGTTGATACTGGAAAATGATCAGACGTGGTTGTATTAAATTGCTTCACCCACTGACTCACTTCATAAACAACACGAACTGATCCCCTGATATAAAACCCCTTCAATTCATCAGACAAAACAACATGGTCAACAGGATCAGGATATGCTGATATGGTTCTCGATCCTGTTTTACTTAATAATAAACTCACTGCCTGATAATGATTTAAACCCATGGAATCACTTACAAATGGGCCATAAGCAGAAGGTAATGCCGAGATACCGGATGTAATAGCGGTATCCAGATCATCATTGAAATCACCCAGGATCATAAGCGGCTTATTTTTGAAATAAGTATCCAGACTGTCTTTCAGTTCTTTTGCAGCGCCTTCGCGCTTCTGATGGTCTGCGAGGGTGTTTCCTGATTTACCATGCAAGAGAATAAAATCAATACCGGAACTTCCTGCTACTTTCGCTTCAATCAGAAATGGAAAACGACCATTTGCCCAATTGATCCTGGCTGATTCGCTTTGCCTGAGCATACCTCTTGCAGCAATACTACTGAAGATTGATTTCCGGTAAACAAATGCAAGCTTTTGACCAACTGCATATGCAGCAGTATTATTGTTTGCAGCACCTGAACAGTAATCAGTCAACTTATACCCATAAGCAGGCATGGAAGCAATCAGCTTACTAAATCTCAGCGTGTCTACAACTTCTGAGAAGGCATAAACATCTGCATCCAGGCTATCCATAATCTTTTTGATATTGGCCTGTGCAAGGTCGTCGTCAGCCGGACCGAATCCTGCCGTTTTGCTGCCAAACCACGCGATATTCCAATTAACAATATCGAGTGTTTGATTGGCCGAAAACACGTCACCCTGCAAGAAAAATGTTTGTCCGCCTGCTGCCTGTGCTCCCGTAAGCTGCAAAGTATCAAGCACTGCCAGCGTGTTTCTGTCTGGATGGAACTGCACATACAATGTCTGTTTCCCCTTCCTCAATTGTTCCAATGAAAAAACTGCAAAACGGGAAAAGGAATTGCCATCGGAGGATAACTGAAAGTAGTCAGGAGCCTGAATGACTAATCCCGCAACTGGAGCATGAACAGAAAAATGTACTGATTTTTTAAGGGATGGCTTCCCTAATTCCGAATGAAGATAAACGATGCGTTGTTGCTCCCAGACCAGCAGTGGCTGGGCATCCGACTTGAAATAAAAAAATACGAAAATTAATAATACCAGACCCCTTAGGGCTTTCACACCATTCCACATCACACAAACCTTTCCATGAATTTACGAAAAATTCAGGATAAGGCGAAATCAGTTCGCCATCAGCTTCTGTAACTCGTTCCTAAGATGGTTCACAGGCACCACACCTGATTGCCTCCACTTAACCTCGCCGTTTTGAAAAATGATAAGCGTTGGTACACCCTGCACCTGAAAATGACTGGCCAGTTCCTGGTTACGATCCACATCAATTTTCAGAATTGTGGCGGTGTCTCCAATTTGTGTTTTGAGGTCTTTGAGAATCGGTGCCATCATTTTACAGGGACCACACCATTCTGCAAAAAAATCAACCAGCACAGGCTTATCACCCTTTATGATATCACCGAATTTAGCATTAGCTTCCATGAGTTTCCTGTTTTTTGAACATACTGAATAATAAAGCACCCATCATGGCGAAATACAAGGTACTGTTGACAGGACTGGAAGTGATTTTGCAGGTGCCGGTAAGGCAGCCTACATATTTCCAGTAAAGGAATCCTCCCAGTCCGCCAACAGCGGCTCCCACAAGATATAATAGATATTTTTTCATCATTTTTTAACGGAGCATGTGCTGATGCCCAGGATTGGATAAATCGGACAGAAACTAACAAGGCTGGTGAGTGTAAATACGCCAGCTGCAACCAGCGCTACAATTCCCAATGTTCCTGTTACTGTTCCTGTGAAATACAATGCAGCCAGAATCGCTGCTGCTGAAAGTCTGATGACTTTGTCGGTGCTACCCATGTTTTTTTTCATAACGTTGTTGTTTTAAGTGAATACAAAAATAGCATCAGGAATTTATGAAAAAGGTGACATTTATCACATTCAGCGGATTTCTTTCAGCCAGATAAGCGGATGTCTGACAGGCAGGTTTCTGATGACCTCTTCTGTAGCAGGTTCATGATTCAATGCAGCCCAGGTCTGGAAAATGGATTCATCCTTGAAAGCTACTGCGCTGAATAGCAAAAAGGGATGTGCGATAGGCCAGTCATCCCAGTACATGACATCCTGCTTATATGGCCATGATTTTTTATCTCTCACAAATGGAAGCAAAAAATCCACCCCTTTTCTGATTGAACGATCCCCCTCAATCCTGAAGTTCCACAAACCCTCCTTGTGCCTCGTGCCCAGCCTACGGCTGGCAGGCTTGTGCCTTGTGCCTTGTGCCCTACCAGAGGTAGGTAAACTCGTGCCCAGCCTACGGCTGGCAGGCTCTTGCCTTGTGCCTTGTGCCTCCTCCCTGGCTGTATTCCCCAATACCTGACAAATCATCACCATGGCATCCAGATTAAACAGTGAATAGCCGTAAGGCTTGGTACGTGCCAGCTCCCGTGGAAAGGAACCATCCACAGCCATTTGTCCGGGCAGATGGATGTTCTTATAACGCTCCCTACATACTTGCAGGAGTGAATCATTTCGGGTAAAATCAGCAAATCCAGCAACCTGAAGTGTCCAGCAGGTGCCGTGGTTATTCAAAGCCCGGCTCTCATCGAGTCCGTATGGGTGTGTCGTTAACCAGACCAGGTAATCAGCAAACCAGTTTCTGAAAATGACGTAATCACCTTTTAATGCTGCCCTGCTGTTTTCCAGCACCTGCAATGCCCTGGCTACTTCCAGCAGGTGGATGGTGTCGATAATGCCGATACCCCGGCCGGTAAACCGACCTTTTATAGCCTGTGCAAACCTGAGGTGTGGTGACATCAGGGTTTCATCATCCATGAACCATGCCCGGGCGTGCCGAAATGCCTGTTGGGCAAAGCGCTCATCCTGGTTAATCAGGTAAGCAGAGGCCAACGCTCCCATAACCCTGCTGAACCTGATCATTGCCCTGCGGTGGTCTACAAAATTATCAGGATTGGTCATCCCATCGCGCTGGATATACGGACTGTCAACATGCCTGGGATCTGGCCACCAATAGTCGCCTTCTGAAAAAAAATCATGAACACCTCCTGCGCTTCTGACTGCCTTGGATGCAGTAACCGTTTCAGGATTTTGCAACAAGGCCCAATCAGCCTCTTTCATTACAGAAGCCGACAATACGCCAATTGCCTTTTTCATCCATTTGTCATGCCCGGGTTTTTCAGAAACAGCTGAACTGAGTGTGATGGACAATAATGCGCCAGACAGAATGAATGCTTTTAACATGCCTAATCTTTATCCTACAATTTACCGAAAAACATCCGGGTTACATGCTGAAGAAACGAAAACGATTTCAATGCTTAAATACCATCATCTCATCCAGAATCTTAACTTTGGTCCATCAATGAAAAAAGGTAGTTTATTATCAGTAATAGCTTTGCTGATATGCATCAATGAAGCTGTATCCCAGGAGTCTGTCAATTCGATGATAAACCTGCTGGACACCGGGTATTTTGCGAAGAAAACCACTGAACACATAAAAGTGGATGGCTACATTGCTGAGCAAACCTGGGAAAAGGCGCAGAAAGCTACTAATTTCATTCAGAATTTTCCGGTTGACAGCCTCATGTCAAAGTCGAAGACAGAGGTTATGGTTACTTACGACGACAAACACCTCTATGTAGCAGCCAGGATGTTCAATACAGTCAAGAACCAGCAGTATGTAACGCCATCTCTCAAACGGGATTTCAGGGGTGAAGCCAATGACGCCATTGTGGTGAGTATAGACCCCTTTATGGACCGGATGAATTCCTTTTCCTTTGGCATCAATCCTTTTGGTGTACAACGCGAGGGACTGGTTGTCAATGGCGGGGTTGTGAGTGAAGACCTGAGCTTGTCGTGGGACAATAAATGGCAGGCACAAGCTCGGATTCATGAGGATTACTGGACCATGGAAATGGCCATCCCCTTCAATACTATTCGTTTTCGAAATGGCTCCAACAAATGGCTGGTGAATTTCTACAGGTTAGACAGCCACAATGCGGAACGTTCTGGTTGGGCAAGGGTTCCAAACCAGTATGCCATGATTACACTTGCCTTCAACAAACCGCTTGAATTTGAAACTCCAATTTCAAGAAAAGGTCCCAATATTTCACTTATCCCATTTGTATCACCCAGCATTTTCAGGAATCCTGTTGTGAAGTCTCCACAAAACAGGGAATTCACTACCCAATCGAAACTCGGATTTGGCGGTGATGCCAAGGTGGGTATTGGTTCATCACTCAATGTAGACCTCACTTTTAACCCGGACTTTTCGCAGGTAGAAGTTGACAACCAGGTAACTAACCTCGACCGCTTCGAAATACTTTTCCCGGAGAAAAGACAATTTTTTCTGGAGAACGGCGACCTCTTTGCCAATTTCGGTGTGGATGGCATCAGGCCTTTCTTTTCCCGCAGGATTGGTGTAACAAGGGACCCTGGAACAGGTCAGAATATTCAGAATAAAATCGATGCCGGCATGCGCCTGAGTGGAAAAATTGGCGATGACCTCCGGCTGGGTGTGATGCAGATGCGAACAGCGGCGATTGATTCAATCAATCAGCCTGCCAATAATTTTTCAGTAATTGCGCTGCAGCAAAAGGTATTTCACCGTTCAAGCATTGGTTTCATATTCACCAACAAAGATGCTGCGGGCAGTGCCGATTTCAACAGGGTTGCTGGCATTGATTACAACATTGCCTCCAAAAGCAATGTGTTAAATGGCAAACTTTTTTACATGATGTCTTTTGATCCTACCAAAACCAGCAAGGATCAGGCTTACGGTGGAAGTATTGTTTACAACAAAAGAAAATTTGAGTCCCGGCAACGCCTGTTTACAATCGGTAGCGAATTCAATCCGGAGGTAGGCTACTTGCGGAGGGGAGGATTTGTAAAATATGCAGGAGACCTGATGTGGAAATATTATCCTTCAAAATCTACCATTAACAGGCATGGACCGATGCTTGACTATGATTTCACCCATTTCCCCGGCAAAGGTCTCACGGATTATGACCTGAATGCCATGTACAATGTGATGTGGAAGAACTATACACAGCTGATGGTGAGGTTCAGAAGGGATTTCACAAAACTGACTGAAGATTTTGACCCCACCAATACTGGGGGGACCAAACTCAAGTCAAATGAAGCGTTTGTTTATTATTCCTTCATCTGTAGTTTGGTTACTGATCAGCGGAAGAAAGTGGCAGCCAAACTGCAAACAAGGTCGGGGCAATATTTCAACGGAACCCGTTTGAATCTGGATGGTGAAATGAGTTACCGTTTTCAGCCTTATGGCAGCATTTCTAGTGTTGTTTCCCTGAATAGGCTGCGTTTTCCCGCACCTTACAAAAGCCTGGACCTGGTACTTGTTGGTCCAAAACTGGAACTGACCTTCACGAAGTCAATCTTCCTGTCAACACTCATTCAATACAATAACCAGATCAACAACATCAATACCAATATCAGGTTTCAGTGGCGCTTTGCACCCGCGTCAGATCTGTTTTTGGTATATACGGATAATTATTACGCAGACAACTACCGTTCCAAAGGCAGCGCATTGGTGTTGAAGGCAACCTATTGGCTAAATCTCTGATCAGGACTTAGGCACTCCTGCGATAATGCGCAGCGGACCACCACTTCCCTTTCCGATTTTAACCGGAAGTGCAACAATGTAAGAGCCTGTTGGCGGCAGTTTATCAAGGTTTGCCACATTTTCAAATCCCGGTTTGTTTTTACCATGGAGAATCTGATGGGTCTTGAAATCTTTAGACTGACCATAATCGGTGCTAGGCGTATCCAGTCCCATTGCTTTGATATCCCGATTATCCAGCAACCACTGCGTCGTTTCTGGTGCTATACCCGGGAAATGCAGTTCCGGAATGGCTTCTACACCGTGTTTGGCTGTTCCCAGCACTTTTGCACGATCAGGATAAAAGGCTCCGTAACCTGTGTGAAAAAGGACAATACTGTTCTCGGGGATAGCTCCATTTTTTTCCTCCCATGCTTCCACATCTGCAACACTGATGAGATAATCTCTGTTTTCCAATGCCTTTTCTGAAACATCTATAACAACTGCATTACCTGTTAGGCTGCTGAGCGGAATGCTGTCTACTGTCAGTCCACCCTGCGAAAAATGTATCGGTGCATCGAGGTGTGTACCGCCATGCTCAGGTGTAGCTATTTGAAAGGAAGAATAATAAAATCCTCCGGGTGTAATGCCTTCTGCATCAGTTTTATGCTGAAAACCGGTGGGGTTATTAGGCCAGTATATCGTACTGCTATCAAATGAATGGGTAAGGTCTATCCAGTTCATATCTTGCAATGAAGTCACAGCAAGTTGCTCATTGCAGGCTGTGAGCAAGAAAGCCGCATATACCAGGAATTTACGCATACATGGAAATTTAGTCCAAATATACAACAGGTACATGCAAAACCATTTCCTAGAGCAAGCCACAGGGATTGCAAGCAGACTTGAATTTATAATTCAGGACTATTTCACAGATTTTCTGTGGAACGTTTTACAGGATTGAGGAAAATCAGTTGTACGATGATGACTGCTGCAACCACTACTGAAAGCATCGCAAAATCAGCACCAAGATTTCCTGCATCTGTTGATTTGCCCAGGTAATCGGTTATGACTGCACCAGCAAAAATACCAGCCGTATTGAGGAATCCATAGGCTGTTGCACGTTGATTAGGGCCAACAAACTGACATAAGATGGGCATGTTGTTGGTATCAAATAGTCCGAATCCAAATCCAAACAAAAAGGCTGCCCCAACAACATGTACAACAGTATACCCATAACCCATGAGCAGCAATGCCGGAATGGTCAAAGACAATCCGATGGCACCGGTATAAATCCTGCCCTTGCTGTTTATCCTGAACCAGCGGTCGCTCAACACACCTCCCACCAGAACACCCATGAGAGAGGACAGTGAAATGGAAATGGTAGTAAGCGGACCAGCTACAGCCATGTCAATATCAAGATTTTGAGCAATGAGTGTAGGAGCCCAGTTTTTGATGGCCCAGCCTGGTAGGCTGGGAACGGCAAAATAAAGTACGATAATCCAGAAGGGAAAAGAGCTTAACAGTGAAGTGATGGAAGCCAGCGGTTTCTGCGAAACCTCTTTTTTTGCATCAGTAACTGGCTTAACATCCCTGATGAAAAACATGAGTAAAATCGCATATATGATGCCAATGGCACCGAAGAGGAGAAATGTCTGTTGCCAGGAATAATACTTGGATATGGTGGAACCAAAGCCACCCAATGCCTGACCGATATAGATTCCAGCCATGTGAATGCCAACTGCAAGTGAACGCGACTGATCTGAGTGGCTGGAAGCAATCAGTGCCAGTCCGGCCGGAATATAAAGCGCCTCACTGAACCCCATCACTGCCCTCAGGATGTACACCTGGTTAAAATCACTGGCGAAGCCCATGGAACAGGTTACAGCAGACCAAACAAAAAGGCTGCCAATGATAAGCCATTTTTTATTGAAGAAATCTGCAATTACACCTGAGAAGGCACTCATGGCACCATACACCCAAAGGAAAACTGCCATCAGCCTGCCAAAATTGGTAGCCTGCTGCAGTTCAATGATATCCAGCTGCATGGCTGGCCTCATGGTAGAGATCATCTGCCTGTCCATGTAATTGAGCAAGGCAACACCCGAGAGGAGAAAGACCAAACGCCAGGGATAGCTGATTTTAAGTGACATCAGTTGGGAATTATTAAAGTTTTAAACGCACAACATATTGAATTTTCATCAATAAGACCTGAGTTCATCAAACCGAATCAAAGCTAGATCCTCCTGGAATGCGGCATTCAGGTCTTTGGGCATATCTCTGAATGGCAGCCTGAAGCCGCCACAGTCGATTCCAGCTGCCCGCATAAATTCCTTCCCTGTTGCCATCCCCCCATATTTGCCCAGCAGGGCAATCATATCGATAGATTGCTGCTGACAGGCTGCAGCCGTTTCCATGTCTCCATTTTTAAAAGCGCTGATCAGCTTTTGGTACAATGGCATTGCATAATTGTATGTACTGCCGATACCTGCTCTTCCACCCACTGCCAATGCTCCCAGCAGTGATTCATCCCTGCCCCACATGACTTCATATTTTTTATTGGCGTAGTTCACACAACTGGTGTACTCCGAAATGTCATCATCGGTATATTTGATACCAGCCAGGTTCGGGATTTTACCATCCAGCATTTTAAGCAGCTTTGCCATAGGGAAACGCACCCCTGTTAAAACTGGAATATGGTAATAATAAAACGACATATCCGGAGCAGCAGAAGCCACTTCAATGCAGCATGCGGCAAGGGTTTCAAGATCTGCCGGTTTAAAATAACTGGGTGCTGTCATTGAAAATCCAAACAATCCGGCATTTGATGCATGTGCTGCCAATTGTTTGCAGTCGGCAAGACAATTACCTCCAACAAATACAATCACCCGAAATTCATTATCACCCTTTGCTGCAGCGGCCCATGCATCTGTCAGACTTATTTTCTCTGCCATAGTCAGGGACGGACCCTCGCCGGTTGACCCACAAATGAAAGCCCCGGCTACGCCGTTTCTTTTCAGGAATGCATAATACTCCGGTATAAGATCCACATTGAGGCTGCCATCGGCGTGAAAAGGCGTAAATGGAGCTGCTATCAATCTTTCAGGCTGTGTTGTGATCATATTGAATGCTTTCATGTAAACAGGTTAAATCGAGTCTACCACAAGTATGAAGATAAGGTTAATTTGAAATCAGATATCGCTGAAAATTCACACCAGTGGCAACTCCACCCTGCTTCCGGTTTGAGCGCTTTTATACACGGCAAGTACGATTTCAACTGCTTTTCTGCCCTCCCTGGCGTCCACCAGTGGAGTTCCGTCAGTGGAAATGGCATGAAGCAGGTCTTCAATCTGCAGTTGGTGACCTTTGAAGCTGATATCTGCCGGATTGGAAGCACCTCCACCATGTGATAATCCGGTTTGTTTGGTACGATCCTGAATTACTTCATCTGCAGCTGTCATCTCCTTAAACTCCCATTTTGTGATGTTGCTTTCCTGCAAAACTGCTGTGCCTACGGTACCATTGATTTCTATGCGCTTCAGTTCGCCGGGAAAAATGGCTGTTGAGCAGGTGATATTACCCAAGGCACCATTGGCAAATTCCAATGCAGCAACAACAGTGTCTTCAACTGCTATCCCTTTGTGCCTGCGGTTAGTCCTGAAAGCCTGAACAGCCTTAACCGGACCCATATACCACTGCAGCAGATCAACTGAATGGATGCCCTGATTCATCAATGCGCCTCCCCCGTCCAGTTCCCAGGTTCCACGCCATGCGTTGGATTTGTAATAAGCCTCACTGCGGTGCCATTTTACATAAGCATCTCCCAGTACGATATCTCCAAACTTGGAAGACTCCATGGCCCTCTTAAGTTCCATGGCCTGATCATAAAACCGGGAGGGGAAAATTACACCCACTTTGACCCCTTTTTCATCAGCAGCAGCGATGATGCGATCGCATTTTTCGAGCGTTACTTCGAGCGGTTTTTCAATAAGGCAATGTTTACCCGCAGCGATACATGCCAATGCAGGGTCCTGGTGTGCACCAGACGGCGTGCATATGCAGACGATATCTACGGCAGGATCTGCCAGCATAGCTTCCAGGCTGTCAAATACTTTGCATTCTTCAGTAGCTGCAAAGCTCTCCCGTTTTTGCGGTGTTGTGCTGAATACGCCAACAAGTTCAGCCTGTTGGATTTCCCTTATTGCCCGTGCATGCACATGTGCAATCATACCGGCACCCACTATACCAAATCCATATTTCTTTTCCATAAGCAAAATAATTTCTATACATCCAAAGATAGCTGTAGACATGCACATACCTGAAAAATGGGGATTTCTTGTTTTTAAGCACTGAGCTGAAAAAATAATCAGGTCAAAATATGGTAATTCCGAAATAATTTTTAGATTCGTCTAAATTTTATCCGGAATGATCAGGTATACGGAAACTGAAGAAAACTACATCAAAGCCATCTTTCACCTGCAGAAGCAGACAGCTCAGGTTTCAACACAGGAGCTCTCAGGATCACTGCAGACCAAACCGGCTTCCGTAACCGATATGCTGAAAAAACTCAAGACCAAGAGATTAATCAATTACAAGCCCTATCATGGTTTCCGGCTGAGTGCAGAAGGAAACAGGGTTGCTTTGGGCATCATCAGGAGACATAGGCTTTGGGAATTTTTTCTGTCTGAAAAACTGGATTTTAACTGGGATGAAGTGCATGAGGTTGCCGAGCAACTCGAACATGTCAGCAGCCAGAAGCTGATCGAAAAACTCGATGCATATTTAGGCTTCCCTAAACTTGATCCGCATGGAGACCCTATACCGGATCAGGATGGAAACTTTAGAACTACCATATTATGAAACATATTGATCAGGATTACAGTTCACTCAGTGAAGTACACCACAGTGTTGACCCAGCCCATCAGAAAAAAGGATGGCGCAGGGTGTTGGCCTTCTTTGGTCCGGCCTACCTTGTAAGTGTCGGCTATATGGATCCCGGCAACTGGGCCACGGACCTTGCCGGAGGCAGTCAGTTTGGCTATAAACTCATCTGGGTGCTGCTGATGAGTAACCTGATGGCCCTCCTGCTGCAAAGCCTTTCAGCCAGACTGGGTATTGTTCGCGGCAGGGATCTGGCACAGGCCAACAGGGAAACCTATCCTAAGGGTGTTAATTTTGCTTTTTATATTCTTGCTGAGGTGGCCATAGCCGCCACTGACCTGGCAGAAATTCTGGGTATGGCGATCGGTATTCAGCTGCTTACCGGACTGCCCCTTATCTGGGGCGTATTGCTTACCGTTGCTGATACATTTTTGTTTCTGTTCCTGCAAAGGCTTGGTATCAGGAAAATGGAAGCATTCATCATCAGTCTTGTTGGCATCATTGGCTTTAGTTTTCTCGCAGAGATGTTCCTGGCCAAACCAGACCTTGGTGAAGTGGCGAAGGGATTTATCCCGTCTATCCCCAATGAACAGGCGCTTTACATTGCCATTGGTATAATCGGCGCTACGGTAATGCCACATAACCTTTATCTGCATTCGGCGCTTGTGCAAACAAGAAAAATCAAACGGGATACTGAAGGCATCAAAAAGTCTATTAAACTGAACTTTATAGACAGTGCCATTGCCCTGAACCTTGCTTTCTTTGTCAATGCTTTCATCCTCATTCTTGCTGCCACTGTTTTTTATACAACGGGCAGAACAGATGTAGCTGAAATCAAACAGGCCCATGAACTACTCGCGCCGATGCTCGGTACCTCCCTGGCACCAACATTGTTTGCCATTGCATTGATTGCATCAGGACAAAGTTCAACCATTACCGGAACACTGGCTGGGCAAATCGTTATGGAAGGATACCTTCAGCTCAGAATAACACCCTGGGTAAGGAGGCTTATGACCAGGCTTATTGCAGTAGTTCCGGCAGTAATTGTTATCCTGATTAATGGAGAAAATAATATTGACAGCCTCCTGGTATTCAGTCAGGTTATCCTGAGCATGCAACTTGGCTTTGCCATCATACCCCTGATTCATTTTACAAGCGACAGGAAAACAATGGGCGTTTTTACCATCAAACCTTGGGTCATTATCCTTGCGTCACTTATCACGCTTGTTTTGGTATACCTGAACCTCCGCATGGTTTATGAGCAGGCCTCTGTATTCTTCGAAAACTCAGATTCTATTTGGGCCAAAGCGTTGATTATTGCCGCTGCACTGGCATACATTACCCTGTTGCTTATGGCAATTTTCTATCCTTTGTTTGTAAAAGTTACATCAGAAGAAGAAATCAGTGTTCATCCCCTTCCTGAGAAACTTCAGCATGTGGTTATTCCCTTGCGTGAAAAGATGGCTGCCCAGAAAATTGCAGTGGCACTGGACTTCAGCAAAAACGATCATAAGCTGATAGGACATGCACTCGGACAAGGTACAAAAGACAGCCATTACCTGTTGATACACGTTGTTGAGAGTCCAGCTACACGTTTCCTGGGTGATGCTGCAGATGACATGGAAACACGTAATGACAAGGAGCGGATGGAAAAATTTGTAGCTGAATTACGTGAAAAAGGTTATACCGCAGAAGGCATGCTGGGTTACAATAACCGCGTAAAGGAAATTGTGCGGCTCGTCAGGCAAAACCGGGCTGACCTGCTGGTAATTGGAGCACACGGACATAAAGGCATCCGTGATATGGTTTACGGACAAACTGTTGATGAAGTAAGGCATGCCTTGCGTATTCCTGTGCTTATAATCAACATCTGATATTTGTGATTCAATGCTGATTTTGTATATTCAGTTATGAAAAAACTGCTTTTGATCATTACAACCGGTCTTCACCTGATTACTTTGGCTCAGGTGAAGAGAGAAGGAATGACTGATACTGAAAGAAAGGGCATTATTGCTGATCAGTTTATCTACGAAACTGCACCTTTCCCGGAGTGTCATGCCTCAACAATTGTTGAAACACCTGCAGGACTCGTTGCTGCCTGGTTTGGCGGAACGAGAGAGGGACATAAAGATGTCAATATTTATACCAGCAGATTTACTGATGGAAAATGGACTGTACCCGAAATGGCAGCCGATGGTTTCATCAATGCTGACACAAGATATGCCTGCTACAATCCTGTTTTATTCCTGGCTCCGGATGGAGAGCTGCTTTTGTTTTACAAAATTGGTCCGCGTGTAGTTGACTGGACCGGCTGGATGAAACGTTCAAAAGACAACGGACTGACCTGGGGAGCAGCAGAAAGATTGCCTGATGGCATACTCGGACCAATCCGCAACCAGCCTTATCTCGCAGATGAGTTATTGATTTGTCCATCCAGCACTGAAAGAGACGGATGGAAAGTACATTTTGAATTTACTTCTGACAATGGACGCACCTGGACAAAAGGTCCGGACCTCAATGACGCAAAGCCTATCAGCGGAATACAGCCTGCTGTGCTGAGACACGATAACAAAACACTTCAGGCCCTGACCCGTAGTCAGAACAGAACCATCAACGAAACATGGAGCTACGATAACGGCCGCACATGGGATCTTTTGAAGCAGACTGAGATGCCTAATAATAATTCCGGCATTGACGCCATTACGCTAAAAGATGGCAGGCACCTGCTGGTCTATAACAATGTAAAGCCCCCGGAATCTGTTAAAGAAGGATGGGGCGGAAGGTCTCCACTCAATGTGGCTATATCCAATGATGGAAAAAACTGGGAACCCTTGGCAGTGCTGGAAAACGAACCTAAAATGGAGTTTTCTTATCCATTTGTTATTCAAACAGCAGACGGATTAGTCCACATCACCTATACCTGGAAGCGGAAAAAAATCAAACACGTTGTGATGAACATTAAATAAGCAAAAGCACCTGCATCAGGTAAAACTATCTGAGTGTACCTGCTGCTGCTTGCATGGATATGAGGCTGTTGAAGAATTTTGACCTCAATTCCGCATATTTCTGCTCTGTTTCCAGTAATTTATTTTCCCTTGAGTTGACCAAAAAGAGGCTGCTTTCGCCCAGCTTTAACTTAATTTCTTCAGCTCTGAGTAGCGTTTGCTGGTTTTTCAGGTTTTGCTGCATAAAGTTAACCTGCTGTTGCATGGCAATCACTTCATTGAAAGCTGCCCGAACCTTGTTACCTATTTCCAGTCTGGCCTGATCAAATGTAAGCTGGTTGTCCTGAATTTTTATTTTGGCCATGCGGTACTCCCCTCTTGCTTCGCGTTGAAAAAGGGGAAGTCCGAATTGCACACCATATTTAAAGTTATTTTCAAACAAAGGAGAAGCGAAGGTTTTACTCAGGCCATAGCCCTTGTTCAAAAAATTATAGGACATGTCTAACTTGGGCAGCAGATTCTGAAATTTACTGCGTCTGTCAATTTCCAGAACATCAGACTTAAGGGAAGTAGTGCGCAATTTGGGATGTTCTTCCATGGCAATAAGTAATGCTTCATCCAGAAGAGGAACAGGGTAAGTATTTACCGGCACAACCATCCAGGATGTATCTGGCAGGACTTCTTCTGCAAGTTCATAAGGTTTTGCATCATCAGTCCACATAAAGTTGCTCAACATGAGCCTTGCCTTTTGTAAGTCAAGCCAGGATTGCCGCTCCATAACCTGAATAGATTGCAATTGCGCAAATGCCTCAATCGTATCCAGTGCTGCGCGATCACCAGACTGCCATGCTTTCCGCACAAAATCAACTCGATTTTCATTGACCTGGATTGCCCTGACCAATACCTGATTGACCTGGTGTGATACAGTCCATTTCCAGTATGCCTCGCCGGCATCCTGCAGGAGGTCATTGATTGTCTGACGCTGTTCCTGGATACTCATCCGGATGAATATTTTACCCTGCTGAACTGCTGCCCTTCGCTTGTCGAATAAAAGCCCCTTAAGCACTGGAATAGATACCCCCAGGTAGGTGCTTTTCCCAATGGTCATGGATGGATCCACGCGAGAACCCAGGTTATTTTCCAGTCCGGCTTTAATATCTATACCATACCAGGTAGGTATTTTAAGTGACGGATTTGTGAAGTTGAAGTAACTTGAACCATCGAATGTCTTTCTGTCTGCCTCATAATATAAAGCTGGGTCAAACATCCCTCTTGAGGAAGTCAGTGCCGCTTTTGCCTGTTCAACACCAAGCGAAGCCTGTTTCACTACAGGATGGTATTTTCTGATGATATCCAATGTGGCATCCAGCATCAGATACTTATCCTGGGCTTTTGCACAAGAACAAATTGAAAGGAACGCAAATATCAGGTGCCGCATGTCATTTCTTTTTGTCTTTTTCAGCTGTAACAGGCTTGTAATATTCCGGAGGGAATCCGTTAATCTGCCGCCATAATTCATACCATATGCTCACATTTTTCAGCATGGCAAAACCTTTTACACCAGCTCCGAATCTCACATTCACAGGCCATGCCTTTTCTCTCTTACCCGGTACTACCAGAATTCTGAATTTACCATTGATATTTACATTTGTTTCAACGGCGATGACCTCACCTAAAAATGTTCCATAGCTTGCTGCAGGCCATCCAGAAAAGACTATTGCAGGGAATCCGTCAAAAATGAGGCGAACTTCCTGGCCTTTATTGACCAGAACGAGGTCTTGCGGAGCAACAAACAACTCTACGGCGAGGTCTGTTTGCGTTGGTACAATTTCAGCGATGGTTTCACCCTCTTTGACCATTTCATTCAGACCCTGCTTACGGGCGTTGTTCACCTGGCCATCCTGCGGAGCTATAAGCCAGCGCTGGCTACCTCTGATAACATAATTAGCCAGTTGATTTGTATTTTTAGCCAGATCCCCACCGGTTGATGCCACCTCGCTTTGTGCACCTGCTATTTCGCTTCTGGCTTTAAAAATCTTGTCATCAGCATCCTGCCGCACGCCCAGCATTTCAATTCGGGTGATAGCCAGATCCTGACGTGTATTTAATAATTTCTGTTGTTTTTCTGTAGCAAAAGCCTGCATTTTATTGAATTGCGCAGTTCTTCTTTCCAGTTCTGTGAGTGCTATGATACCATCTGAAAACATTTGTTTGGCCCTACTGAATTGCAATGTAGCAATACCCAGATCAATCTCTGCAGCAACCAATTCAGCACTGTCACTTAATACTTTCCGCTTTAACTGCTCCAATTTATTTTCCATTGCAGCAATTTTAAAATCCCTCGATTGTTCCAGGGCAATAACCTGACTTTGTGTGGCTTTTATTTTTTGCTGGTAAAAATCTATTTTGAGTTGTTTGGATTTTAATTGTTCCTCCGTACGCTCCACCAGATCGGGATCGAGGTAATCATCCTTTACATCTGCCAACTGAACTATGGTATCACCCTTTTTAACCATGTCTCCTTCCTTGACCCACCATTTGATGATTCTTCCCGGTATGATGGTATTGAGCTCTTGTGGACGCTGGTCTTGATACAGGGTGGTTACAGTTCCTGCTGCATTGATATTTTGTGTCCACGGCAGAAACATCAAGACTGCCAAAGAGATGAGAATACTGTAAAACCAATATTTAACCCTGCTATCACGGTGTGCCCTGTAAATAAGTTCAGGTGCCTGCGGGTCGAAACCTGTTTCCCTTTTAATTGTTCGGATTACATTTTTCATATCAGATCTTTCCCTCCTGTTGTAGTATTAGTTTGGCAGGTCCGCTTTTTTTAATCTTCCCGTTTTCCATGATCACTATAATATCACATTTTTCAGCAAAAGTAATGTCTCCGGAAGCTACAAGTACGGTTGTCTGAGTTAAACCAAGAAGGTAATCTGTGATATTACGACAGAGCTGTCCGCCAGCCATTTCGAAAGGTTCATCCAGGATTAATAAATCCGGATTCCCCGCAAAAGCTCTTAATAAAAGAATTTTTTTAGCTATGATACTGGAGAGTCCTTTACCCGTGGGTTTCAGCACTGTATCGAAACCTGCTGGCAGGGTATTTAAAAACGATTTCAATCCAAGCACCTCAACAAGTGGCAATAACTTCTGAACTGTTATGCTGGGATCTCCCATTGTAATATTCTCCATCAAAGTTCCAAGAAAGACATCCTGATCATGGTAGAATACACCTATATGTTTCCGGTATGATTCCGGTAAATAATTGCCGATGGGAATACCATTTATGAGCAAAGCTCCTTCCTGATGTTGATATATACCTGTAGCCAGTTCCAGCAGCGTTGATTTGCCAGAAGAAGCTTCGCCCATGATACATATTTTCATTGCCGGCAATACATCAAGATTAATATTATTCAATACCTGCTTATGACCATCAAAACTAAAAGAAAGGTTTTCAAATTGCAGGGTAACGCCCATTCCATTTGAGTTAAAATGCAACGAGCCCCCGGATTCAATTTCCTTTTCAGTAACCTTTGTTAATTTATCAAGGCTTGTAAGTAGGTCATAACCCTTATCGAGACTGAGGATCAGCTTTTCAACAGCTGCCAGCACTGTAAGGATCACTATTTCCGCCGCAATGAACTGACCCAGGTTAAGCTGCTGATCCATCAGCAGAAATGCGCCGATAATCAACATGGCAGCTGTAATCAGTAATTTAAACAGGATAAGAGACCAGTACTGAAATTTAAGTACAAGGAAGTGTTCTGTTCTTGCCTTGAGATACCCCTCGAGCATCTGATCTGTTTTCCTCAGGTGAAAGCTGTTGTTTCCTGCCACCTTGAATGTTTTGAAGGTTCTTGCGATTTCCTCAAGCCATCCTGCAACATTGTATTTGTAATTACTTTCCCTCAGTGATGCTGAGAATCCGGGTTTTGAGGTGTAATACAAGACCGCATACAGCACAGTTAACATTAAGAGACCCAGAATGATGAAAACAGGGTTATAAAAAGATAGGAGAATGAGTCCGAATAATATCTGGATAACAGCAAGAGGGATATCAATCAACAATTTGGAGAGTGCTTTTTGCAGCGAAACTGTATCAAAGAAGCGGTTTACAAGTTCCGGAAGGTGGTATTGATCTGTGTAGAATGATTTTAGTTTGGGTATAATATAGGTGAATTCAAAGGCATACCGTGTAAAGAGACGTTGCTGTATTTTTTCAACTACACGCATCTGACTTACCTGAAGCACACCCGAAGAGAGCACACCAAGAACTACCATGAAAATCAGAAGCCACATTGAAGCAGGAAGCTTGCTTTGGCCTGCTGCAACCTGAGCAAAATTTATGATTGCCTGTATACCCAGCGGAAGGGATAACTGGATGAGTCCACTCAGGATGGCGAAGAAATAAATGGCAGATACTTCCTTTTTTTCAAGCCTGATTACTTCAAAAAATCTTCTGATAGATTTCCCGAGGGAAACCTCCACGTCATTACCTGCCATACTGGAAATTTAGAACTACAACAATAGATTGACAACAGTTTTTCAGAACCTTTGTTCAAAGCCTGCCACTGGTGTGCGAAATTATCCAATCCGGATTTAAAAATAAGTTAATTCGTATTTAAGGTCTCATGACCATCGGGGGGGCACCCGGTGAATCTTTGGGTATTTCCAGCGGGAGGTTATTCAGAATAACTTCCTTTAATGCCTCAACCAGCGCTTCTTTAACATAATAACGGTAGGTCACCAGTCCGATTTCCCTTACCGGAGCAGGAGCTGAGAAATAACGGATATTTTTACGCATTTCCTCCCGCATTTCTTTTACAGCCAGCATGGGCAGTACAGTCATGCCATCCATTACATCAATAACTTTCTTGAGTGTTTTAAGGCTTCCTGCTTCAAATTCCAGTTGATGAATATCCCTTTCCCTTTCTTTCAGTTCACAAAGGTTCACTACCTGTGTACGCATACAATGACCTTCTTCCAGCAACCAGAGTTGATTGTGGTCAATGTCTGCAGGTAAAACAAAGTTTTTTTCAAGCAGTTTCTGGTTATCAGATGCATAAACCACAAACTCTTCGTTGAAAAGGTGATGTTCCATCAATCCTTTTCTGCCCAGTGGAATAGCCATCAAACCCGCATCCAGGTCACCCTGCTCAAGTCTGTAGATTATTTCATCTGTAGTAATCTCATTTATTTTAAGCTTTACACTGGGATATTTCTCCAGAAACTGCTTAACAAACATAGGCAGGATATATGGGGCCAAAGTTGGTATGATACCTAACCTAAGCTCACCTTTCAGTACACCGCGCTCAGAACCAATAATTTCGTCCATTCGAGATGCTTCCTGTATGATTACACGTGCCTGAGAGATGATTCTTTTGCCCACTGATGTAGGGACCAATGGCTTTTTACTCCTGTCAAATAATTTTACACCAAGCTCGTCTTCGAGCTTTTTAACCATCATGCTCAAAGTAGCCTGTGTTACATGACATTTTTCCGCGGCTGTCACAAAATGCCTGTGATCATCCAATGCAATCACATATTCCAATTGCTGAATATTCATGCTACTAATATAAGGCTGATATAGATATTAATAATATAGATAATACTTATATTGAGGTTATAGATATACTCTATGTCACAATAGAGTAATTCAGTTTGTTTGGTGTTTAATTTTATAGCACATTTGCTTAACGCTAAGTTAACAAATCCTTTTCCTTTTTACAAGTTTCAGTCAATCTAACGGGAAACCCCCAAATATCCGATAAGAACAAGCCACTAAGATCCAATTACAAACCCAATCCAGCAAGACTAGGTTTGAGAAATACCACAACAAAAAACTAAAATGCAACTATCATAATCAATAACCAAACTATTGAAAGTGTAGTTACCATATATTCAGAACGATTTAGATCCAATAATGTCAGAATTGAAAAATCATAGGGCCTTCGGGCTCAGTGCGAGCGTTAAGAGTTATTAGACAAACGAAGGGGTATTTCCATACCCCTTCCCTTTTTTAATTCCTTTCAGCAAATTAATTGTGCTATACCCTTTCTCTCAGATTCTTCTGAATGACAATTCTCCTTGGTGCAGCTACTCCTCTGAAACTAGTATTACTGGAATTTTCACGCCTGCTTTGTTGAAAATTTGATTTAACAAAAGGCTTTGGGGTGAAAACGTAAGATCCTGTATCCATCACAAAAGGATGATCGGATTCAACGGGGATTGTGTTACCAATAAGTTTATGGATATCCCGCAGGTATTCTTTTTCTTCCTGATCACAAAATGAAAGTGCTATACCACTGGCACCAGCGCGACCGGTTCTGCCAATCCTGTGAACATAGGTTTCCGGAACATTGGGAAGCTCATAATTGATGACATGGGTCAGCTCATCGATATCTATACCTCTTGCAGCAATATCGGTAGCCACTAATGCACGCGTGGTGGCAGATTTGAAATTACTGAGAGCCCGTTGCCTTGCATTTTGTGATTTATTACCATGAATAGCTTCTGCTGTAATTCCCTGTTTAATCAAATCCTTGACAATCTTATCAGAACCATGTTTGGTGCGGGCAAAAACAAGCACCCGGGTGATTGACTGATCTTTGAGGATGTGAACCAGCAGGTTTTTTTTATCTCCCTTATCTACAAAGTAGACAGACTGACGAACTGTTTGCGCCGTGGATGAAACGGGTGTAACTTCTACTTTGACAGGTTGATTGAGAATATTAGCTGCAAGGGAAGCAATTTCCGGAGGCATGGTTGCAGAAAAAAACAGCGTTTGCCTCTTTGCAGGCAGTTTGGCAATTACCTTGCGTACATCATGGATAAAGCCCATGTCCAGCATACGGTCTGCTTCATCGAGCACAAATATACTGATATGTGCAAGACTGATATAACCCTGTTGCATCAGGTCAAGTAACCTGCCAGGTGTAGCAATAAGAATATCAGTGCCCTGCCTGAGTGAGGCCGTCTGTGGATGTTGGGAGACACCACCAAAAATAACAAGATGCTTAAGGCCCAGGTTACGACCATAGACCCCTACACTTTCCGCAATCTGGATAGCAAGCTCACGGGTTGGCGTCAGAATAAGTGTGCTGATGCCCCTTGGCAAATCACCTTTTTGCTTTGCAAGATAAAGACGCTGAAGTATGGGAAGGGAGAAGGCAGCAGTTTTACCTGTACCTGTTTGGGCGCAACCAAGTAAATCCCTTCCTTCAAGGGCTACCGGAATAGATTGTTGCTGGATAGGTGTGGGCATAGTATACCCTTCAGTGTCGAGCGACCTTAAAATGGGCTCGATCAGATTCAATGCTTTGAATGACAATTTGTAACAATTTTAATGTGAATGCTGCAAGTGCAGCATTATATAACCTGCCCTAAAATGACCTGATGAACTTTGATACGTAAGATTAACAGGGCTGTCGAGAGACTATATGAATACCACAAAGTTAGTGAAAAAAAGGGATATGCCCGTTTTCCATCAGGGGGAGAGCCAGGAAGCCTCCTTAAGAAACCCTTCCGTGTAACGGAAAACCGCCCTTCTGTTACCAGTATGATGCGTATAATACCATTCCATCCAACTGATTTCAGTCTCCACCACCACAAAATTTGCAAGCCCCATTTCACTCTCTTCTAATGTATATGCAAAAGATGTCAAAGCAGGATTGAGTCCTGTAAAGGGTTCATCAAATGCAACGGATGGGGCTGTTTCCGACATGTAATACCGGCGGCTGTGATGTCCGGTTTTGCCCCAGTGCTCCCTGCACAGGCTATCCTGGTGATGGAGTATTACCTTGCCACTCAACCTGATTTGGGTGGCCACAGATTGATCATAAAACAACCAGGAGAGGCAATCCCCGCGTTCAAAATCATTCATCTTTTTGCTTCGCAGGTCGGTATGCAGAAAGAGCCGTTTCCCAACCATATCAACCCTCCTCAAAACAACGGTTCTCATCAGCGCCATACCGTCAACAGCGGTGGCAACTGCAGCCTGGTGCATAGCCGATTTCCTGCTGGAAGCTCCGCCATGCAACAGTGTCCAGCAATTCTCTTCTACAGACTGTAAAGAACCGAGCAGGTCAAGGTTGTTAATCTGTGTGTCCATGGTACTACCGGGCTGAACTGGCTGTTTCAGGCATCTGAAAACCAATAATTCGGGAAGATGCTTTGCTCACAAGTGTAGCTGCTTCACTCAGATCCTGCAAACTAAGTGCATTGAAGTATTGTTCAGCATTGATAACCCTGTCAGCTGTCCTTTCACCCCTCGCAATATCCTGCAATGCAGAGAGCCAGAAAGCATTTGTTTTCACATCTACCTTATACTTTTCAATCCAGGCCTTTTTTACTTTGTCAACATAAGACTGATCAATTCCTTTATTGGCAATGCGGTTGAGTTCATTGTTAAACGAGGCTATCAGTGTATCCACTTTCGCAGGACCACATGGCAGTTGCAGGATCATCTGGAAAGCACCGTAGGGGGTTTTATTAAGACCTGCAATGGTACCTCCGCCATAAATACCCTGTATTTTTTCCCTCATTTCCTCTGTGATAATAATATTGATAGCATCACTTAAACCATTCATTTTCAAAGCCAGGGCCTCACTATAAACAATATCACCAGCAAAAACACCTACTATCAGGCTTTTATCTTCTTTTCCTTTATTCACCCGGAAAGTCTGCTGCCCCTTAGCAATCCTTACTTTATTGTCCTTTACTACCGGCTTGGAAACTGCGGGCAACCCGGCAACATACTTTTCCAGCATGGCAATAACTTCCTTTTCATCAAAGCTACCTACCATACTGATTTGCATACCACCCAGGTCTCCAAGCAATTCCTTGTAAATGGCCAAGCTCCTGTTGAGGTCGATTTTGTCAAAATGTTCCGTCTTGGGAATTGCGGTTGGCGCAAGGGGATTGGCATTATACATAACAAGGTTCAGGCTATCGATGAATGCAACCTGCGGATTGGCGCCAAGCATGGCAACCTGTGCTTTGCCCCGCTGAATGACGGAATTATAAAGACCACTATCTTTTCTAGGCTCCCTGACATACAGGTTGAGCAATTGAAAAAGCACCTCCAGGTCTTTTTTGCTGCTTGATCCAGAAAATCCTGCACTGTAATTGCTGATGGATGGCCTGAGCGAGCTTACCTTTCCGGCAAGGGCCTTGGTGAGATCGGTTGGACTAAACGCACCCACACCCATTGCAGATACGAGACTTACAGCATTTTCTGCACTGTATTTATCGGAAAGGCTGTAGTTCGACAAACCGCCGGGTCTGGAAGCTGCAAAGAGAATCTGGTCATTTTTGAAATCAGTCACTTTCAGAGACACCTTTACGCCATTAGACAAAATCAGTTCTGTTGTTCCGAGCTTTGCGTTGGCAGACCTGCTAACCACTTTACCTGGTTTGGGCATGGTTGTAAGCAAACTTGCTGCAACTGCCTTTTCCTCATAGGGTTTAATACCAGCATCCGACAATTTACTGTCTAACATAGTCAGAATAGCCTGATCAGCTGGCATGGAAGTATTGCCCTCCGGGCCCATTACATAAGTAAACCTGTTTTTTTCGTTTTTAAATATATCTGTTATGGCGTTTACCTCCTGAATACCGATAGCTGGAATCATCCCTTTAACAAGTTCATATTCTGCTTCAATACCGGGAATAGATTCACCATCGGTAAAATTTCGGATATACTCATCTGCGTATTGCACGGATTCTGTTTTATCCCTGTTGTTCCAGCTGCGTTCGTAGGAACTGAGCAGATTCATTTTGGCCCTTTCCAGTTCCGCGGCAGTAAAACCAAAACGCCTTACCCTTTCTATTTCGGTCAGTGCTGCATCAATACCCTTTTTGACATCATTCGTTCCTGTTCCACCCTGAATGGTGAAGGATTGATAATTTTTAGCATAACCGCCAAAGCCAGCGTACGCATAAACAAAAGGTGGGTTTTCCTTCTGGGTCAGTTCCCTCAACCTGCTACCCAGCATGGATGTATAAAGATTGTTAAACAGTTCTTTCCGGTATTCTCCGGCAGTGGTTGCTTTTTTATAAGCAAAGGCAGGATAGTTGATGGCAAATTCAAATCCAGTTGCTTCCTTATCGGTTACAACCATGGCTGTATTATCTGAATAAGGAGGAACTGCAGCATATTCCCTTTGTCTGGTTTGGGCAGCAGATTTAATTCTCGCAAAATGCTTTTCAATCATTTTTTTAGCCTGGTCAACCGGGAGGTCTCCCACCACTATGACTGCCATCAGTTCAGGCCTGTACCAGTCGCGGTAAAAACGCCTGATGGCATCCGGTTGAAAATTTTTGATGATGCTGTCGTTACCGATGGGGAGACGCTGAGCGTATTTTGAACCTTTGAAAAGATTAGGGTAAACTTTTTTAAACATCCTTTCTTCACCGCTTTTACCTAAACGACTTTCTTCCAGGATTACGCCCCTTTCGCTGTTAATATCTTCTGTATTATAGGTCACCTGATGTGCCCAGTCTTCCAGAATCTGGAATCCTTTTTCCAGGTTGGCCGGCTGATCAGCAGGAATAGGCAGGATATAAACAGTTTCATCAAATCCTGTATAGGCATTCAGGTCGTTACCAAACTCAACACCAATCCCTTGCAGGTAAGAAACAATATCATTCTTTTTAAAGTTTTTTGTACCATTGAAAGCCATGTGTTCCGCAAAATGTGCCAGTCCGAGCTGGTCATCATCCTCCATTATCGATCCAACCTTTACTACCAGCCTCAGCTCCAGCTTTTTTTCTGGCTTCTTATTTTCCCTGATGTAGTAGGTCAATCCATTCTCCAGTTTACCTTTTATCAACTTAGCATCCTGCGGCAAAGCCATTGCAGGATTAATCTGTGCAGTGGATTTATCTGCAACTGCAACCGAGAGCAGTAAGAAGAGGAAAGGGATTAACTTGTTCATGCATGTGGGTTTAAGCAACAAAGATAATGCCGTTTATAAGTGGAATCAAAACAAAACCCATGGAAAACCATGGGTTTTGACTTTTAGGGTGCCGTTTCATAAATCAGCGGTGCCGAATGGCTAATATGTTGAATATAACCGCTTTCATTATTCAGGTATGAATTTCCAACAATAAAAGTGTTATTTAATAGAAATAGGTGACGAAATAGGTGGAGAAATAGGTTATTATCAATTTAACCGTTTTATATTTTTGCTTTTACCAACATCATTAATATTTCTTATCTTATTGATAATGTTTACTTTAAGCATAAAAAGTAGGGGAATCACCAAATTTCGGACCAACTTCAATAGCTAAAAAACAAGAAGGGTTGACAGCTTATATCAAAATCAAATACTATTCGCAGGAGTATTAATTACCCGTTATTGAACTACCTATTCCAGCTTAATTGCTCCTGCTATTATAATGACTAAAAGCATATTCATCAGATAAGTCACATAAAAAAATCCGGCTACTCCTGAATTATCTTAACGGTTTTGACGTTTTTGTTTTGCTTCACGCGGTATACAAATGTGAGATTTACCTGACGTGGCCGGAACCCACTATAACCCTGGAAAGAAAAATTGCTTCCAGTTACTGTGGTCCTGGTTTTTCTTGAATTAAAAACATCTGTGATATTAAGGGTTAACGTTCCCTGCTTTTTTAGAATATCATGACTCGCTGATAAATCAGCATAAAACAAACCTGACCTTCTGCCCTGAACAGTTTTCTGAGCTGCCTCATAATTCATCCTCCATTGAATGTCCAGCGCACTGCTTAAGCTAAACCTTGAAGTGTGCCTGAGAAACCAGCTGTAGGTATCTGCAAGAAAGGTAGGAAGAATGTTTGTACCATCAATTTTAGCATAAAACAAGTTGAAATTTCCATCCATCCGCAACCATTTATATGGTTTTACAGTAGATGTCAACTCAACGCCAAATGCCTTTTCAGATAAAAGATTTTCAGTACGGGTTACTGCATTACCGAGATTATCTACTTTTCTTATTCGATCAATTCTGCCAGTGGTAGAGCGATGATACAATGAAGAAGTAAGTGATCCTTTGTCAAATGTTTTAATATGACCTATTTCAAAAACATCACTGAACTCCGGATTAAGATCCGGATTGCCACTAAAGAAACTTCTGCTGTCAGATAAGGTCACATACGGACTTAGATCATTATAAAACGGCCTTCTCACTCTCCTGCTGTAACTCAATTGTAATCCGTTTTCTGCAGGTAATTGATAATCAAAATGAACACTTGGAAAAAAGTTCAAATAATCTCTCGGATTCACTTCATTGGTTTCCTTTAAAGTAGTAGTAACATCAGTAAATTCAGCCCTTAGTCCTGCCTGGTATCCAAAATTTCCTTTCTTGTTGGAAATGATGCCATATAATCCATGAATATTTTCGTCATACAGAAAGACATTATCCAACCCTGGTATTACGTCAAAAATACCTGATGCATTTTGCTGGGTAACAAGATAGTCATTAACCATTTCCCTGAAACTCGTTCTTAAACCTGTTTCAAGTTTGCCATCCTTGCCAAAAGGATATATGTAATCTACCTGTAATAACCATTGTTTTTCAAACTCATCATTCAATGACTTTTGATTCAGATTCCTGCTTTTAATTTCAGTGCCATCAGGGGTAAAGCTGCTTTGAAAATACGACTGATCTGAATTCTCCCAATAGTCTATGTACTTGAACTCGCTCATAATCTCATGTCCCTTTTTCTTAAAACTTTTTTTATGCACAATAGAGAACTCAGAATTGGGTTCATCCTCTTCCTCCAATTGCTTTCTATTCACAAACCCTGTGATATTAGATTTGGAATTGAGGAAATCATCATACCTGAAATTGCGCTCTCTGCTGGCAAGGCTTCCCCGGTACAAATATGCTGCAGTAAGGATATTTGTTTCATTGAAGAAATAGTCCAATCCTGCCCGTACATTGTTGTTGAATGTTCTTAAACGCATGCGATCCTCTTGTTCAAAGAAGAACGTTGAATCTCCTGAAACATAAGACTGAGAAACCTTTCCGATTGCAGGTTGAATTCGGTGTGCAATACCATAATTAACAAAAAAGTTGATTTTGTTTTTCCGGTAATTCAGGTTAGCTGCAACACCATAATTATCCGGATTACCTGTAATCAATTCAAATGAGCCATTGAAACCCTGCCGCCTGTCTTTCTTTAATACAATATTGATGATGCCTGCCATACCCTCTGCTTCGTAACGAGCAGACGGGTTTGTAATGAGCTCCACGCGCTCCACCAGGCTTGCCTGCAGTTGCTGTAAGCCGCTTCCACCTTTTATACTTACCAACCCTGAAGGCTTACCATCAATCAGTATCCTGACATTATCACTGCCCCGCAGCTTGACCGCTCCATCAGGATCAACTGAAACAGATGGTATGTTTTGCAGTATATCAGAGGCATTACCGCCGGCGTTGGCCAGGTCTTTCCCTACATTGAATATTTTTTTATCAAGAGACAACTGCATGCTGCTTTTTTCAGCCTGAACAACAATATTATCAAGCATTTGTCCTTTTAAGTCTTTCAAAAACAAAGACCCCAGCTCTATCAGGCTATCTCCTTCTTTTACCACCAGATTCATGGTCAAGGGTTCATGCATAACATGGTATACCTCCAGCTTGTATTTCCCTGGTAAAGCTGATATAGTAAACCGGGCATCAGCCATGAGGTTGTAGCCCTTGATCAGGCTATCTTTCTGCTTCAGCAATACACTGGCAAATGATGCTGGAACACTGTCTCGAGCACCCAAAACAATGCCTTTGATGGGTACAGGAGTTAAAGACTGTGACTGAAGGTCTGAATAGCTTAGGAGAAAAAGACAAACCAGGGATAAAGAAATGTACCGCATCATAGTTAGATGACAATTTAGTTATTTTCTCTCAGGTTTGTACACAGAACTACGTTTAGTGAAACCTGTGATAATGTTTACCTTTGAAAACAAGAATTGAAAGATGCTATACCTCCATAAATTACTGCCCTTTTTACTTTCGCCGTTTCTGTTGCTCTGTATTTTGATTGTAGCTGGACTAATCAGAAAAAAGTACCGATTGATCTGGTTTTCGTTGATTACGATGTTGTTCCTTTCAACACCTATTGTAAGTAACTATCTTTTTTCCCTGCTTGAAAATGCCGGCAGCAGAAAACAACCAGCAGATATGGCACCTGCTGATGCCATTGTAGTCTTAAGTGGGATGACCCACGGGGTTCCGTCTAAAAGCGGACCAATAAGTGAGTGGCATGACCCTGACCGTTTTTTTGGCGGTATTGAATTGATGAAATCAGGACTGGCACCTAAACTGGTTTTTACAAAAGGAAGACTGCCCTGGCGGCTTGGCCCCACAGAATCTTTTATTTTAGAACAGAAAGCCATTGAGATGGGGATTCGACCTAATCAGATACTTACAGCTGAGGAGGCTGAAAATACTGAAGAAGAAGCTGAAGCCTTAACCAGGTTGCTGGATGGAAAAGGAAATCACATCATTCTTGTTACATCTTCTTATCACATACCAAGGGCAGTCATAATTTTTGAAAAGGCTGGCTTCAGGGTTCAGCCCTATCCCGTTGATTTCAAAACAGGTGGCAACCGGATTGTTCCAATGGATTTCGTACCCCGTCCGGATGGACTATCAATGGTTGAGAAGTGTGTCAGGGAAACAATCGGAAGAATCTATTACAGGCTGAAATCCTGATTATTGCTGCGCAGCCATAGCTGCGAGTATCTCTTTTTCAGAAATAGCCGGCTGTTCTATCTTATCCATTTTAACTTCAGTTGTTTCCTCAAAGACATGACCATCTTCATAACCAACTGAAACATAAACAAATAAATGTTGCCTGGTGGCTCCCTTGAATGTACCTTTTACAGGAGTACAATCCTTAAAGTTGCGACCAACAGCAAGTTTTACATGCGTCTCTCCTACCCAGGTGTTATTGGTTGGATCAATGCCGCACCATCCCTTTTGGGGTATATAGGCCTCCACCCAGGCATGGGTTGCACCTTCTCCACGCATACCATTTTTATTGGGACAAATATACCCACTTACGTAGCGGCAGGGTATGCCGGCTGTGCGGAGTAACTGCAGCAGCACATGAGCAAAATCCTGACAAACACCTTCCCGCAGTTTCATGATTTCATCAACCGTTGTCTCAATGTTTGTGATCCCTTTTTTGTAGGTAAAATTGTCAAAAATATACCTGCTGCAGGATTCCACCAATTGCCCAATGTTGCGGGTATCATCATTAATATCGCTGCAGATTTTAATGATTTCATGCTGACAAACAATCTGTTCTGCATTGGAAAGCTCCAGTAATAAAAGAGATTTTTGTATTTCTGTATGCAGGTCAGTAAAACTGCCCACATTATTTGTGATATCTGAATCCGGTGCAACTGTGCTAACCAACAACCTACTCTCCACCTTTAGCTCCTGATGCCCTTCCAGCACATTAAAAAACCCTGTTCGGTTACCCCAGTAATCCTGATAAATCTGGATCTCGGGATTACCGGTTATAATCAGCTCATGCTGAAGTACTTCCTGGTCTGATCCCGGAATTGGGTAGATCCGCAATTCATTCACACTTTCTGAAACCGGAGACTCGTAAAGATATCTTGTAATATGCTGAATCCTGAACAGGGCCATGCTACACGTTTATGCGTATGAAAAGAAGGAGTGAGACAATTGATTATGAAAAGTATTGATATTATTCTGTGTGATGTCAAGAAATCCACGCAATGTTTGATCTTGCAATGCGTTTTGGTCAGCGTACTGAACATGACTGAGCAGCCTTCCAAATAACCGCATCATCTCAGTTCTTCCGGCAGGTTGATTTTGCTCCACCAATTCTTCCAGGTGTCTTTTAATCCGTTCAAGACTGTACATGACCGAATGCGGAAACTGACGGTTAAATATCACCTGATCAAGCACATTCTTATCAGTATCACTGCTTCGGTAATTCTTGAGGTGCAGCTCATACCCTGAAAGTGTAAACAACAAACTGCGCCAGAAAAGAATATCTCTTTCCTGCTGTTTGGCTGATCCAATACCGTTAAAATGTATGCCAGTAATAGATAAAGTAAGCTGACACCGCTCAATGTATTTACCCAGGTTCATAAAACCCCATGCCATTCCCCTGGGCATAGTGCTGTCTGTAATCCCTGTGTACAGCAGACAGTTGGTAAGCAGCGTCTCCATGGTCACCAGCTGCTCACTAGACAAAAGCCGACTTGTGGTTTTGGGATTATTAATAAGGTGGTAAAGTTGATTGACCTGTTCCCACATTTCCTTGGTTATGTGATCCTGCATCCCTCTGGCATTTTCCCGGGCTTTATTCAGTATCGATTTCAGTGAATTGTTGTTCTCAGCATCCAGCAAAAGGTATTCAATAACCTGGTTAGGATTGGCTGTCAACTCGCTGCTACGCTCGGGAGATATCCCGGAAAAGACACGTATGACAGGCTCCCAGCTGTTTATACCAGATGATCCTTTATCCAGAGATAACACATAACTGGTCATTAACATCCTCAACAGACCTTCAGATCTCTCGAGGTACCTGTTCATCCAGAACATGGAATCTGCAATCCTACTCAGCATCGTTCAAATTTTGTTTGAAGGAATCCGTATCAATAACCCAGGTGTCTTTGCTTCCCCCACCCTGAGAGGAATTTACCACAAGGGAACCTTCTCTGAGCGCCACCCTTGTTAAACCTCCGGGAACAATATCAATTCCTGATGGTCCGCATAATGCATATGGCCTGAGGTCAACATGCCTTGCCTGAAGGCTGCCGTCAATAAAACACGGAACCGTAGAAAGTTTGATGATGGGTTGGGCAATGAATTCCCTTGGAGATTCCTCCACCCTGGCTCTAAAAAGCTTAACCTCCTCGTCTGTGGCCTTATTACCCATCAGCATACCATAACCACCAGACTGGTTGGTTCCTTTCAGTACCATCTGATTGATTTTGCTGAAGACATACTCTCGTTCATCGGCATTGCTCATCTGGTAAGTGGGGACATTCGGAAGGATCGGTTCTTCATTCAGGTAATACCTGATCATATCAGGAACGTAAGCATATACAGCCTTGTCGTCTGCAACACCATTTCCAATCGCATTAACTATGGCCACATTACCCTTTCTGTATGCTGCTACCAGTCCGGGTACACCCAACACACTATCCGGTTTGAAATTTAACGGATCCAGAAACTCATCATCCACTCTCCGGTAAATAACATCTACCTGTGTGAGTCCGCGTGTTGTTTTCATATAGACCTTGCTGTTATTCACTACAAGATCTGTTCCTTCTACCAGTGGAATACCCATCTGCCTAGCCAAAAATGTATGCTCATAATACGCTGAATTGAATACACCGGGTGTGAGGATTACTGCAACAGGATTGCTAACCGATCTTGGAGAAAGTGCAAGCAAATTACTGTGCAGGATGAGCGGATAATTGTTAACCATCCTGACTTTATTCTCAGAAACCTGATCTGGAAACAGACGCTTCGTAACCTCCCGGTTTTCGAGCATATAAGACACACCCGAGGGCGTTCGCAGGTTGTCTTCCAGGATATAAAACTGTCCCTCGTCTCCCCGGATCAGGTCAATCCCTGAGATATGTACATAAATCCTGTGTGATACATCAATACCGGCAACTTCACGGGTGTAATGTGGACAGGAAGCAATGAGCGCATGAGGAATTATCCCGTCGTGCAGAATTTGCTGTTCGTGGTAAATATCATGCAGAAACATGTTGAGCGCCTTGAGACGCTGTTTGATTCCGCGTTCAATATGATCCCATTCTGAGGAAGTGATTATCCTGGGGATGACATCAAAAGGAAAAATCCTTTCAATACCGGCATCATCACTGTAAACGGTAAAGGTGATGCCCTGATTCATAAAGAGCTCACCTGCATGCATGTGTTTCTGCTTTAGTTCATCTGATTTCAGATGAGACAAAGACATCATCAGCTTACTGTAAGGCTCCCTAACTGAATTGTCCCCAAGCATCTCATCCCATGCGCCAGAGCGCAGGTAGTCCGTGAGCATTGCCTGGATGGTCATAGTTCTGTTTTAAATGACAAATGGCTGCATTAACCCCTATTGAGGAAATAGCAACCATTGTAATGAAGATACTGAAAAAAATTGAGAAAACCATAGCATCGCCTAACTTGAAACGGACTTCCAATACTAAATTTTCAAAGTATTGCTTAATAGTTTCAAAATGCTGATTTATCAATTTGATTTCAAATACTTCTCCATTTCCAGAAACAAACTGATCAATGGACCTATTGTCTTCAGGTCGTCTGAACGCTGGGGTTCATTGACATAATAGGTATAGGTCCCCGGCCTGTACGGAATTCCGCCAAGTCCTGCACCACTGCAAGAATGGTGAATATGGGGCAGTCCCTTTTCATCAACGGTGATGAATGTTTTGAGCAGTCCTTTATACGCCTTTTCCAATGCCGGTTTCAGGACATCGGGCAACAATCCTTTGTTCAATCCTTTTGCCATGGCATAAGTAAACATTGTTGATCCGGATGCTTCCAGATAGTTTCCCGGCTGATCTCCCTTGTTGGGAATCTGATACCATACCCCCGATTCGGGATCCTGATACCGAGCTACAGCCTGCAACATATCACTTAAAATCCGGATGAGTTCCCCACGCTGGGGATGCTTCTCCGGAAAAAGATCAAGGATATCCACCAGGGCCATAGCATACCACCCCATGGCTCGGTTCCAGACTTCTGGTGAACGACCGCTAACTGGATCAGCCCATCCCTGTTTTTTACTCTCGTCCCAGCCATGGTATAGCAATCCCGTCTTGGGATCTTTCATGTGTTTCTCCATCCAGATCAGCTGATTGGCGATATCTGAGAAAACATCCTTTTGAAATGTATGGGCGTAGGAGGCATAAAAATAATCCAGCATATACGCGCCATCCAGCCACATCTGATAGGGATATTTGTACTTGTGCCAGAAACCGCCTTCTTTGGTGCGGGGCTGCCATTGTATCTGTTCCCACAAATGGTCCATGGCTTTCCTATACTTAATAGCTTCCGTTTTTTTGTACAGTTCAAGCAGGATCAGTCCGCCGGTTACCTGATCAGAATTATATTCCAGTGGCTGATAAGTGCGGATACTGCCATCCTCGCCAATAAAATGATCGATAATTTTCCTTGTATAGTTGAAAAGTGACTGGTCGCCTGTTCTCTCCAGTAAACGCAGGATCCCTTTCAGTGCTACAGCTTCTTCATAATTCCATACTGCGGTGCGTTTGGAAGGATCATTACCTTCCTTGTCCTGCATCATGTGCTGGACGAACTTCTTTACCACAATGGAATCAGGGTAGGTGCGCATTATCATGGTGGCAAAACCGCTTGCCCAGTCTAATTCACGCTGAGGTATATTTCCCTGAGCAAACAAATTTTCTGTTGAAATGAAACCAACTAGCAATATGATGATCCATCTTTTCATAGTCTCAAATTAGCAAAAAGAATTTCAAAGAATTAATATTCCTGGTTGATTGTATCGCTATTTTTGGGAATAATAAAATAACTGCAATGGTAACGTTGAAACTCTTATCTGCACTGCTTCCAATTTTAATGGGCTTTGGTGTGATTTTCGGCATGCAAAAGTACAGTGAATGGAAACATAGTCCGAGAGGTGTTTCACCTTCCTATTTTGCCTCTGTGGCCTTACTCTTTGCACTTTTTCTGAGTCTTATTTTTTCTGAAGTCTGGAACAAAGTATCCAAAACAAATGCATTGATGACTGAGCAGGCAAATTCCATGCGTGCATTGCTTAGGATGACAGAACCACTTGGCCCTGATTCAATCAGGGTTGCCAATGCCGTAAAAAACTACATTCAAAAACTGAAGGAACAGGAAGTCAACGACGACATGCTGGGCGGAAGCGGATATACCAATTACAAGGTTCAGTCCTTTTCAAAAAAAACATTTCAGGAGTATTATTTGATTGCTGCAGACAACAATTACTTTGCCGGACATAACGGAATGCAGCAGGCATTTTATACCGAACTTGAAAACATACGGCAATCCTGGTTTGAACGACGTGAATTGCGAAAACAGCATATACCTTTAACTAAAATTGCTGTGCTATTCATCTTCGGACTGTTCACCCAGATTGCCATTGCCTTTTCTCATATAGGTAACAAGAATGCTTTGCGGGCAACAACCATTTTATTCAGTCTGGCTTTTGCATCTGCTGTTGCCTTACTGGCTTATATAGATAACCCACATCAGACCTCCTATCTGGTTCAGATTGATGTATTGAGCGATATCAGGTAACTGTATCAGCCATCAATGCTTAATCAGGCGTTTGACAGTTGATTTTCCAGACATATCCAGAAACCGCATGATGTAAACACCCTTGGGTAGTTTTTCAACATTAATGAACTGTGGATAGCCCGGCATTATTTTTGCCCGGTAGAAAATCCTGCCAAACTGATCCAGGAACTCCAGGTCACTGTTTTCTTTAACCTCTACCTGAACCTGATTGACTGCAGGATTTGGCCAGATGCGTATTGTCTCACCAATAGAAAATTCTACAAATTTTACTGCCGATAAACCAAACTGTCCACTTAGATCTACCTGTTTAATTCTAAAATAAACCAATCCACTGAAAGGCTGTAGGGAACTGTATGTATACCGACGAGCACCACTGCCACCTTCATGAATGTCTATCTGTCCGAGTTTTCGCCACTGCATGCCGTTGGTACTGCTTTCTATTTCATATGCTAGGGTATTTACTTCATCAGCAACCTGCCAGTCCAGTTTCAATTGCCCCTTTGAATCCTTTCCAGCATTAAAACCCAGCCAGCGGACGGGCAGCAGGCAAATCTCACTCATATCAAAAACCGCTATGGGTGAGGTGAAAGAACCTTCACGAATGGCTACATTGAACATCCTTGCTCCAAAAGTAGGTGTGAGGGATGTATTCTGATAATAAAGGGAATCAAGTAACATTTCAGCCTGAGCTGTGGTCATGATGCCCGATAATTTTCGCAAAATAATGGTATTGACATTGGTTGCAGTTGACCTGACAGCAATATAATTTACTCCACCAATCGTAAAGTTCTTGTTGATCACAGCACCGGTAAAACCCAGTCTTATGCTATCTGATGCAGCACTGGCAGTGCCTTTAGGGAACAGCACCTCGCTGTTACTATTCTGAATCATTGCCGGATCATAAGTGATGATGATTTCATCAATAGCTCCTGATGAACTGGTTATGTTGTCATTGCCAGGACCATTGGTAAACCTTTTACTGCCTGAACAGGCTCCATTTACGTTACCAAAACCAGGAGTTTGTGTATTGAGGTCTAAACCCGGAGTGGTATAGATAATCACATTTGAAAAGACATAGTTGGAAAAGTCAAGAAAGAAATAAGCAGGACCAGAACCTTCAGCACCAACCATGATTTCAAAATCACTGACCATCGAATATTCTACCCTAACCCTGTTTTTCGGATCTGTAACTGTAGCGATGTTGGTTGACCTCGTAGACCTGAACCTGGTAAGACCTGTTGCAGGATTAAAAAACTGGGCTACATTGGTTGTAGCACCTAAAGCGACTGCTGCAAATCCGCCAAACTCATTGTATTGGTTGGAAGAAGCTCCGCCGTTACCATCTATATCATAAGTATTCAGGCGTACATTTTGTAAGACCACCTTTGTTCCGGTATGCGTGGTATTGTTATAGCTGCCACCCAGTATAAATTCAAATTTAAATTTAACATTGCCTCCCCCATTGTTGAAAGTGACTGTAGGAGCAAAGAATCGATCCAGATTGGCTGTCATGCTTCCCCCGGTTGCCACATTGGATGCGTAATCAAACGGTATTGTTCCTGCAGCAGATCCTGCGGGCAGGGCGAAACTACCATTGGTTATGCTAACAGTCCGAATGATACAATCAATAGGCTGTCCACCAATTGTTATTACGTTGGTATACAAAGTAACATTTCCTGCAGCTGAACCGTTGGTTCCAACTTTATGGATTTTATTGGCGGCAGTAAACTGGAAGGTGCCGAAACCGACATTGAAAATGGGTTGCGCATGTAATTGACTTACAGACATCAGGGATAGACTGATTACCCCAATAATAAGGGCCACCAAGGCCTTTGAGGGACTGGTTTTCATGGTACGACGGATTAGGAGGGGTGTTAAAGAAAACCTTTAACACATAACTAAAACGTCGGCTTTAAACAGAATATTGTGATTTCATTAGAATTTGGCAGACAATAACCTAAAGAATAGGTATTACTACGCAATCACTTTTGCTTTCCTGGACCATAAACGTATTTTCCGTTTACAACCGTATGCAAAACCCTGACATCTTTAATTTTTTCAGGGGCTATTTGCTGGATATCCTGATCGAGCACAGTGAAATCTGCATAATTACCTGCTTTAAGCACGCCTGTTTTACCATCGAGAAAAGATGCGAAAGCATTTCCTGTGGTATAAGCCCTGATGGCTTCCTCTACAGTCATCTTTTCAGCGGGATACCATCCATCGGGATTCTTATTATCTCCTGTTCGTCTCGTTACTGCAGCATAGATTCCCAGCATGGGATCCACGGGAGCAACGGGCCAGTCTGAACCAAAAGTAATCATAACCTTGTTTTCAAGCATGCTGCGAAATGCATATGTCCCCTTTAACCTGTTGGTATCCAATCTTTTATATGCCCAAATACCATCATCTACCAGGTGATAGGGGTGCATGGAAGCTACAACCTGCTGGCGGGCGAAATTACTGATAGCATTCTTTGTAACATGCTGTGCATGTTCAACGCGGAAACGCCTGTCCCTTTCGCCATTGACTTTTCTGGCTTCATCGTATACCCCCAGGATAAAATCATTGGCTTTATCGCCGATGGCATGCACTGCCACATGGAGACCAGCTTTATCTGCGCCAAGCACCCATTTGCGCAAATCCGAAGTATCCGTTATGTTCAATCCATGTGAATGCGGATCGTCGAGGTAGGGTTGATGAAACCAGGCTGTAGTAGAGCCTAGTGAGCCATCCACATATCCTTTGAGTCCGCCCCAGTGAACCATATCATCACCTCTTCCGTTTCTTTGCACGAAGGTGTCGAGTTGTTGCCAGGTAGCCAGCGGAACGAAAGAATACATGCGGAGTTTCATATTGCCGGCTGCTACTGCCCTGCGGTAGGTTTCCAAATCTTTCCAACCACCATAAGAACCCATATCATTAACCTGCGTTACCCCCTTTGACAAGGCATGTTCAACCGCTGCCTGCAGATACTCATCCAATTGTGCAGGTGTGGGATCAGGGATGACTTTAAGGATAAGGTTCATGGCAGCATCCTTGAAGATACCTGTTGGTTCACCATTCGCGTCCTTCACAAGCACTCCGCCTGCGGGAGAAATAGTTGCGGCTGTGACCCCGGCAAGCTGCATGGCCTTGCTGTTGGCAAAAGCCATATGTCCATCGTAACGGGTAATAAATAATGGATGATCTCCTGTTACGGAATCAATCCACGCTTTTGATGGCAACTCACCACCCCAGTTTTCATGGTCCCAGCTACCTTCCATAATCCAGGTATCACCGGGATGAGATGCGCTGAATTCCCTGATTCTTTTGATGAATTCTTCTGGCGTCATGGCGTCTTTCAAATACACACTGGATAATCCGTAACCTGCAGAAAGAAAATGGGTATGGTTATCTGTAAAACCCGGATACACCCATTTTCCATCCAGGTCTACTTTATCCTTACCGCTGAATTTTGCTGCATCGTCTCCCACATAGATAATCTTTCCATCCTTAACAGCCATGACCGTTGCTACCGGATTGCTAACATCTCCTGTCCATATTTGTCCGTTTACATACACACTGTCTGCCTGATCACCGGAACAAGCACAAAGGAGTACGATGGAAAACAACACGATTAACCTGGTCATGGTGCAATAATTTTTGTAAAAATAAACGATTTGGGAGCTAAATACATTATTGTTGAAAGGCAACCCATTGATAAACATGTCTGCAAGGAATAAATAGTAACTTTAAGCTGATGAGTTCCCGCCTTACCATAATTTTCTTTTGTTTGCTGCTGGCCATGGCCTGCTCAAAGGAAGCGATGGACCTGTTCCGCGGATTTGAAAAACCGGTGCATTTTCCAGAACCGGTTTACAATGTGACTAAAAACCCGGTAACCGCAGCTGGATTTGCCCTGGGAAAAATGCTTTTTTTCGACAGCACACTATCTGTTGATCGGTCTACGAGTTGCGGATCATGCCACATGCCTTCATCGGCTTTCACCCATCATGAACATGATTTCAGTCACGGTTTAAATGGCGCCCTTACTACCCGCAATGCACCTCCCCTTTTCAACCTGGCATGGAGCAAAAGCTTCATGTGGGATGGCAGTATTGCTGAACTGGATTTACAGCCTGTCAAACCACTCACCAACCCCATTGAAATGGGGATGCAGATGTCTGATATACTGAGCATGCTCAATGCATCCAATATGTACCGCCGCATGTTTGCAGACGCTTTCGGAACTCCTGTGGCATCAGAAGAGAAAATGATGAAAGCATTGTCTCAGTTCATGCTGATGCTGGTAAGTAACGACTCGCGTTACGACAGCATACAAAGAGGTTCAGCCGCATTTACACCGCTGGAAAACGAAGGCTACCTGTTCTTCCGGCAACACTGCAACAGCTGCCACCGGGAACCGCTGTTCACTGATAATCAGTTTCACAATACTGGCCTGCCGGCTTCAAATGTGGCCGACTCCGGAAGGTTTTTCACCACCCGTAACACCAGAGACCTTTTCGCATTCAAAACACCTAACCTTCGTAACCTGAGTTATACCAAACCTTATATGCATGATGGCCGCTTTTCAACAATCGACCGGGTTCTGGATCATTACCAAAAAACCCTACCCATTAAGCCTGAAGACCGCATTGGCCTGAAAGCCTTTCTTAAAACACTGGATGATCCTGCATTTATCCGTGATCCGCGCTTTGCCGGTGGCGGACATCACTAATGCCAGAACTGAATTTTGAAATTGTATCTTTAGGGCAAACAACCATTTGTACTCCAGTATGATACGTCCAATCCTGTTCTTCCTCATCCTTGCAAGTAATTTATCTGGCTTTTCACAGTCTGCCTTCAACATCATCCCCAAACCTGAATCAGTAATACCCGGAAAGGGTGTTTATGTTTATGGTGCGCATACAAGGATCTATGCAAGCAAACCCTTTCTGGCTGCCGCTCAACTGCTGGGAGAAACCATGAAACTACCCGCAAAACAGGTAGCACTTTGGCAAAAGGGAATGTCTGTGCCTTCCGGTTCAGTTGTTTTTGAAAAAACATCAGGAAAGCAGGAAGACAGCAGCGCATACCGGATAGATATCAAAAGTGGTGAAATACGCATCAGCAGCTCAGGATATGCAGGCGCATTGTACGCCATGCAAAGCATCACGCAGCTGGTACTGACCAGTAATCAAACAAACGGGATTCCCTGTGCAACTATAGCAGATAAGCCGAGATTTGGTTACCGCGGACTGATGATGGATGTGTCCAGGCATTTTTATCCACCTTCCTTTGTGCACAAGATGATCGACCTGATTGCCTTGTATAAACTCAATACCCTGCATCTCCACCTCACTGATGCTGCTGGCTGGCGGATAGCAATCAAACGTTACCCACAGCTGACAGAAAAGGCAGCCTGGCGTTCAGAAGGACAATGGAAACCCTGGTGGAAAGGCGACCGGGCATATGCCAGGTTCGGCGAAGCCAAAGCCTATGGTGGCTTCTACACACAGGACGAAGCACGTGAAATGGTGACTTACGCTGCAACCAGGGGGATAACCATCATCCCTGAAATTGAAATGCCGGGGCATTCCGAGGAAGTCATTGCTGCCTTCCCGCACCTGGGTTGTGTAGGAGCAAAAGCTGGACAGGGTGAATTTTGTATCGGCAACGACTCTACATTTGTTTTCATGCAGGATGTACTGACAGAAATCATGTCCATCTTCCCATCCCAATACATCCATATAGGCGGAGATGAAGCAGGAAAAAAGAACTGGAAAGCCTGCAGCAGGTGCCAGCAACGCATCAAAGACAACAAACTGAAAGATGAACTGGAACTGCAGAGTTATGCCATCCGACGCATGGAAAAGTTTATTTCCTCCAAGGGAAGAACACTGCTGGGTTGGGATGAAATACTGGAAGGAGGATTAGCTCCGGGGGCTGCAGTGATGAGCTGGCGGGGAGAGAAAGGCGGCATCGATGCAGCCAATATGGGGCATGATGTGATCATGACGCCTGGAGAGACCTGTTACTTCGATAAATACCAGCAGGACCCGACTCTGGAACCTGAAGCCATAGGTGGATTCCTGCCATTGCAAAAAGTGTATAACTATGAACCCATACCAGCAGAACTGCCTGGTGATAAACACCGCTTTGTAAAAGGAGCACAGGCGAATGTATGGACGGAATACATTCCCACCATGGAACATTTTGAATACATGGTTTTCCCCCGCATCATCGCCCTGAGTGAAGTTACCTGGAGCAACAAAACAGCCAGAGAATGGACTGATTTCCAGTCGCGACTGACAGCGCATTACAGAATCCTGCAGCAAAAAAATGTCAATTACTGCAGACCATCTGACCGGGTGGAGATCAGTCCGGTCATCAACGCCGCTGCCAGACAAACTACTATCACCCTCAGCACAGAGCAATATAATCCCGAAATCAGGTACACAATAGACGGTTCCATGCCAACAACAACATCAACTGTTTACACTGGTCCCTTTACCCTTTCAGGCTCTGCATTGTTGAAAACAGCAGTCTTCAGAAACGGCAAGATAGCTCAGCAACCAGACACGCTTGACCTTCGGCTACACAAGGCCTTGGGAAAGACCGTCACTTACGTTAAAAAATGGAGTGGTAGTTATCCGGCTCAAAAAGAACAAACACTGGTTAATGGGTATACCGGTTCATTGACCTATCAGGATAAACAATGGCAGGGCTTCCTGACCGACCTGGATGTCACAATCGACCTGGGCATGCTGCAATCCCTTCAAAATGTTTCCTGCCGTTTTATGCAGGTTATTGGTCCGGGTGTATATATGCCGCTCTACGCAGAAGTGTATGTTTCGGCAGACGGACAAAACTTCATTCCTGCAGGAAGGAGCACCAACGATATATCGCCGCTATACGACAGGCTAACTTTCAAATCATTTTCGATTGATCTGAAAAATACAGAAGCCCGATATGTGCGATTCTTTGCCAAAAACCAGCGCGGGTTCATGTTTGCAGATGAAATCATTGTAGAATAATAAGACAATAACCCCTTCGAACAGAACACAGGATAATACCGCTTAGCCCTTAAGGATCCCCCTGAAATAGCCCACTGATTCTGCCATTCCTGCGAGTGGATCGTTCATATCCTTTTCATACTCAATGCTACTGATGCCAGAATATTTGATTTTACGGAGTGCCTTTACAAAAGCAGGGAAGTTGATGGCACCGCGACCGATTTCAATCACTTTGGCATCTTTGGCCATTGCAGTAACATCCTTGATGTGCAAATCAAATAACCTGTCTTTATAATCAACCACAGCCTTTTCAGGCAATACGCCTGCACGGAAGGTATGCCCGATATCAATACACAACCCCATCCGTGGATCCATGTCTTTGATGCGATCGTAGACGTCTTTCGGACTTGGATACAATTTATCTTCGGGACCATGGTTGTGAATGGCCATTTTAATATTTGTTGCTTTCACTTTTTCTTCTGTGTAAGCAAGCAGCTCAGGATTAGGAACACCCACAATCATGTTCACACCACATTTACGTGCATACTCGAAAGCCTGATCAACAGCTTCTTTGCTCTTCATATAAATAACACCAATGGTGTACATATTGATACCAGCATCAGCAAGCTTCTTCTTTATGCCATCAATGGTTTCCTGACTGCTATTCAGGGGCAGGTGAAACTCTTTAACTGACAGGTTTGTTACTCCCAAACGCTTCATCATGGCAATGGATTTGTCCAGGTCAAAACGAAGGAAAGAGAAGCCTGCAAAACCCATGGGCAAATCAGCAACTTCAGCAGCAGAAATGGAGTTTGAGACAACAGTTGCCTGACCTATGAGTGGAAGAGTTGCTGCGGCTGCAATTCCCATTCCGCTGTTTCTTAAAAAATCTCTTCTGTTTTGCATATACAATCATTTAGAGAATAAAAAGGTTTGTTGTTGGTGATACAAATTATTGTATTTTTTGGTTGGTTTAGCAATTAAATGCCATAACTTAATAAAACGTTTTCGCTGCCACCTTAAACCAATACTATGCTTTTCGTATCGATTGCCTGCTGTATCCTGATCCTGATTCTGTTGATTTCATGGCTCAGGTTCAATACATTCATCGCTTTTATACTTGTTTCGATTACCGGGGGATTATTACTCGGACTTCCACTGGAAAAAATTCCGGCGTCCATTCAGAAGGGGATTGGTGACACCCTGGGTTCTTTGCTCATGATCCTGTTGTTTGGCGCTATGATTGGTAAACTGGTGGCAGAATCCGGTGCTGCACAAAAAATCAGTGATGTGATGCTGAAAACCTTCGGCATCAATAAGATAACCTGGGCACTGGTGATGACAGGGTTCATCGTAGGTATACCTTTGTTCTATAATGTTGGTTTTGTGCTGCTTGTTCCGCTGATTTTCTCAATCGTTTACCGGGTTAAACTTCCTGCAGTCTATGTTGGATTACCTATGCTGGCTGCGCTTTCCACTACGCACGGACTCCTTCCACCGCATCCATCACCGGCTGCGCTGGTAACGCAATTGAATGCGGATATGGGACAAACACTGCTCTATGGCATCATCATCGCTATACCTACCATTATCCTTGCCGGACCAGTATTTGCATCTACTCTGAAAGGCATCACTACAGAACCGCTGCAAACCTTCAAGCCGCGCATCCTGCCTGACGATCAGCTGCCCGGATTCCTGAACAGCATACTCACCTGCCTTTTACCTGTTGGCATCTTGCTGATCACTACCATTTTTCAACTCGGCGAAAACGGAGCGGAAAGTCCGGTTTTACTGCGTTTCATTGCAGAACCGGGTATGCTGATGCTACTCTCCGTATTATACGCCACTTTTGCCCTGGGGATTTTCAAAGGGAAAAAAATGCGTGAGGTAATGGCCATCTATGCTGATTCCGTGAAAGATGTGCTGATGATTATCCTCATCGTTTCAGGAGCCGGTGCACTTAAACAAATTTTTGTAGACAGTGGCGTTAGCAATCAGCTTGCTGATGCCATGAACCAACTTGATTTACCGCCTTTACTATTGGGCTGGCTGATCTCAGCACTCATCCGGGTAGCCATGGGATCTGCTACGGTAGCAGGTTTGACAACGGCTGGTATCATCGCCCCGCTTGTGTTAGCTACAGGAACCTCTCCCAGCCTCATGGTGCTGGCAGTAGGATCAGGAAGCTTGTTTTTCTCTCATGTCAATGATTCCGGATTCTGGCTTTTCAAGGAATATTTCAACCTGAGCATGAAAGACACCTTCAGGTCCTGGAGTGTCATGGAAACAATCGTTTCCGTGATGGGCTTAATAGGTGTTATGGTGCTGGAAAGATTCATTTAAGCCGTCCAATTAGTAAAAAAAGATTATTCATTCACTGCTAAAAAAACAACATGCCTTTACGCAGAGACTTTCTTAAATCAGGTGCCGCTGCAAGCGGACTATTCATGCTCTCTTCTTTTTCAGAAAAAAAGCAGGAAGAAAAAATCATGCCTCCCCGCATCCGCTTCTCAGTAATCAACATCAACCACAGCCATATTTACGGGATGTGTAATGCCGTTATCAAAGGAGGAGGGGAACTGGTAGCAGTATATGCAAAAGAGGCTGACCTCCTTTCACAATTTTCCAGGTCTTTTCCGCAAGCAAAAGTTGCCAAAGATGCAAAAGAAATTCTGGAAGACAACAGCATTCAACTGATCCTGAGTTCAGGCATTCCGGATGAACGCGGACCCCTGGGCATTGAAGTGATGAAGCATGGCAAAGACTACCTGGTAGACAAGCCAGGCATCACCACGCTGGAACAACTAGCCGCTGTTAGGAAAGTACAAAAGGAAACCAAACGCATTTATTCAATCATGTACAGCGAGCGCTTTGAAAACAAAGCTACCATCAAGGCTTCTGAATTGGTTCAGGCGGGTGCAATTGGTAATGTTATTCAGACTATCGGCTTGGGTCCGCATAAAATAAATCCCAAATCACGGCCCGACTGGTTCTGGGAGAAAAAGCGTTACGGAGGAATTATCTGTGATATCGGATCACACCAATTCGACCAATACCTGCATTTTACCGGCTCTACTTCAGCGGAAGTAGTGGCATCACAGGTCGGTAATACCCACCACAAAGATCATTCCAACTTCGAGGATTTCGGGGATGTGATGCTGAAAGGCAATGGCGGCATGGGTTATATCCGGGTGGATTGGTTTACACCAGACGGACTCAAAACATGGGGAGATGGCAGGCTGACAATTCTGGGATCTGAAGGATTCATTGAGATCAGGAAAAATATCGATATCGCCCGCTACAACAGCGGCAATCACCTCTATATGGCCAATAACAAGGAAACGATTTACATGGATTGCAAGGACGTTGAACTTCCTTTCGGAAGGCTTTTTGTGGACGATGTAATCAACCGCACGGAAACAGCCATGACGCAGGCGCATTGCTTCCTGGCAACAGAACTTGCCCTGAAGGCACAAAAAATGGCCAGATAATTCGTATATTCAAACATCGATTCAACACATAAACACATTGCTATGCCCAAACAAAACCACAGGAGAAATTTTCTCAAAAACAGCTCGCTGGCTGCAGCCGGCTTTTTTATTGTCCCCAGACATGTAATCGGAAAAGGATACACGGCACCGAGCGACAAACTGAACATCGCTGCCATTGGAGCAGGTGGAAAAGGACAATCAGACCTCTTCAATTCTTTCAACAATGGCGCCAACAACGTGGTGGCTTTTTCTGATGTGGATTGGGATAAATGCAAGCCTGCCATTGAGAAGTTTCCCAACGCTAAAAAATACCGTGACTTCAGGGAAATGCTTGATAAGTCAGGCAACGAAATTGATGCCGTAACCATCTCTACACCGGATCATTTCCATGCCTATGCCGCCATGGCCTGCATGCAACTGAAGAAGCATGTCTATGTTCAAAAACCACTCACCCACAATATTGCTGAAGCCAGGATGCTCACTGAAGCAGCCCGTAAATACAAAGTGGTAACCCAGATGGGCAACCAGGGTGCCTCTAACCCGCAGCAAAAAGTTGCGATGGACTGGTTTGACCAGGGACTGATCGGCACTGTCAACAAAGTGGAAATCTGGACCAACAGACCGGTATGGCCACAGGGTATTCCTGTACCAACCGGTAAACATGCACTGCCTGCTTCCATGTCTGCTGCAGACTGGAACACCTGGCTTGGCCCGGCCTCGTATGTGGATTATGATCCACTCTATCATCCATTCAAATGGAGGGGCTGGTGGAATTTCGGAACCGGTGCACTGGGAGACATTGGCTGCCACACCATTGACTCTCCGTTCAGAATTCTTGGACTAGGTTATCCAACTGAGGTAGAATGCAGTGTAGGTCAGGTTTTCATCAAAGACTGGACACCTGAACACATCCCTGAAGGCTGTCCGCCTTCATCTCTTGTAGAAATTAAATTCCCTGCTACCAAGAAAAATAAAACACCCATGAAAATGGTGTGGATGGATGGTGGTCTTAGGCCTTTCCATCCTGATCAACTGCCTGCCAATGAGCCACTCAGCACTGATGGCAATGGAGCCAACGGCGTATATCTGCATGGTTCAAAAGGATTGATGGTGATAGACATGTACGGAAACAATCCACGGATTTACCTGAACAACGGAGAAAAAATCACAGCCCCAGCTCCCGATCCAAATGCTCCTAAACTTCCTGAATTCGGACACCAGATTTCCTGGACTGAAGCTTGTAAAGCCGGCTTCAACAGCAAGGAACACAAGGCCCTGAGTTCTTCATTTGATTATTCTGGTCCGCTCACCGAAACCGTTCTCATGGGCAACCTGGCAATCAGAAGCTATATGCTGCGCAAAGAAGTGAAAGGAAGCAACGGACGCAGCGGGTTCGACTTCTACGGTCGTAAAAAACTTCTGTGGGATGGCGCATCCATGAAGATTACCAATTTTGAGGATGCCAACCAGTTTGTAGGTCGTGTGAACAGAAGCGGATGGGAATTCAAAATGTAAACAGGCTTTAAGAATTTGCATAAACGCTTTGATTCATGAAACTGCCCCGCTTTCGCGGGGCAGTTTTTTTTATAGTATCTTCAGTACTTACAATTTTGTTCAGATATGAAAAAAATCCTCCTCGCCATCTTTTGTCTGGGAATGATGACCGGACACGCCCAAAAGAAAAAGTCAGCTCTGCAGCAAACACAAACTCAAGCCAGTCCTGATTCTATTTTCAGTAACCTCAAATGGCGCAATGTTGGCCCCTTTCGTGGTGGCCGTGCCAATGCCATTGCCGGGGTCAGGAACAACGATCTTAGGTTTTATGTGGGTTATACAGGCGGCGGCGTTTGGACCACTGAAGATGGTGGCAATAGCTGGAAAAACATTTCAGACGGACAATTTGGTGTGGGATCCATTGGTGATATCGCTGTGTCAGAATCAGATCCGAATGTGATTTTTGTGGGCACCGGAGAACATGCAGTTCGTGGAGTAATGACCAGTTACGGTGATGGCGTATATAAATCTACCGATGCAGGTAAAACATGGAAAAACGTTGGTCTGCAGAAGACAAGACATATTTCAGACATTGCTATTGATCCCCGAAATGCTGATGTAGTCTATGTTGCGGCACAAGGCACTGTTCATGGTCCGAATACAGACCGTGGTATTTTCAAATCAACAGATGGTGGCACAAGCTGGAAAAAGGTGTTATACATCAATGATAGTACAGGCATCTCTTCGCTTTCCATGGACATGAATAATCCCCGCATCCTGTATGCCGCTTCATGGGAACATAGAAGGTACCCATGGACAGTCTCCAGTGGCGGTCCGGGTTCAGCTATCTGGAAATCTACAGATGAAGGAAATACCTGGTCGAAACTCGAAGGCGGATTGCCGAAACTCATGGGTAAAGCAGGTATCAGCGTATCCCGCGCCAACAGCAACATGATTTATGCAATTATAGAAACCGAAAAAGTAAAATCAGGATTATATCGTTCTGATGATGCTGGCAAAACCTGGTCTTTATTATCAAACAACCAGGATATCTCTTCCAGGTCTTGGTACTACATGGAAGTCTTTGCAGACCCCAATAATGAGAACACGGTATATGTGCTCAATGCACCCATGATGAAATCTATCGATGGTGGAAAAACATTTGCGAGGGTTCCCGTACATCATGGTGACACACACGACTTATGGATTCATCCTACCAAAAGCAACATCGTTGCCCTGGCAGATGATGGCGGTGCAGAAATAAGTTTTGATATTTGTAAAACCTGGTCATCGATCATGAACCAGCCAACAGCACAATTCTACCGGGTTAATACCGACAATGTATTTCCATATAAACTCTATGGCGGTCAACAAGACAATACCTCTGTAATTGCAGCAAGCAGAAATAATGGAGCCTCACTCACCGAACGCGACTGGATAATTGGTCCGGGCTGCGAATGTGCCTTCCCGGCATTTGACCCCAATGAACCGACACTGATTTATGGCGGTTGTTATCAGGGTTACATTGAAGTGCTTAATACTAAAACTGGAGAGTCAAAAGATATACAGGCCTACCCAACTATGAACCTGGCCAATGATCCGAGTACGATGAAATACAGGTTTAACTGGAATGCCCCGATCATCGCCTCGCCACACGATCCTAAAACCATCTACCATGGTGGCAATGTAGTACTGAAAACAACCAATGGGGGCATCAGCTGGGAGCCCATCAGTCCTGACCTCACCCGAAATGAAAAGTCGAAGCAGGGCCCAGGAGGTATGCCTTTCACCAATGAAGGAGCCGGTGGGGAGAACTACAATACGCTCTTTTACCTGACGGAATCTGCACTTGAAAAGGGTGTTATCTGGACTGGCAGCGATTGTGGATTTGTACATGTTACCATGGATGGCGGAAAAACCTGGAATAATGTAACACCAGCTGGATTACCTGAGGCGCAAATTAACAGCATTGAGCTGTCTGCTTTCGATAAGGGGACAGCATATATTTCAGCAACCCGGTACAAGTTCAATGACTATGCTGCCTATGCTTTCAAGACTATTGATTATGGTAAAACCTGGACGCCCATCAATAATGGAATTAAAGAAGACGATTTTCTGAAAGTAATTAGGGAAGACAGGAAAAATAAAAACCTGTTGTATGGTGGGAGTGAAAGAGGATTTTACCTGTCAACAGACGGCGGACAACATTGGCAATCCTTCCAGCGCAACCTGCCTGTGGTGCCTGTAACTGACCTGATGATCCGAGACAATGACTTGGTAGCTGCTACAGCAGGGAGGGCATTCTGGATTCTTGATGACCTGGGAGCCATTCAACAATATGTTGCAGAGGCTGCATTACCCAGGCTGATTACGCCCAAGCCAGGTTATAAGATGGGTGGGGGTGCAGGTCTACCGGAAGACAAGTACAGTGCCGGACAAAATGCACCCGATGGCATCATACTTGATTACTTCCTGCCAGAAGTACATGACAGCATCACAGTTAAATTAACCATCTCCGATGCATCAGGAAAAGTGGTGAGAACATTCAGCAACAAAAAAGATGAGGGCTATGTAAGGTATCCAGGCGGACCCGCACCCGCAGCATTGTTGCCTGACGCAAAGGGACATAATCGTTTTCTGTGGGATTACCGGACCGCAACACCCACACCAGACGTAAAAGGAGTTTATATTTTCGGTGACTACAGAGGTTATGCGCTTGCACCTGGAACATATACTGCCAGATTGGATGCAGGAACAACCAGCAGCAGTGCTGATCTTATTTTGTTGGCCAATCCGAAGATTAAAGCCAGTGCAGCAGAATGGGAGGAACAACAAAAAATGCTTGCAGAGATGACTTCAACCATCAGTGCAATCCATCAGCAGGTTAATGATCTGCGTAAAGTAAAAAAACAACTGCAGCACCATGCTGATGTTTTCAAAGAAGTAGCCAATGCTGCGAAAGTGGTAGAGGAAGCCAAAAAACTGATAAAAGACATTGATGGATGGGAGTCCAATATTGTTGAAAGCAGGATTCAAAACGGACAGGATGTAATTAACTGGCCCAGCAAACTCAATGCAGAATTGTTTTTCATCAAGGGATTGGCAGATGCAGCTGATCCACGCATCACGCAAGGCATCAAAACACGCTATACAGATTTACTGACACAGTGGAAACAGGAGAAAGAAAAATTACAGCAACTGAAGCATGCAATTGTTTCTTATAACCAACTATACAAGTCACAGGGTATGGAAGGCATTGTACTTTGAATTCATTTAAATAAAAAAGGAAAGGGCCACCATAAATAATGGTGGCCTTAATTTTTCCAAAAAACCCACAGATGCTTAAGGCTTTTTAATTGTCACTTCCTCAACAACCTTTCTTTCAGTGACTACCTGAAATTTTTTGTCCGCCTTGTTTCTATAGGCAGCAATGGTGAAGGTGACATTACCAAAATCAACAGGTACACTGAAAATTTTGGTCAGTTTCCTGTCTGAATACACCTCCTCATAGAGTGTTTTTCCAGATGCATTACTGACAATGACAACATACTTCTCATTGGCTTCATTGTCGTAATTGAGCAGAAAATTTACATGCTCATCAACCGTACCCACGTAGGTTACTGTGTTAACTGGTGAATTCGCTACAGCCTGTGTCTTCTGTGCATTTGCGCCTGCAAAAGAGATGACACTGAGAATTGCGGAGAGGAACAGATTCATGATGATGTTCCTGTTTGAGTTTGCACGGTTTGCTTTCATAATTCCAATTTTTGGTTAAATCATTCGACACATGGAAGCGTTGTTGCGTGCAAGCCAATCGTAAGGGCAAGTTTAAATGTGTATCAGATACATATACCAATACCAAAGGAGGCACTTTAGTAACCCCCTTTTTTTTAAACTTTAATGTTAAAAAAATATTAAGACCCTGAAACCCTTTGCAGCAAAGGGTTTCAGGAAATAATCTATTTCAGCAAAGACATCGCCGCGTCTATATATACAAAATTCTCAGGCTGGTGATGGTGGATGGGTTTGGTGACTGCAGTTTCTCCGAGTCTAACCACCACTGCATTTTTAGCAGGAATGATGTAGACATACTGCCCGAATAATCCGTTCTGGGCAATGGCATGTACCCCATTATGATCGACCATCCAATACTGATACCCGTAAAAATCAACAGGATTGCCGTTCTCGGTAGGATCTTTCAGATACGTTGCCGGTGTAGTGGCAGCTGTGATGTATTGTTCGGATACAATCTGTTTTCCGTTCCAGTTACCCTTCTGTAACACAAGCTGTCCGAACCTGGCATAATCACGTGCCACAGCATTGAGGCAGCAAAAAGCCTTCTCGTGTTTTTTGGCACCATCAAGGAGCCAGATTGCATCAGACTGTGCACCCATAGGTTGCATAAACCTTTCTGATACCAAAGTAGAAATATCTTTTCCAAAAACTTTCTCCACAATCAAACCCAGTACCTGGGTATCGCCACTGCGATATTCCCAGTTAACCCCGGGTTCTTCTTTCCTCTCCATTTTAGAAATCAGGAAATCCATGTCTTCTCCGTAATAAGCATACGCATTGAGACTGAAATAACCTTTATCCGACTCCTTGTAATTGGTACCTGAACTCATGGTGAGCAGGTCTTTTATTTTCACCTTCTCCAGTCCGTTTGTCTTGAAGTGATCGAGATAGTTCCCGGCTGGTTCGTCAAGTGATTTGATTTTCCCCTCATCCAGTGCAATACCAATGAGGAGCGATATGATACTTTTAGCGGCCGAAAAGGACCCACTTAGGGTAGTGGTATCGTATCCATCCCAATAACGTTCGTATTTGATCTTGCCATCCTGGATAACCATGAAGGCATGGGTATTGTTGGTATCAATGGTGTTCAAAAGATCTGCAGGAATTTCCAGCTGATTGTAGGCTGAATCCAGCTCCCAGAATTGCGGCTGCGCTGCAGCAGGAACCACACGTGTTGGATGTGTTTTGTAGTCGTGAATGGTATGTAACCCCCAAGTGAGGTAATTACGCATGTGGGCAAGGTGATTGGTGTAAGACAATCCGGCCAGCACAAGAACGAGGGCCAGCAAAACAAGTGATATCTTCTTAATCATAAAATTATTTTATGCAAATGGTTGATCTATGGAAATGCTTTGTTTGGAGAAGAATTTCGGTCCTTCAGGAGTCATATACAGACAATCTTCCAGCCTGATACCGAATTCACCGGGAATGGATATGGTGGGCTCATCGCTGAAACACATGCCCGGTGCAAGCCTGGTCATGTTTCCCTTTACGAAGTTTGTCCACTCGTGACCTTCCATCCCTATGCCGTGGCCTGTTCTGTGTGGCAATCCGGGTAAGCCATAATTTTTCATGAAACCGGCATCCTCAATAACCTTGCGGGCTGCAGCGTCAACCGCATCACAGGTGGCGCCAATCTGCGCAGCCGCAAATGCAGCATCCTGTGCGCGCTTTTCCAGGTTCCATACATCAATCATTTTCTGTGTAGGCTTACCAACAACTATCGTTCGAGTAATGTCTGAAGCATAGCCTTCGCAGCTGGTTCCACCATCCACCATCACCACATCCCCTTCCTTGATGGTTTGTGGTGTGATGCTACCATGGGGGAGGGCAGAATACTTACCTACCTGAACAGAAGCACCTCCGCTGAAACCCAGTTTACGGAATGCAGCTGAGATATTACCACTGAACTCTGATTGCGACATACCCGGACGGATGGTGGCAAAGGCAGCTTTATAGGCTTCAATAGTCACATCACTTGCCCTTTGCATGAGGGCAATTTCTGAAGCTGTTTTATACATCCTGCAACCGGCAGTAACCGGAGTGGCATCTACTACTTCAAAACCAGTAGCGGCTTTTCTAACGCCATCAGCGATGAAAAACCTGACCCGCTCTTCCATACCTATTCTACGGTGCTTTATGCCTCTGTCTTTGACGATGCTGACGATCAGCTCATACGGACTCTCATGTTCTTCCCAGCAACGCAATTCATCACCAAATACAGGATTGATGAGCTCCTTGGCACGGTCGTCTTCAAATTTCGGACAAACATACGCAATCGCACCTTTTGCAGGAATGACCACACCAAATGTTCGCTCACTTTGTCCCCAACGCATACCTGTAAAGTAAGCGCAGGTGACAGTGCCTTCCATAAAAATCGCATCCAGCTTTTGCTGCTGCATCAACTCCTGGGCCTTCGCGATCCGCTGCTTGCGCTCTTCCACTGTTATGGGAACGACGCCTGCAGTCATGGGCTGAAGTCGCTCAATAACTGATGGCATATCAGATGAGCGTTCACCCGAAAAAGATGACAACGCCAATGCACCTGTTGATAGGGAGGCAGCTCCAAGGAAATTTCTTCTGTTGAATCTATTGTTCATGGCTTTCAATTTGTTCGTTCACTATTTGTTGATGGTAGGATAGGTGATGCCAAGTTGTTCAAGGTATGTGCCATACTTTGAAGGATCGTAATGGTATTTTTTAAGTTGATCCTTGTACTGATCCATAATGCCCTTGTTCAGGTGTATAGCAGGTGGATCTTTTTCTGTGATAAACGGCTTATACTGAACATCTTTTGTTTGCACTTCCTTAAAGTATTTTTTGGCTTCTGTGATAACAGTCGGATTGGTGAAACAATCTAAAAGCGTCATGGCTGTTGCTTTTGCCCCTGCCAATGATCCTTTGTGGGCAATGGGTGTTGCCATGGCGATGGCATCAGCCCAGTGGTGGCCTTTGGTTCCCGGAATGTTTGCAGGGAAACGCAACACCACAGTTGGTATATTCCAGGAGATATCCGCAATATCATCAGAACCACCACCCCAGGAGAAAGCCACTGAGCCCTTGATGGAATCTGGCTTTGTGCGCAGTCCGTCGATTGGTTTACCCTGGTTGTCTTTTTTGGGTGCCTCTACCAGCTGCTGTACAGCCCGGGCCATGGTCTGGTCCTTATCATCCCAGGCAGGCATACCTACTTTTTTGATGTTGGCATACATGGCTTCAGCAAGTGGCTTGTTAAAATGCCCTGGCCAGGCGGTTCCCAGAATCTGATAAGATACGTTGGTGTTGGTCATCATGGCTGCACCTTTGGCAATCTGGATCCCAGATTCATAATTGGCTTTGATATCTTCATAGGTGCGTTCCCTGAAATAATACCATACACTTGCTTTTGAAGGCACCACATTAGGCTGGTCTCCGCCATCCACAACAACATAGTGAGACCTGTTGGTTGGCTTGAGGTGCTCACGTTTATAATTCCATCCCACGTTCATGAGCTCAACGGCATCCAGGGCACTCTTGCCCCTCCATGGAGCGCCTGCCGCATGGGCTGCATCGCCTTCAAAATCAAAGCGCACGCTTACGAGTCCGTTACCGCCATTATCACCGTAATCGCAGGTAAAATCACCGCTAACATGGGTGAATATGCAGGCATCCACATTTTTAAAATAACCATCACGGATATACCAGGCTTTCGTTCCCACCAGTTCTTCTGCCACGCCGGGCCAGATCATGAGAGTACCAGGTATTTTTTGTTTCTCCATCATCTCCTTCATGGCGATGGCTGCATATATAATGACAGCCTGACCAGAATTATGCCCTTCTCCATGTCCTGGTGCACCATCAACAATGGGTGCCCTGAACGCCACACCAGGTTTCTGGGATGCCTTGGGGATGCAATCAATGTCACTACCCAGTGCAATCACCGGAGATCCATTGCCCCATTTGGCCATCCAGGCAGTTGGCACTCCTGAAATGCCCTTTTCTACGGTAAATCCGTTTTTCTCCAGTACAGAAATAATGAATTTAGAGGTCTCCCACTCCTGAAAACCCAGCTCTGAATAGCTGAAAATCTGATCCACCATCACCTGGATGTCCTTCGCATATTTATCCATCGAAGCATTAAGGCTGGTCTTCATGGATTGTAAAGCTTTATCATCCATTTTTTGTTGTGCGGTGGCGTTCAGAACAAGACAATAGCCCAGGCATAACAGGAGTAATTTTTTCATGATTCACTTTTAGGCTTTCAATTTACTGAATTAACTGACAATAGTCAGCACCTGGAGGTTACCTTTGCCATATATGGAGCTGCTGAAAGCGCAAAATATCAGTAAAATAGCAGGAGAAAGGGTGTTGCTGGCAGACACTTCACTGGAAATTCTGTCTGGATCGAGGTTGGCCATCATGGGTGAAACGGGTTCCGGGAAAAGTACGCTGCTAAAAATCATGGCTGGACTTATCGCTCCTTCATCAGGAGAAGTTCGGCTAAATGGAAAGAAACTGGAAAATCCGACTGAACAGCTGATCCCCGGCCATCCGAAGATAGCCTACCTCTCCCAACATTTTGAACTACGCAACAACTACCGGGTCATTGAACTACTTGAAATGACTGCCAAACTGGAGGCGGATGCCTGTAGCAACATCATTGATTTGTGCAGAATCAGCCACCTGCTCCAACGCAAAACCCATGAAATTTCAGGCGGCGAACGCCAGCGGATTGCTTTAGCACGGCTACTCCTCGGGAATCCAGACCTGCTCCTGCTGGATGAACCATTTAGCAACCTGGATATGGTTAACAAGTTAATCGTACGGGAAGTACTACAGGAAATTAGTACAACACTGCAACTTACCTGTGTTATGGTTTCACATCACCCTGAAGATGTATTGCCATGGGCTGAAACGGTGATAATCATGCAAAAAGGAAGAATTATTCAAAAAGATACCCCGCAAATGGTTTATAACCAGCCGGTTAACAGCTATACTGCTTCACTGACCGGACTCAATAACCCGTTACTTCCGGGGGAAGAAGCACTGGCTCAGGCACTGCGGTTAGACAAAAGCCTACCCAACTGGATAAGGCCGGAGAACCTCAAAATCATTCAAAAAGAAGATACCGGAGCAAATGGATTGATTCAGTCAGTTACATTTTGTGGACATTTCTGGCTAAACAGGGTGAATATGGGCTATCGAGACCTGATTGTTATCTCAGAACAATCCGATTTTCAGGTGGGCCAAGAAGTTTCAGTTCTCCACAGCCGTAAAAAATAGTAGTTGTGAAAAAAGAGAAATGAAAACCCTGTAAAAAAATCAAAAAATCAAAATAATTAGATAACTTCGCCTATATCTTTGTGGTGAGTTTGAATATCCCTATAATTAACCTGTCCAATTCAGCCTAAAAATAGTCCAATTCCTTTTCTAAAATACCAGCCAAACCACACTCAAGTTTACTAAAAAATTGCATCATGAAAATAACAGGATTCACCAGCTTACTTGAAACTTCCTTCGGAAAAAATCCAGTTTCCGCCAGTTCATTGTTACACGGCATCAGAATCAAGCATGAAGATAACTGGTACCTCGTTGGCGACGCGTGTAAAAACCTGGGAAGAAACCCTCACAGAATTGTTAATGCAAGCCCTGAAGAGCTGGATTACAAAATCCTCTTCAATGCTGCACTAGTGCTTTCTGCCAATAACTACTCTGAAAAAGTGAACCTTACACTTGGCTTCCCCTTTTCTACTTACAACATGTTCAGGCCTCTTGCCGAGAAATACCTGATGAACAAGAATTTTGTGGTGGAATATGATACATCCGTATATAAACGCGATGGTATTGTTGAAAGAAAGGTTGTGGAAGTATCTCAGTTTGATATCATTCCTGAACTTGCGGCCTGTGTAATCGGGCTTAAAAAAGAATACAATGCTACTGAAGAGAATTTTCTCATGATTAGTATTGGTTTTGGCACTATTGAAATGGGTGTTGTTACTGCAGAGGGACTGAACAGGAGAACAGTAATATCTGTACCTGGTATCATACGTTGCATCAAGCACCTCAGAGATGAATTGGAGCGTGATAACTTCATCGGTTTCATGACCGACCATCAGCTTGACGAAGCCTTCAAAAAAGGCAGTGTTGTCCTGAACAGGCAAAATATTAACCTGAATACACTGAGAAGCAATATTCTGAAGAGTTTTTACAAGGAATACATTTCAGATACTATCCGTTCCATGATTTCTGACCGTGATTTTGAGACCCTGCAAAAGATTTATGTCTGCGGTGGCGGCGTTCACTACCAGGAAATCAGGGACTGCTTCAGGAATGAATTTGAAAAAATCATGCCTGTGGAAATCGTTGCAGAACCCGACACATTGGCTGCAATCGGATACTACCACAACTCCCAAAAAATGCCTTCTGTAGGTGCAACTAATATTGTGGGCATCGACCTGGGTAATTCATCAACCTATGTTTGTGCTAAGGAGACTGAATAATCCAATAGAAATCTAAAATCCCTTATGAAATTTTTTGAAAAAAATAATATTGTAGAGAGTTTATTCATCCCCAAGGATGTAACAGTTACTGGAACCATTGAAGGAAAAATATCCGGAAGGATTGAAGGATTCATCAAAGGTGATGTAAAAATCAATGGAAAGGTTGTTGTGAGCGAAACCGGTTCAATTGGCGGATCATTGAAATGTTATGACCTTGTTTTACAAGGTATAATCAAAGGCGATGTGGTGGCTTACAACTCAGTAACAGTAATGCCTGGCGGTGTCATTGAAGGAAATGTTTCTTCCAATTCCATCAATGTAGACTCCAAAGCCAATGTAAAAGGCAATATCAAAAAGACATCTGGAAAGGAAGATAATCACAGGGCCTCCTTTACACCCAGTAACCTGTTACCAAAACAGGATCTGATGCCATCATCCAAAAAAGACTTGGTTCCAAGGTCATTTGGTGAAGTAAAAAACGAAGAGGGTCAGGATACCAGTAACTTCTGGTAGTTTGTAAACTTTTGTTGGGGTCTAAAGTCTACTTTAAGCTGACTCTTTTGCCTGATTTGACAGCTGTATAAAGCGCATCAATGATGCGCATATCGCGCAGCCCTTCCTCTCCGTCAACGGCTACTAATGGCTTTTTGCCATCCAGCAATATGGCTGCAAATTCATCCATTTGTATGGTTTGGTGAGTTATGTGCGGGAATTGCAACTCCCCTTTGTTCGTTCTGCCTTTGATTGGGCCATATCCTGTTGAGGGTTGTAACTCCGCAAAACCTTTCTCTCCATTGAGGAAAAACCGGTCGAGGTTATTCATGCTGTAAGTCGACAAACAGGATGCCACTGCTCCTGAGGGAAAACCCAGCTGAAACTGAATGGTTTCATCAACTCCTTCAGCGAACTTCACAAAATCAGTCTTGGTTTCCTGCGCTGTAACCCATGTAGGTTCTTCACCAATCAAGTACCGTGCACCATTAACCGCATAGATGCCAATGTCCATCATAGAGCCCCCACCTGCAAGCGCTCTATTCAGGCGCCACTGCTTCGGATCTCCAATCCTGAAACCACACAATCCCTGAAAGAACTTCACGTTTCCGAACTCACCTGCATTGCGCATCCTGATGATCTCCAGCGTCTTGGGTTCAAAATGCATGCGGTAGCCAACGAGCAATTGAACACCCGCCTTTTTACAGGCATTGACCATTTCCTCAGCCTCTTTGGCATTGAGTGCCATCGGTTTTTCCACAATCACATGTTTTCCGGCTTTTGCCATGCGGATGGCCATATCCTTATGCAGGGCATTAGGTGTGATGATGTAAACAGCATCTATATCGGAATTATTTCTGATCTGATCAACCGTTTCATAATTGTAACAGTTCGACGCAGAGACATTGTATTTAGCACCCCAACTCACCAATTTTGAAGGCGTACCACTCACCAATCCCGCAACTACAGCCCTTTTTGAATCTTTCATGGCTTCTGCCACCCTGGAAGCATAGCTGCCAAGTCCGATTAAAGCAACCCGAAGCACTTTTCCTTCATGATATTTCTCATCATTGCTAGGAGTTACAAAAGGCAGTGCCCAAACGGGAGCTGAAAGGGTTTGCAGAAAAGAACGGCGACTGGTCATGTGGTGTAGTTTTATCTAAGTTAACATTAATTTAAAATGGTGTCTACCAATGCATAAAAAAATCCCCTCCATCCTTCGGCTGGCAAGCCTGGCGAGGCCTGTCCACCGCGGCGGAAGGGGGGATTCCGAAAGCTGTTGGGATATTTTTTGAAAATTTATTGTCCGCGACCTTGTTGCATGCGCTTTCTCATCTCGTCATAAAAGGCATTGACCGCCACAATCTTTTCATCAGTGAGAGGTATCGCCTTATATGCCTTGTCGCGCGCGGCTTCCAGTTCTTTCATCTTTTTAGCTTTATCTTCTTCAGAAAGCGACTGGTCCATACGGATGGGACGGGATTTCATCTGAAAATCGAAGCTGGCATCGATGATTTTGTCGGCTTCAGCATCTGTAACTTTTACCTGCTCGATGAGCATGGGTTTTACACGCTCTTTCATGCGTGCTTTCATGGCTTCGGGATCACCTCCACCGGGAGGCTGGGCTTGGAGAGAAGAAGCGAGTGCAAAGAAGGCAAACAAAGTTGAAAGCATCTGTTTCATGGTGGTTGATTTAAGTTTGTTATGAATGTATGCTATTGAATTAGATGTTCAAGACAGATAATCCCTCCATAAGCATAATGGAATTTATGTTATTTTAACAACTTAAAAATAAATTACATGAGGATATGGTGTTGTCTGATAATAGCCAGTTTTGTGCAGGAAAGCATGCAGCTATTTGATGCACTGCCCGCCAAAGAAAAAGAAAAGATCATGTTCATTCATTTCAACCATACCAATCCATTGCTGAAGGAACAATCTGAAGAAGCAAGGCTTGTAAAAAGCAAGGGATTCAGGATAGCAGAGGTCAATCTGAGGATTGGTTTGTGACATGGTAAACCAAAACTGATTTGACGAAATTTGTCTTTTTTACTTTATCTTACTGAGGCAACCAAACGATTGCTCATGAAAAATTATAACCGCAGGCGCTTTATGCGCGATGCCGGTATGTCCGGAATGGCGTTGGGATTATCAGGTTTGATACAACCAGTGCAGGCATCCCAGCATTTGCTTGACGGAGGAAGGATTGGCATCATTGGTCTGGACACTTCACACAGCATTGCCTTCACCAAAGCATTGAACACAGGCAATCCGCCAGAAAAATACAAAGGATTCCGCGTAGTAGCCGCTTATCCCAAAGGCAGCGCCGATATCGAATCATCTACCAAGAGAGTCCCCGGTTATATCGAAGAAGTGAAGAAGATGGGTGTGGAAATTGTGGACTCAATCGCTGATTTGCTGAAGAAAGTGGATTTCATCCTGCTGGAAACAAACGATGGCCGGCCACACCTACAACAGGCACTGGAAGTGATGAAGGCTGGCAAACCTCTGTTCATCGACAAGCCGGTTGCCGGCACGCTCACAGATGCCATTGCCCTATACACCATATCTGAAAAACTCAAGGTTCCATTCTTCTCCAGCTCTTCACTCCGTTACATGGACTCCGCGCAGGAAGCAGCCGCTGGCAAAATAGGCAAAATCCTGGGAGCTGATTGTTTCAGTCCAGCTACCCTCGAACCCACGCACCCTGATCTCTTCTGGTATGGCATTCACGGCGTAGAAACATTATACACAGTCATGGGCACCGGCTGTCAAACGCTTACCCGTACACAAACAGAGGGCACGGAGATTGTAGTAGGTGTTTGGGAGGATGGCAGAATCGGGACATTCCGCGGTACGCGTACCGGCAAGCATGAATATGGCGGCACAGCCTATGGAGAAAAAGGTCCCATAACACTGGGCCCTTACAAGGGATATGATAACCTCCTCGACAGGATCATCGTCTTTTTCAAAACCGGTAACCTGCCTGTTAGTGCCAAAGAAACACTCGAAATCTACACCTTCATGGAAGCCGCTGATGAAAGCAAGCGCAATAGCGGCAAATCCATTACATTGAAAGCAGTTTACGAAGCACATCTCAAAAAAGCCAATAAAATCATATCGCGTTATGCTATTTAAAATTTTAATAATTCCCGATTTTAATATCCACCACCCCGCCTCAACAAACTCACTTCGTTCATTTGTCTCGGCACCCCTCCTGGCCAGGAGGGGAGTTTTTTGCTCCTTAATAAAACAACACGTTAAAATCATACAATCCTTAAACCTTCCGTCATGAGCCGTTCCAGAAGAAGTTTCATTCAAAAAACATCTGCAGCCTCAGCAGCCTTTGCATTTGGAGGCATCCTGCCCGGTTTCTCAGCGAGTCAGTACCGCAACATCATTGGATCCAATGAAAAGATTACCGCAGCCGTGATGGGGGTCAACAGCCGTGGTCTGTCGGTTTCAACCAATTTCGCAGCCCAAAAGGAATGTGAAGTGACCCATGTTTGTGATGTAGACAACAGGGCAATGGACAAATGCGTAGCTGCAGTGGAAAAAACACAGGGAAAAAAACCGATTGCAGAAGGTGATTTCAGGAAGGCCCTGGAGGATAAAAACCTCGATCTGCTGATTGTTACGGCACCCGACCACTGGCATGCTCCTGCTGCTCTTTTGGCTGTATCTGCAGGTAAACACGTTTACCTGGAAAAGCCGTGTAGCCACAATCCCAATGAAGGGGAAATGCTGGTGAAGGCAGCTGCCAAACACAACAAACTCCTGCAAATGGGCAACCAGCGCCGCTCCTGGCCCAATGTGATGGCTGCCATCGCTGAGCTGAAAGCTGGTGTGATTGGTCGCCCCTATTATGCCAAAACCTGGTATACCAATAACCGCGAATCCATCGGTGTGGGCAAAGCGACTGAAGTGCCCTCCTGGCTTAATTATGAGCTCTGGCAGGGACCCGCACCCAGAAAAGCATACAAAGACAACCTGATCCATTATAACTGGCATTGGTTCTGGCATTGGGGAACCGGTGAAGCCCTGAACAACGGCACGCACATGGTTGACCTTGCCCGCTGGGGACTGGGAGTCGACTATCCCACACGCGTCACTTCTGCTGGCGGTCGTTACCGCTACCAAGACGATTGGGAAACACCAGACACACAGGTTATTGACCTCGAGTTTGCCAACAACACCCTGATAAGCTGGGAAGGCAGGTCGTGCAACGGCAAGAACACGGAAGGCAGCAGCGTGGGTGTCATCTTCTATGGTGAAACAGGATCATTGCTTATTGAAAGTGGCAACAGTTATAAGATATACGACCTCAAGAGCAAGCTGGTGAAAGAAGTGAAGAACGATATCACTGCCAATGCGCTTGACAGAACCGGTCCGGGTATGAAACTCGACGCCCTCCACATCCGCAATTTCTTCGATGCTATCAAAAGAGGGGCAACATTGAATTCTGATATCCTGAGCGGACACCAAAGTACCTTGTTAGTTCAGCTGGGTAATATCTCCCAAAGAACCGGCAGAGCGCTGAAGATTGATCCGTCTAACGGCAGGATTCTGAACGACAAGGAAGCCATGAAACTCTGGAGCCGGGAATATGAAAAGGGCTGGGAGCCAAAGATTTGATAGCATGAATCAAAGACTGCAATCACTGGATGCCCTGCGGGGATTCGACATGTTCTGGATCATCGGTGCAGAGGAAATCTTTCACGCCTTGGCCAAGGCAACGAATGCCCCTTTCTGGAAAAGCTTATCGGAACAATTTGAACACCCCAACTGGAACGGCTTCTCTGCATACGACCTGATTTTCCCCCTATTCATCTTCGTGACGGGAATTGCGGCTACCTTCTCACTGGGTGGAGCAATGGAAAAAGGCACGGCGAAAAAAAAGTTGTTACAAAAAGTGATCAAAAGAGGATTGATCCTATTCCTGCTTGGTGTCATCTATAATAACGGGCTGCAGATTCGTCCGATCAGCGACATTCGGTTCATGAGTGTACTGGGAAGGATTGGTATCGCCTACATGTTCTCCAGTATCATCTTCCTCTACGCCAAAGAAAGGTTTCAGGCCATCTGGTTCGCGTCATTGCTTATTGGCTATTGGCTCATCCTGAAATTCATGGCAGCACCGGGTTTCCCGATCGGAGACCTGACAGAAGCAGGCAACTTTGCATCCTACATCGATCGCACTGTGTTACCCGGCAAATTGTCGAGGGGCATTCACGATACGGTTGGTTTTTTTAACAATATCCCAGCAATCAGTTCCGGACTGGCAGGCATCCTCACCGGCAATTACCTGAGAAAAGCAGGAGTGTCTCCCGCTAAAAAGGCCCTGCACATGGCGCTGGCTGGTCTGGCGGCTTTGATTATTGCCCAAATCTGGAACCTTGATTTCCCCATCAACAAAAATCTGTGGTCGAGTTCCTTTGTATTGCAGACAGTTGGATTCAGCCTCCTGCTCATGTCGTTGTTCTATTGGATCATAGACGTAAAGGGCTTCCAGCGATGGGCTTTCTTTTTTAGGGTGATTGGCATGAACTCCATCCTGATTTACATGTCTGGCAAGGTCATCAGCTGGTCTTATGCCAACAAAGGAGTATTCCAGTGGGTAGGCGACCTGATTGGTGATCCTTACAATGCCGTAGCCCTGGCCATGACAAGCGTCTTGCTGAAATGGGTTTTTCTCCGTTTTCTTTATAACAAAAAAATATTCCTCAAAATCTGATGTCAACCATACCATATACCATACTTGAAGATGCTCCTGCAATTGGTAAAGCATCTGGAAATGAAGCAGCCCTGAAAATCAAGGAAGCCATAGCTCAACGTGGCACCGCCAATGTCATCCTCGCTACAGGAACCAGTCAGTTCGAAACCCTGCAGCAATTGTTACAGGACAAGGAGATCGACTGGAGTTGTGTGAATATGTTTCACCTCGATGAATACATCGGATTGCCTGTCACCCACCAAGCCAGCTTCAGAAAATATTTGATAGAAAGATTTATTAATCATGTCCCCCAGCTGAAAGCAACTCACCTGATAGACGGCGAAGCTGATCCTGCAGCGGAATGCGCCAGGCTGGGTGCTTTGATCCTGCAGCATCCCATTGATGTTTGTCTCTGTGGGATTGGAGAAAACGGACACCTCGCCTTCAATGATCCGCCCGCAGATTTTGAAACCACATCTCCATACATTGTAGTAAATCTGGATGAAGCCTGCAGGAAGCAGCAATGGGGCGAAGGATGGTTTGCCACGCTGGATGATGTGCCGAAACAGGCCATCAGCATGTCTGTATACCAAATCATGCAATCAGCACACATCATCTGCACCGTTCCGGATACCCGGAAGGCTGCTGCAGCAAAAGCCTGTCTCGAAAATCCCGTCAGCAACCTCCATCCAGCCAGCATCCTGCAGAAACACGCCAGTTGCAGCCTTTACCTGGATAAGGCTGCGGCTTCGTTACTAGCAGTTGGAAAATATTAAAAAAGAACTTGTCGTGTTATTAAAAACTCAAAATACTCCCCTCCTGGACAGGAGGGGTGCCGAGACAAATGAACGAAGTGAGTTTGTTGAGGCGGGGTGGTGGAATCTAATTTTAAAATAACATAAATCATGGCGACAGCTGTCAGTGCATCCAGCCTTTCGAAACGGTCAACCAACATTTCCATTTGCATCATCGGGATGCTCTTTTTCATCTTCGGATTTGTATCCTGGGTGAATGCCATCCTCATCCCCTATTTCAAAATAGCCTGTGAACTGACGCATTTCAAGGCCTACCTGGTAACCTTCGCCTTTTACATCTCCTATTTTGTGATGTCGGTGCCTGCATCCTTTTTACTGAAGAAACAGGGATTCAAAAAAGGGATGATGATAGGCTTCTGGGCCATGTCTGTTGGTGCTTTCATTTTTGTGCCTGCCGCCATGACCAGGACCTACGAGATCTTCCTGCTGGGATTATTCACCATTGGTGCCGGACTCGCCATTCTGCAAACTGCCGCCAACCCCTATATTACCGTGTTGGGTCCGCAGGAAAGTGCAGCCCAGCGCATCAGCATCATGGGCATTTGTAACAAAGGAGCAGGCATCCTCGCCCCACTGATATTCGCGGCCGTCATCCTCAAAGCCACGGATACTGATCTGTTTACGCAACTCGGCACTATGACTGAATCAGCGAAAGATGCAGCACTCGACGAATTGGTTGGTCGCGTTATTGTACCTTATATCTTTGTAGGATCCGTCTTGTTTGTCCTCGGACTGCTCGTACGCTTCTCCCCCCTACCCGAAATCAATACCGAAGAAGAATCAGAAGAACTCGCCACGGCCAACGCCGGTAAAAAAAGCATCTTTGACTTCCCCCACCTTATCCTTGGTGCAGTTGCCATTTTCCTGCATGTGGGCACACAGGTTGTCTCTATCGATACTGTCATCGGCTATGCCACCTCTATGGATATGCCACTGATGGAAGCCAAAGTCTTTCCGTCTTACACACTCGCTGCCACCATTTGTGGCTACATCATAGGCATCATTGCCATTCCCAGGTTCATCAGGCAGGTTAACGCCCTTCGCCTCTGTACTGCACTCGGACTGGTTTTCACGCTGCTGATCATCTTTGCCAAAGGACAAACCAGCCTGCTGGGACACCAGACAGATATTTCCACCTGGTTTATCGTGGCTCTTGGTCTTGCCAATTCACTCGTTTGGGCAGGGATCTGGCCACTCGCATTGGATGGACTTGGCAAATTCACCAAACTTGGTGCTTCCATCATGATCATGGGACTCTGCGGCAATGCCATCATGCCCCTCATTTATGGCTACCTGGCAGACAGCTGGGATGTACGCCAGGCATATTGGGTGCTTATCCCCTGTTATATTTACCTGGTTTTCTATGCAGTGTACGGACATCAAGTAAGGAGATGGAAATGAGCAGGATTAAAATCATCAATGGCAGGATCATCCTGCGCGACAGCATCATTCACGGCACCCTGCTGGTGGAAGATGGAAAGATTATTGCGGCAATTGAGGGTGATGCAGACTTTGCTGATGCAAGGATCATTGATGCAAAAGGGCAATACGTTTCTCCCGGTTTCATAGACATCCATGTACACGGCGGAGGCGACCATGATTTCATGGATGGAACAACAGAAGCCTTTTTAAAGGTGGCCGAAAAGCATGCCGCTCATGGAACCACGTCGATGATGCCCACAACCCTTACGGCCGACAAACAGGGCATCCTGAATTCACTGGAAATTTATGAGCAAGCACATGCACAAAACAAATATGGTGCAGCCTTCATTGGACTCCATCTCGAAGGACCTTATTTTTCGATGAATCAACGGGGTGCACAGGACCCCCGATATATCAGGGATCCTGACCCAAAAGAATACCTGGAAATCCTCGGACACAGTCAGTCGATTCGCCGCTGGAGTGCAGCTCCGGAGCGCAAGGGAGCCATTGAATTTGGCAGGATACTTTGCGAAAGGGGCATCCTCCCTTCCATGGCCCATACTGATGCCATTTACGAAGAAGCGCTGGAAGCCTTTGAAAACGGTTATACGTTGCTGACCCATTTCTATTCGGCTATGTCTGGCGTAACAAGGAAAAATGCCTTCCGGTATGCCGGCGTCATTGAAGCCGGATACCTCCATGATGAACTGGATGTGGAGATCATTGCCGATGGGGTGCACCTGCCACCCCCGCTGCTTAAACTGATTTACAAGATTAAGGGTCCTGACCGGATTGCCCTCATCACCGATGCCATGCGCGGTGCAGGCTTGCCGGAAGGAGAGAGCATCCTCGGCAGGAGATCAGACGGACTGAAAGTGATCATTGAAGATGGCGTAGCCAAGTTGCCAGACAGGTCTTCGTTTGCCGGTAGCGTGGCCACTGCAGACCGCCTTGTGAGGGTGATGCGCGACATGGGAGGCGTGCCACTTACAGATGTGATCCGCATGATCACCCATACACCCGCCAGAATCATGAAACTCGATGACAGGATTGGCACACTCGCTCCGGGAATGGATGCAGATATTGTGATTTTTGATGACCAGATTCAGGTCAGTCGCACCATCCTCAAAGGAAAAGTAGAGATTGAACAGGTTTAGTTAAAATCTTAAACAATGAGCAGATTTTTGGTTTTTTTACTATTTCTCTCCTGCACCAAAGCGCAGACACCAACAGACAATCCGCCCACTTCGGATTATTTTGCAAAGGGCGCAGACATAGGCTGGCTGAGTGAGATGGAATCCAAAGGCATCAAATTCTACAACAACAACGGACAGGAGCAGGACTGCATCGATATCCTGAAGGGATTGGGTATGAATACAATCCGGTTCAGGGTATGGGTTAATCCGGTCAATGGCTGGTGCGGACAGGAAGATGTGGTGAAACAGGCTGTGCGGGCCAGTAAAAAAGGCATGCGCATCCTGATTGATTTTCATTATTCAGACTATTGGGCAGATCCGGGAAAACAGAACAAACCTGAAAAATGGAAGAACATTTCATTTGCATTGCTCAATGATTCTCTGCGCAACCACACCCTCTCTGTTTTGAAAGCACTTAAAAACAACAATGTCACGCCAGAATGGGTGCAGGTAGGCAATGAAACCAATGATGGCATGCTTTGGGAAGATGGCAGGGCCAGCAAAAACATGGCACAATTTGCGTCACTGGTAAAAACAGGCTACAGCGCTGTGAAGGAAGTATTTCCAGGCACCAAAGTGATTGTGCACATTTCCAATGGGTATGACAACGGCTTATTCAAGTGGATTTTCGACGGTCTTAAAAACAATGGTGCCACATGGGATGTGACGGGCATGTCGCTTTATCCATCGATTAGCGATTGGCAGACCAAAACAGACCAATGCGTTTATAACATGTATGATATAATCAACCGGTATGGAAAGGAAGTGATGGTGGTGGAAGTGGGGATGCCGGCAGACCAAGCGCAGGTATGCAAACAATTCTTAACCGATCTGATTACCAAAACCAGGGCGTTGTCCAATAAAAAAGGACTTGGCGTATTGTACTGGGAACCTCAGGCTTACAACAACTGGCAGGGGTACGGACTCGGGGCCTGGAATACTGATGGCAAACCATCCATTGCACTGGAGGCGTTTAAAAATTAACTGACATGAACATCACTACTACAAGAAAAATCCTGAGATTCATTTTAACGCCGGCTGTTGTTTTGATAACCCTGATTATTTTTTACCAGGGTGAAAATCCGGTTGAAAAACTCAAAGAAAAATATGCCGGTAGCAACTCGCAGTTCATGCCACTGATGGGCATGCATATTCATTATAGGGATGAAGGCAATCCTTCCGATAGCTTACCACTGGTGCTCATACATGGAACTTCTTCCAGTCTACATACATGGGACAGCCTCGTGAACCGAATTTCACCAGCCAAACGCATAATCCGACTTGATTTACCCGCTTTCGGATTAACTGGACCCAACCCAGGTCAAGATTACAGCCTCGGTTTTTACAACCGCGTTATTGATTCATTTCTAATCAGGCTAAACATCACCCGATATGCTATCGCAGGAAACTCACTTGGTGGAAGCATTGCCTGGCACCAGGCCCTGTTCACGCCTGAAAAAATCAGTCAGCTTATCCTGATCAATTCAGGAGGTTACCCCAAAAAGCAGGAAAAGGGAAATATCGGATTCAAACTCGCTGCCATGCCCGTAGTGGGCACGTTGTTGTCTAAATTCACACCCAAAGCGCTGATCAGAAAAAGCATTGAAGACGTTTATAGCAATGATGCCATCATTACCGATGAGTTGATCGACCGCTATTTCGACCTGCTCCTGCGGGAGGGAAACAGAAAGGCCACCATTGATATTTTCAAAAACCCTTCCAGGCCAGAACCAACCCGGATAAAAACCATCACCACACCCACATTCATCATCTGGGGCGAAGACGATCAACTCATTGATGTTTCGAATGCCTACCGATTTAAAGAAGACATTCCCAACAGTCAGTTGCTGGTGATTCCCCATTCAGGTCATGTTCCGATGGAGGAAACACCTGAACCGGTTTATCAGGCGATCAGGAAGATGTTTGCACTTTAAGATGTTTTACAATTGAGCAATTTAAAAGTTCCCCTCCTGGTCAGGAGGGGTGGATTCCGGGAGCGAAGCGATCCGGAAGACGGGGTGGTTGTAATTTAAACATTCCAAAATTTGTGTTTTCCAACCACCCCTCACTCGCCTGCCTTTGGCAGTCTCGGAGCCCCTCCTATCCCTTCGGGCAGGAGGGGAATTTAAAGTCAACAATCAATCATGAATTAATCAATTACCGCCAAAAACCTTTTTAAGTAGAGCTGAAGTCCGGGCAGCAGGATCTTTCCTGATCTGTTTTTCCTGATCGGCAATCTGCAGAAAAAGCGCTTGCAGGGCTTTATCTGTAACATAGCCGGCGAGGTCTGTATTCACCTTCTGGAAGCTCACTTTGTTGTAAGCCGTCATCAGGTTATTCCAGTGACCTGCAGCGCCGGATTTTTCCAGAGATTCCTGTATGACCGGCCTGAATGCTGTTGTAAGAGAGTTACTTGTATTGCTGCGGAGATAGCCTGTGGCAGCAGTGTCTGCACCACGAAGAATGGAAATAGCGTCCTTGATATCCATGCCCCTGATGGCATCTGCAAAAATGGGTGCTGCCTTTTTCACTGCTTCTTCCGCACCCCTGTTCATGGTTAAAATAGCTTCATCAACTTTGGCACCCAGTCCGATACCACGGAGGGCTTTCTCTACCCTTTGTGCTTCCGGCGGCATAACCACCTTATAAAGTGTATTGCCGAAGAATCCGTTTTCAGCCGACAGTTGTGTAACGCCTTTTTCAACACCTTTGGCAAGGGCTTCTTTAAGTCCTGCACCAACGTCAGACTGACCACCATCTGTTGTATTGATTCCTGCAGCCTGTTTGGCTTTATTTACCAGTGATTTCAGTTGCTGAGCCGGGAGTTGCAGTGATATGAATGCTAAAAACAATATTGCAAGAAAGTGTTTCATGGGATGATTTTGTCAGCAAAATTAACCGCTTCCAACGGGTTAACGATTTGCTGCCATAACATAGTTTTGTTAAAGCTTAGGGTGTTGAGTTATTAAAAAAATCAATCAATTAACGGGTTATTTTTCAACTTACCTGTCTTCAAGTCGTAAACCATCCCTTCCTGCATCATTCTGAATGGCCTGTAGACCCGTTTCCAGTCGCTTAGCTGCGTTTTCCAGTCGTTTTGGTCATGTACCATTACATACGACTTCCCAGCCACAGAAAGGCTGTTCCCTGTCACCACAGCGGCAGTCGACTCATCAATAGCAATTCCCAGCACACCGGGATGTGCTTCCAACACTGGAATCAGGTCGAACTGACGGTTCCGCACCAGTACATGCTGGTCGATGGCAGTATGCTTTAGGAAAGATAATCCTACAGCAAAAGAAGTTTTTAAATGCGGTGTTTCTCGGTGATCGCCGCCGATAAGCACCGAGCCCATGATGGTGGCGCCTGCGGAAGTGCCCATGATGACCCCTCCTCTTTCGAGCAGGGCAAACATCTCCCTATGTAGTTGCGTGTTGGCATAAACCTGTGCAATCAGATCCTGATCACCTCCCCCAAAATACAACCCTTTTGCCTTCCGCATCAAAGCAATCAGGGCAGGATCATCAGCCTTCTTTTTATCACGGGTATGGATGGTATGGAGGTTGCTGAAACCGCGGGTAGAAAACTTTTTCAGGTGTCCGCCTTCCTGGATATATGCATCATCACTTGTGGCGGTAGGAATCACCACAATAGGTTGATCTTTTCCTCCGATGGAGGACGCAAAAAGATTGAAAAGTGTATCGGGAATATCTCCACCGCCGATGATAATGAGCTTTCCCTTGGGCAGGAATAAAGTTCCATTGTCCTGCGACTGAAGTGTAACCGAAATCACCAAAGCCAGTATAACAGACAATAACTTCATAAAAAGATTTTATTTGAATCTACAGATAGTGAAAGGTACTTGCTAATTTTAAAGTATTAAATTCCTACTTCAAATTTATTCTCCATGAATCGTCGTCATTTTGTTCAGAATCTCTCTACACTGGCTTTACTGCTGAACGGGAAATCCATCATGGGTGCCGAACTGCCCGGGATGAACAACCGCAAGCCTATGTTGCGTTTTGTGATTGCCTCTGATCTGCATTACGGTCAGCCTAAAACTGAATATGCAGCCATGACAGACACAGCCCTTGACCACATCAAAGGCATGCATGAAGAGCAGGCATTTGACTTCGGCGTATTCAACGGAGATTTGGTACATGATGACATCAGCTTTTTCGGAGAACTGCGAAAAAAAGTAGATACCGTTTCATTCCCATACTATGTTACACAGGGAAATCATGATCTCGCAACAAAAGAGCAATGGGTAAAGGCCTGGGAACAACCCATCAACTTTGATATTGTAAAAGGGGATACGGTTTTACTCTTTGCCACAACTTCCAACGAAACAGGGAAATACCTTCCTCCGGACTTGAATTGGTTGGAGGCCCAATTCAACAAGCACAGTAAAGCAAAACATATCCTGTTGTTCATCCACATACCGCCCATCAAGTGGACAAAGCATGCGATTGAATCGACGCCATTTCAGGAACAGGTGAAAAAGCAAAAAAACCTCCGTGCCGTTTTCCATGGTCATGAGCATGATCAGGATGGCATCAAGTGGCAGGATGGCATACCTTATTTGTTCGACAGCCACGTAGGGGGCAACTGGGGCACCAGCTACCGTGGTTTCAGGGTGGTAGAAATGCAAAAAGACGGATCCATGCTCACGTGGATCATGAATCCGTCTGAAAAAATCAATGAAGCCAATATCAGCAGGGAGAAAGTTTAAATCCTAATATTTCGCTGGCTGTCCGGGTTTGGGTAAAGTCTTTTTGATAAAGTCTCTGAGACTCTGGTTGCTGGTTTCCAGATCAGGCCTGCGCAGGTACATCATGTGTCCGCTGCGGTAGCCTTCCCAAGACAACCTGTCTTTCATCTTACCGCTTGGATCGAGTTGCCACATGCTGTATTTGGCATTGAAATAATCGCAGGCACCATCGTAATAGCCGGATTGTATCAACACATTCAGGTAAGGATTCTGTGCCATGGCCTTGCGGAGGTTCTCACCAGTCTGGTCACCGGTTCTATCCCATGGTTGCACCGGACCAAACACATAATACTTCAGGTCGGTTTTGTACTTCAGTTCTTCACGCAGGTAAATATTAATGGCAGGGGTGAAGGAGTGCTCCCAGGAAAGCAGTTCTGCATTGAAATCAGGCTGTTCACCACCATCTCTTCTGTCGATGCCCTTGTATCTGGAATCGAGTCGGCCAACTGTAAATCCATCTTCACGCATCAATTCCTTCCAGAACAGAGGCATGGCCACATCAAGGTTGTTTTGCAATACCACTTTTTCACTGATACCTGCATAACGGGCAATTTTGGCAGCCATAGTTTTACGGGTTGCCTCATCCAGGAATCCACCTTTTGTAAGTGCCGGAACGAGTTCATCCACCGTAAACTTCTCCACTTCAGGCAACATGGCTGTGAGGTCTTTCGATTGCAGGTCGGCTGGTAATTTCTTGTGGTACCATGCTGTTGCTGCATAGTAAGGAAGTTTCAATGCCGATGCCAGTGGTCCGTCGCGTTCAATACCCAGTGTGGTGGGAGAAACGAGGATCACGCCATTGATGAACATCCAGTGCGATTGCTGGAGTTCCAGTGCGAGTCCGGATACACGACCTGTTCCGTAACTCTCTCCAATGAGGTATTTGGGGGAAGCCCAGCGGTTCGTGCGGGAAACGAAAGTGTTTATCCATTCTGCCAGGTATTTGATGTCTGCATTCACGCCAAAAAAACGGGAGAGCGGAACATCCTTGCTAACCGGACGGGAGAAACCAGTATTGACGGGATCAACATAAACGATATCAGCTACGTCGAGCACGGAATAAGGATTGTCTCTGAGACCATAAGGTTGAACAGGATATCCTTCATCATCGATGTTGAGGATACGCGGACCGGTATAGCCCAGTTCCATCCACAGTGAAGCCGTACCCGGACCACCATTGAAAGAGATCAGCAATGGACGCGCAGCCCTGTCTTTCACATCTGAACGCTCATAATAGGTGAAGAAAACGCCAGCCTGTGCTTTGCCATCAGCATCCCATACCGGCAACATGCCTGTAACCGTTTTATAAGGCACTTTCACACCTTTGATGGTAGCTTCATGTTCAGCTGTAATTTGCTGGTCGGGATTGAAAGGAATATTGTTGTTGCCAGCAGGCTGTTTCATTTCAGCCGCAGGAGTTGCAGATGCAGGTGCCGCAGGCGCTGCAGCCTGACGCTGTTGCGCAGAAACTGCCATGCTCAACAACATAGCCAGTCCGAGTAAGTTATGCTTCATTGTATGCTTATTTATCTCGTAAAGTAATTAAAGTTCCTGAAATACTCCAGTCCGAGTGATCTTGCTTTGGCAATATTCTGATCCGGAATGGAAGCTGTGTCGGGATGTTTATCGATGGCGATTTCGAGTAAATCCTCGCGCAGAATATGGAGCATGGGATAGGGCGACCGGTTGGTGTAATTGGCAGGATCACTATCATCAGATCCTGCAAAAAGATAATCAGGATGAAAGCTGGCAACCTGGTATACACCCTCATATCCTTCATCCTCAATCCATTCCTCTGCAGCTTCCACCAGGTCAAGATAATCGTCGAAATCGGAAAATCCATTTGACAAAATCAATAAGGCAGTTTCGACCTCCGCATGTTCATCCAAAAAGAGACAATAATCCCGGAAAGAAGATAAAGCCGTTTCTAGATCTTCAGTTTCCTCCACCCTGTATGCAATTCGCTCATCTGTAAAAGGTTTGCGGGCAAAGGGACAAAAATTTAATCCGATCACAACTTCCCGGATCCAGTTTTGAGTTTGACTGATTACGCTATCTTCTATCTTTTCCATCGATGTGAAATTAATGCTGATTGAAGTGTTTGAAAATAAATGTAACCACTCACTGCAGTTTCGTAAAATCAATCACCGGGTGTTGTGCGGGTTTCTCGATGTTAAACTGACTGTCGATCGGTGTTGAAGGAACAAAAAATCCACAGTTCTTTAAGAAGAATGCATTCCCCTGGGTTCCACCTGCATAGTCGAGTCTGAAGCGCTTTCGGGCTGTTTGATCTGCTGTAAACCTGGCTGCATTTATAGCAGTCCATATTCCGCTTTTATCCATCACCCAGGCATTTCCGTAAAGCGCCATGCGTTGTTGGTTACCTGTCCCGGGCATGAAGTTTTCCAGAAAAGAATGCAAGCGCTTCAGGTAGGTATTGGTTGCAGGTCTTTTAAAGCTTGCAATGAGTAGCCATTTTTGCTCTTCGGGTGCAAAAAAATAAGCCGTATAAATGGTTGAATTGTCTGTCTGCGGTTCTCCGCGCAGCAGGAACTTATACGTGTTACCTGCCTTCCAAGGATAGACAAAGTAGCTTTGTCCGCCTGCTCCTTCATTACCAAACTCTCCGGTATAGACATTGTTCCCTTTCTTCAACATCGTGATCTTGAATTCAGGAGGAATACTGGCCGGATTATCTGTAGCATAAGGACTCCATGCGGAAAACAATATACGGCGTTCAGTAGCTGAGTTAACCTGGATACCGAAATAGCCTTCGGCGAAACCATTGGCCATAAAATAGGAGCCAATGACATCGTTACCTTCTGGTACGGTGATCTCACTGTAAAAGGTGGTAATATCAGTTGACGGGATGGTGTAATTGAGGTGTACCGATGGTCCACGGCGGCCCCAGTAAAAATAATTGTCTGTATTGTCTTTTACGAAAGCTGTTTCAGCAGTCACAGCTGATCCGCTGATAACATAAGAAGATACTGTTCCGAAACTAACTCCGGTTTTGCTGATGCCACTGAGTTCAATGGCAACATAACCAGGTTCAACTGCATCCCATTTTCCTGCAAAAAATTCCGTTTCCGCATTACCCGCTGCTATGACATTTTTTGAAACGCCTTGAATGGTAACCCTGATGGTACTTTTACCGGCTGGATTCATGTTGATGGATAAATTCAGCACACCTTTATTGGCCAGCCAGATATAGGAAATTACAGTAGTTGCACTTGACTCCCATCCTTTCAAACCGTTATTGCTGATACTGCCTCCGTTGGTCGTCCAGCTATTGCCTCCAATTGGAACCATCACTTTGTTTGCATCATGTTCAGCCTTGTTTATGTCTGAAGGATTGGCCTTACTGCATGAGTTGGAAAAAACCATCAGGAAAAATGAAAGAGCAATTCCAATCATTCTACAATGATAGTTAACTTTATCGTGTTGGGTTCTTGAGAACATGAATAATTCCCTTCCTGGCCAGAGCCTATCTTTTTTTTGGGAGCAGTCATCTTATTATATTTGCTAATTTTATTAGCGCTAAGATAAATTAATTAGCAATTTCATTTAAAATATATGGCATCAAGTAATTTTTCAGATATCATTTTATACAACTCACCCGACGGGAATGTGCGAGTGGAAGTAAACTATTCGGATGAAACTTTTTGGCTTACTCAAAAGAGGATGGCGGAGTTATTTGGTGTAGAGATTCCTGCTATTAGTAAGCATCTTAAAAACATCTTTGAAACGGGTGAATTACAGGAGAGTTCAGTTATTTCCAAAATGGAAACAACTGCCGCCGATGGAAAGAACTATATTACTGCATTCTATAATCTTGATGCTATAATCGCAGTTGGGTATCGTGTGAACAGTCGTCAAGCCACCCAATTCAGGATTTAGGCCACCAAGACCCTCAGGGAATTCATTATAAAGGGTTTTGTACTTGACGATGAATTACAATCAAATCTAATGAAAGAGTGAAACATAGTCGCGCTTTCAAATCTATGGTGTAGACCACCACAAAAAAAGGGCTGCCTCATGACGAGACAGCCCTTGTGTTTTTCACCTGATTGCTAACTCTAATGCTTTATTACCTTTTTAGTGGTCTTTAGTCCGTTTCCGGTAGCTTCCACCAGGTAGATGCCTGGTCTGTAGCGTGCACCAAACTCTACCGCAGCTCCGGGTTGAACCTGGCTGAAGGCTTCCACCACCTGACCACTTGCTTGAACCATTCGCAGCTGGATAACAAATGAATTGTTATTCCTTACGGTAAAGTAGTTCGTACTGGGGTTGGGATAGGTCTGGATATTCAGCGCTGCATCCGTGTCAACTTCTCCACCGGCTACAGGCCTGATGGCACTTGTTACCAACACCGCTGATGAATTGGCTTTGCAATTGCCCAGCGTGATGCGCTTAGTGTACACTGCACTTGATCCACAACTGTTCACTGCTGCAACTTTGACAACTGCTGATGCTGTACCCGTCTTCACAACCACTGTTCTTGTACCCTGACCAGAAACAATGCTCCAACCCTTGGGAACAGTCCATTTGTATGATGTGGCACTATTTACCGCACCCACGGTCAGTTGTATCGTTGCCTGCTTACAAATCTTGGCTGGAACAGTCATAGAAACCGGCTTCGCTGGCTTTGGATTAACCGTAATCGTAATCGATTTACAGCTGGTTTTGCCACAGATGCCACCTTCAGACCTTACATAATAGGTAGTAGTTGAAGTTGGTGACACTTTCAGTGATGCGCCGGTGCCGATTGCTCCTTCATTATCACTTCTTGATTCATCATAACCACAGGCATTTTTATACCATTTCCAGCTCGCTGCTCCAGCTAATACACCCTGTACAGTAAGCGTGGTGCTTGTTCCTGAACATATTGTATTGTTTGCCGCATTGGATTTTACACCTGTTGGTCCGCACGCAGTAATTGTAACAGATACACAATTCGTATTGGTACAACCCTCTGCACGCAGGTAATAGATAGTGGTAACAGCTGGTGATACCACAATCGATGTTCCCGAACCAATGGCCGTTCCACCACATGATCCCGTATACCATTTCCAGGTATCGCTGGCACCCAGTGAACCACCATTGACCGACAGGGTAATGCTTCCACCCACAGTTACCGATGTTGATGAGGCCAAGATAGATGTTGCAGCTGTGCTTGAATTCGGATAAATAGTGGCATTCGTATCATCACAGTCACCAGTGGCAGCAATCATATCTTTCAACAGGCGGTAGCCAGTTGGCTGCTCGCAGACCATGAGTGTATCGCCAGTACCATAGCCGTCGCTATCTACATCCTTATACCAGATTGTATTTCCATTGATCGTTGAATCATCATCATTACAATCCAGGTCATTATCAACATAGTCACCAGGAACAAAAAGTTTATCATCATCTCTCTTAGGCTTTTCACATGATTGTTTCCTGTCTTCAGGCCTTTTACTACCATGACCATCGCCATCTTTGTCTTTGTACCAATACTTATTCGGACTGGTTTTTTTGTCGCCATCGTTACAATCGGTATTGTTAGCAACATAACCATTGGGTTGCGTACAGGCATAAGTAGAATCGGTAGGTGCACCGAAGCCATCTCCATCATTATCCTTAAACCATTTTAGTTTAGGCGTGATAGTGAGTATAAGAGTAATGGTGCTATCGCAACCATTGGCATTGGTAGTAACCCAAGTAGCGGAATTGGTAGAGCTTGTGTAGGTACTATCATGCCATACATAAGAATCACAGGCCGTTACAGAATCCACGGAGCTGGTAGGTGCACAAACACTTACTGCCACTGCATTGGATTCGCAGGAAGCTCCAGCACTGTTGATGGCTCTTATTTTGGTTTGGTAGGTAACTCCGGGACTGAATCCTTTGAGACCCAATGGACTAACCGCATTGGCTGGACTAATAGCCGACCAATTGGAGCCATTGTCAAGAGAGTACTCATAATTAGTGACTGCTGAAGCCAAATCAGGTTTGGTCTGACTGAAATGAACCGTTACGGAATCGAGGTTGATTACAGAAACTGAATCGATGATTGGTGCATCAGCTGCTGGGGAGAAGGTACTGACCATCGAGACATTCGGACCAAACAAAGACAAAGCCACAAATTTGCCATCACCATAAGCCACATCGGTCCAATTATAATCTCCTGCAGATTTTCCCTGGGTCCAGTTAATGCCATCGGGACTGGTCATTACACGGTTTCCGGATCCACTATTTCCCACTGCTACAAAAAGATTATTGCCATACGCGATGGATGTTGCAGTTCTTGGCGTTGTTTGCAAAGACCAATTGATGCCATCCGGTGAAGTCATAATGCTATTGGTGCCTCCATTAAAGGAACTGGCCATAAAAATACCATTGCCGAAAATGAGTTTCCCAAAACTACTGGTCGTTGGTGCAACTTGAGCGGTCCAGTTGATACCATCCGGGCTAGTGATGATACGGCTGGTTCCTGTATTTGATAACGCAACAAATAATCCATTCCCCCAGGTTACAGAACCGAAATAATTGGTTGTGGGTGAAGTGCGAATGGTCCAGTTCAATGCATCCGGGCTGCTCATGATTTGATCACCTACTCCCCTATTCGATACGGCAACATACATGCCATTACCATAGGTGATGCTACTTGCTTTGAAAGTGACATTCAGATCGGATACTGTCCAGTTAATTCCATCCTGACTGATGGCGATCTTATTACCGGAGTTTTCACCTGTTAAGCCTACAAATCTGTTGCCGTCAAAAGTTATGGCATACAGCCCTAAGGTAGTGCCGGGAGAGCTTGGGCTCCAATTTATTCCATCGGTACTGGTAACTACTGGGTTGTTGGTATAATCTTGACTGGTTGCTACATAAATACCGTTACCATATACGATTTTATAAAATTCCGAATAACTGGGATTTGCCTGATAAGGGCTCATCACCCAGTCAATACCCGGAACATTGGCTGGTCTTGGGGTTACAGCTAATGATTCAGAAGCATCACTTGTACTACAAGAAGTCACCGCACGAATCTTCACCAAATAGTCATTGCAATTGGTTAGTCCACTGATGATCACCGGAGATGCTGAAATTGCCGTATCCGGTATAATCCAGCTAGATCCATTGTTTATGGAATATTCATAGGTGGTATAACTGCTGCTACCTGCAGGTGCTGTAAATTGAATCATGACACCTTCATTGATAGGCGTTGCCACCAGGTTGGTCGGTGAAGTTGGATTTGGCCTAATGGTCAGGTGCAGGGTAGCAATAGAATCGCAACCACCTTTACTTACAAGAGTATCAGCATAAACACCACTTGCAGTATAAGTTTGACCATTCCAAGTATAGCTACTGCACACATCTACCGTATCACTCGAAGTGGCCGGCAAACAGAAATTCACCATGGCTGATTCGCAAGAAGTACCACCAATGTTAAGTGCACGGAGTTTCACCTGATAAGGATACCCCTTTGCCAATCCACCGATGCGTAAAGGACTGGTTGTATCAGCAGCTGATTTGGCTATCCAGTTTGCACCATTGTCTACCGAGTATTCATAACCTGTAACGGCTGAAGCCAGTGTTGGCAGGGTTTGGATGAAGCTGACTGATAAAGAATCAGTCGCAACATTTATTGAATCAATCACTGGTGCGTCGGCAGAAACTGTGAAAGTGCTGGTATAAACATCACCAATTGAGCTGGCTATAACAAACTTTTCATTTGCATAAACAACTGCGACTAAGTCACTATACTCTTCTGTGGTAATGGCGGTCCAGTTAATACCATCAGGGCTGGTCATGATATCCTCAGTTGAACCACTACCTGCAATAACAACAAACTTACCACCACCAAATGAAATATGCCTCCAGGATTTAGCCAACGTGGTGCTTGAAGTCCAATTGATACCATCAGCACTTGTCATTACTTTATTTTGTGCTGCGTTTTGGCTTACCGCCACAAACAAACCATTTCCATAGGTTACAGATACCCATTCATAATCGTCCGATGAAGTTCTGGAGGTCCAGTTGATGCCATCCGGACTTGTCATTACCCGATTTCCACTACCTGAATATGCCGCTACAGCTACAAATAACCCATTACCATAGGTAACATCATACCAGAAAATATCTGCTGCTGAAGAACGGGCAGACCAATTGATGCCATCCGGACTGGTCATTACCCTGTTACCTGTTCCACTGGTGGCTACTGCAACAAACAAGCCGTTACCGTAGGTTACTGAAGACCAGTTATTATCTGCAGCAGAGCTTCTGTCCGTCCAAGTGATACCATCAGGGCTCGTCATTACCCTATTGCCTGTTCCAGCACTTGATGCTACGGCTACAAAAAGACCATTACCATAGGCAACATCTTGCCAATTCCTCCCATCATTAAATACGCCAACATTTCCTTCAGTCCAATTAACACCATCTGGGCTGGTTGCAACACGCCGGCTAGGATAGGGACTTCTTGCAACGGTAACAAATGTGCCATTACCATATGCAATACCATTCCAGGAAATGGATGTACCCATATAACTTTTAATCCAAGCATCACCAGGTAGTTTAGATTCCCTCGTAGATAGCGTTACAGCCGATGTTTCAGTTCCGATTCCTGCTGCATTCACCGCACGAATCTTCACCTGATAATCGGTACAACTTGCCAGTCCGCTGATGGTCAATGACCCGGAAGTAACCGCAGGCGATGGGGTTACCCAGTTGGCCCCGTTATCTATAGAATATTCATAGTTCGTGATTGCTGCTCCGCCATCATTGGCAGGTGCTGTGAAATTCACCACACCACCTGTGATGGTTGGAATAACCACCACATCTGCAGGAGTTGAAGGTGGCAATACTACACAAGGCGTTACCTCAAAGCTTCGCACAGGGCGGGCACGATTATTCATTGTTTTAGATGATGGTGCAGCATTTACCATAGAACCATAAAGGGGGCCTAAATAAGCAACGATATAGTTTGATATAAAATCTATTTCAGAAGATGTTTGATAATAATAGGTTGAATTTGTAATGTATTGTATATTCAAAATTGCATAGTTAGCCATGATTTTCACCATTTCATCTCTACTCGGTAAATACCAGTCAGCATAGCCTCCAGAACTGAGCGTATCAAATGTATAAGCGGCATAGTTGCCAGGGCCTATTATTCTTGCCAATGCTGCTGTATTGGCAGATCCAGCTCCTAAAGTTGAATCAACAACACCGGTGACATTATATGCAAGGCCCCAGGGTTTATTTAAATAATCTTCTGCTCCCACAACCAATCCCTTGATCTTCGTGGCATCATATCCAGGATCTCCTGCTTGCAAAATATACCCGATTTTACCACCAAACATACTTGCACCAACTACCAATGAATCATTGTTGTTGATGATGTCCAGTTTCAACGTCGCAGTAGAATCACATCCACCTGCATTGATGCCAGTCCATGTGTAGGTTCCGCTGCTGGTATAGGTCTGACCATTCCAGGTGTAATTTTTACAAGCGGCAACTGCAGTGAATGAAGTAGTGGGGTTGCAAGGGGGAACACATGGCGTTACTTCAAAACTGCGAACGGGACGTGTAATATTGTAGAGGTCATCTTTATTATTAGTCGTGGATTGTGACACGCCTAAAGCGTAAATCATCCCATTTACTTGATTCGAATTTATTTCTGTTGAGCTGACATAAGGTAGATAGTTAACAACATCAAGGTACTGAGCATTACGAAATATTCTCTCTAATTCAACACTACTGGGCAGATACCAATCAGTGTAGCCTGCCAAAGTCAGAGTATCCGTAATATAGGCTGAATACAAATATGAATTTGGACTGTTATTAGGATTACCCATCAGATTTACCAAGGCAGCAGTATTGGCAGCTCCTTTACCAAAACCACTATCAGTCACATTAGTAGATACACTCAAATAATTTGCAGTCGCCCAAAATCCATTGAGGAAGTCTGCAGCACCCACAACCAATCCCTTAATCTTAGTTGCATCATATCCAGGATCACCTGCTTGCAAAATATACCCGATTTTACCACCAAACATACTTGCACCAACTACCAATGAATCATTGTTGTTGATGATGTCCAGTTTCAACGTCGCAGTAGAATCACATCCTGCTGCATTAGTGCCAGTCCAGGTATACGAACCGCTGCTGGTATAGGTTTGGCCGTTCCAGGTGTAATTTTTACAAGCGGCAACTGCAGTGAATGAAGTAGTGGGGTTGCAAGGGGGAACACATGGCGTTACTTCAAAACTGCGAACGGGACGGGCGTAACCTGTCATGATAGTGTTTTTCGCCATTGAACCGCTTGAATCCAATCCAGTGCTACGGAAACTGAATAATGCTATCGAGGAAGGATTTTGATTAGTGGTATCCACATGATCTGTAGATGATAAATAGCTTGGCGTTCCAGAGTAGAACATGTAATTATTATATTGAATGCCCAATGCTTGGTAATTTGGCAGAATCTTTGATAATTCTCCTGAACTAGGTAAGAACCAATCGGTATAACCGCCCAACTTAAGTGTATCGAAAGCATATGCATAATAGTTACCTGGTCCCATGAGACTAACTAACGTTGTAGTATTGGCAGCTCCAGACCCCAGACTTCTGCCTGTAACATTTGTCCAGTTACTTTCATAAGTGCCAATCGCCCATTGCTTGACATTAAAATCGTTCGTTCCCACAACCAATCCCTTGATCTTAGTAGCATCATATCCAGGATCTCCTGCTTGCAAAATATACCCGATTTTACCACCAAACATACTTGCACCAACTACCAATGAATCATTGTTGTTGATGATGTCTAGTTTCAATGTCGCTGTAGAATCACATCCTGCGGCATTGGTGCCAGTCCAGGTGTACGTACCACTGCTGGTATAGGTTTGGCCGTTCCAGGTGTAACTGCCGCAGGCGGCAATAATTGTTGAAGAACTAGTGGGATTACAAGTTGATTGTATAAAGCTTCGCACTGGCAACACAAGCGCATTTAAGCTTTTAGATTTGCCTATAAAAGTTGTGCCCCATGGTGAAAATGTATTTCGATAATAGATAGCCTTACCAATTGGTGCTGCTAATTGCGAAGAAGACCAGTACTCAGTCATCATTCCCAAACCCAAACTCGTATCACCCAAAATCTTCAATAGTTCATCACTACTACCTAGATACCAGTCGGTATATCCACCCAGTGTGAGAGTGTCAACCCTATACGCCGCATAATCACCTGCTCCATTCTGGTTAACTATTAACGCTGTATTGGCAGCGCCACTTCCAATGGCATCGGAAGTGCTTCCTACAGAAGTGCTATAAAAGGAAGAACCAGACCAAGTGCAAGCTGCTCCCAAAGTTGGTCCAAAAATCAACCCCTTCACTTCATTAGCATCATATCCAGGATCACCGGGCTGCAAAATATATCCAATTTTGCCTCCTTGATAATCATCTCCAATCGCCAATGGAGGTGGCGCCCAATTGGCTTCATTTACTGATGAAGACCCTTGATTCAGTTTTGCAACACCATCTCTGGTTGTTGCTGAATGCTGATCTCCGGTACTCCCAAAGAGAGTGGCCTGCATAGGAAAAGTAACTCCCGGTAGAAGTCCCAGCCCCATGCCGGCATAGCTGGCCAATAACATCGTTATCAGCAAGAGGCAACAGTTTCGTAATGTTAATTTCACGTTTAAAAATTTAAGTGAAGAATCTATCCTTTCTTTTGTAGTGTAGGTAATCTAAATTGACGGCCCTAAAAGCCAGAACTTCTAACCGGGCTTGTCGGGCGCAAATAGGAATTGTGCTTTTGTTATTATTGCAAAAAGCAATAACAGCGATGATAGAAACGTTTTCATAAACTTTGTTTTGGTTGATTAAGTTGAATAAATCCCTATCCAGGGTTTACCCATACCCTGCAAATTGAAAAAACCAATCATCAAACTTTGTAGACATGTATCTACAAAACCATTTTCTGGTGTCTGAATACCTCCCAAAAATCTGAAAGCCATAGGCCAATAACCTTGACTCAGATCAAGCAATAATTTAATATTCAAAGGATTAGGTGCATGTTGATTCATGCATTTCCCCCTAAATTTGATTTAAATGAAATCATGATAAAGATGGATTTTCTAAAAAATATATTATGCAAAGCTTCCATTACAGGCAAGTGGCTGACGCTTTCAGTACTCTTACTCTTACAAAATTTTTCATCTCATGGACAGGAAAAAGCAGAATCATACATCCTCACACCGGCGGGGTTCAACAATCAGCTTTTACAGAATACGGTTGCAGGACTGGCCAAGGATGAAGCAGGGATGTTATGGAATATCACACAATTCGGTTGTTACCGTTTTGATGGTTTCAATACCAATGTTCATTTAACGAGTAATACTTCTTTACTCAATTCAGACAGGTATCGGTCAATCTTTGATGATAGGGCTAACAAAAGATTGATTGTGGCCGGGGAAAATGATTTTTACTTCATTCAAAACAGCCAGCTGGTCAAGAAAAACGAAGTTCAAAATGTACTGGTATTAAACAATTACAACTATTTGCTCAGTTATGAAAAAAGATTAAAAAAAGTATTTGGAGACAGTAAAAAATCATTAATTGGATCAGCATTATTATTTTTTAAATCAGATACACTGATTTTACAGAAAAAATTTTGCTTTAGCTACACGCAAAACCGCTTTTTACCTGATTTTAATATCGGGGATATCGATCCCGCCAGATTAATATACAGAAATGGAGTACAGTATTATTTTGCCGAAAACGGACTCTATGTTTTACAATTCAGCAAGGCGAAAATCACTAAAAAGTTAGTACTCTCGGTTAATCATGCTAAACATATCATTGCCAATACAGACGATCGTAGTATATGGTTTGAAGATGAAAAAAAAGTCTATAAAATCAGCCTGCCATCCGTTAATATCAAGCGCTCATTCAATAAACCTGCTAATATTGATTTTATCAACTCTGTTTGTGAAGATGAAGAAAACAATCATATCTATCTGGGAACTATAAAAGATGGGGTATTGTTGCTCCGCTTCAATAAAGTTAAGCAGCTTGCACCTGACAATTATACCAGCAGTTATGCGTACAATAAAATCCTCAACAGCTATGTAATAGCTACAAAAAAGGGGATAGCCTATCAAAGGGTCAATCAGGAGAAAACTACTTTATTAGCACAAAAAAATATACGTGACTTGTTCATTTTCTCGGATCAGCAAAATCGGATCTGGTATCAACATAACAATGATAAAATACTGATACTGGAACCTGATCAAAACAAGATAACTGATTCAATTCCATTTAGTGACTTCATGGTTGATGTTGAACAACCTGATAAAAATCGTTTCATTATCGCCAATCACTATACCATCTTCAATTATGAAAGCAACAAAAAAAAGCGTGACACACTATTCACAGCTCGGAACACAGAACTCATCTATGATTTCTGTTTGGTAAACAAAAACATGTATGTATCCACCAGCAATGGCCTGTACATTGTTGATCCGAACCTCAAAATCACAGCACATCTGCTCCCCGGAATTTCAGTTAGAAAATCAATGCCACTGCAGCACAATATGCTGGCTATTGGAAGCTATGGCAAGGGTGTTTTCTTCCTTAAGCATAACACGCTTTATGCATCGCCAGTTGAAGAATTTACGCAATTAAGCGCCGTTGTATCGATGTCTATCGATCAAGATAGTGCCTTCTGGGTAATTTGCAACAAAGCGGTATTTGCATGGAACAAACCCGACATAGATGGAAAGCTAATCACTCAACCAGATCATATCCTCTCCGTTGAAACAGACCTGCCATGTAATGAACTGAATGGCGGACTCAATCCGGATATTTTTCCGAATCGAGAGATAGTGTTGCCCAGTTCAGACGGACTACTCCTCTTTAACAAATCAGATCTGATTAAAAAAACAAGAACGCTTAAAACTGCCATTGGAAAAATTACCATCGATGATTCAATGGTACTGAATCCGAAAACCTTCAAAGTGCCTGCAGGAACACAATCTGTAAAATTGTTCATCGATGCAGCCATGCTCTCAACTACTTCAAATGCAGCACCGGAGTTCAGGGTCAAGGAACTGGATAGCAATTGGCAAAAAATACCTCTTTCAAGAATACTTGAATTTTCGAGGTTACCCAAAGGAGAATATCACCTTGAGGTTAGGAATAAAAACAAACTTCAGCCCATTACCTTGTCGTCATTCAAGGTGTTACCATACTGGTATGAAACAGGCTGGGCTAAAAGTATTTTCTTCTCCATCGCACTACTTTTGATCTATGTGATTGTACTGATCAGAACACGCATACTGAAGAAAAATCAAGTGAAACTGGAAGGCATCATCGAAGAAAAAACAAAATCACTCCAGGAAAATATCTCGAAACTGAACACCTCAGAGAAAGAACTGAAAAGACAATACCGGTACAAAAATAAATTGTACAGCATCCTGATGCATGATCTCAAATCACCTTTAACTTTTTTATCTACATACAGTATCCAGCAGCTCAATCAAAAAAGTACAATTGAAAAAGAATCCATGCGGGTCATTGCCAAATCAAGCAGCGAACTATCTTCTTTTATCAATGAGTTTCTGTTCTGGCTCGGCAATCAGACCAACCCTGAAAATATTGTACTTCAGGAAACTGATGTTTCAGCCCTTATGAATGAATTGACCAGCTTCTACCAAAGTTTTGCAGCCATCAACAACAATAAGTTGTTTTATTTCGACAAAACCAATGACATCCGATTCAATACTGATCCTGACAGACTCAAAATCATTATCAGAAACCTGCTGGATAATGCAAACAAATACACTTCAAATGGTGTGATTAAAGTCAGCAGCACTGTTGAAGATTACAACACGCTTATTATAATCATTGAAGACTCAGGCAAAGGATTGCCAGAAAATATTATCAACCTGATCAACAACCACAGTAATGTTGACGAGATTTCACCTTCTATCAATGCGAATCACAAAATGGGACTCATGATCAGCAGGGAACTGATTGCACAGCTGAATGGCCAGGTAACCGTGGTTTCCAATGAAAATACCGGCACCAGCTTTACCATCAGGTTTGCTGCAAAAAACTATAAACATTAAACTTCATTGCTACTTTAAGCAAATCGGTAAGTGAGCTGGTATTTGTTTTCTCTAATACGCGTTGCTTGTATGTAGCAACAGTTGACGCACTTAAGTCCAAGTCATGGGCTATTTGTTTGTTTGATTTACCATCAAATAAAGACATCATTACCGAAAGCTCTTTAGGCGATAATTCAGCAAATGGACTTTCACCCTGCATTTGCTTTTCTTCTGGCATTTCAACATGAACCCTTCCCAGCACTATTTCTTCCACAGCCCTGAGCAGCTTATTCAGGTCGTCACCCTTATTGACATACTTTGAAACTCCCAGTTTGAGCATGGGCTTTTCCATTACATTAACAGGAAACATGGAAAAGACAATAATCGGTGTATTCATGGCTTCCTGCCTAACCTGTGAAATAACTTTTTCTGCATTGGCATCCGGAAGATTCAGATCAAGTATCAGTAAATCATAGGTATGCTGTTTAAGAAACCTGATTGTTTCAGCAGCAGTCTCCGCTTCCGCAGTTTGAAAAAAAGGAAAATTCTCCTTCAATAAACTGACCACACCCTTTCTGACGATTGTATGGTCGTCGGTTACTAAAATTTGCTTTTTCATGATATCAGATATAGGTAAGCAAATATCTGCTCTCACATTGAACACGCATGTAGACAATTATCTACAATACCATTTACTTCTTGCCCTTCTTATACCGACAATCCTCAGGTTTTGATTTGACGTAATAAGATTTGAAATTGGTGGCCTTCGGATCCATACATCCCTCGAGGTCAAGGATTTCAATGTTCCTGAATTCAACGGGATGACTCTCGCTTTGCAAGGAAATGGTGCCACCTGTCAGCATTTGTCCGCTTAGCCCCCACTTCGCTTCCTGTCCGCTTACATTCCCACCACCAATCTGTGGTTTTTCATAAGACAATACTTCCATGCTGTTGGCGTAATGTTTGATAACAGAATCACCGAGCACCAGCACCTCTGCCCTCACCCACTGGTCGCCATGATAGGTTTCTGATTTGGAGTTAATGCAATGCGGTGTAAACAATTTGCCGTTCATCTCCACGTTGGTTCCGGGAGTACAGAGGTTACAGGTTGTGCGTTTATTTTTTCCATCTCCACCCAGCAATTGCACTTCAATACTTACCGGAAAATCCTGGTCGCGGCCCATGCTCTCCGGTGTTTGTCCGTGCACCATGATACCGCTGTTGCGCGTAGCCCAACCCGGACCATTAACCGCCTGATCTCCCACGAAACGGTATTCCAATCGGATACGATAATAATTGAATGGTTTATAATAAAAAAGGTGTCCGAACCGCTCATCAAATTTCTCGTAGGCATCATAACGTACTACCAGCTTGCCCTCTTCCACACGGAAAGTATTGCCATAGTTTTCACCTGCCGGATGGTTCCTGATTTTAGGCTTCCACTTGCTGAGGTCTTTGCCGTTGAACATGGATTCCCAGGCCTCTGTAGCGGCATCCTGTGCCTGTACAAACTGGAATAATGCAGTGAAACATACAAACAAAATGATTCTGATGGCTGACATATCGTTGGTTTAAGGGGTTTGTTGGAGTTCAATTTAGTAAAAAAGGACGAACTTCAAGCCCATGAAAAGGATATGGTTCATTTTAGTCTGCATGACTGCAGGGCAGTTATACGCACAGAAAAAAACAACAGCTCCCAAACCCTATTACCCCGCTGCAGGTCATTGGGAAAGCCGACCTGCGGGTGCTATTGGACTGGATAGCCTGAAATTAGCTGAAGCTGTGAAGTTTGCTGTGGAACATGAAACCACCATGCCCAAAGACCAGGAACTGGCGCAGATCTATAATTTCAGCAAGGAGCCCTTCAGTGATGGTGTGGGACCCTTTGCCACCCGAAAAGCCTCCAGTGGCATCATCATCAAAAATGGATATCTTATAGCCAGCTGTGGAGATGTTGACCACAGCGAGCAGACCCACAGTGTCACCAAAAGTTTTGTATCAACAGTGGTTGGACTGGCTGTTCAGGACAAACTGATCCCGGATATCCACCAGCCGGTTGGCAAACTGGTGCAGCTGATAGAACCCTATGAACCGGAAACATACCGCAGACCAGAAGACCTGGGTAAACCACATTTTATCAGTCCGTTTAGTTCACCCCACAACAGTAAAATCACCTGGGACCACCTGCTGCGGCAGACAAGCGACTGGGAAGGAACACTCTGGAGCAAACCAGACTGGGCAGACCGTCCGGGAGACAAACCACAGGAATGGCTGAACCGCAAAAGAAATGAGCCCGGTTCCGTCTACAAATACAACGACACCCGCGTGAATGCCCTGGTGCTTGCAGCCACTGCAGTCTGGCACCGCTCCCTACCGGAAGTGCTACGCGAAAGGATCATGCAGCCCATCGGCGCAAGCAACAGCTGGCATTGGACAGGCTACAGACCGGCATGGATAGTGCTGGATGGCAGACTGGTGCAATCGGTGAGTGGTGGCGGACATTTCGGCGGGGGGATGTTCATCAATGCGATGGACATGGCCAGGTTTGGATTACTCACCCTCAGAAAAGGAAACTGGGATGGAAAACAGCTCATCGATAGCAGCTGGATCAACCTTTCCACCAAACCAACACCGGCAAATCCCGGTTATGGATTCATGAATTTCTTCCTCAATACTAGCAAAAAATTCCTGCCCTCCGCGCCTGAATCAGCCTATGCCCATATCGGTAATGGCACCAACATGATTTATGTAGACCGAGAAAACGACTTGGTTGTAGTTGCGAGGTGGATTGAAAACAGTCAGCTCGATGCCCTTATAGCCAGGGTACTTTCAGCTTTAAAATGAAGATGAATTATCTTTGAACCATGAGCGCCATCAGACATATCCGGAAGGAAAAAGACTGCCTCAACTGCGGAGCCGAGGTAGCAGATGTTTATTGTCCGAAATGCGGACAACCCAACAGGAGTCCCGTGTTGACCATCAAAGACCTGATTGGTGATTTCGTTCACATGTTCACCCATTTTGACGGGAAATTCTTTGAAACAGCTAAACTGCTCATCACCCGACCCGGTTATCTTTCGAAGGCGTATCTGGAAGGTAAACGATCAGCTTATCTGCCTCCCGTTCAAATGTACGTCTTCACTTCAGCTATTTTCTTCTACCTCTTTTATGCGTTTTTTGTCAAACTCCCCGATCAAAATGAGTTGGTTAAATTAGACGGACAGTCCGCCAACGAAACTCCTTCCACCTTAAACATCTCCTTTTCAGATGATAGCACCCTGAGCAGATTCAGTGATGTGAAGTCCTATGAAAAGTACCAGGATTCACTGCCGGAGGAGAAAAGAGATGGGTGGATGGAAGGCTACCTGAACAAACAGTCACTCAAAATCGATGAGCGGTTTCAGAAAGATCAGTCGGGAACAGTATTTAGTTTCATTGATGATTTTATCCACAGCTTTCCCAAGCTACTGATCATCTCCCTTCCTTTTATGGCGCTGATCATGCAGCTATTGTATTTCAGAAGGAAGGAAATCAGTTTTGTAGGGCACCTCGTTTTCGTGATTCACCTGTATGTGTTCAGTTTTCTGGCTACAGCACTGAACATGGTGCTAAAAAGCATTGGCGATATCAAACCCCTGGGGTTTGTCCACTGGATTGCCATGGCCGTTTTAGTCTGGATATTCTATTACGGCTACAAAGCGATGAAAAACTTCTACGGAGGCGGAAGAATTATCACGCTAATCCGTTATGGCACGTCACTCCTATTCTCCACTTTCATAGTCATGCTTTTATTCATTGGTTATACAGTGGTCAGGTTCTTGTTTGTGTAAATTTCCAACGCAGCCTAAACTAAAGGCTCAATTTTATTCAAAGTTTCATGATTTCTTGCCCTTTCCCAATTTTCCATTAAATCCTGTTGATGAAGGGCTGTCCATTCTGCAACTAATCCTAATACTCTTGGTGGGAGATGGCCTCCAATAATTTCATTTCGTTCTATATCAATAATCGCTTCAAAATCTCCATAAAACGCATGAAAATGAGGTGGATTGTGATCTCTATAAAACATACTGATGATCACGCCTAGAAAATAACTAATCTGCGGCATAGGAAAACCTTCGATCTACAATTTCTCCAAAATGTTTTCCTGTAATTTCCATGTATAGAGCCAAAGCATCAATTTCAAGCTCATCTGACCAAGCAATGGAATATCCTGTGTTATATACTTTTTCAAATTTAGCCTTGTCTGCCAATCCTTTAAAAACACCCTTTGTAACTAATCCTTCAAGATTAATAATACCACAGACACCGTCAGAAAAGGTTACCCTGATGGTGAATCCTGAAACATATTCAACTTCCGTTACCTTCATACTTAAATTTACAAAATCTTTCAAACATTACTAACTACTTTCTCCAAAAGTGAGCAGATTGTTATCAGGATCAAGAAGGGCGAATTCTTTTTGTCCCCATGGTTTCAATTCTAATGGGCCATTTGGATGGATGGCTATATGTCTAACTAACAACTCCTGGTAAAATGCATCAATACCACTCAACCTGATATATACTTGTCCGTAATTCTCTTTGGGATCGAGATCCTTGAATTCAAAACAATGGATTTCGATTACCTCTTTTCTCAAAAGCAGATAATCCCCATAATCTCCAATAAGTTCAAATCCCAATTGCGTTACATAATAATCCTTTGTTTGAAATGGATCACGCATGGGTAGTTTGGGAATAATATCGAGCAGCATTTTATACTATAAATTTTAAGCAATATATGACTTCAAACCTGTTTGAATTAAATTTCCCTTTACTTAGAAAAGACGACTCAAATCTTGTTCAATACAACCAGAAATAAAGTGTTATTATCGTTAACTCTATCATTTCCATGAGAATCATAAGCTTTTTAAACCATTGATTGGAAAATGATAATTAATTTAAATGCAGAAACAACCCACGTTATGGCAATGAATAGCATTCGAATTGGCGTTTATTTTCTTCTTGCATCCATCCTGAATTTTAGCTGTAAACCCAATTCCCAGGATTCTAATATGGCCAAATCCGGCTCCTTTATTCTCCAGGAATCAGATTTACCAGACTACGAAAAAGACATTGATCACCAGGGATTGTTGACTGCATTAGGAGACCGAAACGATGAATCCCTCCGCACAGGCGAGCATATCTACAACAATGTCTGCTTCAATTGCCATGGAAATCCGGAGCAACCAGGATCTATTCCCACTGCCTTTAAATTTTGGGAAGATACTTTCGGTATTGGGAAAGATCCCTATTCAATCTATCAAATCCTTACCAGAGGCTATCGCTCGATGCCTCCGCAAGTTCATCTCACCCCTGTGGAAAAATATGACATCATCCATTATCTGAGAGAAACTTTCATGAAGGAAAAAAATCCCGGGCAGTTTTTTGAAATCGATTCGTCCTATCTGGCAAGTCTGCCTTCCGGAAGCAGCAGAGGTCCTGCCCCAAAAGCATTCAAGCCCTGGGCCGAAATGGATTATGGTAACTTTCTGATCAACACCTATGAGGTTGTTGGCAAGGATGCCCCTGAACGCGAGCGATCAAAAGGTCCGGCGCCCCTACCTGACGAAAATCTAATTGATGCCAACTTTGCTTACAAAGGAATTGCTGTTCGATTGGATCAGGGTGCTGGTGGAGTGGCGGCAGGAAAGGCCTGGATGATGTTTGACCATGACCTGATGCGTGTTGCAGGAGCTTGGACAGGTGAGGGTTTTATAGACTGGGAAGCGATTCTTTTTAATGGAAAACACAATATTTCGCCCAGAACGGTAGGTGATCTACATTTTGAAAATCCTGTCGGGCCCGGTTGGGCAAATCCAGCCAATGGAAGATTCGATGATCCCCGATTCCAGGCGCGTGACAAGCGGAGGTTTGGTCCGCTTTCCCGAAGCTGGGCTCAGTATAAAGGACTCTACCAATTTAAGGATCAGGTAATCCTCTCCTACATGGTAGGAAACGCCAAAGTGCTGGAATCTTTTGGACTGGAAACCTACGAGAAACAAGCTGTTTTTACCAGAACCCTTAACCTTACCCCATCAGATAAAGCACTGAAAATGCGGATTGCTCCGGTTGGAAGCGCGGTAGCGCTGATTGGAAAAGGTGCAGTCTTGAAAAAGGAAAACGGCTTTATGGTTATGGAAACAATGCCTTCGGTTCCTGTACAAGTCAAAGTGCTGATTGGAAACTCCGGCATGAGGAATCTTCAAGATTATGCCAAAAGTTCAAATCCGCCTGCACACCTGGCAGACATGACCCAAGGAGGACCCATACGGTTTCCTAAAAAATTGACATCCCCAATCACAATGGGTACTCAGGAAGGACCTTTTCAGGTAGATATGATGAACCCACCTTTTGACAGTCCCTGGAAAAATCAATTTAGACTCAGCGGATTGGATTTTTTCAAAGACCCTGACAAGGGGGTAATCTGCTCCACAGACGGGGATGTTTGGCTGGTTGAAGGATTCACCCAAAAAACCGGAAAACTTACCTGGCAGCGAATTGCTTCGGGACTTTTTCAGCCTTTAGGCATCAAAGTGGTGAATGAAGAAATTTTCGTCACCTGTCGGGATCAGCTGGTTAAATTACATGATTTGAATGGGGATAGGGAGACAGATTTCTATGAAGCCTTCAATACAGATCATCAGGTGACCGATCATTTTCATGAATTCGCGATGGGTCTGCAGGTAGATAAAGAAGGAAATTTCTACTATGCCAAAAGTGGAAGGCATGCCAGGGAAGCCCTGGTACCCCAGCATGGTACTTTGATTAAAGTAAGCAAAGACGGACAGAAAACCGAGATTATTGGCTCTGGATTCAGAGCCGCAAACGGTGTTTGCATCAATCCGGATGGCACCTTTATCGTAACCGATCAGGAAGGCCACTGGAATCCCATGAACAGGATTAACTGGGTGAAAAAAGGCGGATTTTACGGCAATATGTTTGGGTTTAATCCTCCAAAAGATAGTACCGAAGCAGGAATGGAACAGCCGCTGGTGTGGGTGGAGCGGGACAGGGATCAATCTCCTTCCGAGCTTCTGTGGGTGGAGAGCAAGAAATGGGGTGCGCTGAATGGAAAACTGTTGAATCTGTCTTATGGCTATGGGAAAGTCTTTGTGGTTCCTTTTGAAAATATCGGCAATCAGGTTCAGGGAGGAATTATTGAGTTGCCCATCCCCAGATTTTCCACTGGCGTGATGCGCGGCAGATTCAATCCAGGTGATGGACAATTGTACCTGTGCGGGTTATCGGCTTGGGGATCGACACAGCCTCAGCTGGGTGGACTTTACCGGATCAGAAAAGTTGATCAACCGATGGTCATCCCGGTGGGGATCGAAGCCACAAAAACAGGTATGAAGCTGAACTTTACAGACAAACTTGATATGAAATCTGTACAGGACACTTCCCGCTACATAGTTAAGACTTGGGATCTGATTAGATCCAGAAAGTATGGTTCGAAACATCACAACGAGCAAACCCTTCAAGTCACCAAAGCAGAACTGGATGCTTCAGGCAAAACAATCAGCCTGACTATTCCATCTATCCAGCCAACCTGGGTGATGGAAATAACATACAAGGTCAAAGACAGCCGTGGCAACAACCGGGAAGGATTGATACAGAACACAATCCATCAGTTGGGAAAAAGTAAATCGCCGTAATGTCAGATCCCCAAACTGTGTAAAGTGCCTGCAATGAATGGTGAAATTATTATAGATTAAAGATTAATTTATTTTTCTGTCGGCCTTTGTCAGTTTTTTGTTGATCTGATAAATCTGTTTTCTCATTTCACGCAAAGAACCAATCAGAATATAATATTCATATTCGTAAATAGCATTTTTATAAAGGATCTCGTCTTTTATCGGTGCTATATAGGAAGTTGATGCACTTTTAGCTTCTTTACCGGGTTCCCCCGCCATTCCTGCGAGAAATTCTGTGCATTGCGGATTGTAAACCAACATACCAAGATCAGCATCATCAACAAATGCCATCCAGTTTTCTGATACTTCCTTGTATCTCCCCCAAAATCCACTGGCCAGATTCTTTACTTCCAACTTTTTGTAAGGATCATTGGCAAAGGGTGCATTACCTTCATAGGTATACAGATTTTTCAAAGCAGAGATTGGGTAAACAGCAGGCAATTCCTGGTTTCGCATCAAACTGTCGCCATAGATAGTATCTGTACGGTGACAAGTGAGCCGGTTTCTTGTAAGCTCCCCCTATTTTTGGACCAATTTGGATTAGAGTTTTAGGGGTTTTTAGTAATTCTAGGGAAACGGATTAAATAAATTCTGCCGGCGGTACAAAACCGAGTGCTGCATGTGGTCTTTCATGGTTATAATCCATTCGCCACTGTTCAGCAAGCATT
>CAMAXV010000003.1 GCA_945862385.1 Chitinophaga pinensis
ATCCAGATTTCATTGTTCCCTGATTCAGCATTCAATTGAAATTGCAGATTGATAGATTGTAAAGCCTGTTCAACAGCACTTACATCCGCAAGGTCTACCTGGTTCCGAATGAAAAACAGGGTGATCGCCCTGTACATGGCCCCGGAATCGATAAAGACATAATTCAGCAATCTGGCCAGTTGCCGTGCCATGGTGCTTTTTCCGCAGGAAGACCAGCCATCGATAGCAATATTGATCCTTTTCATGGCTGCAATTTCGTGTTTATTTGGCTGATTATTTGTGTAAATTCGCGTTAAGAAGGTAATATGCTAAAAATAGGAATTTTCGGAACTGGACATCTGGGCAAATTTCATATAGCCAACTGGCTTGAAATAGAAGGTACAGAAATAGTTGGCTTTTATGATCCGAATGATGATGCGGCGGCTGAAGCAATTGCCAAATTCGGATTGAGGAGATTTGAAGATATGGAAACACTGATGGATGAGGTGGATGCAGTTGATGTAATCACCCCTACCCAGTTTCATTATCCTGTTTGTGAGCGCGCACTCCGGAAAAGCAAGCATGTATTCGTGGAGAAACCACTTGCCAGTGACCTCGATGAAGCTGGCAGACTGATTAAACTTGTACAGGAAGCGAAAGTCAAATTCCAGGTAGGCCACGTTGAGCGTTTTAATCCAGCATTTCTGTCCCTGAAGGGAAGAGAATTAGCTCCTATGTTCATTGAAGTGCACAGACTGGCACAATTCAATCCAAGAGGAACTGAAGTCAGTGTAATCCTGGATTTAATGATTCATGACATCGACATTGTACTTCACCTGGTAAACAACGATATCAAAAATATATCAGCCAGTGGTGTGGCTGTAATGACCGATACACCGGATATCGCCAATGCCCGCATTGAATTCATGAACGGCTGTGTTGCCAATCTAACTTCCTCGCGCATTTCTATGAAAAGGATGCGTAAAATGCGTCTATTTCAGAAGGATGCCTACATTGGCATTGATTTTCTTGACAAGAAAACTGAGGTAATCAGACTCAAAAAAGATCAGGAGTCTGAGGAAATTTTCTCTTTCGACATTGAAACACCATCAGGTTCTAAGGAGATTGTGGTAGAAAATCCTGCAATCAATCAGGTAAATGCCATCAAAGCTGAATTAACGGCATTTAAAAATGCCATTACGCTGAATACGCCTACAATTGTTTCTGAGCAGGATGGATTTATGGCATTGGATGTTGCACAACAAATCCTCACAAAAATCAGTCAAGGTGGAATTATCAGAACCAGCTGAAATCAATATTTTTTTAAGCTAGTTTTCTTTTTGAAGTTTCCAGGTTGCAAAATCAAGGTCTTCCCTGAATGTTATTTTAAGGTTTGACTCCTCACCTTCTATCAGGTTGATCTTTGCTCCCATGAATTCAAGTATAGAAGCTTCATCGGTAAATTCTTCCCTGAAGTCCATTTCAAATGCTTCTTTGATCAAACCAGACTGAAATGTTTGAGGGGTTTGAACGATGCGCAAATGATTCCTGTCAATTATACTTGAAGAGCCATCAGAGGCAACATGTCTCATACTATCCCTTACTTTAATTGCGGGAATGGCAGAACCCATATCCTGTGCCACTTCACCACAACGTCTAATTAAATCAGGCGTAACAAGACAACGGACAGCATCATGAATGAAAACGATTCCTTCTGAATTCACTTGAGCTAATCCATTTTTAACAGAATGAAACCGGGTTAGACCACCCGCAACGAACTGAATAGGCTTTTCAGCATAGCCATGGTTAACCAACATTGCTTCAGCCTGCCCGAGGTAGGATTCAGGAAGTACAATGATCACAACTATATCCGGGTATGCATTTAAGAAGGCATCCACACTGTATAGCAGGATAGGTTTCCCATGTAATTCAATGAATTGCTTGGGAATAACAGCTCCCATCCTGGTGCCACTTCCACCCGCAACGATAATGGCGAATCTTTTCAAATCAATTCTTTCTACTTCTTACAGCCAGAAAATAAAGTGGTACACCCAGTAATGTAATGAACAATCCCCACCCTGCATAATCGGGTTTATACCAGATCAGGGCTATCGCGAAAACCAAACCCATCACAATATAAATTGCAGGTAATACAGGGTAAAGGAAAGCCTTGTAAGGCCTTTCCGCATCAGGTCTTTTGCGTCTTAGAACAAAAATACCAATGATAGTAAGCACATAAAAAATTACAGCAACAAAGCTTACCATATCAAGCAGGTCACCGTACTTACCACTCAAACAAAGTATTGAGGCCAACAAACACTGAGCCCAAAGTGCCCATTCAGGAACCTGGTTTTTATTCAGTCCACCCGCTTTTTTAAAGAATAGTCCGTCTTGCGCCATAGTATAATAAACCCTGGCACCTGCTAAAATCAGGCCATTATTACAACCGAATGTGGAAATCATGATCATGACTGCAATCACATAGGTGCCCACATTACCGAAGATAACATTCGCGGCAGCAACAGCAACCCTATCCTGTTTGGCAAATGCGATATCCTGGAGCGGCATTACACTCATGTACATGAGGTTAGCTGCAACATAAATTATGGTTACAATTAGGGTACCCAGAAACAAGCTGAGTCCTATATTGCGGTGTGGATTTCTGATTTCACCAGCAATGAAAGTCACGTTATTCCATGAATCGCTGCTAAAAATTGAACCCACCATAGCAGCAGCAAAGGCACCCAGCAAAGCAGTACCGGATATCGGCAGCCATTCAGAGATCATTCCGTTTGAATCAACTCCAAAATTCTGGGCTGCATTGAACCCTGTTGCCCAATTGGCATTCCAAATATCTGCTTTGGCAGCAAGGATAAATCCGAAAATTATCAGCCCAAATAACGATGCCAGTTTGGTAACGGTAAATAAATTTTGAATGATTTTACCTTGCTTAATTCCTTTGGTGTTATTATAAGTCAGGAATATAATCAAAACAATAGACACCAACTGTGCAGGATAAATTTTGAAAGCACCCAGTGAAAACAGCAGGTTTTTATCATCTAACTCAAGGACAGGAAAAAAATACCCGGCAAACTTAGAAAATGCGACACCAACTGCAGCAATTGTTGCCGTTTGAATAACCGCAAAGAAACTCCAGCCATATAGGAAACCAGCAAGCGGATTGAAGGCCTCTTTCAGGTAAACATACTGACCACCCGCCTTGGGGAACATGGCACTCAGCTCTCCGTAGCTCAATGCAGCAGAAAGTGTCATGAAACCTGTTACCAGCCAAACCATAATAACCCATCCTGCACTGCCCACATTTCTGGTAATATCTGCTGTAACAATGAAAATTCCACTCCCGATCATAGATCCTGCTACGATCATTGTAGCATCCCATAAGCCCAGGCTCGGTTTAAATTCTTTCTGTTGCGTCATAAATATTTGATTAAAAAAAATCCCGGTTTTTACCGGGATTAAGATAAGCAATTCAATAATCTTATTAACTATTTTCCTGAAGTTTTCTTGTAAACTTCATTCAGTCCGGCAACCACCTCATTGGTTATGTCGTTGGCCGTATCCTTGTAGAAAAGTACGTTTAATGCACTTGAATAGGAGAAAATATAGCTGTACCCATTCTTTTTGTTGTAATCCACCAGGAAAGCGTTGATTTTGGTTTTTAACTCTTCCATGGTTTTGGCTCCATCATTGGCAATATTAGATTCGAGGATACGCTTTTGTTCCTCGAGATTCTGCATTTTTCCCTGATATGCGCGTTGGAAATTATCAAACTCAGCCTGTGTGATTGATTCACCTCTTTTTGCAAATGCAATACGCTCATTCTCAATTTTTTGAAAAGCCCCGTTTAAATCACGGTCTGCACTTTCTTTCTTTTTCTCGAACTCCAGCATTTTCTCCTTATAAAGGATATATTTTTCCTGGAGGCTATCGAGGTCAACATATGCTACCTTTAATGCCTTTTGAGAAAGTGAGTCATGCTTTGCTGTGCTAGAAACTCCTGCACCATTTCCTTTGAAATGTAAAAAAGCTAGGATGGCGAGGGCTGCAAATAAAATTGCATTAATCAGCTTCTGATTCATTGATTAATTTTTAAATGTAAAAGAAGGGGCAGTTACCTGCCCCTGTTAAATTATTCTTCTTCGTCGAAGCTCATCACTTCTCTTGTGGTTTGTAAGAGTTCATATTCTTCTTTACTTCCCACTATGATATTTTCATAATCCCTGAGACCTGTACCTGCAGGAATGTGATGTCCTGTAATTACATTCTCTTTGAGACCGAGCATATCATCAGCTTTACCCTGAATGGCAGCAGAAGACAATACTTTAGTTGTTTCCTGGAATGAAGCAGCTGAAATCCAGCTTTGTGTTCCAAGTGATGCCTTGGTGATACCAAGTAATACCGGACAGGAAGTAGCGGCATGGGCATCACGGAATTCAACCAGTTTTCTGTCGGCCCTTCTCAAGATTGAATTTTCTTCCCTGATTTCCCTTAAGCTTGCTATCTGTCCAGGCTTCATGGTCTCAGAATCTCCTGCTTCTACAACAACTTTTTTGTCATAGATATGGTCATTTTCCTGGTTGAAATCATACCGATCTTCAAGATCACCTTCAAGGAACCTTGTATCACCCGGATCCAGAATTTCAACTTTACGCATCATTTGCCTTACAATTACTTCAATGTGTTTATCATTGATTTTTACACCTTGTAAACGGTAAACTTCCTGAATTTCATTTACAACGTATTCCTGTACAGCAAATGGACCTTTGATAGAAAGAATATCACTTGGTGCCACCTGTCCATCAGATAACGGAGTTCCTGCTTTTACAAAGTCACCATCCTGAACCAGAATCTGTCTGGTAAGTGTAACAAGGTATTTCTTGATGATACCATCCTTGGCTTCAACTGTAATTTCTCTGTTTCCGCGTTTAATCTGACCAAAGCTTACAACACCATCAATTTCAGATACAACAGCAGGATTTCCAGGATTTCTAGCTTCGAACAACTCTGTTACACGTGGTAAACCACCGGTAATGTCTCTCAACTTACCGAGAACCCTTGGTATTTTAACCAACACCTGTCCTGCAGTAACCTCATCGCCTTCTTCAATCACAATATGTGAACCAACAGGGAGGTTATAGATTTTTTCGTCCTTGCTTCCCTTGATTTTCAATGATGGGATGCGTGTTTTATCCTTAGACTCAATGACTACTTTCTCTCTGTGTCCAGTTTGCTCGTCAGCTTCTTCACGGTAAGTAACACCATCAATTACATTCTCAAACTCAATGGTACCGGCTATTTCAGCAACAATTACGTTGTTGAACGGATCCCATGAGCAAATCACATCACCCTTAGCTACCTTTCTTCCTTCTGCAACAGAGAGTACTGAACCATACGGAACATTGTTTGTAATCAGAACACGATCATTTTTGATATCCATGATCCGCATTTCAGCAGTACGTCCGATTACAACATGTATTTCCTTGCCATCATTATTCTTTGCCTTAACAGTACGCAGACCATCAAATTGAACTTCACCGTCAAATTTCGCAACCAGGTGTGATTCAACAGAAGCAGATCCTGCAACACCACCTACGTGGAATGTACGTAAAGTAAGCTGTGTACCCGGTTCACCGATGGATTGTGCAGCAATGATTCCCACTGCGTCACCTTTTTGAGCGATATTTCCAGTAGCCAGGTTCAATCCATAGCACTTCACACAACATCCACGCTTGCTTTCGCAAGTAAGAACAGATCTGATTTCAATTATTTCGATACCTGAATCTTCAATTTTCCTGGCTGTATCTTCATCTATTCGCTGTCCGGCACCAACAATCAGCTCATCAGTTTGAGGATCGTTGACGTCATGGAGTGATGTTCTGCCCAGTATCCTATCGTACAATGGTTCAACAATATCCTCATTGTCTTTCAGTGCGCTGGTTGCTATACCCCTCAGTGTACCACAATCCTCTTCTGTAATGATTACGTCCTGAGCCACGTCAACAAGCCTTCTTGTCAGGTAACCGGCATCAGCTGTTTTCAATGCCGTATCTGCCAGACCTTTACGGGCACCGTGCGTAGAAATGAAATATTCCAATACGCTCAAACCATCTTTAAAGTTGGAAAGAATCGGGTTCTCGATAATTTCTGAACCGGTTGAACCACTTTTCCTTGGTTTAGCCATCAATCCGCGTATTCCGGCAAGCTGTTTAACCTGCTGCTTACTACCCCTAGCACCGGAGTCAAGCATCATATAAACTGAATTGAATCCCTGCTTATCTGAAGCCATCGCACGGATAAGTGTTTCCGTTACTTTGGTATCCACCCTTGACCAAATGTCAATAATCTGGTTATAACGCTCATTATTTGTAATGAGACCCATGTTGTAGTTTTCCCAAACTTCCTGAACCTCAGAAGAAGCCTGATCAATCATTTCCTCACGGGGAATCTCAAGCACAAGGTCCTGAATGTTAAACGACAAACCACCTCTGAATGCCATGCGGAAACCAAGTTCTTTGATTGCATCCAAGAACTTTGCAGTTGTAGGGACATTGGTAATCTTGATGATTTGACCAATAATTTCACGCAAGCTCTTCTTAGTCAACAAAGCATTCACGTATCCAACTTCCGGAGGCACCGCCTGATTGAAAAGAACCCTACCTACCGTAGTTTCAATCAGTTTATTTTCAAGTATCCCTGATTCATTGCGGACATTAGTTTTGATTTTAATGTACGCATGGAGGTCCACTTTTTTCTCATTGTAAGCGATGATCACTTCCTCTGCATTATAAAAACGCATGCCTTCACCCTTCACAACATCTACATCTGTATTTCGCTTACCCTTGGTTATGTAATACAAACCAAGAACCATGTCCTGCGAAGGCAGGGTTATCGGTGTACCATTCTGCGGGTTAAGGATATTGTGAGACGCCAGCATGAGCAACTGTGCTTCCAAAATAGCAGCATGGCTCAATGGAACGTGAACCGCCATCTGGTCACCATCGAAGTCAGCGTTGAACGCAGAACACACCAGCGGGTGAAGCTGAATGGCTTTACCTTCAACCAGCTTCGGCTGGAATGCCTGAATAGACAACCTGTGCAACGTTGGGGCACGGTTAAGCATGATCGGATGTCCCTTGAGAATGTTCTCAAGAATATCCCATACAATTGCTTCCTTACGGTCAACAAGCTTGCGGGCAGATTTTACAGTTTTTACAATACCTCTTTCAATTAATTTCCTGATGATAAACGGCTTGAACAATTCTGCAGCCATATCTTTAGGTAATCCGCATTCATGCAATTTCAACTCAGGACCAACAACAATAACGGACCTGCCTGAGTAGTCAACACGCTTACCCAAAAGGTTCTGACGGAAACGACCCTGCTTACCCTTCAACACATCACTGAGTGATTTGAGGGCCCTGCCTCCCTCTGCTTTTACAGCGTTAGACTTACGGCTGTTGTCAAACAATGAATCGATAGCCTCTTGAAGCATACGCTTTTCATTCCGGAGGATGACCTCAGGAGCTTTAATTTCAAGCAAACGCTTTAAACGATTGTTACGGATGATTACCCTCCTGTACAAATCATTCAAATCGGAAGAAGCAAATCTGCCACCATCAAGAGGCACAAGTGGTCTGAGTTCAGGTGGAATAACAGGTATATACTGCATTACCATCCACTCAGGCTTGTTGGTGATGCGCGTGTTGGCATCCCTGAATGATTCAACTACACTCAATCTTTTGAGTGCATCAGCTTTACGCTGCTGGGACGTTTCAGCCGCAGCTGTATTACGAAGGGTGTAGCTCAATGAATCAAGCTCAATCCTGCAAAGGAGGTCATATACCGCCTCGGCCCCCATCTTGGCAATAAACTTATTCGGATCTTCATCAGGCAGATACTGATTCTCTTTTGGAAGGGTATCAAGCAAATCCAGGTATTCCTCTTCAGTCAGCAAATCACCTTGCTTTTTCCCCTTGTCTTCCAAGATTCCGGGCTGGATGACAACGAAACGCTCATAATAAATGATGCTCTCAAGCTTTTTAGAGCTAATTCCAAGCAGGTAACCAATTTTGTTGGGCAAACTCTTGAAATACCAGATGTGAACTACAGGAACAACCAGCTTGATATGCCCCATGCGCTCTCTCCTAACCTTTTTCTCAGTAACCTCAACACCGCAACGATCACAGACAATCCCTTTGTAGCGAATTCTCTTGTACTTTCCACATGCACACTCATAATCCTTTACAGGACCGAAAATCTTCTCACAAAAAAGGCCATCACGCTCAGGCTTGTAAGTTCTGTAGTTGATTGTCTCAGGCTTAAGAACTTCACCATAAGACCTGTCCAGGATTGAATCCGGAGAAGCGATACTGATGGTAATCTTAGAAAATGATGATTTAGGGCGATTGTCTTTTTTGATAGCCATAATGCGATATCTTTTTTACAATGTTTTAACGCCGCTTGTTATTTTCGCCCAATCTAGCAATTTGTAAAATATTGATTTTCAATTATTTACAAAATATTTGACAGGGCAAAATACGGGTTTGCCAAAATTAAGGATGGCAAAGGTACGCAAAATGGCTGATTAAACAATAAATTTATTTGACGAAAGTCTTAAGATTCAGGCAATTGTATTGTGCTGAATCCTGTCTTTATAACGGGAAGAGATTATCTCCTGCACCGGGACATTGTTTATTTTACTCTCGAGCCACGACAATATATCCAGATACATAAATGACCGGCTTTCCATTGGATTTCCTTCGAGCTTTTTAAGTTTTTCAAACAGTCTGGAAAATCCGGCTTTTAAAGCCCCCCTGCTCAACTGAAATGAGCTTCTGAGGAATGCAAAAATCTCGTGCTCCACAATGCTGAGCGTTTGCATTTTTGACATGAACCGGTAAACTGATCGAACCTGACTCTCGAGAATGACGTCATTACCTGATTCATAATGGGCTATCAGGTGAAGCAATCTTGCGTAGCACTGAATATCTGAGCGCAGATCAGCTTTCAGATGGATAATTTTATTCAGGTAATCAATACAGCTGCCATAGTTTCCACAACCAAAATAAAGACAGGCAAACTTATAATAAAAGACGAGCGTTCTGTGCCTGTCCAGCTGCATTTCAAATTCTTTAAGCTTTTGTTCGATATGGGGAATAAGCAGTAGTCCCTCAGAAAAAGTTCCATCCAGAAAATGCCTGTTGATCTTCGCCAGATGGAGGTAAACAAATCCCTGAACCCTGTTATTGATGGTTGCCATTCCATCTTTCGAAAGATAAAATGCTTCAAATCTGCTGATTTCGACTTCAAATTTCCTGTCGTTTCTCAGCATAAAATGGGCATTCAGCAAGTTATGCATCCCTTTGATAAAATGCTGGGTTTCAACTTTCAGCATCTGCGGCTCCCGTTCGAATAAATCTACCCATCGCTGGCAATTGCGGTAATACACCAGGAAATCCTGTAAAATAAATCCAAACCAGGCATAACTCTGGAATAGATAAAGACGTTCATAAAAACCCTGAAATTCACCGGCATTTTCCGGAAGCTGCTCTTTAAAAAACTTATTTACAGCATCAACATCCATGTTGTTTCTAACGTGACCGTTCTTAATATACCAGCCATACATCTGCAAGGCAAGGCTGCTTAATTTACCCACCATGGTAAGTCTCTGACTGAGTTCATCTACTTCACCTGCAATTTCCCCTGCCCTGTCTTCAAAGCTTCTGGTTATATGGAGGGATTCTATCTTTTTCTCAAAAAACAAGGCCTGCATCCAAAAAGTTACCTGGTGAAAGGATTTTGCATACTCTTTTATTTTTTGCAAAACCTTCAAACTCTGATGGTATAATCCTTTGCTGTATAGAATCCTGGCATAATCAAGTTGCTCATGTAGCTGAATATCTACAGCGTTATCCTGCCTGATAAGCCTGAGGCTGGCCAGAATCTGCCTGTACAAATGTGCTTTTAAATTCGAAAGCTGCTGCTTATGTATGGTTTGATTCTTCTTGAGAATAAACTCTTCATCATAAATTTCTAACTTATCAATTGCATCAAAAAGGGTAATGATTTTCAGGTCATCAGACTGCATATTTCTGCCCACATACAACTTAAAATTGCGCTTTTCCCCTTTATCAAGGGTTTTAATCAACTGAAAAAGTTCATCTGCAGACCGGTTGGGCATCGTAATTAGCTTTCACAAGAATCCTTGACAGACAAGGGTTCTATGCACATGATGGTTGTTTACAAAGCGTAAAATACAACCTATTTTGGGAAAAGCAGGCACTCGAAATTGATTAATTTTACAGACTGCAGGTTAACGCCTGCTATTTTCTCAGGAGAAACCCCTTAATATGGCCGACAAGAAAATTTTCATTTTTGACACTACGCTGCGCGACGGAGAACAGGTTCCGGGATGTAAATTAAATACCCGTGAAAAAATTGAAATTGCCCTTGCACTGGAGGAATTGGGGGTTGATATCATTGAAGCCGGCTTCCCTGTATCGAGTCCGGGCGACTTTGAATCCGTCTCAGAAATATCCAAAATCATTAAAAATGCTACGGTCTGTGGTTTAAGCAGAGCGGTACAAAAAGACATTGAAGTTGCAGGTGAAGCGCTTAAGCATGCGAAAAGAGGAAGAATTCATACCGGAATCGGGACATCAGATTCTCACATCAAAAGTAAATTTAACAGCAACAGAGAAGATATCCTGGTAAGAGCTGTTCAGGCCGTAAAGTGGGCCAGGAATTTTACTGATGATGTTGAATTCTATGCTGAAGATGCAGGAAGAACAGATAATGAATACCTGGCAAGAGTTGTTGAAGCTGTTATTGCAGCTGGAGCAACGACTGTAAACATCCCAGACACTACTGGTTATTGTCTGCCAGCGCAGTATGGCGAAAAAATAGCATTTCTGATCAACAATGTCAGCAATGTTGACAAGGCCGTACTTTCCTGTCATTGCCACAATGACCTGGGGCTGGCAACTGCCAATTCAATATCCGGAGCAATAAGAGGAGCCAGACAAATAGAGTGTACCATCAATGGTTTGGGTGAAAGAGCAGGTAATACAGCTCTTGAAGAGGTTGTGATGGTGCTGAAACAGCATCCTACCCTTGGATTGTATACAGGAATCAAAGCAGAAAGACTTAATCCGATAAGCAGACTTGTTTCTGATACCATGCGCATGCCTGTTCAGCCCAATAAAGCGATTGTTGGTGCAAATGCCTTTTCACATTCATCGGGCATCCACCAGGATGGCTTTCTGAAAGATTCCCAGACATATGAAATAATCAGGCCGGAAGAAGTAGGCGCAGAGACTTCAAAGATCGTCTTAACCGCCAGAAGCGGCCGCTCAGCATTGGCATACAGGTTTAAAAACCTGGGGCATGATTTCAACAGGAACGACATTGACTTTCTTTACGAACAGTTTCTGTCACTTGCAGATAAAATGAAAGAAGTCAGGGATAACAACCTGATAGCTCTTGCGGATTCCTATTTACAATCACACCAGAGCTAATGTCGTTAACAAAGAAAATAGCTGTATTACCCGGTGATGGGGTTGGTCCTGAAGTGATTAATCCTGCCATCCGTGTTTTGGATGCGGTGGCTCAAAAATACGGATACCATTTCGAGTTTAAATTTGGGAGCATTGGAGCGGATGCAATAGAAAAATTCGGAACACCCTTGACTGATGCAACACTTGCTGATTGTATCAATTCAGATGCAGTGCTTCTCGGTGCCGTTGGGCATCCCAAATACGACAAGGATCCAACGCTTCCGGTAAGACCAGAAATGGGATTACTTAAAATCAGGAAGGAACTTGGACTTTTTGCAAGCATCAGGCCTGTTATTACATATTCTTCACTCTATCACTTATCCCCTGTTAAATCAAATCTACTGGAGCATGTTGACATTGTAATCTTCAGGGAGCTTACGGGTGGTATATATTTTGGAGAAAAAAAACATGATGCAGAATTTGAATCTGCATCTGATCAATCAATCTACACAGCAAAGGAAATCACCGCCATTGCCAGGGTAGCCTTTGAATATGCTGCTAAACGGAAAAGAAAAATAACACTTGTTGACAAGGCAAACATACTGGAAACGTCGAGACTCTGGCGAAAAGTTGTTACAGCATTGGCTGCTTCATACCCATCAGCTGAATTGAACTTCATGTATGCAGATAATGCTGCCATGCAACTCATTGTAAACCCAGCCCAATTTGATGTTATTCTCACCGATAACCTGTTTGGGGATATTTTAAGTGACGAGGCAAGTGTTTTATCTGGTTCACTCGGTCTGCTGCCATCTGCATCCATCGGAACAGGTCCGGCTCTTTTTGAACCCATTCATGGCGCATACTCACAAACTGCAGGCAGGGATACCGCAAATCCCATCGGCACCATCCTTGCTGTTGCGATGATGATGGAATATTTTGAGTTTATAGAAGCTGCAGCAGACATCAGGGAGGCTGTGCAGTGGGCTATTCAAAATTCGTTTGTATCTAAGGATCTCGACCCCGTAAATTTCTACTTTACATCTACCATTGGTGAATTGATTTGTGATTACATCACAGGAAAAACAGACCATGCAGTAAACAAGGGAAATATTCAGATCAGAAAATCCACTATAATATAGACCTATGCAATACTTCGACCAAGAGACTATATTATACCTGAATGGCGCTTTTGTAAAAGCACACGAAGCCAAAATCGACTTGTACAGTCAAACCTTGCATTATGGATACGGTGTTTTCGAGGGTATTAGATCATACAGATCAATAGATGGAGAGACCCGTATATTCAAAGCTACAGAACACTTTGAAAGACTCAGGGAATCCGCCAATGCCATCAACTTACCATTCTCATTTGACCTGAAAGAAATAATTGATGCAACATACCAGATTCTTGCCCTGAACAACCTTCAGGATGCCTACATCAGGCCTCTGGTTTTTGCACCTCCCAATATGACTTACGCTTTCAACACTACCTCATATATAACAATCCAGGCCTGGAAAATGCAGCCCTTCCTTGGTGAAAAGCTGTTACGGATCATGAGCTCTTCTTTTCAAAGACCAAATCCTGCAGGGTTTCATATTCACGCGAAGGCATGCGGACACTATGTTAACTCAATTGTTTCATCGCAGGACGCCAAAAGACAAGGTTATGATGAGGCACTTTTAAAAGATATGGAAGGTTACGTTGCTGAAGGTCCGGGTGCCAATGTTTTTTACGAAAAAAACCACCAACTTTTCACACCAGCTGAAGGATATATTCTCAATGGCATCACCAGAAAGACTATACTTGAAATCTGCAGGGATTTGCAGATTAGTGTTACTGAAAAACAAATCACACATGACGAAATGAAGGAAGCAGATGCAGCTTTCTTTTGTGGTACAGGTGTTGAGGTGATTGGCTGGGAAAGCCTCGACAATGGACTTTTTCCGATTCAATTTGACCAAAGTATTTCTGGAATAATCAGGAAGGCCTATCTTTCGCTGGTAAGATCAGATATGACAAGCTATGAAAACTGCAAAAAAGAAGTATTGAACCTTCAACCATAAACTAACTACATCATGAATGAATTAAACAAGTACAGTAAAACCATAACGCAAGATCCGACGCAACCCGCAGCCCAGGCGATGTTCTATGGCATCGGACTAACTGATGAAGACCTGGCAAAAGCTCAGGTTGGCGTAGCCAGTATGGGATGGGATGGAAATACCTGTAACATGCACCTGAATGAACTAGCAGCTGAGATCAAGAAAAGTATCTGGGAGAATGATCTGGTAGGATTGACCTTTAATACTATAGGTGTTAGCGATGGCATATCCAACGGAACGGACGGAATGAGGTATTCACTGGTTAGCCGCGACGTTATTGCTGATTCCATTGAAACTGTTTGCGGTGCACAATACTATGATGGTTTGATTACAGTTCCCGGTTGCGATAAAAATATGCCAGGATCAATTATGGCGATGGGAAGGTTGAACAGACCTTCAATCATGGTATATGGTGGCACTATTGCACCCGGACATTACAAAGGAGAGGACTTAAATATAGTATCAGCATTTGAGGCCCTGGGTAAAAAAATAGCAGGACAACTTGACGAGGCAGACTTCAAAGGTATAGTTATGAATAGCTGTCCTGGTGCAGGTGCATGCGGCGGCATGTATACTGCCAATACCATGTCTTCAGCGATTGAAGCACTCGGCATGAGTCTCCCCTATTCATCTTCCAATCCGGCACTCAGTGAAGCGAAACAAAATGAGTGCAGGGAAGCAGGAAAAGCTATCAGGTTATTATTGGAAAGGGATATCAAACCTTCTGATATCATGACAAGAAAAGCTTTCGAAAACGCTTTAACCATCATTGTTGCACTGGGTGGCTCCACCAATGCTGTATTGCACATGATTGCCATGGCACATAGTGTTGGCATAACACTTACGCAGGATGATATTCAGCGCACAAGCGATAAGACTCCTGTGATTGCAGATTTTAAACCAAGTGGTAAATACCTGATGGAAGATTTGCACAATATTGGTGGTGTTCCGCTTGTCATGAAGTATTTACTTCAAAAAGGACTTCTCCATGGAGATTGCCTCACCGTGACAGGTAAAACAGTAGCCGAAAATCTGGAAAGCATTCCCGATCTGGAATTTGAAAACCAGCAAATTATCAAACCACTGGAAAATCCGATAAAAGTAACCGGTCATCTTCAGATTCTGTACGGAAATATTGCAACAGGTGGCAGTGTTGCCAAAATCAGTGGCAAAGAAGGAGAAAAATTTACCGGTCCGGCTAGGGTTTTCAACGGCGAAAAAGAATTGATTGCAGGGATCAGCAACGGCAGAGTTCAAAAAGGCGATGTGGTTGTTATCAGGTACGTTGGACCAAAAGGTGCTCCCGGAATGCCTGAAATGCTTAAACCTACATCAGCCATCATAGGTGCTGGCCTGGGTAAGGATGTTGCACTGATTACAGATGGCCGTTTCAGTGGCGGAACTCACGGATTTGTTGTTGGACATATTACTCCGGAATCCTTTGACGGAGGTGGACTTGCCCTTGTTGAGAATGATGATATGATAGAAATTGATGCGGTTAACAATACAATCAATGTATTATTGGCTGATACTGTGCTAGAGGCCAGGAGAAACAATTGGATTCAGCCTGCTTTGGCTGTAAGCAAGGGAATTTTGTATAAGTATGCCAAACAGGTAACTACAGCAGCTGAAGGTTGTATAACAGATAAATAAATTAAATTCTATGCAAACAGAAACTACAACAGATAAGGCAGTCACCACTGAAATTGTAACAGAAATTTCAGGCAGTGAAGCAGTTTTAAAAGCCTTGATCGCAGAAAATGTTGATACTATTTTCGGTTATCCAGGAGGAGCAATCATGCCCATATATGATGCCCTTTATGATTTCAACGATCAACTGGAACATATACTTGTCAGACATGAGCAAGGTGGTATACATGCCGGTCAGGGATATGCCAGAACATCTGGTAAAACAGGCGTTGTTTTTGCCACCAGCGGTCCGGGTGCCACTAATCTCGTAACCGGCCTCGCAGATGCCATGATTGACTCAACACCACTGGTTTGTATAACCGGACAGGTTTTTGCCCATCTCCTGGGAACTGATGCATTCCAGGAGACTGATGTTATCAACATCACCACGCCTGTAACTAAATGGAATTACCAGATAACAGATGCTAACGAGATACCTGCTATCTTAGCAAAAGCATTTTATATCGCAGGAAGTGGCAGGCCGGGTCCGGTATTGATAGACATTACGAAGAATGCTCAAGTTCAAAAGTTTGAATATTCTGGCTATACAAAATGTAACCACATCAGAAGTTACAGACCCAAACCCATTATCAGAAAAGAGTATATCCGTGCTGCTGCTGAAATGATCAATAAATCGGAAAGACCACTGGTTATATTTGGCCAGGGTGTAATTCTTGGAAAAGCAGAGCAAGAATTCAAACAGTTCATAGAGAAAGCCGGACTTCCCGCAGCATGGACCATACTTGGACTGAGTGCTTTACCAACTGATCATCCGCTCAATGTGGGTATGCTCGGTATGCATGGCAATTATGGACCGAATGTATTAACCAATGAATGTGATGTGTTAATAGCTGTAGGTATGCGTTTTGATGACAGGGTTACAGGCCGGTTGGATCGTTACGCAAAACAAGCCAAGGTAATCCACCTCGACATCGACCCATCAGAAATTGATAAAAATGTTAAAGCAGATGTACCTGTTTGGGGCGACTGCAAAGAATCACTTCCGCTGATTACTGCATTACTTGAAAAAAGAAATCACCAGGATTGGGTTTCAAAGTTTTCAACATGCATGGAAAAAGAGGTAGAGGCTGTGATTCAGAATGAATTACACCCAACTGATGAAGTGATGACCATGGGAGAAGTAATTTACCAGTTAAACCAACTCACAAATGGTGATGCTGTCATTGTAACTGACGTGGGACAGCATCAGATGGTTGCATGCCGCTATGCCAAATTCAACAGTTCCAAAAGTAACGTTACTTCAGGAGGACTTGGAACTATGGGATTTGCACTACCTGCGGCCATTGGAGCCAAATATGGTGCACCAGAAAGGCAGGTTGTTGCAGTTATTGGAGATGGAGGAGTTCAGATGACCATTCAGGAACTGGGTACGATCATGCAAAATAATATTGATGTTAGGATCCTGATTCTTAACAACAGATTTCTGGGTATGGTTAGACAGTGGCAACAACTATTTAATGAAAAGCGATATTCATTTGTGGATATTGAAAGTCCGGATTTTGTTGCAGTTGCAAATGGCTATAGAATTGCTGGAAACTCTATCTCTAAAAGGGAAGATTTGAAAGATGCCCTTGCAACGATGCTCAACCACAAGGGTGCCTATTTGCTGGAGGTTTTTGTTGGTAAAGAGAACAATGTTTTCCCAATGGTCCCACAAGGATGTGGCGTAAGCGAAATAAGATTAAAATAAGTCAAATGAAAAATGAATATACACTTACAATCTACACAGAAAACCAGGTTGGTTTACTGAACAGGATAGCCATCATGTTTTCTAGAAGAAAAATCAATATTGACAGCCTTAATACATCACCTTCAGAAATTGATAGTATCCATCGCTTCAATATCGTCATCACAGAAACTGAAGAAACAGTCAGGAAGATCGTGAGACAGATTGAAAAACAGGTTGATGTTTTAAAAGCTTATTATAATACCAACGATAAAATAATCTGGCAGGAACTGGCATTATATAAAGTTCCTACAGCAATTGTAGCTGAAAAAATCAAGGTAGAACGTTTGCTCCGGAGTTATGGCGCGAGGGTTGTAGCCATAACCAAAGACTACACTATATTTGAGACAACCGGACAGCGGGCAGAAACAGACAAGTTAATTGAAGTTCTTGCACCATACGGGTTAATTGAATTTGTTAGAAGTGCAAGGATTGCGATTATAAAAGACAGCAAAGGCTTTCATGAAAAGTTGAGGGAGTTTGAAGACGCCGAACCAGTTACTCCCCTTACGGATGATTTCATATCTGAGGAAGAATCAAATTCTACTATCGTTTAAATATTTAATATACAATCAAAACCAACAAAACAACAGGATTATGGCAAAGTTAAATTTCGGTGGGGTTGAAGAGAATGTAGTTACCAGGGAAGAATTTCCACTCTCCAAAGCGCAGGAAGTATTAAAAAATGAAGTAGTAGCTGTTATAGGCTATGGTGTTCAGGGTCCAGGGCAAGCATTGAACCAGAAGGAAAATGGTGTAAATGTCATAGTGGGTCAACGTAAAAATTCAAAAACCTGGGATAAAGCCATTGCTGATGGATTTGTTCCCGGAGAGACTTTATTTGAAATTGAAGAAGCACTTGAAAAAGGTACCATTATTTGCTACCTGCTCAGCGATGCAGCTCAGATTGCTTTATGGCCAACAGTTAAAAAACACCTTACCCCGGGTAAGGCGCTGTATTTCTCTCATGGCTTTGGCATTACCTACAATGAGCAAACCGGAATCATCCCACCTGCAGATGTAGATGTATTTCTTGTTGCACCAAAGGGATCAGGCACATCTCTCAGAAGGATGTTCCTGCAGGGCAGGGGATTGAATTCCAGCTATGCCATTTTCCAGGATGCAACAGGAAGAGCTCACGAGCGTGTTGTTGCATTAGGTATTGCAATTGGAAGTGGGTACCTATTTGAAACCAATTTCAAAAAAGAAGTATTCAGTGACCTTACTGGTGAGCGTGGAACACTGATGGGCGCAATACAAGGTATTTTTGCTGCACAGTACCAGGTTTTACGTGAAAGAGGACACTCCCCTTCCGAAGCCTTCAATGAAACCGTTGAGGAGTTAACACAGTCACTCATGCCACTTGTTGCAGAAAATGGTATGGACTGGATGTATGCCAATTGTTCCACAACTGCTCAGCGCGGTGCGCTTGACTGGTGGAAGAAATTCAGAGATGCAACCCTTCCTGTGTTCAACGACCTGTATGACAGTGTTGCGACCGGAAAAGAAAGTCAACGCAGCATTGACAGCAACTCACAACCAGACTACCGTGAAAAACTTGAAGTTGAACTGAAAGAACTCAGAGACAGTGAAATGTGGCAGGCAGGTAAAACAGTCAGAAGCCTTCGTCCTGAGAACCAGGGTAAATAATTTCATATTATTTCAAATCGCAGGGGCAAATCAATTGATTTGCCCTTTTTTTATCCCCTAAATGAAACGGAAAAATGCTTTGCCTGCATTATATTTGCAAAAACTCACTTATACATGAATCTCCACGAATATCAAGCCAAGGAATTACTGAAAAAGTATAATGTACCGGTTCAGGAAGGTGTTGCATGCAGCACAGTTGCAGAAGCTGTAGCGGCATATGAACAAATCAAAGAGAGAAGCGGAAGTAAATTTGCTGTTGTAAAGGCACAAATTCATGCCGGAGGAAGAGGTAAGGGACAGGTTAAAGAAACTGGTATCAATGGTGTAAAAGTGGGTAAAAGTCTTGAAGACATTCAGGAATTTGCTGAAAAAATACTTGGTGGCACACTTGTTACCATACAGACGGGTCCAGCAGGTAAACTGGTAAGTAAAATATTGGTTGCCCAAGACATGTATTATGATGGCCCTTCTGAAAGAAAAGAATTTTATTTATCGATTTTGTTAGACAGGGCTACTGGTCAGAATGTTATTATGTATAGCACTGAAGGAGGAATGAATATTGAGGATGTTGCACATGACACACCTGAAAAAATATTCCGTGAAAGTGTTCACCCTTCAGGCGGACTTCAGGGATTTCAGGCTCGCAAAATAGCTTTTAACCTGGGATTAAGTGGTGATGCTTTCAAGAATATGGTAAAATTTGTTACCAATCTTTATAATGCATACGTAGGTCTAGATTGTTCGATGCTTGAAATCAATCCTCTTTTCAAGGCAGCTGATGATAAAATTATTGCAGTAGACTGCAAAATGGGCATTGACGAAAATTCTTTGGGAAGACATGCTGATCTTGCTGCGATGAGGGACCTTTCAGAGGAAGACCCAACTGAGGTTGAGGCGGGAAAATTCAATCTTAATTTTGTAAAGCTGGACGGTAACGTTGGCTGCATGGTAAACGGAGCAGGCCTTGCCATGGCAACAATGGATATGATCAAGTTAAGTGGTGGTGAGCCTGCTAACTTCCTGGATGTAGGAGGAACTGCTAACGCTCAGACAGTTGAGGCTGGATTTAAAATCATCATGCAGGATCCTAACGTGAAGGCAATCCTCATCAATATATTTGGTGGTATTGTGCGTTGTGATAGGGTTGCATCTGGTGTTATTGAAGCATATAAAAACCTTGGCAACATCAATATACCAATTATTGTAAGGCTTCAGGGTACCAATGCTGTTGAGGCTAAAAAACTGATTGATGAAAGCGGCCTACAGGTTCAAAGTGCCATATTACTGAGTGAGGCTGCAGATTTGGTCAAACAAGCGGTTGCTTAAACCAGAATAATAAATCTACATTGAGGCTATCCATTGTATTTAGCATAATTTCTCTTTCCTTTTTAACCCTATTCACATTTGGGCAAAGAAAGAATACAGAATTTAAATATTACATCAAAAAGCTGAATGCATCAATAAAGGTTGACGGACAGGAGGAGCAAGCCTGGTCATCTTGTGCAGTTGCAAGTGATTTCCATATGGTACTGCCTATGGATACCAGCAAGGCAATGGTGAGGACAGATGTGAAAATGGCTTATGACAAAGATCATCTTTACATCTTAGCAGTATGTTACAAGTCCAAAAACCAGCCCTATATGGTGGAGTCCTTGAAAAGGGATTTCAACTTCGGTAAAAACGACAATTTTTTATTGTTTATGGATCCTTTCAACGACCAAACTAACGGATTTACGTTTGGATCCAACGCGGCAGGCGCGCAATGGGATGGATTATTATATGATGGTGGAAAGGCTGACCTAAACTGGGATAATAAATGGTCATCAGCTGTATCTTATGATGATGAAAAATGGATCTGGGAAGCATCAATTCCATTTAAAACAATACGCTATAAAAATGGTATCACAACCTGGGGAATTCAATTCAGCAGGTTAGACATCACAAAAGCTGAAAAGTCAAGCTGGGCGCCTGTTCCACGTCAGTTTCCAACCGCATCTCTTGCCTATACAGGTCAGTTAATTTGGGATGAACCACCACCTGAGGCCGGAACCAATATTTCAGTTATTCCATATGTTCTTGGAGGGGGCAGTAAAAACCATGAAGCAAACAAACCCACAAACTACAGAAGACAAATTGGTGTTGATGCTAAAATTGCGGTTACCTCATCATTGAATCTCGACTTAACTGTTAATCCTGATTTTTCTCAAGTGGAGGTGGACCGTCAGGTGACAAATCTTGACAGATTTGAGCTTTTCTTCCCGGAAAGGAGACAATTTTTTATAGAAAACGGAGACCAGTTTAATAATTTTGGATACAATACGATTCGCCCCTTCTTTTCAAGAAGAATAGGATTAAATGCACCCATCCAGTTCGGAGCCAGACTCAGTGGTAAATTGAATAAAGACTGGCGGATGGGGTTCATGAATATGCAAACAGACAGGGTAACAGATACCAAAACTCCAGTACAGAACTATACTGTATTTGCATTACAAAGAAGGGTTTTCAGCCGTTCAAATCTGGGCCTAATCTTCGTCAATAGAAATCAGATTCTGTCCAGGGATGAAAAAGATCCCAGTTATCTCTTGAATCCATTCAACCGCAATATCGGTATAGAATACAATCTGGCTTCGGCAAATAATCTTTGGACGGGCAAAGCATTTTTACTACGATCTTTATCTAACTCAAAAAGTAAAGAGGATTGGGTTCATGCTGCGAATTTACAGTACAGTAGCAAAAAGTGGCTTGCATCCTGGCAACAAGAATATGTTGGCAAGCAATACACGGCTGATGTTGGCTATGTGCCAAGAAAGGATTACTTCAAATTAACACCTGGTATTGCCAGATTTTTCTTTGTTAAAAATCCAAAAATAGCAAGCCATTCTGTCAAAATCGAATCCTTCAATTTTTTTGACAGGTCATTCAATTTTACAGAGAACACAACATTCATGGCCTACACACTGGCATTGAGAAATCAATCAACTTTCACCCAGTGGGTTTCCAATGATTACATCAAACTGCTTCAACCATTTGACCCTACAAACTTCAATAAAGATACTTTAGCAAGAGGTACAAAGCACCAATGGAACGCAATTGGTAATCAGTTTACTTCAAAACCCCAACAATTGCTGACATACAGTTTTTCAACAAGATTTGGCGGGTATTATCAGAATGGCACAAGAACCTTTATCAGTGTAGATCTTGGATATCGGTTTCAACCATTCGTAAGTGCAACCCTAAGTGCCAGTTATAATCACATAAACCTGCCTCAACCCTGGAACAAAACAACATTTTGGCTTGTTGGCCCAAGAATTGATGTAACATTTACAAATACACTCTTCTTTACTACATTCATTCAGTACAATAATCAACAGCAAAATATTAACCTGAACACAAGATTGCAATGGCGTTACAAGCCAGCATCGGATCTCTTTATTGTTTATACAGACAACTACTATCCGGCTCCGTTCAATGTAAAAAACAGGGCGCTGGTATTGAAGTTCAATTATTGGTGGAATCTCTAAATTTTTGTGCCCTTAAGTAAATGAATTATACCCTTGAATCAAATGGTATAATCACATTTTCTTAGCATCTTCCAGAAACTGTGCAAGTCCCAAATCTGTAAGCGGGTGCTTAAGAAGTCCAAGAATTGAAGACAAAGGACAAGTACAAATATGTGCTCCTGCTTCTGCGGAACGGACAATATGCAAAGGGTTCCTGATTGAAGCGGCCAAAATTTCAGTTTCGAATCCCTGAACCTGAAAAATATGTGCAATCTGTGAGATAAGGTCTATACCATCCCAGTTACTGTCATCAATACGACCAATAAAAGGAGAAACATAAGCGGCACCTGCCTTTGCAGCAAGAATAGCCTGACCTGCAGAAAAAACCAATGTACAATTTGTCCTGATTCCGTTATCAGTAAACCATTTTATTGCTTTGATGCCATCCTTAATCATAGGCACCTTTACAACGATATTAGGATGAATGGCTGCCAGAGCCTTTCCTTCTTCAACCATGGAAGCATAATCTGTTGAAAGTACTTCTGCACTAACATCACCATCCACAAGCGCACAAATATCAGCGTAATGCTGTAAAATGTTTGCGTTACCTTTTATACCTTCTTTTGCCATCAATGAAGGGTTGGTAGTAACCCCATCAAGAATACCCAAATCAGCGGCTTCTTTGATATGAGCAAGATTGGCAGTATCAATAAAAAATTTCATATATATTCAGTTATTGATGTAAGTTAAAAAATCTGTATATGTATTCAGTTGAATTTTAAACAAAAAATGGCAGGTTAATTACATCGCACCGCTCAACCACCTACCCTTGCTACCTTCCGGTCCTGGGGGATTTCAGCAGGAGCTGGTCGTGTAAGACCTGCCACTGCAAATATAGTAATTTCATCTGAATTCTTTATTGAATTGACTATTGAATTGCCTAATTCCAATCAGTTCATCATATCTTCCTCCAAGTGATCTGAAATACACCAATACCAGGTAGTTATTTTCTGTCTCCCATGTATCTTGTTCCGTGAATGTACTCTGGTACACTGGTTTTCCATTTTGAATTGTTCTCAACACGTATTGATAATCATAGTAACCCTGCTTAAGTAGCAGGCTTCCTTCGTAACAACCCATATCCGGATTGAATTGCATCAAAGCATCAGGGTCTTTTCCATAATTTGTTATTTCACCCATAATAATCAAATCAGCATTATTATATGGTTGTCCGTTTGGCGGCCTGAAGCTGAAATTAATTTTTGCATAATCTGCATTCCAGAATGGATTAATCTGCTCAGTAGTTTCCAGCATATACATTCCATTCATGTCTCGATAATAGAAATACTGTCGAGGCAACCTCGGCTGATCCTCCTTCACATATAAATTAAATGCTGAATCGGAATTTTCCTGTCTTTTAATCCTGTCTCCCAGTAGTCTGAAACTTCTCAGGTTAAGCCATCGAAACTCTTTACCTGCAGGCATAATCATTTCATTTTCGTTACTGTACTGCAGCATGTCTTGCTTCATAAAAGTTGGTGTTCCAATTTTAAGCAAATTATCCCATCTGTAATTCTGCAGTATATTAATTTTAATTTGTTGCTGCGGGTATTGAATGCCAAGATTTCGGGTATCCAGCATAATTTGTAACCTGTGATGCGTCTGAAAATATTGTTGATTAGAAGGTAACAGGAGTTGCGAACTGAGACTCATTTTTTCATCAACAACTAAAAATCTTCTTGTAAATGACAATTTTGAAGTGTCCCCATTCAAAAAAACCTTGAGCAAATAATTTCCGGATTTAATTGGAATAGCATTCCTGTCAGGAAGTGTTGCCTGGTAATGGGTATATTTTTTAAGTGCGATTGAAGAATTTCTATACGTTGAAATTCTTACCTGTGAATAACCTTTCAGGTAATCAAACTGACTCAATTGCGCTGGAGTCCAGTCTGCATTGCACAAAACAAAAGTATAATAGTAATTCCTCACTCCCCCATCCAAATCATCAAAATGCAATTCAAGTTGATCTGCTGAATTTAGTCTGATTATCGGGTAAGCAAGCTGATCTCCATATTTAGAAAATTTGATTGATTTGATAGCTGAGTTATAGGTTATATCCGGTAATCTTTGCGCAATTGCGGAAATCGTTATTGAAAATAATATTGTCAATAGAAGTGTTCTTAAAGGCATTCCGGTATTTTATTTCGAAATTAATCAATAATTGATTAGTAATTTTATGTTACAAGAACAGCCAATTTGAAACTTCCACTAAGAATAGTCAGGAAATTAATATTTGCCCCAACCGGGGCATTTTCAAGGTTTATCATGCGTATTTCGATTGCAGCAACAACCATTAGTGTGGCAGCAATGATTATTTCACTTTCATTTATTAACGGCTTCCAGGAAGTTGTAGCAGCAAAAATCTTCAATTTCTGGGGGCATATAAGGGTTCAACACTATGAACCCGTGAAAGTAGCCATTGCTGAAGAAACCCCAATAAAGAGTACAGCTGAGATAACAAATCTAATCAGGTCAGGTAGTAATATAAAATCAGTTACAAGTTTTGCAACCCGCTCAGCTATCTTAAATGCAAATGGCACAATCGAGGGTATATTGTTAAAAGGAGTTGATGAAGATTATCCATTTACAAAACTTAATCAATTTTTGATTGCCGGAAAGTGGCCAAACGTTTCAGAAAATAACACTGCAATTGAAGTAGCGATATCAAAATTTACAGCAAACGAACTTGGGATTGGTGTTGGCGATAAAATACTTATTTACTTTATTCTGGATAACGGAGAACAACCCAAAACGAGAAAAATAACCATCAGTGGTATTTTCAATACTGGAATCGACGTATATGATAAAATATATGCGTTAGGACCATTATCGCTTATTCAAAAAATGAATAGTTGGGGTAATGATCAGATTGGTGGCTATGAAATTGACCTGCAAGATGAAAAGACAATGACTGAAACCGGAGCGCTCTTATTCAGTGCATTGCCCCCCGGACTAAATGCTGTAACGCTGGAGGATTTATCACCTGAAATTTTTGACTGGCTCAATTTGCAGAATACGAACAAATTTATACTTATTGCAGTGATGAGCATTGTTGCGTTTATCAATTTGATTACCTGCCTGATAATTTTATTACTGGAAAGAACATCGATGATAGCAGTTCTCAAATCCTTGGGAGCCCGTAATCGAACGATTCAGGATGTTTTTATACTTTATGGATCCTGGATATCAGGTATTGGAATCTTAATTGGTAGTTTGACAGGTTTAGGAATTTGTTTTTTACAACAAAAACTGAAATTTATCCGGTTAAATGAAGAAGCATACTATGTAAGTTCTGCTCCTGTTTCCATTGATTTGTTTCAAATTTTTCTTGTCATCGCAGGCACATTTTGCCTTTCCATGCTGGTGTTGATTGTTCCTTCGTTTATCGTAAAAAAAATCAGTCCTGTAAAAACGTTACAATTCAGGTAATCAACCTCTTATTTTTGATAATAAAATGGCAGCAGCAACAGCAGCATTGAGTGATTCTGCTTCTCCCCTTCTGGGTATAGTGATAGCTTTAGTAGCAATTTTACGCAAAGAAACCGAAACACCCCTCGATTCATTCCCAATAATCAATAAAGTTTTCTCAGGAAATAAAAAGTCATGATACGTTTCACCATCAAGTACTGCAACGCATGGAGTGTACATGCTATGATCATTTATAAATTGTTCAATTTGCTTATACTCAATGGTTACCCGCAATAAACTACCCATTGCGGATTGAACTACTTTGGGATTATACGCGTCTACGGAATCTGGAGAACAAATAATCTGATTTACTCCAAACCAGTCGCATGTCCTGATAATCGTTCCCAGATTACCCGGATCCTGAATCTGATCAAGAGCAACAACAACCGGATTTTCATCAGGCACAAATTTAATTGAGGTTGGCTTATTCAATACAACAAGTACTTCATTTGCAACAGAAAGGCCTGTGATTTTCTGAAGCTCAAATGTCTGAAGTTCATGAACAGATATACTATTTGTCAGCTTTCCCTGATTTTTAACAATCCATTTTTCAGTTGCATAAACAGCCCTTACGAGGTGACTGTATGAGGATAATATTTCATCTGCCATTTTAATCCCTTCTATTACAAATACACCCTCCTCATCCCTGAATTTTTTTTGGGATAAACTTTGAATATATTTGACTTCTGATTTTGGGAGCATATTCTTTAAAATTAAATTATCTGGTGACAGCTGACTTCAAAACATTTAAAAGTTCTATAAATTTCATCATGCTGATGGCATTGCTGGCATCATGTACTATTGTAAGAAAAGCACCTGTAAATTCTGCATTTATCTTCGAAAATAATATAAAAATCACAGGAAAGTTATCAAAAAAAGAAATTAAGGCATTAACATTAAGATTAGATGAACAGATTGAAGACAGTGCACAAATAAGAAAAGCTTCTAAGATACCATGGCCATCATTCCCCTGGATTATTCCAGTGCCGGTAATGTCAAACCCCTATCTATTTAAAACCGGTCCGGTTAAACAATCTGTGCTAAATATGCAATACTTAATGGCAAGCATAGGGTATAGAAGAAGTTTTGTAAGCTATGATACAACATTAAAAAAGTACAAAGATCAAATCAGAACAATCACCAATTATACTGTATACACCGGTCCAATCACCAGAATAGATTCAATAACTTATGAATTCAACAATAAGATTCTTGATTCACTTGTCAATATTTCGAATGGAGAATCCCTAATTCAAAAGGAAAAAATATTTAATTATGCTTCAATTGACAGAGAGATAAGCCGGTTAACTGAACTGTTTCAGAATAATGGTTTTGCAAGATTTACAAAAGAAGATATTATAGCAGAAATAGATACTGGTTCAAAGGAATTATTAAGTCCCATGACCGATCCTTTCAATTATGCCATATTATTAAGTAGTATTAAAAACAAGGCATTAATGCCAGAGGCGGACATTTATTTCAAATTAAAAAATTCATCTTTACAAAATCATTTCAGTCAGTATAAAATTGGAAATGTATTTATAGAACCAGACACTGATCCTGAAGACAGCGTTTTGTTTGATATTAATACATTTAAAGACAGCGTTCCTGATATCTACGTCTTGCAAAAAAGAAATCTGTTCAACAATAATTTTATAAAAAGTCAGATTCAAATCATCCCTTCCAGCAAGTATACACGAGATGCATATAATAAAACAATTAATCAGTTAAATAAACTTGGAGTATGGCAAAATATCAATATTTCAAGTGATATAAACGATAGTCTGAATAAAATTGATTACACGCTAAAACTTCAACCAGCCAAAAGACAATATTTCAGTATTGATCTGGAGGGAAGCAGCATTGTAAATACATCACAATTGGTTCAGGTTGGAAGTGGAAGAGTGGGTCTGGCCAATAACTTTACGCTCAGAAACAGGAATATTGGGAAAAAAGCAATTCAGCTTGAAAACAGCCTCAGAACGGGTATTGAATTCAATAATTTTAAAAAAATCCTGTCGGGAGAAATAACACTAACAAACAGGATGACATTTCCGAAAGTGGTTGCACCGATAAGTGACAAATTGAAGGGTTATTTTCAACAAGCCAGAACCATTGCATCTGTCGACTTTTCTTATATCGATCGTTTCAGATTCTTTCAGCTTAATACAGTAAATACTTTTATTGGCTATGAATGGAGACCTGGGCCTTCCAGTTCCTGGCAATTCAAACCTGTTAATATTGAATTTACTCAATTCAGGCCTGATAGTCTTTTTTTACAATCCATACAAGACTTCCCGTTATTATTGTATACATACAACAATGGATTAATTATTGGGATGAATGCTGTTTATAACAGAAATCTTACACCATCCAATACCAGGAATATTAGCTTGTTAAAAGTTTATGCCGAAGAAAGTGGTTTACTGACAGGATCTCTTTTAAAAAAACAAACAGAACAGGGTCGCATATTCGAAAATCTTTACCGGTTCATAAAAGCCGATGTGGAGATTAAACACATCAGATCAAACCCAAAAAGCAGCCTCCACCTCAGAGCATATGCAGGTGCAGGCCTGGCGCTAAATACAAGTTCGAGAAAGGGTCAGGTAACTTTACCATTTTTCAAGAGCTTTATCGCTGGAGGTCCCAATAGCATGCGTGGCTGGTCAATAAGAAAACTTGGAATAGGATCAAATATATTTTTTGATACCGTAGCCAATGGAAGATTTAATGACAAATATGCAGATATACAACTGGAAGGGAATATTGAATATCGCTTTAATTTATTCCCATTTTATGGCTTCTGGATGCGCGGTGCAGTTTTTACAGACATAGGAAATATCTGGTTTAGAGACAATCTTAATGGTAGTTTACCTGGTTCAGGTTTTAAATGGAATAAACTCGGAAAAGATATTGCAATAGCAAGTGGGTTTGGTGCAAGGATTGATTTTAGTTACTTTCTCCTAAGGTTTGATCTGGGATTTCCTGTGAAAGATCCCAGGTATGGACCCGAAAATAAAGGTTCAACAGCAGCAAGTCAGTTTTATTCCGATAAAGCTGAAGGCTGGTTCGTTCAGGATGTCTGGAACAAGCCAACGTTTCAGTTTGCAATCGGATATCCCTTTTGATCAGGTTTTATCCAATTGCATCGTCTGCATCTTTTCAACCATTTTATAGGTGGCAGGGCAATAGGTGATATTCTGTTTATGAACATGAATATATTCTTTCATCTTCTTTTTTGTCAAATGTGGGAATCCTGAACAGTCTTCAGGCCTGATTTCGTAAATAGAACACATATTGGTTTTAAGATCAAGAAACTGACAAGGTGTTGTTTTATTCATCCAATCACCACTTTTATCCAGGTAAAGCCATTTTTCCCTGAATTCCTCCGGAGTTTGTCCGAAATGACTGGAAATCCTATTTAAATCATTTTTTGTAAAAGTTGGAGTCATGACACGGCAACAGTTTGAACAGGACAGGCAGTCAGTCTCTTCCCAAACTTCCCGGTCAACTTCTTCTGCTATTTTATCGAGGCGCCTTGGCGGATTCTTTTCAAGTCGACTTAGAAAAAGCCTCATTTTCCGCTTATTTGTCTCTACTGATTTTTTAAATGCTTTAAGATTTATGGATTTCATAGCACTGCGCAAAAAGTAATAATTGTAATTTAGATTTAAGTTTAAGATAAACAATATTTCCAAATTAGAATCTGAAAATGCCAGGGATGTGGGATTCATACAAAAAGGGCTTCCTGATGCATTTAAAACTTGAGAAATCATTGTCCCTTCACACAATAGAAGCATATGGGGCAGACTTGGAGAAATTAATCCAGTTTTTATTATTGACATCAAGTAAACATTCGCCTGCCACACTTGATTTATTTTCTTTGCAAGCTTACATAAAATGGATAGCTGAACTGGGGATGAGTGACCGATCTCAGGCAAGAATCATTTCAGGTATCAGAGCTTTTTACAGGTATTGCCTGCAAGAGGACATTACCAAAAATGATCCTACAACATTGTTGGCTGCACCCAAACTCAAAAAAACGCTACCTGACACGCTTACATTTGAAGAAATTGAAGACATAATTGCCCAGGTTGACCTCAGCCGACCAGAAGGAGCCAGAAATAAAGCGATACTTGAAACCTTATACAGTTGTGGTTTACGTGTCAGTGAATTGATAACCCTCAGACGATCTCATATTTACAATGAAATCGGATTTCTGCGGGTAATTGGCAAGGGCAATAAAGAGAGGCTCGTTCCAATCGGCAAAGATGCTTTAAAATGTATCCACATTTATCTCAGTGAGATTCGAGTCCATCAGGAAGAAAAGAAAGGATTTGAAGATTTTTTATTTATCAACAGAAGGGGTAAAGGACTTTCAAGGGTCATGGTATTTTATATCATTAAGGAACTGGCACAAAAAGCAGGAATTTCAAAGAATATCTCACCGCATACTTTCAGACACTCTTTTGCTACTCATCTTGTTGAAGGCGGAGCTGATTTAAGGGCAGTTCAGGAAATGTTGGGGCATGAAAGTATAACCACAACTGAAATTTACACACACCTGGATAAAAACTTTCTAAGAGAAACACTCAGAAAGTATCATCCCGGATTCAAATAAATAATTTAGTTTCGGGGGTACATACCAAAAAATAAGTATATGAATGTTAGAACTTTAAAGTTGTTGAGAAAAATCGGAATCGCGGAGGGAGTTTCATTTCTAATACTGTTACTTATTGCCATGCCTTTGAAATATTGGTTCGGGCAGCCACTCGCTGTAAAGTATACCGGATGGGCACATGGCTTTCTATTCGTGTCTTATGTTGCACTCGCCTTTTATGCAAAAGAAACCTACAACTGGCCATTTAAGAAATTCATTTTAGCGTTTATGGCGGCATGGCTGCCATTGGGGACTTTCTTTTTTGACGCCAGGCTAAAAAAAGATGAATACGAGCTCCTGAAAAATAACAATTGAATTGACTAGTTTTACACCAAATTTTAAGAAATGAAAAAAATACTCTCAAGTCTTTTTTTACTAGCCGCTGTTTATATGGTACAGGGCCAGGCTTTGAAAACGCCAGCTCCATCTACAGGGCAGACGGTGAAACAGGAATTTGGTCTTGGCTCTATTGAACTCTCCTATTCAAGACCAAATGGGAAAGGCAGAACAATATTCGGAGATCTTGTACCTTATGGGGCTGTATGGCGTACAGGTGCAAATGGGGCTACTACGCTTACATTTTCAGATGAAGTTATCATTGGTGATAAAAAAATTCCTGCAGGAAAATACGGACTCCTCAGCATTCCTGGAGCTTCAGAGTGGACAATCATCATAACAAAGCAGGTTGATGTAACCTCTCCATCGGCATACAAACAAGAGATGGATGTTGTCAGGTTGAAAGCTACTCCCCAGAAACTACCTTTTTCAATCGAAACATTTATGATCGCTTTTGACAATGTAAAATCAGATGCGATAGAAGTAAGTTTGTTATGGGCAAATACTTCCGTTGCATTTACCATCAAAGCAGATATTGATACCAAAATCATGGGACAAATAGACAATCTCATGAATAAAGACAATAAGCCTTATTTCAATGCAGCCATGTACTACATGGATAACAATAAGGACCTGAATAAGGCAGCTGAATGGCTGAATAAAGCAACTGAGCAGACACCAACTGCATACTGGGTTTGGTATCAAAAAGCCCGTTGTTTGGCCATGTTGGGTAAAAAATCTGAAGCCAAAACAGCTTCTGATAAATCTCTTGAACTTGCAAAAGCAGGTAAGAATCCTGACTATGTTACTTTAAATGAAAAACTTCAGGCAAGTCTTAAGTAATATAAAGGAAAATGCACTAAGACTTTTCAGATAAATGAAAGATCTTAGTGCATTTCCTTCATGTAAGTCAGCCACAAATCATTGAATCTTTTCACCGTAACGCCACATGTGCGTTGAAAGCTGTCAAACATACAACAGACCTCAATATTTCCTTCTTCCTTGAGTTCCTTTATCTCAATCTGCCTGGCAAAATCTATTCCAGGTCTCCCCCACCATTTATATACGGTTTCCTTAATGCTCCAGCATAAAGTATGTATTCCGTAAAGACCAGTATTACGAATTTGCTCAATAAGCTTCAACTCATTTGAATTTAAAAATCTGGGGGCAATGCGTGATGCCCTCTCAGAAATTAATTCGATATCAATACCAGTTTGCATCCCATTGCAAGCAATAGCTGCTGCATAGCCTTTTGTATGAGATATGGAAAACATCACCCTATTTAGACTGTCTATGGGCTTACCTGATGGTGCAATTTCTATACGATTCGAATCCAGTTCTGGAGCTAACAAAAACAACATATTTCTTGAAGCCAGTTGCTGTAGCCGTCTTTCAACATTAACGGCTTCTGAACGATACACCATGCCAGATTCAAGATCTGCCTGGTCTTCCAAAATCTGCCAGATTCCAACCTGAAAACCGGTGTCTGTATCGTTGAAAATTACTGCCATAATCTGGAAGCGAAAAAATTCCAAAAAAAATCCGAAATTGAGCCCTGTAAAAGTAATGCAATGATTCTTTCTGACAAGCGTATCCTAGAGGAAATCGAAAAGGGAACAATTTTAGTAAGTCCATATGACCGAAACTGCCTGGGAAGTAACTCGTATGATGTTCACTTGGGAAAGTGTCTCGCTACCTATAAAAATCATGTCCTTGATGCCAGGGAGCATAATCAGATCACGTATTTTGATATCCCGGATGATGGATTTATACTTTATCCGCATGTTTTTTACCTCGGTGTAACCCTGGAATATACCGAAACACATGAACACGTTCCTTTCCTCGAAGGAAAGTCCTCTACCGGAAGATTAGGTATAGACATTCATGCCACTGCTGGAAAAGGAGATGTAGGTTTTTGCGGTAACTGGACTTTAGAAATTTCAGTAAAACAGCCCGTAAAAGTCTACCACGGAATGCCAATAGGACAACTTATTTACTTCCCGGTAGACGGTGAAATTGCTGTAAAATACAACCAGAAAAAAAATGCCAAATATAGTGGACAACCTGATAAACCTGTAGAAAGTATGATGTGGAAAAACAAGTTTTAATTAGGTATCAATTTTACTTTTTTTGCTCATTTAAAATTGTCTGGATTTTCTCAATCTCATCCTCCAATAAGAAGTATTCATACAATCTGGCATCTAAATCGCTTTTTACCCTATCTACCAATGGCAGTGTTGTCATAGGTTGAATAAGTTTATATTTGGCATTGATTGATCTGATGACATCACTTCTTTTTCTTTTCTGCATGTCAAGTGACTTCTGAGCAACGCCCAATATCCTGTTAACTTCATCAGTACCTGTTCTTTTACCCATCTGGGCACCATTTGCAATGAGTAGGTGTAGCAGAGATTGTTCTACAGCATTAAAGACCTCAATTCCAGGGTATGGTGATGATAAACATGTATCTGCCTTATTTTGCTCGTTCTTGTTTGAATTCTTTCCGGTAAAAATCCACCCCTTCCTTAACCTGATAATCAAATAAATCCCAAAGAGAAATAAGGCAGCTAATATGATTTTTAGAGGAGAGAAATAATACTGTTGCACAAAAACCGGTTCACCAGTTTCTCTGAAATAGGATGACTTCAATTGTAAAGAATCAATTAAACCTGAATGTAATCTTGCAAAATAAACCATTTCACCCTTATTCCATGTCACAGCAGTATACAGCTTGCGCATCAACATATTCTGAATGTCGCTGTTAACCAGTTCTTTACTCTTGAAATTAACAAGATCTAAAAGATAAATGGGACCGAAATTGCTGAACAATAAGCCTGATTCCATACTTAACAACAACAATTCAGGTTTCAACCATTTACTGACCTGAGGAGACAATTTTCCCTTATTTGTCCACTTAAAAAGTTTGAGATCTAATTCTACCAACTCAGATTCCAGACTTATGGTTTGATTATCCTTGCCCTGCAAAGCCTCGTTTCCCTTTAAATAACCCAGGCTAATTAACCGTTTATCATCGGAAGAAGCCCAAATCGGTGCTCCGGGTAAAGAATTCGAGACTGCCAACTCTTCACTAAGTGGCTCAATTTCCCATTGCTGTGTGGCTTCCTGAAAAACCCTTAATTGTCCGTTCCACCGCCACATACCGTATCCGCCAAGATTATATAACTTGTTTTGAGCAGTGAATGTAAAACTGTTGATATTATAACCGAAATGCTCGGTACTATCTAATCTCTTCATGAATATTGTTCCAGCATCATCCATCATTGAGCCATATACAATACCGGAACCCAACAAATGGACGTATAATCTTTTACCGGTAACTACCAGTTGCTGGGGATAGTTTTTCCACTTTGAAGCCTTAAAGTCAATAAAACGAAAAGCCTGCGGCTGCTGAACTGTGATTAAGGAACCTTCAAACCTTGGATTCCATAAAAATGCATAAAATGACTGATTTGGAAGCTTATATGCAGTATCTTGGGCTTGTATAAATATTGAAGAAGTTAAGATAAAAAAATAGGTTAGCAACGACCTCTTCAACGCAGTATTTTTACAAAAATATCTCATTTTCAGCTCAAATGATGATTGAATTTTAGGTGAGTCACCTATTTTTGGACCGAAAAACAGTTCAAATTTGACGGATCATTAAAATTATGGAAAAAAACTATTTCAACAGCCAGACAAATGTTATACTGTGTATTGCAGATTATCCATGGTATTTTAGTTTTTTCGGTATCATGTCCATGGCCTTATTTAATCTCCCCCTGTTTTTTGATAAACGAGTTAAATTCTACAAGCTCATGGGATGCGGCAAAAACGGGAGTTTTGATATTCAGCCAGATTTAAACAAGTGGGCTGTTATGCTATTTTTTGAATCAAGTGCTCACTCAACCCCATCAGGCAAAACTTTGGAGCCAGAGGTTCCAGGTAAGTTTATGCGTTTCTGGTGGAGTTTATTTCAAGCCCAAACCAGGTCTTTTTTGCTTCAACCTTTTACAGGCCATGGTAGTTGGGATGGATTTTCATTTAAACCAACTGGTGACAAAGAAACTGATTCTACTGAAAAAGTTGCCGTTTTGACCCGAGCATCCATCCGGGTTTCAAAAGCAATCAGTTTCTGGAAAGCTGTTCCGGAAGCTTCAAAACAACTGGCGGACCAGCCAGGTCTCAAATTTACCATTGGTATAGGTGAAATACCCTTCTTTAAACAGGCTACATTCAGTATCTGGGATTCACTTGAGAGCGTTAAAAATTACGCATACAAACAGCCAGCACACAAAACAGTAATTCAAAGAACGAGGAAAGAAAAATGGTACACGGAAGAAATGTTTATAAGGTTCAGGGTATTAAAAGAATTCTAAGCTTATTTCATTTGCGCTGAAATCCATCTATTTCATGCCAGCACAAGAATAGATAAAATACTGACATATGCTTAACCATCATTTAATTTACGGTAACCCCAATTTATAACAGATTTGTCAGGAATTCATTAAATTTGCGACCGCAACCCCCTTAAAGGCAATGTTTGATTGTCTTACAGATTAGACCAACATAATACATGGAGAAAAAAGTAACAAAAATTGGTGTAATGACTTCCGGAGGAGACTCTCCTGGCATGAACGCCTGCATCCGAGCAGTAGTCAGAACTGGTATTTACCATGAATTGGAGGTTTATGGTATTACGAGGGGCTATTCAGGCATGATTGAAAATGATATCCAGCGCATGGATTCAAGAAGTGTAGCAAATATCATCCAACGTGGAGGAACCATTCTAAAAACTGCACGCTGCAAGGAATTCATGACCCAAGAAGGCAGAGCGAAAGCTTACAATAATCTTAAAAGTCATGGCATAGACGGACTCGTCATCATCGGTGGTGATGGTTCTTTCAAGGGCGCTCAAATTTTTTCCAATGAATTTGACATTCCCTGCATAGGAATTCCAGGTACCATAGATAAGGATATAGCCGGAACTGACTTCACAATTGGCTTTGATACCGCCGTTAATACAGCAATTGAGGCCATTGATAAAATCAGGGACACAGCAGATGCCCATGACAGGCTTTTCATAGTAGAGGTAATGGGCCGTGATGCGGGATACATTGCCCTTCACAGTGGAATTGGCACAGGTGCTGAACATATTCTGATTCCAGAAAGAAAGACAGATGTCGAAGCAATTATTGCCTCCCTGCAGGAAAAAGAAAGAAGGAAAAAGCTTGTTAATATTGTTGTGGTAGCAGAAGGAGATGATTATGGAGGAGGAACTGATCTGGCCAACATCATTAAGGAAAGAATCCCCGCTTTTGATATTCGGGTTGCTATCCTTGGTCATATTCAAAGAGGAGGATCTCCAACAAGCATGGATAGGCTGATTGCAAGCAGAATGGGGTATTCTTCTGTAGAATGCCTTATAGAAGGAAGACATAATGTGATGGTAGGGATAGTAAACAACAGAATGCATTATACTCCATTGGATAATGCAATAAAAGCAAAACAAAAAATCAGTGATGAGTGGCTTAAAATTGTAAAAATTTTGGCCAGCTAACAACATTATACAGTAAAGCTAAATGTGCAGTTTAAAAAAAGATAAAAACTAATTATGAGCATGAATATTGGAAAATATTTTCATCAGGAAATGGACAATCAGGCTGCACAGGAACATGCCATACATAGAACAAAAATTGTAGCAACGGTTGGACCTGCCTGTGATTCTTATGAGAAACTGCTGGAACTGGTTAAGGCCGGTGTCAATGTATTCAGACTAAATTTTTCTCACGGAACCCACGAAGACAAGAAGAGAATCATTGATCACATCAGAAAAATCAACGATACCGAACCATATAATATTGCTATATTGGGTGACCTGCAGGGGCCAAAACTCAGGGTTGGCGAGATTGAGAACAATTCACTACCTGTAAAGGAGGGCGATATCCTGACATTCACCAACGAAAAAGTAATTGGAACAAAGGAAAAGATCTATGTTTCCTATCCTAACCTCGCTGGAGATGTGGTAATAGGCAATACCATTATGATCGATGATGGTAAAATTGAAGTAGTGGTTCAGGAAATCCTCCCCAATAATGATGTTCAGGTTAGAGTAAAGCTTGGCGGCATCATCTCATCTAAAAAGGGACTTAACCTTCCTGACACCAAAATTTCACTCCCTGCATTAACTGAGAAAGACCTGAAAGACCTTGACTTTATCATTGAAGAAAAGTTGGATTGGGTAGCTTTATCTTTTGTTCGCAAGGTTGAAGACATTACAGGTATCAAGAGAATTCTTGCAACACAAAATAGTAAATCCAAGGTTATCGCTAAGATAGAGATGCCTGAAGCACTCGAAAACCTCAGGGAAATTATACTTGAATCAGATGGCATCATGGTTGCCAGAGGAGATCTTGGGGTTGAAGTTCCGATTGAGAAAGTACCTCTCATACAGCGTCAGATTATCCGCAAGTGTCTGCACAGGGGAAAACCTGTAATTGTGGCTACTCAGATGATGGAAAGCATGATAGACCGTGTGAAGCCAAACAGAAGCGAAAGCACGGACGTAGCCAATGCAGTTTTGGAAGGAGCTGATGCCGTAATGCTAAGTGGTGAAACCGCTACTGGTATGCACCCTGCTCTGGTAGTTGAAACAATGCGCAAAATTATCATAGAAGCAGAAAAAGCTGAATACAGGTATAATAGGGAAGAAGATATAAAACCGCTTCCGCACTCCCCCACATTCATCAGTGATGCAGTGTGCTTAACAGCCTGTAAACTGGCTGAAAATACCAATGCAGATGCACTTATTGGTATGACACAGTCAGGTTATACTGCTTTCATGCTCAGCAGCTATCGTCCCAAATCCATTATTTTCATATTCACCAAAGAACGCACACTTGTGAATCAACTCAGTTTGAGTTGGGGCGTGCGAGCATTTTTTTACAATGAGGAGGTAAGTCTGGATGAGATAATTGCAGACCAGATAAAAATACTCAAAGAACGAGGTTTCATCAGAAAGGGTGAAGTTGTAGTCAATACTGGAAGTACACCTGTTCAACTGCATCTGCCAACCAATACCATCAAGGTTACTGTTGTGGAATGATAAACCATAATGGGTTAACGATCTATACTGATGGTGCTGCCAGAGGGAATCCTGGTAGAGGAGGCTATGGTGCAATACTGATGTGGAAAGGCTCAGTCAAAGAAATATCACAAGGCTATAAATTCACAACCAATAACAGGATGGAACTCATGTCTGTTATTGCTGCATTGGAATCACTTACCAGGCCTGGCTTACACATCGAAGTCTATTCAGACAGTAAGTATGTTGTGCAGGCTGTATCTGAAAGGTGGCTTGACAAATGGATAGCCACTGATTTTAAAGGTGGTAAAAAAAACAAGGATCTCTGGACAAAATACCATCAATTAGCGAAGGTACATCAAATAAAATTTATTTGGGTCAAGGGCCACGCAAGTAACCCCTATAACCAGCGCTGTGATGAGCTTGCAACGTCTGCTGCTGACAAGGGTCCTTTATATGAGGACACAGGTTATGAAGGGTAATTTAGGACCCCTGTTGAGGAAGAACTTTTTTAATGACTAAATGATTGGTACCAAATAAAATTGATCCAAAAACAAGTGTGGCAACAAGGCTATTACCGTAAAATGGAATACCGTCTACGTATGCCTGCATAAGTCCGCTTAATGTCTTTGACCTCTGTAATCCTCCCCCACTAATCCAGGTAACGAAATTGGAAACTATAAAATAAATAGTAGGTGATAAAACCGCACCTTTAAAAATGGATTTAACACTATTGGAGTTGATGAAAAAACCGATTACTGACAGACTTCCAAATATGATATAATTCCAGATCATTCCTTCGTAAAAACCTTCTATAGAAGTGAGCCCCTGTATATAAAGAAGCTGGTATAGCACATCTGAAATAAACATTGAAAGTAAAGGTAACAACAAGGCTATCTTTCTATCCTTGATTACAGTTCCACAAAATAATGTCATAGCAAATTGTGGCGCAAAACCCCATGGACGATCAGGTATTACCCTGTATAGAGCTGCAATTAATACAAGTAATAACAGGGATGAAAGGGTATATTTAGCGTATTTCATGATCTCAGTTTCAACAAAAATACTGAATTAATAACGCTGTTCAAGATTTGCGCTAAACAGTTATCCTCATGATGTGCAAATAAAGATTATGTTTAACCGGTGGAGGCTACAAACAATCTTGAAGTTGAACAAGAATGAATCGTTATGTATTCGCCTGGGTAAACATACACGGCATCCACTCCAAAAGAATCAATTTCTTTAGAATCTACCATCCATTTTACATGACCTTCCGTCATTAAAATAACCGAAGGTTTATCAACCTGTAATTCCAATTGCTGTCCACTTCCCAATAAGTAATAGGTCAATTGAAAATCATCAACCGGAGCCGCATAAGAACAACTTGAACGCTCCAGGTCTCCTTCCAGAATATGCGGAATAGTTTCGACGAACAGGGTGTTTTTCATTAATTCCTTAACATCAATATGTTTGTTTGTTAATCCGCCCCTGAGCACATTATCTGAATTGGACATCAACTCTATGTTTTGTCCCTCCATATAGGCATGCGGCATGCCAGCACCCTGGAAAATACCCTGGCCCGGATTTAGATTGACAATATTAAAAAGGTAGATAGAAAAAATTCCCTTGTCGAAATCAGCCCCTTTTTTAAAGTCGATACACGCCCTGGCAGCCCAATAATCAGGTGCTGTTTTCTTCAGCTCGCCAGCAGCATACTGATCAAGCGCATTTTCCATATGTGCACCAAGAAGTTGATTAACCTCAGTCTGTGTTAAATTCATTATCGCCTCATAAAGTCCACGTATTCCACCTTCCTTAAACGCTTGTTTAAAGGGATTCAAAAAATCATATTGGTCAAGACGTTCCTGGATATTTGACGCAAAGCCATGCAGTAACCAAAAATCACTCAATGCTACCATGATTTCAGGCTTATGATTATCGTCTTTATAATTACGGAATGAGGCATTCAAAGGTATTTTTGCTTCGTTTTCCCGTAAAAATCCGGCTTCAGCATCTATTTTATTTGGATGAACCTGAATAGAAAGCATTTTATTCACATCCAATATTTTCAATAAGTATGGAAGTTTGTCAAATTGCTTCCACAACTGCTTTCCCAGATACAATGGTTTATTCGAATTGATCAATGTATCTAAACTGGTTTTGCTTTCAGCATTTAATTCAACAGTGGCAGGTCCTCCGCTATGAATACCAAGCCAATATTCGGCAAAGGGTTTCTTTTCTGCATTGTTGATGTTAAATAACGCTGGCATGAACGTGAATCCACCCCAGTCGTAGTGTTGAAATCTTCCTTTTATCTGATACATTTCCCTTTTTTACAATAACGTGAATAATGAACTTTCCGCATACGAATTTAACCAATAACAGCATGGCAAAGCATAATGAAACAGGAAAATTGGGAGAAGCGCTAGCCAAAATATGGGCGGAAGAACATGGCTACTTTGTAAGAGATCAAAACTGGCGCTATGGTAAATGGGAAATTGACATGATAGCCAGCAAAGGCGATAAATTGCATTTTTTTGAAGTAAAAACAAGAAGAAGCAACAGATACGGCTATCCCGAAGAGCTTGTCAACAGAAATAAACTCTATCACTTTATAGGAGCAGGAGCAGCATATATCAGAAGACACAGGGGCTTCAGGTGGGTGCGGTATGATATCCTATCAATCACCCTTGACCAGCATGATAAGCCCAGCTTTTTTCTGATTGAAGACGTATATTTTTGATTGATTACTTCAAAAGGGCAGCCAACCTGGACTGCAGCTCCTGGCCTCGTAAATTTTTAGCAATAATTACCCCATTGGGATCAATAAGGTAATTTTGAGGAATACTCTGGATTTTGTATTGAACGGCAACAGCATTACTCCAGAACTTTAAATCGCTTACCTGAGCCCAGTTCAGCTGATCATCCTTTATTGCCTTTAACCAAGGTTCCTTTGCCCTATCAAGAGAAACACCAAGTACTGTGAAATTCTTTGACTTGTATTTATTAAACGCATTCACTACATTAGGATTTTCCTGCCGGCATGGACCACACCAGCTTGCCCAGAAATCAAGCAAAACATATTTGCCTTTAAAAGATGACAGTTTTATATCTTTTCCATTTTCGTCAGTCTGGGTAAAATCCGGAGCTAAGCTTCCCACGGCTCCAAACCTGGCATCCTCAACAATTTTCTCTGCCATTCTTCCAAAATAATTTGCTTTAGCCTGCTGCCCTATTCTTGAAAGTCTTTCTTCCATGATTTTGGGATCATCGTTCAACTGCATCATCACCAGAAGTAAAAAAGTTGATACAGGCGACTGAGCATGATTGTTGATAAACTGATCAGTTTGGCGGGTCACCTCAGCAACCAGATCATTATATCCCTTTCTGATTGCTCCATTTTCATCTTTTGCGCCTTGATTAAGTTGTTGGGCAAAGCCGGTTAGTTTGGCAAAAAGCGGATTAAATGTATTGTTGAAAGCTGTAAAGTCGTCATGTGTGACTGAACCTGAAATTTTTGCACTTTGCAAACTGATAAAGTCACCCTCAAGAGTCATATTGGCCTGATCAAGAAAAATAAGTAACTTTTGTTGTCCATTATTAGCCGAGAGCTGGTACAAGCCCGGTTCAGAGATATTTCCTTTTATCTCAATATTTTCTCCAATTGAAATTCCAGAAGCAACAGGCTCGGGACCAGACTCTTCATTCTTCAATACAAGCTCAGTTTTATCAGGCATTCCCTTCAATACACCCTTAATTGTGAATGATTTCTGTTGTGCAAACAACGCAAAAGGTGCTATTAAAAGCAATAAAAGTATATTTCTCATGACTTGTGTCTTTGTTTTAGAACTTTCCGGATATCCTCTAAGTTAAATCCTTTACTGTTAAGTAAAATTAAATAGTGAAAAAGCAGGTCTGCTGCTTCATTTACGAAGAGTTCATCATTCTCATCCTTGGATTCTATAACCAACTCAACAGCTTCCTCACCTACTTTCTGGGCTATTTTATTGATCCCTTTCTTAAATAAAGAACTTACATAGGATCCCTCGTCAGGACTATTTTTTCTTTGATTTATGATTTTTTCAAGCTGATCAAGGAAGTCTGTTGAAATATTTGCTTCATTCCAACAAGTATCTGCACCTGTATGGCACACCGGCCCAACTGGCTTCACCTTAAAAAGCAAGGCATCCTGGTCACAATCAACCTCGTAACTTTGAACGATTAAATAGTTGCCACTCTCTTCTCCTTTTGTCCACAAACGTTGCTTTGATCTGCTGTAAAAAGTAATTTGCCCGCCTGACATGGTCTTTGAAAAGGCATCACGGTTCATATATCCCAACATCAAAACCTTTGCGGTAACAGCATCCTGTATAACAGCAGGCACCAGTCCATCTGCAAACTTCCCGAAATCGATTAATTTCTCCATTAGAATGTAAATTTACTGAATCCCATTTTTAACGAACAGAGATTTGCCGGGATTTTAGGAATGATTTTAATTCAGGAATCATGACCTCTTTAAAATGGAAAATACTGGCTGCCAAAGCAGCATCTGCACCATGATCAAATATTTCTGCAAAATGTTCGGGGATGCCGCCACCGCCTGATGCAATTACCGGCACATTAACAGTCTGACTAACAACCGCAGTTATTTCAGTAGCAAACCCTTTTTTAGTACCGTCATGGTCCATCGACGTTAATAAAATTTCACCTGCACCAAGGCTAACCCCCTTTGCAGCCCAGTGTTCACAAATACTTTCAGTTGCCACTCTTCCTCCATTGAGGTATACATACCATTGGTTATCAGCATGTTTTTTGGTGTCTATGGCCAGCACAACACACTGACTGCCAAAAGAACTTGCCAGGCTTGCAATCAATTCAGGATTTTTAAATGCCGCAGTATTAACAGAGATCTTATCTGCACCGCTATCTAATAAAATTCTAACATCTTCAACAGATGCTATCCCACCGCCAACTGTAAATGGAATATTGATTCGGTGAGCTATTCTGTCTACCAACTGTGCCAAAGTCTTTCTTTTTTCATTAGTAGCAGTAATATCGAGAAAAACAAGTTCGTCAGCTCCCTGATCAGCATACAACGCTGCCAGCTCAACGGGATCCCCTGCATCGCGGAGGTCAACAAAATTTGTGCCTTTAACAGTTCTTCCATCCTTTATATCCAGACACGGAATGATTCGTTTTGTAAGCATATTATCCCTTATGTGTATTTATAAAAGCCTCAAGCTCCTGAATCAAAATACGTCCTTCATAGATGGCTTTCCCAATAATAACACCATTACAACCTGCCTCTGCTAAAGCGTGAACATCATCCATGGATGAAACACCCCCGCTTGCAATTAGATTTAAAGCAGGATACGCCAACCTGATTTTACGGTATAAATCAACTGCAGGGCCTTCAAGCTTTCCATCCTTACTTATATCAGTACAAAAAACATTTCTGATGCCCTGATTTATTTGTGTTTCAAGGAATGGAAATAACTGAATGGAAGATTTTTCAAGCCAGCCACTGACCATAATCATTTCATTTCTCACATCAGCTCCCAACATAAACCTGTCTGGACCAAACCGGACAATCCAGTCAGCAAATAGGTCAGGCTGTTTAGCTGCAACACTGCCAACAACAACATATTCAATACCAAGGTCAATAATCCGTTCAACTTCTGCTGCTGTTTTTACACCGCCACCAAAATCAATAACAAGATCAGTATAACTTGCCAGTTGCTCAGCTATCTGCCAGTTTATTACCTTACCCTGCTTTGCGCCATCCAGGTCAACTAGGTGTAGCCTTTTGATCCCATGATCCTGGTATTGTTTAGCAATCTCCAAGGGAGATTGTGCATATTCTGTCTTCCTTGTATAATCACCTTCGGTGAGTCTGACACACTTCCCGTTGATCAGGTCAATCGCTGGAATAATATCCATTATGAAGGAATTTTTAAAAAATTATTGATAATTGAAGCCCCGACATCTGCACTTTTCTCAGGGTGAAACTGGACCCCATAAAAATTATTCTTGTGCAGTGAGGCACTGTATTCGCCGCAATAATGCGTTTGTGCGATGGTATGTTTCCCAATACTTGCAAAGTAGCTGTGAACAAAATAGCAATAGCTGTTTTCATTAATTCCTTCAAACAGTGAACTTTTGAGGTTGGTAATACTGTTCCAGCCAATCTGAGGAATTTTTATACTATTATCGGAAGTGCTGAACTTCCTGACGTTCTCCTCAAAGATACCCAGGCAGGTTGTGTCATTCTCCTCAGAATGTGAACACATTAACTGCATTCCCAGACAAATCCCAAGAAAAGGTTGCCGCGCATCGGCTATTACTCTGTCCAGGCTCCTTTCAGTGAGGTATGCCATCGCAGAACTGGCTTCTCCAACTCCAGGAAAAATAATTTTATCCGCTGCATGAATGACTTCAGGGTCATCAGATATAATAGGAAAGATACCCTGTCTTTCAAGAGCTATCTGCACAGACCGGATGTTGCCGGCATTGTATTTAATAATTACGATTCTCATGGATTCTCATTGAGCACTGAAGCGATAAAATCAGCTGTAGCGGTAATGGGATTATTCCCTTTTGTCAGTGCCCCGATAAATGCAGAACCAATAATTGCACCATTTGCGTAGGGCACCACAGCTTTAAAAGTTTCACTGTCTTTTATTCCAAAACCAACCAATACAGGATTATTGAGTTTGTACGTTCCTAATCGGATCAGATAGTCCTGAACAACTTTAAAATCCTTTTCTTTTCCTGTTGTTGAGGAGGAGGAAACAGCATAAAGAAATCCGGATGATAAACTATCCAGGTATCGTACCCTTTCTTCCGGAGTTTCAGGTGTAACCAAAAAGATGAAATCGAGACCGTTTTCAGCTAAAATGGTACGGTATTTTGTTTCAAATTCATATGGTGGAAGATCAGGAAGGATTAGCCCATCTACGCCAACTGCTGCTGCCTTTTTACAAAAATCTTCAAATCCGTATTGCAATACCGGATTCATATACCCCATCAAAACAACAGGTAGTTTAATTGAATCACGCATGGATTCAAGCTGACTGAACAAGGTGGAAATTGACATCCCGTTATTCAATGCGATGGCACTGCTAACCTGTATAACAGGACCATCAGCGAGCGGGTCACTGTATGGCATTCCCAGCTCAATCAGGTCTACTCCAGCATCCTGTAAGGCATTCATTACCGGAATTGTATCATGAAGTCCCGGATAACCGGCTGTAAAATATACGTTTAATACTGATTTACTTTTTCTGCTGAATAACTCCTTTAACCTGCTCATACATTTATTATTGTTCATTCATTGCATTCATGTAAGTCCCAAGATCCTTATCTCCTCTCCCACTCAGGCAGACTACTGTAACATCGGTTTGTGCTAATGACATACGCTCCAATGCAGCAAAAGCATGCGCAGTTTCGAGTGCAGGAATTATTCCTTCAAGCTTTGAAAGTTCAAAAGCCCAGCTCAGTGCTTCCTCATCAGTTGCACTCATAAAAATCCCGCGTTTACTTTTAAATAAATGGGCATGCATCGGACCGATACCGGGATAATCAAGACCTGCAGAAATACTGTGAGGCTCTGTAACCTGTCCATCAGGCGTTTGCATCACAATACTTTTGCTGCCATGTAAGATTCCAGGAACACCCAACTGGGTGGTGGCAGCACTCATCCCACTGTATATGCCATGACCTGCAGCCTCCACAGCTACAATATCAACGCTTTCTTCCTCCAGAAAATGATAAAATGCTCCTGCTGCATTACTGCCACCACCGACACATGCAACCACTCTTGTAGGTAGCTCATTTCCGGTTTTATCGAGCAGCTGACTCCTAATTTCCTTGCTTATAACAGACTGAAAACGGGCAACCATATCAGGATAAGGATGAGGCCCAACAACAGATCCTATAATGTAGTGTGTGTCTTCAGGATTGTTGATCCAATCCCTAATAGCTTCATTCGTAGCATCTTTCAAAGTCTTACTTCCACTTGTAGCAGGTATGACCTTTGCTCCAAGCATTTTCATCCTCGCAACGTTGGGTGCCTGACGTTCAATGTCCTTTTCACCCATGTAAACAATACATTCCAAGCCCTTTAATGCACAAACAGTTGCTGTAGCTACACCATGCTGACCGGCACCTGTCTCGGCAATTATCCTTTTCTTACCCAACCGATCAGCCAGCAAAATCTGACCAATTGTATTGTTTATTTTATGAGCGCCAGTATGACAAAGATCTTCCCGCTTCAGATAAATAGCTGAACCCAGTCGGCTACTCAATCTTTCTGCAAAAAAAAGCGGAGTAGGTCTGCCAACATAATCCCTGAGCAAAGCTTCAATTTCCTTTTGAAATACCGGATCTTCAATAATGGTTAAATACCTTAAACGCAGATTTTCTACATTGCTGTAAAGCATCTCGGGAATAAACGCCCCTCCAAAATCACCATAATAACCCAGCATATCCGGAACAGCATATTTAACTTCCATTTTCCTGATTATTTTATAACTTTTAAAAATTGTTTGATTAAATCCATGTCCTTCACTCCCGGAGATACCTCAAATTTACTGTTGACATCCAGTGAAAAAAGATTTTTTTCTTTTTTACTGAATTCGAGCACCTTTTTTGCATCATCCAGACCAATACCTCCACTCATAAAATAAGGCTTTCTGATGCCAGCATCGAGCAGCAACTGCCAATTGAACTGTTCGCCTGTACCGCCATACTGAGCACCGAGTGTATCAAACAAATACATATCAACTGCATCATTGAACGGGTAGGTTTTATATGGAATATTTTCATCCTTCCCTATTCTAAATGCCTTAATGGTATTGACATGATTGGAAATACGTTCACAGTACCTTGGAGACTCATCTCCATGCAATTGAACCATATCCAATCTCCACTCATCAACTAAACGCAGGAGTTGCTCCTCTGGTTCATTCACAAAAACACCTATTTTATTGATAGTCAACCGCTCTCTCTTTAATTTGTCAGCATTTAAACCACCCCTGAATGCATATCGGGGAGACCTGGGATAAAAAATCAATCCAGCAAAATCAACCCCGATTGACTCCAGTTCCTTAATTTGTTCAAGCATGGTCATACCACAAACTTTCAATCGCATATCCCCATTTAAATTTTAGCGGTAAAGTTCCTGAATGCTTCTCCCGGATTATCATGTTTCATAAACGATTCTCCTATCAGAAATCCACTGTAGCCATTCTCTTTGAAAGCCCTGACCTGACTCGGTTCATTGATTCCGCTTTCAGCAATTTTTAATTTAGCTGTAGGAAGTTTGGCAGCCATCTTCATACTACGCTCAATATTCACATCAAAGGTTTTCAAACTCCTGTTATTTATACCAACAAAATCAACAGCATCACAAACATGATCGAGTTCTTCTTCGTCGTGTAACTCCAGTAATACTTCGAGGCCAATATCATGTGCCAGCTTTGCCAGCGCAAGAACTTCCTTTGGTGTAAGGCAAGCTGCAATAAGCAAAATCAGATCTGCACCCAGAGATTTTGATTCGTGAATCTGATAAGGATCAATAATAAATTCTTTTCTGAGTATTGGAATGGATAAATGAGGCCTGCAATTGATAATATCATTATCTGATCCTCCAAAAAAAAATTCATCCGTAAGTATTGATACGGCTGAAGCACCAGATAGTTGGTATGCCTGAGTTACATTTACTGGATCAGCAGTTGCATTAATCCATCCTTTAGATGGTGATTTTCGTTTGAACTCTGCAATAATTCCAGAAGACTTATTTTCAATCAAGGAAGCTTTCAATGAAATAACATCACGCTTGTAAGCATCAAGTGTTTCAAACAAACCTATGTTATTGATTTGCTTTCTTGCATCAACTTCTGCTCTTTTTCTTAAAACAATATTTTCCAGAATAGTCATGTGCAGATATATTATTGAATTGCCACTAAACTTTTAAGAACCCCGTATGCTTTTCTACTGATCAAACTTTCTTTGGCAGCATCAAAAGCATCTGCATAACTGGTATACTTACCCGTGAGCAACATAGCCATGGCTGCATTTGCAGAAACTACAGCATGCTGAGCCATGGTTCCTTCTCCTTTTAAGATGGCCATGAATAACTTTGCCGCTTCTTCTACTGTATCACCACCATAAATTTCATGGGGTGCTACAGACATTCCACCCAGGTACTCCGGTGTAAAAACGCGTTCACCATCTGAAGTAATTACTTTTACATCTGAGGTAAGCGAAATTTCATCATACCCATCCAATGCATGGACAAGTGCATATTTTCTATCAGATGATTGAAGCAGGTAATTGTAGATCCGGGCCATCTCCAGATTATATACACCTACAAGTTGAAAGGCAGGCTTACTTGGATTTACCATTGGTCCCAGCATATTGAAGAACGTTCTGACGCCAAGGTTCTTCCGGATTGGTCCGACAGTTTTTAATGCAGGATGAAATACAGGTGCATGCAGGAAACACATGTTTGCTGCATCCAATTCCTGCCTGAGTTTATCCTGGTCATTTTTAAACTTGTAACCTATAGCATCCATCAAATTGGATGCTCCGCTTATTGAGCTGGCGCCATAGCTCCCATGCTTCGCAACTGGATGACCAGCGCCAGCTACTATAAAACAGGAAAGTGTTGAAATGTTAAAAGTATTCTTTCCATCACCACCCGTTCCAACAATATCCATCACCGGCCTCCCTTCAAAATCAATTGGCACAGCAAGCTCAAGCAATGCTTCCCTGAATCCCATCAACTCATCCATTGTAATGGTCCGCATCAAAAAAACCGTCATAAATGCACTCAGCTCATGCTCATTGAAAGCATGCTTACTGAGATCAAGTAAAATCTGCCTTGCCTGATCTTTTGACAGGGATCTGTGTTCAAACAATTCATTCAAGATTTTTTTCATAGCTAACTATTTTTCAGGGGCGATAACAACCAGTTCTCCAACATTTTTTTTCCATTAGGGGTTAATACACTTTCAGGATGAAATTGAACACCCTGTACATCGTAACTCCTGTGTCTCAATGCCATTATCATGCCTTGTTGATCAAATGCAGTTGATTCAAGTTCCGATGGAAAATTTTGACGGCTTACAATCCAACTGTGGTATCTTCCAACCTCTAATTTTTGTTGAAAACCCATGAACCAATCATTGTGGTTGATGGAAAAACCGAGATTCGGGCAAAGCTCTATTTCAGTTGCAACCCCATGATAAACCTTATCCAGATTGGTCAACCTGCCACCAAATGCTTCTCCTATTGCCTGATGTCCCAAACAAACGCCAAACAAGGATTTTGTGGAAGCGAAGGTTCTTATCAGTGGTAATAAAATACCTGCTTCTTCTGGTATGCCGGGTCCGGGTGAAAGCAGAATTCTGTCGTAAGCAGAAACCTCCTCCAGGGTGATTGCGTCATTGCGATAAACATCGACTGTTTCTCCCAAAATTTCTTTTGCAAGATGAACCAGGTTATAGGTAAACGAATCGTAGTTATCTAATACTAGTAATCTTTTCACAACATCTGATTTGCAAATTCAATGGCCTTTTTCAATGCCCCAAGCTTGTTATTAACTTCCTGGAGCTCACTTTCTGGAATGCTTGATGCTACTACACCAGCACCTGCCTGAAAGTACAATGTATTATTTCTGCTTAAAAAACTCCTGATTAAAATAGCCTGATTGAATGACCCATCAAAGCCTACCATACCTATAGCCCCGCCATAAAAAGACCGTGGTGTCTGTTCATATTGATCAATCAATTCCATAGCCCTGTATTTAGGTGCCCCACTGAGTGTTCCTGCAGGAAAAGTTTTCGCAAGCAGTTCAAACGGATTGGAACCATCTCTGACATTTGCCACAACTTCACTCACGAGATGTATAACATGAGAATAATATTTCACCTGTCTGTATTGAGCAACCTTTACATTATCGCATATTCTGCTTAAGTCATTGCGGGCAAGGTCTACCAGCATCACATGTTCTGCATTTTCCTTTGGATCCTTCAATAACCTTTCTGCCTCTTTGATGTCCAGCGCATCATCACCGGTTCTTTTAAAAGTTCCGGCTATTGGATGCACTATGGCCTTTCCTCCCACAATTATGAGCTGACTTTCAGGTGATGAACCAAATAATTTATACTCCCCGTAATCGAAAAAGAACAAATATGGAGAAGGATTAATCATTCGAAGTGCCCTGTAAACATTGAATTCATCGCCCGAAAATTTTTGCTGAAATCTTCTGCTCAAAACTATTTGAAAAACATCTCCCCGGTAACAATGAGCAATACCTTTCCTCACCATTTCAAGATAATCCAGATCAGACAGGTTTGATGTTTCGGAACCAACAGACCTGAATGGAAACTGAGGGAGGTCACGGCCATTGATAATGTGCTCAACTGCTGCTAAATCTCCACTTAAACCAGGTACATGATTTTCAAATAAAAATAGCTGATCCCTGTGATGATCTATTGCTATTACATACTGATAAAGTCTGTAGCGCAATACAGGTATTGCATCTGACTTTCCCAGAAATGAATCTGCTTTGGCCAATTCATCATATTCCCTTTCTTTGAACCCGATATTTTCAAAATAGGGGATAGCATCATAAGCAGTATAGCCAAATAATCCCTGTGCCATTTTCAATTCCTTTTCACCTGCTTCCACGTCATACTGCTGCATATAATCCCAAATCAGGTCTGGAACTGATTTTTGCTGAACAACTAATTGTTGGGGAACCCCAGTTGGATACTTAAATTCTACCTGCCGGTCCGCTCTGATTTCAATACCCCCAACCGCATTTATCGCTATAAATGAAAAACTGTTTTCGGCTGTATGATGATCTGTACTTTCCAGCAATATGGTATCCCGAAACCGGTCGCGCAGACGCAGATAGATGCCGACAGGAGTAAACAGGTCAGCAGGCATTTTCTTTAAAGACGTTCTTAATTTAATTCTTTCCATGTCTATTCGTACATGATATTAAAAAATAAAGCCCCGAATATTCGGGGCTTTTAATATAGTATATACAATACAATTACTGCCCCGATTTGGAGTAAGGATGCCAGCCATTAATTGTATAATTTCCTTTCATTTTTACAAAAATGAGAATTTTTATCAAATAATCAAAATAAATGTTAGATTTTAGATAAAAAACGGACATAAAATTTATTTCAGGTAACGTTTTATTTCGCGGTCTGATTCACGTTGTTTAATGGTTTCACGCTTATCATGCAGTTTCTTTCCACGGCCTAATCCAATCTGTATCTTTGCCAGCCCCCTTTCACTAAAATATATTTTCAACGGGATGATTGTCAGTCCCTTTTCTTTGAGTTTCTGAGCAATTTTATTGAGCTCTTTTTTCTTCAATAATAATTTGCGATCCCTCGTTGGAACATGGTTAGCATAGCTGCCAAAAGAATAATGTGAAATGTGCAACCCCTTTATGTATAATTCACCTCTGTCTACCAGGCAATAACTATCGTTGAAACTGGCTTTCCCTTCCCTGAGTGCTTTGACTTCAGTTCCGGTTAACATCATCCCTGCATCGAATTTATCTTCAATGAAATATTCAAAAGTGGCTGATTTATTCCTTATCTCCATGGTTTTAGCAGATGGAAGATATCTCCACCGGGATCAAATGTTAGCTGGCAAATAGTCCGAGTAAAGTGGCTATTCTTGCTTTCAAATCTTTTCTGCTTACAATCATGTCCAGAAAACCGTGTTCAAGAACAAATTCTGAGGTTTGAAACCCTTCCGGAAGATCTCGCTTAATGGTTTCCCTGATAACACGGGGACCTGCAAAACCGATCATGGCTCCTGGTTCACCGATGTTGATATCTCCAACCATGGCAAATGATGCTGTTGTACCGCCGTAGGTAGGATCTGTGCACAAAGAAATATAAGGAATACCGGCAACAGCAAGTCTGCTCAGCTTTCCTATTGTTTTGGGCAATTGCATGAGTGAAAATGCACTTTCCATCATCCTGGCTCCCCCGCTTTTGCTTATAATCATCAGGGGAATTCTGTTCTGAAGGCAATGGTCTGCCGCCCTGGCTATTTTCTCTCCCATCACACTACCAAGGGAACCTCCGATAAAATTGAAATCCATACAACATATAACCAGCTCCTGATCATCAACCTTTCCCTGTGCAGTTGAGATTGAATCATTTAAACCAGTCTTTGAATAGGCTTCGTCCAAACGCTTTTTATAAGATTTCAAATCATTGAATCCTAAAAAATCTACAGACCTGACTTCAGCAAAAAGTTCAACAAATTCCTGGTTGTCAAATAAGAAATCAAAATATTCGGCACTTCCAATTCGATGGTGGTGCTGACATTGCGGACAAACCGACAGGTTCTGACGGAGCTCAGTATTGGTGCATGTATATTTGCAATTCGGACAAAGCGTCCATAAACCATCTGGAGCCTCTTTTTTTTCGGCAGTAGACGTCTGGATACCTTTCTTTCCCCTTTTAAACCAGCTTGTTGATCCTGACTCCTGTTCAGACATTGCACCGGACAAATGGGCATTTAAGTCTTCTTCACGATTTTTCGGCATGAAAAATTAACGAATGTTGAACTACAAATATACGGTTTCCCTGTATATGAAGGAATTATTACCAAAGGTTCAAACTCAAAATCAAAACAAAGCAGCCTGGGTGGCAGGAGGCTCATCGCTGTTCCATGAAATACTGGTGGATTTGTTGAAGTCTGTAAACTTACTTCCAATTGCCCGCCATCCCATTACTTCTACTAGATCAGCTACCTTAATCCGTGTTTCCTTGACCATTGCTCCTTTACCTGATTTGATAATAGCAACCGGATCTGGGTCAGTAGTTACTATCACAACATGATTTCCATCATGATCCCTGATAAACTGGAATTTATTATTGACAGTCGTAGTCTCAATTTTGAACCTCTTGGCGTTAAACTGTAACTTTTCGTTATCCAGGTAAATTGCTGTTATAATTTTTTTAGGATCAAATTTTTCAATGTGGAGTAATTGATCCGTATCAAAACGTTGGGTAGTTTCTGTACTGCAGATCTCATAATAACCCTGCCGGAAAACTACCAGGATGTTATCCTCTGCAAGAAAACTACCCAGATAAACGCCTTTCTGCTCAGTATTTAACCTTCCGAAGGTATTGTCAAACCAGAAATCCCTACCTCCCAATGTTGACCTTCCGGCTTCCATGAGTTTAACACTTTTGATGGGATATTTGGTAACCTGATTACCGATTGATGAACGGCCTTTGATGTCCAGTGTCTCAAAATAAAATTCAAACTGCTTGATTCGTGCGCTGCTGTTGGGACTGAGTAATATAAGAACAGATTCTGCTTCTCCATTTGGATTGGCAGAAAAGTAATTTATTTTGGATTTATCAGCGCCCTTGGTAAGGTCATATTCTTTATCTCTCGTAATACCGGTAACATTGAAACGCTTGGCAAATGCAATGCCGGATGCGGCATCTGTATAGACAATATTATAGGTGGTTCTCTCATCAGACTTGATAAAAATGGCAGCATAAATAATATCTTTCCCGATATATACCTTATCTCCCACCTTAACCACTTTCATAATACCCCTTCGCGTGAATACAATCACATCATCAAGATCAGAACACTCTGCTATAAATTCATCCTTTTTAAGACTTGTCCCAATAAAACCTTCAGTTCTGTTCATATAAAGGCGCACATTAGCAATGGCGACAGCCCTGGCCTGAATGACATCAAATGGCTTGATTTCAGTCTTACGTTCCCTACCCTTTCCGTATTTGACCAAAAGATTTTCGTAATAGGAAACGGCGTAATCTGTCAGGCGCTCCAGGTGACCGGATACCTGGAGAATTTCGTCCTCAATTCCTTTTATCTGCATGTTAAGCTCATCTATGTCAAGCTTATATATTCGCCTTACAGGCTTTTCGGTAAGCTTGATAACATCTTCCCGGTTAACAGGTCTTCTGAATAATTTTTTAAATGGATTGAAACCTTTTTCAATTGCTTGCAAAACCTTTTCCCAATCTTCATGCTTTTTCTCTAGTTCTTTGTATATTTTTTCTTCAAAAAATATTCTTTCTAAAGAGGTAAAATGCCATTTTTCATGAAGTTCACCAAGCCTGATCTGCAATTCCTGCCGGAGTAATTCTTTGGTATAATCAGCGGAGATGCGCAGCAATTCACTAACAGAAAGAAATATCGGTTTTTGATCTACGATAACACAGGCATTGGGAGCAATGCTTACTTCACAATCGGTAAACGCATATAAAGCGTCTATGGTAATATCTGAAGATATGCCTGCAGCCAATTCAACCAGGATTTCAACTTCAGCAGCTGTGTTATCTGTAACTTTTTTAATTTTGATTTTTCCCTGATCGTTTGCCTTCACAATAGACTCCATCAACTGCGTAGTAGTAACACCATAAGGCACATCTCTGATAACCAGTGATTTTTTGTCAAGTTCCTGAATATGTGCACGGCACCTGATCCTTCCACCCCGCTTGCCGTCATTGTAATTGGATGCATCGATCATTCCACCCGTCTGGAAATCTGGCAGCAATTCAAAACTTTTCCCACGCAGGTATTTTATGGAAGCATCAATGAGTTCTGTAAAGTTATGCGGAAGTATTTTGGTAGATAATCCAACTGCGATACCTTCCGCACCCTGAGCCAGCAATAGCGGAAATTTCATCGGAAGATTTACAGGCTCTTTTTTGCGGCCATCATAACTAAGCTGCCATTGGGTTGTCTTTCCATTAAAAGCGACATCTAGGGCAAACTTACTCAAACGGGCCTCAATATAACGGGCAGCAGCAGCATCATCACCAGTTCTTACATCACCCCAGTTACCTTGTGTGTCTATCAGCAAATCCTTTTGCCCCAGGTTCACCAGTGCATCCTGTATACTGGCATCACCATGTGGATGATACTGCATGGTTTGTCCAATAATATTTGCAGCCTTGTTAAGCCTGCCATCATCCATTTCTTTCATGGAATGTAAAATCCTGCGCTGAACAGGCTTTAAGCCATCAGCAACCGCAGGAACAGCCCGCTCAAGTATCACATATGATGCATACTCCAGGAACCAGTTCTTATACTGACCAGAAACACCACTTTCATTATCATGATCAATAACAAACTTTGCTTTTGCCATAATCCACTATTTATTCAACCGGACCTGCCGAAGTTTTCTTTTTGATTTCAAAATCCTTTGCACCTTTTAATTCACCCAAAACATCATACCTTTCTGAATAGATCAGCATCTTTAACCTCCACAGCAAAAAAACATCACCGGTGCTTTCATTTTTTTTCCGTGATTGAAAATTACTGATGATTTTTGAGGCTTTCTGAAACTCAGCTGATATCATTTCATCCAGCCCTTCGTCAAAATATGAAACCTCGAAGCCTGTTAGTTTTTTCCCACCTTCAAGTAATCGAACCATCCACCCTGATTCGGTAATTTTCCGCCATTCGTCAGCATCAACTTCGAACTCACTCGTGTTAACGGGGCGGGCCAGCTTCTTTGCCTTCAGAAATTCCCGGGGCGGAATCTGACTGAGCCACTCAGGATAAAAAATATGACCATTATCGTTGATAAATGGCAGGTTATTCAGGTAAAGTATAAAAATCCTCGACTGAAAAGATGCAAGCTGACTCACCAGCCAGTAATAGCCACAAACATCGTGCTTGTTTTGAGCTGCCCAGATCCATACTACTTCTGATTCATCGTTCAACAATGCATCCGTTAACCTGGAAAATACAAGTTCATCATTCACTTTACCTTCATCTACAGCATTTTCAGACTCAGTTCCTTTCAACAACATCCTCCACCAATCTTTTCTGCCGGCAATTCCTTCCTGAGCATATATATCTGTAAGCGGACCAACCGCATAATCATCGCGGATCAGCATAATTTCTCCCTGCAATGATTCATCCAGGGCTATCGCCTTGCTTATGACGTCAATATCCGGCTCATTAAAAACAATGTGAATCATAATGGTTAGATTGTTTCTTCGACTGCATCCAGTTCTACACGAAGGTTGGATACGATGAAATCCTGACGCTCCTGGGTATTTTTTCCCATGTAGTATTCAAGCAACTGCTGAATATGAATTTGGTTTTCCAGGATAACAGGAGATTTACGCATATCCGAACCAATAAACCTTTTGAACTCATCAGGGGAGATCTCTCCAAGACCCTTGAAGCGGGTTATCTCAGCCTTGCTTCCAATTTTTTGCATGGCTGCCTGCTTTTCCTGCTCTGAATAACAATAGATCGTCTCCTGCTTATTCCTTACCCGAAACAATGGTGTTTCTAAAATATAAACATGACCATCCCTGACCAGATCAGGAAAAAACTGAAGAAAAAAGGTCATTAGCAATAACCGGATATGCATCCCATCAACGTCAGCATCTGTTGCTATGATGATATTATTGTAACGCAAATCATCCATCCCGTCTTCAATATTCAAGGCATGCTGCAACAGGTTAAACTCTTCATTTTCGTAAACCACCTTCTTTGTTAATCCAAAACAATTCAAAGGCTTGCCTCGCAAGCTGAAAACAGCCTGAGATTCTACATCCCTTGATTTTGTAATTGATCCACTCGCAGAATCTCCTTCCGTAATGAAAATTGTACTCTGAAACTGTTTGGCGATATATTCTTCCTTTCCTTTTGCCGGGGGGTCTGCATTCAGGTGTATTCTGCAGTCCCTCAATTTCCGGTTATGAAGGTTTGCCTTTTTGGCTCTTTCATTGGCCAGTTTTTTAATGCCTGCCAGCTCTTTACGTTCACGTTCACTTTGCTCTATCCTTTTCTTCAATGCTTCGGCAACAGCAGTGTTTTTATGCAGGTAATTATCCAACTCCTTGGAAAAAAACTCAAGCATAAAATTTTTCATGGAAGGCCCACCTTCATAAATGTATTGTGACCCTAGCTTGGTTTTTGTTTGAGATTCGAATACCGGCTCCTGAACCCTAACAGCAACTGCTGCCACAATACTTTGTCTGATATCTGAAGTATCGTAATCTTTCTTGAAAAAATCCCGAATTGTTTTTACAAATGCTTCCCGAAATGCAAGCACATGTGTACCGCCCTGAGTTGTATACTGTCCGTTTACGAAACTGTATATATCCTCCCCATATTCATTGTTATGAGAAATAGCGACTTCAATATCCTCTCCTTTCAGGTGAATTACAGGATACCTCAATTCGTCTTCATTGGCATTGCGGTGCAATAAGTCAAGCAACCCATTTTTGGAAACAAACTTCCTGCCATTGTAATTAATTACAAGGCCTGCGTTCAGGTAACAATAATTCCAAAGCTGTTTATCGATATAGTCGCTGATGAAATGAAAATTTCTGAAGATACTTTCATCTGGAACAAAAACCACTTCTGTGCCATTAGAGCCACGGGAGGATACTTCCTTGTGCTCTATAACCAGTTCTCCACGTTTGAATTCTGCTGTTTTCTCCTTACCATCCCTAAATGCAGTAACCTTAAAATAATCACTCAGTGCATTAACGGCTTTTGTACCAACACCATTCAAACCCACACTCTTTTGGAAGACCTTGCTGTCATACTTTGCACCGGTATTGATCTTGCTAACCACATCTACCAGCTTGCCCAATGGAATACCCCTACCATAATCACGGATAGTCACTTCTTTTCCATTGAGCGTCAACTCAATATGCTTTCCATACCCCATCATGTGTTCATCGATACAATTGTCCATAACCTCTTTAAGCAACACATAAATGCCATCATCCTGACTGCTTCCGTCTCCAAGCTTGCCGATATACATCCCCGGCCTTAACCGGATATGTTCTTTCCAATCAAGACTCCTGATTGAATCTTCATTATACTCGAAAATGTTATTGTCCTGTTGTTTCGCCATTTTTCTTATTCGGATAAATTGAATTGGTGTTGTTCTCTTTTTCTTTGGGTCGCAAAGATAAAAGAATAGCAGCTGCATTGAACATGCAGATTTTCAACAGCCGGAATTTAAACCAACTAGTTCAAACCTTTCTTCAGGTTTGCAACCTGTTCCTGCAGGTTGTTAACGAGACTTGCCAGCTGACCTACATCCCAACGCTGTTGCTGGGCAACTTTTGTAATGACCATCTGAGCCTGCCACAATTCCAGGATATCTCCGGCCTGAACATCATAGGGTTGATAGGCCGGATTATCACTGGTTAGGGTTATCCTGCTCTTATCCTTTGAAGTTCTTGAAACCCTTTTATATACAATACCCTCACTCCGGCTAACTACTATGCAGGCAGTATTGGACTTTACTTCATCCAGGCATTCTGCTTTTTGTCCTACTATAATTGACCCGCTTGGTGTTGGCAACATACTATCTCCTATTATTTCAAAAGCACGAAACTGACCACTTCCCATCATCGGAAGGGTAAAAGTATTCAGTTCATCAATAAATTCCTCATCGGCATAACCCGCAAGATACCCTGCAGCAGCTTTCATCGGAACAAAATGAATCTGATTGGCCCCTCCTCCCATTTTTTGCTGCCTCCTTTTTGAAAGATAATTACTATCAGACCCTGTAAGATCAGTTCTAAGCAAATCATCCAGACTTATACCAAATTCATCACTTACAATTTCAAGCACATCCAACCGGGGTTCCGCCCTTTCTTCTTCATAAGCACCCAAAAGCGAGCGCTTGATCTGTAACTTCATGGCAAATTCTTCCTGGGTTAATCCTTTTAATTTTCTGAGGTATTTCAGGTTTTGTCCTGCAAATGACTGTGACATACTAATGAATTTGGAGCAATATACTAAAATATTTAGCCTTTCACGTGTTTTTGCTAATTTTTTTCATGTAATCGCAAATCAGGATCCTGCTGCCTTGGTTTTAATGTCTTAATTTTATACTTTAAACAGCACAAGCATGACCAAAAAGGCAGGATCGAAAAAAGAGAAAAAAGTTCCGATTATCCTGATCACCAATGATGATGGACTAACTGCACCTGGCATCAGAAACCTAGTGGAGGCAGTCAAAGACCTGGGAAGAGTTGTGGTTGTTGCTCCTGATAAGCCACAGTCTGGCATGGGTCATGCCATCACCATTGGATTTCCGCTCAGGCTACACAAAACACATCTCATGGATGGGGTTGAAGCCTGGTCTTGCAGCGGTACTCCTGTGGATTGTGTTAAACTGGCAGTTGACAAGGTTTTACACCAGAAACCTGATATTTGTCTGAGCGGCATCAATCATGGTGCCAATCACTCCATCAATGTTATTTATTCTGGTACAATGAGTGCCGCTATCGAAGCATCCATTGAAAATATTCCTTCTATTGGCTTCTCATTACTTGATTATAGCCTGGAGGCCGATTTTAACGGAGCTAAAAAATATGCCCGCCTGATTGTTGAAAAAATGCTTTCAAAAAAGGCCGATAAACATACATGTCTGAATGTCAACATCCCTAAAGGAGATGTAGATCTCATCAAAGGGGTCAGGGTGTGTAAACAGGCCTATGCCAAATATGAGGAAGATTTTCAGGAACGCAAGGATCCCGGAGGAAAAAAATATTACTGGCTTACCGGTGAATTTAAAAACTTCGACAAAAGCAGAGACACAGACGTATGGGCATTGGAAAATAATTATGTGAGCGTTGTACCTGTGCAGTATGATCTGACGAATTATGCCATGAAACAAAAAATTGAAAAAGATTACACCTGGTAATTATGCGGAGAGATAACTTTTTATTCGGAATGTTTCTGGGCTTTATTTTTCCTGTAATCAGCTTCTTCGGTTACTATTATTGGAAATTCAGCCTCTTCAGCTTCAGTGACTTCATCAGGGCGTTGTCTGAAAACAGACAACTAATCACTGCTATCAGCATCCCCTGTTTATTGATGAATATCGTATTATTTACTTTCTTCATCAACGGGAAAAAAGATAAGACTGCTAAAGGTATCTTTTCAATAACCCTCATATATGCGCTTGCCGCCTTCATTTTTAAAACCATCGGTTAATCCCGCATAATCACACCATGAAGTATTATATCATCGCAGGTGAAGCATCGGGAGATTTACATGCAAGCAGACTTATCAGGGCCATAAAACACCATGATGCTGAAGCAATTTTCAGGGTCTGGGGTGGAGATCTAATGGCAGCTGAAGGAGCTGTGCTCGTGAAACATTACCGAGACCTTGCTTTTATGGGGTTCATAGAAGTTGCAGCCAACATCCGTACCATCCTGAGCAATATGAAATTCTGTAAAAGGGATTTACGTGCATTCAAGCCTGACCTGCTTATTTTGGTTGACTACCCGGGCTTCAACATCCCCATTGCTAAATTTGCTCATACCCATGCCGTCAAAACAGCATATTACATCTCACCACAGGTATGGGCATGGAAAGAGGGCCGCGTGAAAACCCTTAGAAAGGTTATCGATAAAATGCTTGTCATTCTTCCTTTTGAAAAGGAATTTTATGCCAAATGGAATTACCAGGTTTCATATGTAGGTCATCCCCTTATCGAGATCATAGAAGGCTATAAAATGTATAAAACAGACCATAACCTTCGCAATAACCTCCATATAACTTCAGATAAAAAAATTGTAGCCCTTCTTCCTGGTTCAAGGAAGCAGGAAATTCAGAAAAAGTTGCCTGTAATGTTGGAAGCAACTGCAGGAATGAAAGATGTTGTTTTTGTTGTTGCCCAGGCGCCAAGTTTACCTGATTCAATTATTGAGTCATATACCAATGGATATACTGAAGTAAGGATACTAAAGGGTGATACTTACGGACTTCTTTCCATTGCCGATGCTGCTGTAGTTACCTCAGGGACTGCCACACTGGAAACTGCGCTATTCGGCATTCCTGAAGTTGTGTGTTACAAAGGATCACCAGTTTCTTATGCCATTGCAAAGCGTGTAATCAAAATAAAATATATTTCCCTGGTCAACCTGATTATGAACAGACCAGTTGTACAGGAATTGATTCAGGATGAGATGAATGCAGCAAATATTCATACCGAACTACATGAATTACTCTTCAATGGTGCAAAAAGAGCCGGGATGATTGCAGACTTCAGTGAGCTTAAATCAATTTTGCAAGCAGGAGGAAATGCTTCAGAAAAAGCAGCAATGGAGATTAAAACAATGCTGGAAGGTAGTTAACCAATCTATTTCTTGACGAAATATTTCACTATCATCACAACTATTGCAAACAAAAATAAAAGCAATGAGATTCTGTTTATACCATGCATATATCTTATCCATGGTGTATTCGGACTATCTTCATCTTTTTTGCGAAGATACAGGTAGGTGGCAATTTGTTTCAGAACTCCCATAATTAATAAATTCTTTCAAATTTAACTGCTTTCTTTTAATCTGTTTCATTTTGTTAAACTGCCAGTAAACTGCAGCCACGGATATCACAATTATCAACCCTTCCCAGTACCTCGAATCCCCCGTCTTGCGAAAACCTTCCCAAATCATCGGTAGCGATGAAAGCCTGTGTGTGAATATTAGCCAGATCGATGATGTTTATTATGCCAGTCCTTCCGGGATATTGACCGGCAGACCACATTTCAAAGGGATCATCAGGGGATCTCAGCAAAACCTGCATCGTTGAGGAAGCCCGGAAAATCCCATCCCTCACAGCATAGGCCTGAGATTGGAGTTCTGTCATGCCATATTCTGCATGAATGTCCTGCACCCCCAACCTTTCCCTGAGCAAGCCATGCAATTCAGCCCTCGTTATCTCCTTTTTCCTGCCTTTCATACCTCCGGTTTCCATTACAATTACATGCTTTAAAGCAAGATTATACCTCTCAGCAAGGTCCATCAACGCATAAGTGACACCTAACAGTATAACCGGCTGCGACTGACTATCCAGCTTTGACAACTGTGATACAAGCTGATCCAGGTTATTCAGATAAAAACCATTCTCCGGATGGCCACTCTCCTGCATCAAATATTCGGCCATAGCTACAAGCGAAGAGTTTCCTTTCTCCAGATAAGATGGCAGCAAGGCTAAAAAACAATACTCACGGGGATCACCATAGACCTCCTTGAAATTTATCAAGGTATTATCGAGGTAATATTGCATGCTATGAATACCATGTCTGCTGTTAATAGTGCCAGTTGTTCCACTGCTCTCAAAAACTACTTCCGGAATAAATGAACCCGTTTGCAACAAATGGGTTTTAAAAAACGAAATGGGCAAAAAAGGTATCTTCAAAATATCACCAACTTCTTGTACATCAATGCCCAGGTGGGAGAGAAATTTCCTGTAAATGGGATTGTCAACCCCCTGCCTTCTAAATAACGCCATAGCAGCATTCCTGAATTGCTCTTCCCCATGCAGGGTTAAAGGTTCATTAAAATGATGGGCAGCAAATAGGTTATTCAAAATGAATCGGTTAATTTTGAAAGACAACAAAGGTACATGACAAAACAGTTCATTCCCCTTTTATTGATTCTTGCAGCTTTCAGCTGCGCCAAAGAATCGTTTCAGTCAAAGCCAACTTTATCTATTAAAAGTGTAAGTGGAACCCAGGTTCCTGCAGGTAGTGAACTGCAAATAACCATGCGTTTAACCGATAAGGAAGGAGATTTTGTAGATACAATCTGGGTTCAGAAAAAAACCACAAGATGCGTTCAGAGTAACTTCATAGACTCATTCCTCTATCAGATTCCAGCTGAAACACCCAGAATAAAAAACTTCAGCGCTGATGTCATCATTACATTTGACGTTGTTGCATTACAACCCAAATGTCCGAGAAATGATACGGCTACTTTCAGCTTCTGGATGAAGGATGAAAAAGGCAATATCAGCGACACAGCAAAAACACAACAAATCATCATCGCCAGATGATCTGACCAAACCAAGCTTATATCATGGCAAAAGGAACCAAAAACCAGTCCAAACTATCTATCAGCAAACCAGCCCTGGCCTTTTTAAAGGAATACATCAATACCCCATCTCCAACAGGTTTTGAATCAGGCGGACAAAAACTCTGGATGAATTATATCAAGCCTCATGTGGATGAAGTTTTTACTGATCCATATGGAACTGTTGTGGGCGTAATCAATCCCAATGCCAAGTTCAAGGTTGTAATTGAAGCCCATGCAGATGAAATTAGCTGGTTTGTAAATTACATTGCGGATAGCGGATTAATCTACCTGAAAAGGAATGGTGGTGTCGATCATCAGATAGCACCCGGAAAAAGGGTTCTGATACATGGTAAAAAGGGAGCCGTAAAAGCCGTATTTGGATGGCCCGCAATCCATACAAGGTTTGGTGGAGGTGAAAGAAAAGACCCTCAGCCAAGCGTTGAAAACCTTTTTCTCGATTGCGGAGCCAAAAATAAAAAGGAAGTAGAAGCACTGGGTATTCATATTGGTTCAGTAGCTACCTATGAAGAAGGTTTTGACGAACTGGCCTATGATTATTTCATTGGCAGGGCCATGGACAACCGGATTGGCGGGTTTATGATAGCAGAGGTAGCCCGTTTAATCAAGGAAAATAAAAAGAAATTACCCTATGCTTTGTATGTAGTCAATGCAGTACAGGAAGAAATTGGACTCAGAGGTGCAGAAATGATTGCCCGCAGGATTAAACCTGATGTTGCGATCATTACTGATGTTACACATGATACAACAACACCCATGGTTAATAAAATCATTGAAGGTGATGTTGCGTGCGGAAAGGGGCCTTCACTTGCTTTTGGTCCTGCTGTCCACAACAAATTATTGAGTTTGGTTGAAAACGTTGCAGAAAAGAAAAAAATACCAGTCCAAATGAGGACTGTCAGCAGGAGCACTGGAACCGATACAGATTCTTTTGCCTATGCAAATGATGGTTGTCCTTCAGTTTTGATTTCGATTCCACTCAGGTATATGCATACCACAGTAGAAATGCTGCACAAGGATGATATAACGAGCACCATTCAATTAATGTATGAGACCCTGTTTGAACTTGGTCCGGATACCAACCTCAGTTATTTTTGACTTGTACCAGAAAGACCAATTGCAAATGACAATTGTTGCTGTGTGATAGAACGCTGATTATGTGATCTTGAATACTGAAACGAGAGTTTTTTGTGTTTCATGGCAATTCCGTAACTAAAACCTGTCAACCCACTTGAAATATTCCGGATGGCAAGTTCATTTCTTCTGAGCAGGTTAAACCCACCTGATAAAATAACTTTTTCACCCAGGTGAATATTGGTTCCGATTATCAAATGACTAAGTAACTGTTTACCCCAGCCAGGTTTCCCTGATACCCCAAAATTTTCAATGTTGAATACTGTATCAGTGTACAAAATATCAAAATCATGCATTCTTTGTGCAGTAAGAGAAATGCTGAAAGGGGCTTTATCCATTTTCTGGGTAATACCCATAACCAGGTCAAATGGCAGGTCCTCTTGTTCCCCATTGAAGGTTTTTAGCTGGAAGCCCATATTTTTAGCTGCAATCCCCCATTGGAATCCCGACTCTTCCACAAAGTAATTCAGTCCGAAATCCAAAGCAACACCTGAACTCTTCCAGGGTCCATAGGCAGCATGAATAAATTTCAGGCTTGCACCATAGAACCAGCGCTTATCATATTTTCCGGAAGCAGAAAATGCAACCATTTGATCAAACGCCCTGAAAGTGCCGGAAATATTTCCTGCGGGGTCCGTAAGTGGTTCTTCACTGTATCCAAAATGTGTCAATAAAAGCCCAAAAGTAGCACCAATTTTATCCGTATGCCAAACACCAGAGGCGTGCAAACCAGTTACCACAGGTGCAAGAAAGGTAAAATTTGAAAAAAATGTTTGATGGTCTGATGCTCTTAACAGTGCGGGGTTTTCGACAAAACTACCAGTCACACCCCCTATTTGTGAAACGTTTCTGCCTCCCAAGGCAGCGGTCTGTGCATGCATGGTAATACCAAGGAAGTTATAAATTGAGTTCCCATCAAGGGTTTGTCCGTTTACAATACCTGTAAAAAAACAAATCACAGCTACCCTGATTCCCTTTATAAACATACCCGAAGTTAGTCAGATGAATGGTAAAAATGAAAATCCCCCATGAAAATGGGGGAGATTCTTTAACCCTTAAAACAACCAACATTAGAGAATTACTCTCTTTGCTGTGTAATAACAATGCATTATTTAAAAAAGTTTAATAAATACTAAAAAAAATTACACAAGTGCAATATCTATTACCTGGTTCATGGTTTTGACATAGTGAAAATTCACGCCCTTAATGAATTCCTGGTTAATCTCCTGCACATCCTTTTCATTCTGCCAACAAAGGATAATATCTCGAAGTCCAGCCCGCTTTGCAGCAAGCACTTTCTCTTTGATACCTCCCACAGGCAATACCTGCCCCCTCAATGTGATTTCACCCGTCATGGCCAGGTAAGGTTTCACCTTTCTGCCAGTAAATGCTGAAGTGAGGGCAGTAAGCATGGTAATACCTGCACTTGGACCATCCTTTGGCACAGCTCCTTCGGGAACATGTATATGGATATTTCTTTTTTTGAACAATTCAGCATCTATACCCAGTTTTTTGGCATTGGCGTGTAAATAAGTGAGTGCAGTACTGGCACTTTCCTTCATGACTTGTCCCAGATTGCCTGTAAGCTGCAAGTCGCCTTTTCCATCAGACAAGGTAGTTTCTATGAACAGTATATCACCACCAACATAGGTCCAGGCTAACCCAACTGCAACTCCGGGCATGTTGGCAGTTTTATAAAGGTCATTGCTGTAACGTGGCTTGCCAAGTATCCTGATTACATCTTTCTCTGTTAATGTTGATTTTAGTTTGCCCTTCATCACAACATCCTTAGCCAGACTGCGCATGATACTGGCCAGTTGTCTGTCCAATTCCCTTACACCGCTTTCTCGGGTATAATTTTCAATGATATACTTCATCACCCGGGTTCCCACCTTAACAACATATGACTTCAAACCATGCAACTCCATTTGCCTGGGTAACAGGTATTGCTGCGCAATTTTCTCCTTTTCCTCCACTGCGTAACCAGTGACATCAATGATTTCAAGACGATCTCTCAGCGCTGGCTGAATCCCCTGCAAATCATTGGCAGTGGCTATGAACAGTACTTTACTGAGGTCGTATTCCAGTTCAAGGTAATTATCATAAAAGCTATTATTCTGCTCAGGGTCCAGTACTTCAAGTAACGCTGAAGATGGATCACCTCTGTGATCCCTGCCAACCTTATCAATTTCATCCAGAATCATTACCGGATTTGATGATTTGACCTTCCTGATGGATTGAAGGATTCTGCCCGGCATAGCCCCAATATACGTTTTACGGTGACCCCTGATTTCACTTTCATCATGTAAACCACCTAAACTAAATCGCACGTATTTTCTTCCAATAGCACTGGCTATGCTTTTACCCAAAGATGTTTTTCCTATTCCGGGAGGCCCTACAAAACAGAGAATAGGACTTTTCATATCTCCCTTGAGCTTCAAAACTGCCAGATATTCAAGTATTCGTTCTTTGATTTTATCCATACCAAAATGGTCTTTATCAAGAACCTTTCTGGCTTTTTTTAAATCATAGCTATCCGCAGTATATGTTTCCCAGGGAAGGTCCAGCATCAGATCTACGTGATTATAAACAGTTGAATAATCAGGTGTGCTGGGATGCATTCTTTCCAGTTTCTCAATTTCTTTCTGGAATAGTTCCTTAGCCGGCTTTGACCATTTTTTCAATTCCCCCTTCTTCTTCATTTCCTGTATTTCCCTGTCATTGGTATCCCCACCAAGCTCCTCTTTGATACTCTTTAACTGTTGCTGAAGGAAATATTCTTTTTGTTGTTTATCGAGTTCAGTTTTTGTTTTGGAAGTAACCTTGTTCTTTAACTCAACAAATTGAAGTTCATTCTGAAGAAGCTTCAACAACATTTCAGCGCGCTGGCGCATATCGTTCATTTCCAGTAACTGTTGCTTCTCCTGTAATTCACAATTGAGGTTACTTCCCACAAAATGAATCAGGAATGAAGGATTCTCAATATTCCTTAGGATTATGGAGGCCTCTGTTGGAATGTTGGGAGAAAGTTGAATTATTTGGGATGCAAGGTCTTTGATGGATGCCACTGATGCATCAAACGATTGATCGCCTTTGATCAATTCTTCGTCCAAGACATTGATTTCACCTTTGAAATACGGATCTTCTGCAGTAATCCTTAACAGTGAAAATCTTTTTTTTCCCTGCAATATTGCGGTTGTTCCGCCATCTGGCATTTTTATCAACTTAATAATCTTGGCAACAGTACCAATTGAAACAAGGTCTGCAATACCAGGATCTTCAACTGAACTGTCTCGCTGTGATAAAACTGCTACCAGTTTGTCAGCCTTATATGCATCAGATATTGCCTTTATAGATTTATCCCTTCCAACTGTAATAGGAATAACTACTCCAGGAAATAAAACAGTATTCCTCAATGGTAATAGTGGCAGTTCAGTAGGAATAACTGTATCATCCGCCCCATCTTCATTTTCATTCAGTGGGATTATCGGCATGAAGTCCAGTTCATCCTCCTGAGGCATAAAGTTCATTTTCAATTCCATATATATTCAATTACGACAAAATGACATAAAGCCATCTTGGATTACTTAAAATCGGGTCTGCAGGTATATAGGGCAAGTTTGATGCCATAAAAAAAGTCCCGGTAATGCCGGGACTTTCTATCACAGAAGACAAGTTTTTAAAGAGCCAGTCCCAACCCTAGCTGGAGTGTTTGGGACCTCCATTTATCATTTGTTGGCAAGTCATTGATACTGCTTAAACCAATTGCATATCTGCCATAAACACGGAAACTCAATACTTTCAATTGAATACCTGCAACCATTGCAAAATCTCCTGATTTGAAAGCACTCTGCGCATTAGAGGTAAACGATTTTGTTTTATCAACCAGTATGCTGTATTGAGGCCCTGCCTGTATGGTAATTAATTTTACAGGTCTGATATTCAACATCAATGGAATTGATAGATAAGAGAGTTTTATATCCTGCAGATCACCCAATGAAGGCGAATAAATCTGACTTAAGTTATTTGCGCTCTTAAGGTTTACCTGGCTCCATAAGACCTCTGGCTGGATGCCCAGTTTATCAGTGAGCATAATTTCTGAAAAAAATCCGGCATGGTAACCAAAATTAAATCCTTTCTCAAACTGTAGGCCTGTATTTCCACTAATATTGGCTCCAAGTTTGGGTCCAATCTTGAATCCCTGTGCCATCAGGTTTGTAGTAATAAAAACAACTGCCAACAATACATACAACTTTTTCATACAAGAATTTTTAAAGATGATGAAAATTAAAACGCTGTTCAGACCCTAAAAGTATATGTTGATATGTAATTGCAATGTTAAAAGGTGAAACCTAATCCTGTATTGAAGATATGAGAGAACCTACGGTCTGAAGCTGCATTAAAATAGTATCCCAGAAAATATCCGGAATTAATGGAAAATGCCCCCTTAAACAAGGATAAATTCAAAGAAAATGCTGCAGACTCCAACGAGATATTTGTAGATGAACTTGACGTTTTATATCGTTTCCGAATCCGCGCCAACTCTGATTCCTTAAACCTTTCTCCAAAAAACCTGCGGGAAATTGTACTGCTTTGATATTGCTGCATGCCGCCAATCAGACTCAACTGCGGACTAACAGTCAAAATATCCTCTTTGGAAATGAGATCTTTAAAATTAAAATTATGGGATACAGATGCAATAAGAGAATAGTCATTAAGCGTTACCCTTGCTGTATCTACTATGAGAATTTCATTTCCACTAATTTTTACAGGGATAATTGAAACATCCTTATAGTTGCCTCCCCCCCATCCTGCAGCGATTGATGGCCTTAACCAGGTTTTCCTCAATTGAACATACCCATAAACCTCTTGAGAATAAGGAGTAGTTGTCACTGCAGGGTCAGTGCTCCTTAGATAATAAGAATAGGAAACTCCGAACAATATTTTCTTCCCAAAATGATCAAAGGAAGGTGTAATTGCTGTTTGATACAATACCGGGGATTTCCCGAATGAGCGCATGTATCCAGTTGCACCGATGCCAAATCCTGACTTATGAAAATAGGAGACTGAGGGGATAAATGCGGTTGCGGCTGTATTGGACTGATTAGCATTAAAAGCATTATTTCTTGCACTAAACAAACTGTTGCTCATTCCGGCAGTAACAGATACAAAACTTCCAGGTTTACCCATGGAATCCATCATTGCCCTGAGTTCTGCAATGATATCACCTGTATCCATCGCTTCCAATTCCTTTTTAAGTGCCGCTGTATCCAGCTTAAACTCCTGTGCATGGAGGGAATTATAGCATAAGAGACTAAAGCCAAAAGTAAAAATGATGGTTAACCGATTTAAACGCATTCCACAAAAGTTGGATAAATGTTTTGAATTGCAAGAAGAAAATTAACATGATTTAATGATACTAAATGTTAAATCATGAAGTCAATTCTATTAGAGTGATTTCCGGGAGAATACCCACTCTTCCTGGATAACCAAGGAATCCAAAACCCCTGTTGACATATAACTTTTGCTCCGTTTTGGAATAAACACCAGCCCATTGCCGGTACATGTATTGAACCGGACTCCATCTGAATCCGGGAATCTCAACACCAAACTGCATACCGTGGGTGTGTCCTGATAACATGAGGTCAATATCACCATAATGTTTGCAAACCTCAGCTTCCCAGTGACTGGGATCATGACTCATGAGGATTTTAAAAGGATGATTTTCTGTGCCGGCATATGCTTTACCCAAGTCGCCATAACGGCTGAAATTACCTTTAGCCCCCCAGTTTTCAATACCAATCAATGCTATCTGATGACCATCTTTTTCCAGGATTTGATGCTCATTCAAAAGTAATCTCCACCCCATATCCCGATGGACCCCTTTCAGATTATTCAGATTCTGTTCTTTCTCCTGTTCTGAATTCCATCTCACATAATCTCCATAATCATGGTTGCCCAACACACTGAAAACGCCCATAGGTGCCTGAATACCTGAAAAAACAGATTTGAGTTCGTCCATTTCTGTGGCTACATTATTGACCAGGTCTCCAGTAAAAAGAACCAAATCCGGCTTTTGGGCCATAATCAATTCCACCCCTTTTTTTACAGCTTCCTTATCTTCGAGACTCCCTGCATGAATATCCGATATGTGCACTAGTTTCATGCCCCTGAAAGGAGCTGGCAGTTTATCGAACTTCAGCTTTACTTTCTCAACCCTGTATCTGTATTTATTGCTGAAACCGTATAATAGCGTGCCAAAAAGTCCTCCGCCAACACCAATACCAAGCCAGGATAAAAAAACTGACCTTGTAATTGAACTATCTGCAATGGGATTATTTGAATTGACAAGGTTTAAAGCCTTTCCGCCACCCCATTGCACAAATCGGCGCAGGTCATCCACCAAAAAGAACAAGGCAGCAACTAACTTGGCGATAAAAAAACCGGTTACTATAGCAAAAAGATAGGTTCTCACAAACCTGGGTAGGGTTTCAAGACTGAAATATGGAAGTAAAAGAAATAAGAGTACTGCAATAACTGTAAATGACCAGTAAACACCATGAATAATGAGTCTTGGTCTGACTGAAAGTGAAGCTGTAACCAGTTTCAGCGACTGAAAAACATAAATATCCAGTACGAGCATAAGCACTATAAAAATCCAGGAGCCAAAAAGTCTTTTCATGAAATTCCTACATTGTTTATCAAACTAACATAAATTTATACCTAATGTTCCCGAAAATGGTGCCGAAAGTGTAATTTTGCCATCCTGTCATTAAAGAAAACAAGAAAAACCATGGCTCGTATCATAGGTGTTGCAAATCAAAAAGGTGGTGTGGGAAAGACCACCACAGCAATCAATTTAGCGGCCAGTCTGGCAGTTTTGGAGTACCGGACGCTACTTGTTGATGCTGATCCACAGGCAAACAGTACTTCAGGAGTTGGATTTGATCTGCAGAACATCCAGCAGAGCATATACGACTGCATGATTGGGGACACCCAGGCGGCAGACACTATACTTAAGACAGAAATTCCCAATCTCGACCTTATCCCATCTCATATTGATCTGGTAGGTGCAGAGTTGGAAATGATTAATTACCCCAACCGTGAGAATGTTATAAAAAATCTCTTACAAACTGTAAGGGATGAATATGATTTTATCATTATTGATTGTTCACCATCACTCGGACTCATAACGGTCAATGCACTTGTAGCATCAGACTCAGTTGTAGTCCCGGTACAGGCTGAATTTTTTGCCCTTGAAGGTCTGGGTAAATTACTCAACACCATCAAAATAGTCCAGAGCAGACTCAATACAGATATGGTCATTGAAGGCATCCTGATGACCATGTATGACTCGAGATTAAGACTTTGTAATCAGATTGTCAATGAAGTAAGAAGACATTTTGATGCCCTTGTTTTCGATACGCTCATTCATAGAAATGCACGCTTAAGTGAAGCACCCAGTGTAGGCAAACCAGCTATTCTCTATGATGCAGAAAGTAAAGGTTCTATGAATTACCTAGACCTTGCTAAGGAAGTCCTTCAGAAAAATAACATGACCAAGATCAAAGAGTCAGAAAGAACCCTAAACACAGACCATGAGCAATAACGCAAATCCCAAGAAAGAAGCCCTCAACAGAGGAATTCGATCCCTCCTGGGAAGCATAGATTCAGATTTAAAAGGACCAGCAGGCACACTTAAACCTGAAGTTGTTACCAAAACAACATCCGTATCGAGAATTCCACTTGATAATATCATTCCGAACCCTCAACAACCAAGGCAGGATTTCGATCAACAGGCAATTACCGAGTTGTCTGAATCGATTAAACTGCACGACATCATTCAGCCACTAACGGTAAAACAACTCCCATCAGGAAAGTTCAAACTGATTGCAGGTGAAAGAAGGTGGAGAGCTGCAAAACTGGCAGGTATAACAGATGTGCCCGTCTATATCAGAGAGGCTGACGACAAACAGGTTTTGGAACTGGCGTTATTGGAAAACCTGCAGCGTGAGAATCTGAATGCCATTGAAATAGGTTTGAGCTACCAGCGTTTAATGGATGAATGCTCCATGACACAGGAAGAAGTGGCTACAAGGATGGGGATGGATAGAAGTACAGTTTCAAACTATATCAGGATGTTGAAACTGCCTCCAGACATAGTTGTTGGCGTAAGAAATGGCAGCTTATCAATGGGCCACGCAAGGGCTTTAATCAATGCAGGCGATGTTGATAAACAGTTGTATGTCTACAATGCAATTCTGACTAAGAAACTTTCTGTCAGGCAAACAGAAGAGCTGGTTAAACAACTTTATAAGCCAGGGAAAAAATCCGCACCAGCCCAACCTAAACCACAGAGCAATAACTTCACTAAGATTCAGGATCAGCTGAGTAACCATTTTGGAACAAAAGTTAACCTCGATCATAAAAGTACGGGTAGAGGTAAAATCACCCTGGAATATTATTCAGTGGAGGAACTAAATGGCTTACTTGAAAAAATGAAAGTGAATATACACTGATGTGTAAACAGCTATTCAAAGGACTATTCATACTCAGTTTACTGTTTTTGACAGTTTCGCATGTCAATGCTCAACGGCTCAAAGACACGACAATACAAAAGCTTGTATCAGACACCACTAAAAAGAAGAAATCGCCTGCATCACGGGCTGCATTGATGTCTGCAATACTTCCCGGCTTGGGACAGGTCTACAATAAAAAATACTGGAAAGTACCGCTTGTTTATGGAGTGATTGCAATTCCTGTAAGCACTTTTAAGTATAACAGGGAATGGTATCAAAAAACCAGGTTCGCTTTTTCTGCAAAACTTGATACCATCCAGGCAAATGATGCACTCATAGTAAGGGAATTACAACCCTTGTCAACAGAATCACTCAAACTTTACCGGAATCAATTCAGGAAAAATATGGATTTTTCAATCTTGGGAATACTGGTTGCATGGGGGCTGAATGTGGTTGATGCAACAGTTGACGGGCACCTGAAAAACTTTGACATAAACAGTGGACTGACGATGAGTATTAAACCGAAGATTTCTTCTCCACAGACACCACTTGGATTAGCCATTTCCATTTCTCCAAATTACAAAAAGCCTCTTCCAAGGGTAAATATCAACTGATTTAACTTTTTATCTTCAATTTCAAGGCATGAATATAGCAATTGTTGGATACGGCAAAATGGGCAGAATCATTGAAGAAGTCGCACTCTCAAGAGGACATGCTGTTGATGTGAAAATTGACCTGAATAACTTACATGACTTCAATAAAGATGTCTTTGCTGCAATAGACGTAACCATAGAATTTACTGGTCCGCATACTGCATTCGATAATGTGATGAAATGCCTTGACATGAAAATGCCGGTAGTATGTGGGTCAACTGGATGGCTCGAAAGATTACCTGAGATTGAAAATCAATGTGCAAAAAACAATGGTGCCTTTTTATATGCAAGTAATTTCAGTGTAGGTGTGAATATTTTTTTTGAAATCAATAAACACCTTGCGCGTCTGATGTCTGGACAGCCACAGTATGAAATGGACATAAAAGAAATACATCATACCCAAAAGAAAGATGCACCAAGCGGCACAGCCATCACATTGGCAGAGCAGGTAATTGAAAATATGCCCCGAAAAGATACCTGGGTTAATGAACAAACAATTACACCAAACGAAATAGCAATTGTGAGCGAACGAACGGACCCCTATCCGGGATGGCATGAGGTTAACTATCATTCAGACATAGATGAAATCAAGATCGTCCACAATGCTTTTAACCGGAATGGATTTGCACTTGGCGCCGTTCTGGCTGCTGAGTTTATTCATGGAAAAAATGGTATTTTCACAATGAAAGATGTACTCGGTTTTGGAAATTGATGAAAAATGCTGAATAAAAAAACACAATATGCCTTTCAGGCACTGATGTACCTCGCCGAAAACCAAGATAAAGGTCCGGTCTTAATTGCAGAAATTGCAGCTACTAAAAGAATTCCCCTAAAATTCCTGGAAAACATTTTACTTGAGCTTAGAAAAGCAGGAATCCTTGAAAGTAAAAAAGGTAAAGGCGGGGGTTATTTCCTAAACCTTCCTCCATCAAAAATCAGACTGGCTGATATCATACGAAAAATTGATGGCCCAATAGCCATGTTACCCTGTGCCAGCCTTTACTTTTATGAAAGATGCAGCAATTGTGATGAAAAAAACTGCGGTCTGCATGACACCATGATTGAAGTAAGGGATGCTACATTGAAAATTCTGGAAGGTAAAACAGTAGCAGATCTTGTTAAAAAATAACCTGAAAGAAACACTTTATTTATCAAACTAGTATGGCTGAAGATCTGACAATTGTTAAAGGGAGCAAGAAAGAACAATATGAAATGCTCTTCCCACAAATCAAGGCATTGCTGGAAGGGGAACCCGATCTGATTGCCAATCTTGCAAATATAGCAGCCGCTTTGAAAGAACAGTTCAACTTCCATTGGGTTGGATTTTATATTGTCAGGGGGAATGAACTGGTGCTCGGTCCTTTCCAGGGTCCCGTAGCCTGCACACGGATAAAGCTGGGCAAAGGGGTTTGCGGAACTGCATGGGAACAAAATTCTATCCAGGTAGTACCAGATGTTAATCAATTCCCCGGACATATTGCCTGCAGCAGTTTGTCTAAAAGTGAAATTGTTTTACCACTTTCAAATCTAACCGTTGTGTGGGGTGTTTTGGATATTGACAGCAGTGAATACGCTTCCTTTGACGATGAAGATGTGATTCAACTAAAGAGAATAGTTTCATTAATTACCTTCGAGCAATAATTTGATTTCTGCTTCAAATTCTTTCTTAAATATTTCATGGTGAACGCCTGTTGCTGGTCCGGAATAGCCAGCATGTGTTTTTTTCACTGTTCCATCCTTTCCAATAAAAATCATTGATGGGAATGCTTTTATAGGAGTCATCTGAGGCAGGGTTTTTTCTGTCCTTAGCGTATCCGAAGATAAAACTCCTGTTATCAGCATGGGATACTCAACATTAAACTTGTCTTTAAATCTCCTTAAATTTCGGCTGGCCTTCGCAAAATCCAGCGTATACTCATATGCCAGTCCGATTACTTCAACACCTCTTTGCTTGTTCTGGCGGTAATACTGGCTCAGGAAGGCTGTTTCATCCATGCAATTAGGACACCAGGATCCCATAATCTGAATAACAACCACTTTACCTTTATACCGGTCGTCATGGATACTTACCAGATTACTGTCAAGATCCGGAAATGCAAAATCAAGATTACGCACATCACCCCGCAACTGCATGGCAGCAGTGGACTCATCAATAGTCATCTTACTATCTTTTATTGCAGTCCAGGTTTCAAGATATTCCGGTCCGCTTGCAAATACTCCCCTATCTATTGTTCCATTTTCATTTAGGTGTGCACCAAAGAAAAAAGCATGGGTTCCGTCAAAAGTTGATAGAACCATGGAATCACCGGCAACAGTTCCTTCCAGGAACCTGTAGTCCCCTGTTGGTGTAAGAAATGTTCCGGAAATATTTTTGCCATTTTGCCTGAACTCTGCAAGAATTTGAGATTGCCTTCCATCAGGCTTATGAAATGTTGCTCTCCATCGGCCATTGAAATCCTTATTCTTTCCAGGTAGATTTAATACATTTCTACTTCTACCTTTTTCCAAAACCACTGGCATATACTGATCTCCTGTGGCCGTTTTTTTGTACCATTCACCCTGATAACCTGCTTGGCTCATCTTCAGTTTCAGCTGTGCTTCAAAAAATGGTAAATCAACCAACAAAGAATCACCTAATTGTTGGATTTGATTGATGAGTATACGCTCAGTATCATTGATGATTGTCCATTGTAATTTCCCAGCAGACCTTTTCTCTTCTACGCTAAATACGATATGATAACCATCTTTTCGCTTCACTTCAGCCCGATAATATTGTTGTGCAAATAGGCTTCCATTCAGCATAACGAATAAAAAAATCAACTGATAGTTCTTTAACCGCATATCAAAAATTTATTGGAGATTTAAAAACATATCTGAAGTCATGCGAGCAAGGTCATATTCAGGTATCCAGCCCCAATCTGCCCGGGCACTGGAGTCATCAATACTTTGGGGCCAGCTGTTGGCAATCTGTTGCCTGTAATCAGGCGCATATGTAATTTCAAATCCTGGAATATGTCCGGTTATTGCTGCTGCAATTTCTGAAGGAGAAAAACTCATGCCAGCCACATTATAAGAAGTTCTGACTTTTATTTTGGAAGCCGGTGCTTCCATCAGTTCAATTGTGGCCCTAATCGCATCAGGCATATACATCATAGGCAATCGCGTTTCCGCTTCCAGAAAACAGGTGTATCGGCTTTTTTCCCTGGCAGCATGAAATATTTCAACGGCATAATCTGTAGTACCTCCACCTGGTGAAGATTTATAACTGATTAGACCGGGATACCTCAGACTCCTTACATCAACACCATAACGGTGATGAAAATAATTACACCAGAACTCCCCTGCATATTTGCTTATGCCATATACAGTGGATGGTTCAATAATCGTTTGCTGCGGGCAATCCAATTTTGGCGAGGTGGGTCCGAATACAGCGATACTGCTTGGCCAGTATACTTTATCCAACTTCTCTTCTTTTGCAATATCAAGTACATGCAAGAGTGACTGCATATTCAGATTCCAGGCCAAAGGCGGATTTTTTTCACCAGTAGCCGAAAGAATTGCGGCCAGCAGGTAAACCTGTGTAATATTTTGACGGATAATCTGTACATGAAGCATCTCTTTGTTCATAACATCCAGGCTTACATATGGACCAGTTCCACGCAACAAATCATTCTCTTCCCGCAGATCTGAAGCTACAACATTTGCCCCTCCATATATCTTCCTGAGTGCTAGTGTTAGTTCAACACCAATTTGTCCACTTGCTCCAATGACCAGGATTCTGTCTTTTCTCATCAGGCTTGAGTTTTATTTACAAATATCGATATTAAAACCGAACCGGGAATAGTTAAAACCCAGTTGATTATCTTTGCACAATGGAGAAATTTCTGAAAGAAAAATTTGAGCATCAGGTTTATGACGAAAGCAGCTTTTTCCTTATTGCCGGCCCTTGCGTAGTTGAAAGCCAGTCCCTTTTAAATGAAATAGCGGAAAGGGTTTCCAGCATATGCCGCAATCTGGGTATTCCCTATATTTTTAAAGCCTCATACAGAAAAGCCAACAGAACAAGTGCTGCATCTTTCAGCGGGTTGGGTGATGAAACCGGATTGGATCTGTTGCAGTCAACCGGTAAAAAATTTAATCTCCCAACAACAACAGATATCCACGCTGCTGCAGAAGCCTCAATGGCGGCAGCATATGCTGACATTTTACAGATACCAGCATTTCTATGCAGACAAACTGACCTCCTTATGGCTGCAGGTGAAACCGGCAAGATCATCAACATTAAAAAAGGTCAGTTTATAAGTGGGGAAGCCATGAAATTTGCAGTGGATAAAGTTAAAAATACAGGCAATAACAACATCATGCTAACCGAAAGAGGAACAACTTTCGGGTACCAGGATCTGGTAGTTGACTACCGAAATATACCCATCATGCAATCCATAGGAGTTCCCGTAATCATGGATTGTACACATGCGCTCCAACAACCCAATCAAACCTCAGGCGTTACAGGTGGGAATCCTCAACTGATTGGAACCATTGCGAAAGCCGCGATTGCAGCGGGAGCAGATGGGCTATTCATTGAAACTCATCCTGAACCTCACAAGGCGTTAAGTGATGGTGCCAATATGCTTAAGCTTGAATTACTTGAACCCCTCCTGGAAAAATTAATCAAAATCAGAAAAGCTGTAGTTCAATGATATCGCAATGGGTTTCTGCGACCCATCCCGATATATCGTTTGACATTCATCCAGAATGCAAGAAAAAAATAAAAAATTACTGGAGATCCAAGGGTTAAACAGGATATGTAAATAAAGTATTTTCTAATCGTGAATGTAGGGACACCCATCTTCTCTCCAATAAGGGTACACACACCCAAAACCTGCCATTCTATGAAATTTCTAAACTTATCCATACCATAAAGATAATTAATCCTATTATTTAATCAACAGTTGGTAAGGGCCTTTGAATTGACTAATTTTGCACTGCAAAAGTAAAAATAATAAACCATGGTATTCGATTTAGACCTCATTCGGAAAACCTACCAGGAAATGCCTGCTAAGGTTGATGCCGCCAGGGCTGCTCTCGGCAGACCATTAACACTGGCTGAAAAAATGTTGTATGCCCATCTTTGGAAAGGTTCTGAAGTCAAGGATTTTGAAAGGGGTAAAGCCTATGTGGATTTTGCACCAGACAGAGTTGCGATGCAAGATGCAACAGCACAAATGGCTCTGTTACAATTTGACACAACCGGGCGCAAAAAAGTTGCCGTTCCTTCTACCGTGCATTGTGATCACCTCATTGTTGCAAAGGAAGAAAGTACAACGGACCTTAAAAAGGCAGTAACAGAAAACGAAGAAGTGTATAATTTCCTTTCTTCAATCTCCAATAAATATGGCATTGGATTCTGGAAACCCGGAGCAGGTATCATACATCAGGTTGTACTTGAAAATTATGCATTCCCAGGTGGCATGATGATCGGAACGGATTCACATACCGTGAACGCTGGAGGCTTAGGTATGATAGCCATAGGTGTTGGTGGGGCTGATGCATGTGACGTTATGGCTGGCTTGAGCTGGGAATTACTTATGCCAAAACTAATTGGTGTTAAACTCACAGGAAAATTGAATGGCTGGGCATCCCCCAAGGATGTTATCCTAAAAGTAGCAGGCATACTTACTGTTAAGGGTGGAACCAATGCCATTGTGGAATATTTCGGAGAAGGCGCTACCAGCATGAGCTGTACAGGTAAAGGCACAATCTGTAATATGGGAGCAGAAGTGGGTGCTACTACCTCTACTTTTGGATATGATGAAAGCATGTCTCGCTACCTCAAGTCTACCGGAAGAGCTGAAGTTGCAGAAGCAGCTGATACAATAAAATCTTACCTGACCGGTGATCAGGAGGTGTACGAAAACCCTGAAAAATACTTTGACAGGGTAATTGAGATCAACCTCAGCGAGCTTGAACCACATTTGAATGGTCCGTTTACACCCGACTTGGCTACCCCTATTTCAAAAATGAAAGAAGAGGCTGCCAAAAACAACTGGCCTACAAAAGTGGAAGTTGGATTGATTGGTTCCTGTACCAACTCTTCCTACGAAGATATCAGCAGAGCTGTTAGCCTTGCAAAACAAGTAGCTGAAAAGGGACTTAAAACCAAAGCTGAATTCACCATCACACCTGGTAGTGAGCTGGTAAGATATACTATTGAAAGAGATGGTTACCTTGATACCTTCGCACAGATTGGGGCTACGGTTTTTGCCAATGCCTGTGGTCCTTGTATAGGCATGTGGGACAGGATGGGTTCAGAAAAGCAAGAGCGTAACACTATCGTACACTCCTTTAACAGAAATTTTGCCAAGCGCGCAGATGGCAATCCGAATACGCTGGCTTTTGTAGCCAGTCCTGAAATCGTTACCGCTCTCGCAATTGCAGGCGATCTAACCTTTAACCCCCTTACAGATACCTTAATTAACGAACAGGGAGAAGCGGTTAAACTTGATCCTCCAAGCGGTGATGAGCTACCAACAAGAGGTTTTGCAGTTGAAGATGCAGGTTATCAGGCTCCAGCTGAAGATGGCAGTGGTATTGTTATTGACGTAAAATCAGATAGCAAAAGGCTTCAACTTCTTTATCCATTCCCAGCTTGGGGAGGCACTGACCTGAAAGGACTTAAACTGCTGATCAAAGCAAAGGGTAAATGTACTACTGATCACATTTCCATGGCCGGCCCATGGTTGAAATTCAGAGGCCACCTGGATAATATCAGTAACAACATGCTGATTGGTGCAGTTAACTTCTTCAATGAAAAGACTGATAATGTAAAAAATCAGTTAACAGGAGAATATGGTCCCGTTCCAGCCACTCAAAGGGCATACAAAGCTGCGGGTATCGGCAGTATCGTAATTGGTGATGAAAACTATGGTGAGGGTTCTTCAAGAGAACATGCTGCCATGGAACCTCGACACCTCGGCGTTCAAGTGGTTATGGTTAAGTCATTTGCCCGCATACACGAAACAAACCTGAAAAAACAAGGTATGCTGGCACTCACTTTTGCCCGTAAAGAAGATTATGACCTGATTCGTGAAAATGACGTTATTGATGTTACCGGTTTAACCGAATTTTTACCGGGTCAAGCACTTCAAGTTGTATTGAATCATGAAGATGGAAGTAAGGATACCATTGAAGCTAATCACAGCTACAATGAACAACAAATCGAATGGTTTAAGTCTGGAGGTGCACTTAACGTTATCCGTGCGAATTCTAAATAAAAATTGAATCTAATGCATAATGAAGGGGAGGGATTTGATTATCCTTTCCCTTTCTTTTTTTGTTCATATTCCTGAATTTCCTTGGGAACTGGCTTAAGTGGAGTAACAGGTTTGGGGGACTTTTGACCAGATGCTTCCTTTTCTGGCTGACCAAATATGAAACGTTCCGTTTTGATTATTGTCCCCATGTTGGGATCATAATGGTTCCAGACACCATGTTTTACCTCTGCCGATTCATGCTTGATGATTTTGATTAATGTACGTGTAGGATTGTCCAAATCAGGAACTTCAATTGTATCATAGGGGTTGGCAGGATCAATAGATTTCCAGCTTTCTTCCCTCAGCAGGTCACCTAATCGGGTATAATAAAACTGTTTCCCTTCCCTGAATCCTCCTTTATAATTTTCTCTGGCAATCAAATCACCCATCAGGCTGTATCGTCGCCACTGTCCCTCTTTCCTGTTATACCAGTAATACCCTTCTTCTTCATAACCTGGCTCTCCCCTAACCTCTTCCAACCGGATTACCCAAGGACCTTGCCTGAGTTTTTGCTGATCAATCCTGTTTATCGTATCTCCGTTGGCTGTCAACTGATAATCTGACCAGATTTGTGTTTTTCCGACTGCAGCAAAACAAAAAAGAATAATAAGCAGTGTTAAAAATCGAAGACCTGATTTCACCATAGAATTTTTATATTGCATACTCCTTAAATTTATTAAAAAGGATTCATATCATGTTTAAAGAAAAGTATAAATACGCAATGAAGCGCATAATTTTAACAGCAACCGGACTTTTAAGTATCCTGTTAGTTTCGGCCCAGTTCAAATTTACACGCGGCGAAACCAGACTGAAAAGTCTGCTGGAAAAAAACACCAAGGCCGAGGCCAGTCTCCTTAAAGATATCAGTTTTCGCAATATCGGACCAACTATCATGAGTGGTCGGGTGGATGATATTGAAGTTAACCCGGCCGACCCCACTGAATTTTATGTTGCATACGCAACCGGGGGACTTTGGCATACTACCAATAACGGACAAAGTTTTAGTCCCATCTTTGATCAGGAGGCAGTTGTAGGTATTGGAGATATTGCAGTAAACTGGAATACAAGAACAATATGGGTTGGAACAGGTGAAGTAAACAGCAGCCGTTCTTCCTATGCTGGAATTGGTGTTTATAAGAGTAATGACAACGGAAAATCCTGGCAATACCTTGGGTTGCCGGAATCTCATCACATTGGCAAAATTGTATTACATCCTGCAAACCCTGATATCGCCCTGGTTGCTGTGCTCGGTCATCTCTACTCACCCAACCGTGAACGTGGCGTATTCAAGACTACGGATGGCGGTAAATCCTGGAAACAGACACTCTACATAGATGAAAATACTGGAAGTGTGGAAATGGAACTGAACCCGGCTAATCCAAATGAAATATATGCTTCTGCCTGGCACAGAATAAGGAAGTCATGGAACTTTACAGAAGGCGGTAATACATCAGGGATATACAAGAGTATAAATGGAGGCGACACGTGGCAGCTGATTTCAGGAGCCACATCAGGTTTTCCGCAAGGGGAAGGCATTGGTAGGATCGGTTTGGCTGTTTACCCAAAAGATCCCACAATCCTTTATGCGGTTGTAGACAACTATAATCTTAAACCTGATACCACCAAAACAGACACCGGAAGAATTGCCGTAAAGGATCTGAAAATGATGGACGAAAAACAACTTGCAGGATACAGTGATGTTGCTATAGACCGTTTTTTAAGGATGAACGGGCTGAATGGAATGTATCCCAATGCCAAAAATTTAAAAGAAGCACTTAACGCCGGAACGGTAAAAGTAACTGCGCTTTACAATTATCTTTTTGATGAAGGTGCTGGGCCATCTGTCAATCAGATAAGCGGCTGTGAAGTTTATAAAAGCACTGATGCCGGTAAGACCTGGCAAAAAACACATCAGCAACCTATCAGCATTTACAACACTTTTGGATACTATTTTGGTAAAATCTATGTGTCTCCAGTAAATCCCGGTAAAATTGTAATCCTGGGCATCAATGCCAATATCTCTGTAGATGGCGGAAAAACATTCAGCTCTATGGATAAGGGAAATACACATTCTGACTGGCATGCCCTTTGGATTAATCCAAACCGTGATAATCACATGATTGCTGGAAATGATGGGGGATGCAATATCACCTATGATGCAGGCAAAAACTGGTTTAAGGCCAATTCACCGGCTGTTGGACAATTCTATGCCATTAACGTGGACAATGAAAAGCCCTACAATGTTTACGGAGGATTACAAGACAATGGATCCTGGTATGGCCCTTCTAACAACAGAGAGTCTATTGACTGGACGGACGACGGACAATATGCATTTAAAAGGCTGAATGGTGGTGACGGTATGCAAGTACAAATTGATCCAAGAGACCATAATATTGTGTATTCAGGATCTCAGTTTGGTGCCTATATGCGTATCAACAAGCAACAACCTACGCCAAGGTTTTTAAGACCTCCAGGTGGAAATTTAAGTGAACAGAAGAACAGATTTAACTGGCAAACTCCAATTCTGTTGTCAAAACACAACCCTGATATTCTATACATGGGAGGAAATGCCCTCTACAGAAGCATGAACAAAGGTGATCAATTTGAAAAAATCAGCCAGGATCTGTCTAATGGCAAAAAATCGGGTGATGTGCCATTTGGTACACTGACTTCAATAAGTGAATCACCGCTTAAATTTGGATTGATTTATACTGGATCTGACGATGGCGTTATTACAGTAACTAAAGACGGAGGATACAGCTGGCAAAAATTGGGAATGCCCGATAAAAAAGGAATCGGAGGCCTCCCCCAGGGGTTATACGTAAGCAGGGTTCAGGCATCAAAATATAAAGAAAGCAGGGTTTATGTTACCCTAAACGGGTACAGAGAAAATCATTTTGATGCATATGTATATTGCAGCGATGACTATGGTCAAAGTTGGAGAAGAATTGGTACAGATCTTCCTCTGGAGTCAGTAAATGTAATCAAGGAAGATCCAAAATCTGCAGATATTTTATATGTTGGGACAGATGGTGGAATATATGCCAGTGTAAACGGAGGAGTCAATTTCATGCAATTCACCAATGGACTTCCCAAAGGACTTCCAATTCATGATGTTGCCATTCAGGAAAGGGAAAACGAAATCATCCTTGGCACACATGGCAGGAGTATATTTATAGGCAAGCTGGACCTGGTTCAGAAAATGGCAGGCAAAGAAAAAAACTAACCTTTGTGATTGAGGAAAAACTGGATGGCTAAATCATAGCCATCCAGTCCCAGTCCGCATATTGTTCCTCTGGCTTTTGCCGAAACATGTGATAATTTTCTGAATTCTTCTCTTGCATGTACATTAGAGATATGTACCTCTATTACAGGTGTCTTGATGGCAGCAATGGCGTCGCCAATGGCAACTGAGGTGTGCGTATAACCACCAGGATTAAGTATTATTCCATCAGCACTAAAACCATGCTCCTGTATCGCATTAATAAGCTCCCCTTCAACATTGCTTTGATAATATAGAATGGTAATATCAGGGTATTTAGACCTCAGATTGACAAGAAAAGATTCGAAATCTGAAGACCCGTAAATACCAGGCTCACGCTTTCCCAATAAATTGAGGTTGGGACCGTTAATAATGGTTATTTTAATCATACCAACTCAGTCAGGGACTCCCTGATCATGTTTATAAAATCATCAAAAAGATAACGGCTGTCGTGCGGACCTGGAGTAGCTTCCGGATGGTATTGAACAGAGAAAGCAGGACGATCTACAATCCTTATTCCCTCAATTGAATCATCATTGAGATTGATATGTGTTATTTCAAGCTTCTCAGACTTTCTGACTGCCTCAGCATCAACAGCAAAGCCATGATTCTGCGTAGTAATCTCACATACACCAGTAAGCATATTCTTAACTGGGTGATTCAATCCCCTGTGGCCATGATGCATTTTGAAGGTTTGGATTCCATTGGCCAGTGCAAGTAACTGATGTCCTAAGCATATTCCAAATACTGGTTTCCTGGTATCAAGAATTTTCTTTACCGTATCAATAGCATAATCCATTGATGAGGGATCACCGGGACCATTAGATATAAAAAATCCATGAGGCTCAAATTGAAGTAATTCTTCAAAACTCGTTTTCGCCGGATGAACGCGAACATAGGCCCCGCGATCAGACATACATTTGATGATATTACGCTTAACACCGAAATCGAGAACAGCTATTCGTATATCGGCGGTAGCGTCACCCATATGGTAAACTTCAGTTGTTGTTACCAGTGAAGCCAATTCCAAACCATCCATTGAAGGAATCTTTTTCACTGCAGCTTTTAAAGCTTCAACATCTGTTGAATCTGATGAAATGATACAATTCATAGCACCCTTTTCCCTAATATGTGTAACAAGAGCCCGGGTATCCACATCTTCTATCGCTACAACCTTTTGATCTATGAGGTATTGCTGCAATGAATCAGTTGCCATTAACCTGCTGTATTTTTCTTCCAGGTTACGACCAATAAGCCCCTTTATCTTAACGGTTTCACTTTCAACATCATCAGGTTTTACACCATAATTTCCAGTATGCACATTATTCATGATGAGCACCTGACCATAATAACTTGGATCAGTAAATACTTCCTGATAACCTGTCATTCCGGTATTGAAACACAATTCACCTGATGTGGTTCCTATCATGCCAAAAGATTGACCATAAAAAACCATACCATCTTCTAACACCAAAACTGCGGGGATTGACTTTTTCTCTTGTGTAGGCATTTGAAATTCAATTTGGATGTAAAATAAAAAAGGCAGGACTAAAAGACCTGCCTTATTAAGGATAAATTTATCAACATTTTAATTATTCAGATGCAGTTGATTCTTCAGCAGCAGGAGTTTCAGCTACAGGAGATTCCGAAGCCTTTTTCCTTGCACCACTCCTTCTTGTTTTCTTGGCAGGTGCTGAAGTTTCACCAATACCCTTACCATAGATTTCGTTGAAATCAACGAATTCAATCATTGCTCGTTCTGCATTGTCACCAACGCGAATACCAAGCTTTATAATCCTTGTATAACCTCCAGGTCTTGTTGCAACTTTAGGACCAACTACTGTGAAAAGCTCTTTAACAGCACTTTTGTCTTGCAGGTATGAGAAAACTATACGGTGGTTGTGCATAATTTGCTCCTTGCTGTCAGCTTTTTTGGTTTTTGTTACCAGCGGCTCAATGTAAGTACGGAGAGCCTTTGCTTTTGCAAGTGTGGTTACAATACGTTTGTGTGTAATCAGCTGACTTGCCATATTAGACAAGAGGGCTTCTCTGTGTGCCTTTTTACGGCCTAGATTGTTGATTTTGTCTCCGTGACGCATGACATTTGTTTTTAAAGCTGTACCGTGTCAGGAATTACAGCCTGTTTAGAAAAAAATTAAAACTCATCTACATCGATACCCAGCTTAGCAAGGTCCATTCCAAAATGGAGACCCCTTTCCTGAAGTACCTGTTCGATTTCTGAAAGCGATTTTTGTCCAAAATTCCTGAACTTCATCAAATCCTCTTGCTCATATTGTACCAGCTGACTTAAGCTGTTGATTTTGGCAGCTTTGAGACAATTGAAAGCCCTTACAGAAAGATCAAGATCTTCTAAAGGTGTTTTGAGAACTTTTCTAAGTTGCAGTGTTTGCTCATCTACAAGGTCTTCTTTCTTTTCTTCCTTGTTATCAAAGGTGATGTTCTCATCTGTGATAATCATCAGGTGTTGAATAAGAATTCTTGATGCCTGCTTCACTGCTTCTTCAGGGTGAATGGTTCCATCAGTATTCACATCAAGTAACAACTTTTCGAAATCTGTACGCTGTTCAACACGCGTGTTTTCAATTGCGTATTTTACATTCTTGATAGGCGTGTGAATAGAATCGATGGGAATATATCCGAAAGGCATTTCTTTCAGGCGGTTATCCTCTGAGGGGATATAACCACGACCTTTCGAAATATGAAGTTCAATGTTCAATTTAGCTGAAGGATCCATTGTACAGATCAGCAATTCAGGATTCATAACCTGAAAAGTTCCTGTTACTTCATCGATCATACCAGCGGTGAATTCAGACTTTCCTTTAATTGACAGTGTCAATTTTTCAGTCTGTACATCATGATCCAAAATCTTTTTGAACCTGATTTGTTTCAGGTTAAGAATGATTTCAGTTACATCTTCAACCACACCTTTGAGTGTTGCAAATTCGTGGTCTGCTCCTTCGATAACTATCCCAGTAATGGCATAACCTTCGAGAGAATTAAGAAGTACCCTGCGTAAAGCATTACCAATGGTAACACCATAACCTGGTTCAAGCGGACGAAACTCAAACTGAGCTTCGAAATCTGTCGCTTTCTGAAGGACTATCTTGTCCGGCTGCTGGAAATTTAAAATGGCCATATTTAAATTTCTAATTTACGTGTTGACTTAAACTTAATTAAGTAACGGGTGAATATATATACCAGAAAACCGTTTGCACGGTTTCAGGCAGATTACTTAGAATACAATTCTACAATCAATTGCTCTCTGATATTCTCTGGTACATTCTCCCTTTCAGGATATGCTACGAAAGTACCGGAAAGAGATCCTTCATTGAAATCAACCCATCCTATTTTGGGGTTACGTGGTCTCATGAAAGATTTAATGTTTGCACTTTCCCTGCTTTTGTCAGCTATTGATACAACATCACCCGGCTTCAACTGAAACGAAGGGATGTTAACCACTACATCGTTAACCATGATGTGCTTGTGAGATACAAGTTGACGAGCAGCAGGACGTGAAGGAGAAATACCCATGCGGAATACTGTGTTATCAAGTCTTGCTTCGAGCAATTTAATCAGGTTCTCACCTGTTACGCCTTTCAACCTTGCAGCTTCTTCAAATGTTTTGCGGAACTGACGCTCCAAAACACCATAGGTATATTTTGCTTTCTGCTTTTCCTTTAGCTGAACAGCATATTCACCCAACTGCTTGCGCTTACGCAAAGCACCATGTTGTCCTGGAGGGTTGCTGTTTTTATCCAGATATTTTCCGTTTCCGAGAATTGGTTCTCCAAATATTCTGGAGATTTTTGTTTTTGGACCAGTGTAACGTGCCATGAAATTTGTTGTTTGTTGATTTTTTAGTTTGAATAACTGATTATTAAAAAATCATAAAACTGAATCAGCTACCCTTTTAAATATGATCAAGAATTAAACACGACGCTTTTTAGGAGGACGACAGCCGTTATGGGGCATAGGAGTAATGTCCTTGATCATAACTACTTCGATGCCTGAATTAGCCAATGCACGGATAGCACCTTCACGTCCGGCACCTGGACCCTTAACATAGACATCAACACGCTTGAGACCTGCTTCCAGAGCTACCCTTGCACAATCCTGAGCGGCCATTTGTGCTGCGTAAGGCGTGTTCTTCTTAGATCCCCTGAAACCCATTTTACCAGCACTGCTCCAGGAGATAACCTGGCCTGCCTTGTTGGTTAAGCTGATGATGATGTTGTTGAAAGATGCGTTGATGTGCGCATCACCGAAACTGTCGACTTTTACGATTCGTTTTTTCGCAGCAGCTTTTGCGCTGTTTTGTTGTGCTTTTGCCATACATTAATTATAGGTACTCAAAAAATATAGCCTTTTCAGGCCCTGTTCAACCCTAACCTGCACCCGGTTTCCGGCATTGAACAGCAAATTACTGGTGCAATATATTGACAATCGGGCTGTGGCATAAACCACAACCCAACTATTTTACTTCTTAGGAGCCTTCTTCTTACCTGCAACTGTTTTGCGCTTGCCTTTCCTTGTACGGGAATTGGTTTTTGTACGTTGGCCACGCAAAGGAAGACCCTTACGGTGACGAAGACCACGGTAACAGGCGATGTCAAGCAGGCGCTTGATAGACATTTGCACTTCAGAACGCAGCTGACCTTCAACTTTAAACTCATTGGTAATGATATTTCTGATGGCATTCAGCTCATCATCATTCCACTGGTTTACTTTCTTGCTGAAATCAATCCCTGCCTTAGACAAAATGTACTGGGCTGTGGATTGTCCGATGCCATAGATATAAGTGAGACCAATCTCACCCCTTTTATTCTTCGGCAAATCAATACCTGCAATACGAGCCATAATCTTTTATTGTATTTAATCGTTTAATGGAGAATTAGATCAACCCTGACGTTGCTTGTAACGCGGATTCTTTTTGTTGATCACATACAGCTTGCCCTTGCGGCGAACAATCTTGCAGTCTGCACTGCGCTTTTTGATGGATGCTCTTACTTTCATATACCTGTTTTATGCTCCTGAGAGCAGTTTTTATTTATACCTGAAAATTATCCTTCCTCTTGTAAGGTCATAAGGACTCATTTCGACCCCAACCCTGTCACCGGGTAAAATACGGATGTAGTGCATCCTCATTTTTCCGGAAATAGTAGCCAGTATCTCATGCCCGTTTTCCAGCTTTACTTTGAACATGGCATTGCTTAATGCTTCTACGATGTTTCCGTCCTGTTTGATGAGCGCTTGTTTGGCCATAGTTTTTGGGAGCGCAAAGATAACAAAATCAATACAATTGATAAAATTTTCTTTGAGGTTATTTTACCCTTTTTTTAATTGCTCCTTTTATAAAGATATGTCAAAAAAAAGAGGCAGTAAAAAACTGCCTCTAATAAACTGTAAATCAATTAATTACATTCCCGGAAACAAGGGTCTTGCCACTTCGCGGAAGGGCCAGGGCACTCCAGCGAGTATCAGGATAAGCGCAATCAGAAAGTACCTGAACGCTTTTTTATACTTTGTTTCATCATCTACAGATTTTTTTGCCATCCCGTGTCCTAATGTGATCATTACAATAGCCAAAATCATTGTAATCGGGTGTTCAACAAGAAAAAATCTGGAAACTTTGTCTTTCATGACTGAACCAAATGAAGTATAATCGGTACTCAAAAACCCTATTCTACCTAAGGCCCATTGGTACAACCCCAATAACAAAGTAATATGTGAAGCGATCATGGTAAACAACCAGATCTTTTTGTCGCCTGCTGCAAATTGTTTTCCGCTTTTCCAGCCTGAATAACTTTTGTAGATTGAGACCAGCAGTAAAATCAGAATAACCCATCTCAGGAGGTTATGCAAGTGTACTAAACCTGTTTGCATAAATTTTAGTTTTATTTTTTCAAAAGTAATGTATGCTTACCAATTCTGTAAATAAAACAAGCAATATAAATTGAACAGATCATTCTGATTATCTTGCAGCATGGCTGCGCTTCAATTCAACGTAGAAAAAACTGATATCCAATCTAAGGCACGTGCCGGTAACATTATTACAGATCACGGCATCATCAAAACCCCCATATTCATGCCTGTAGGCACCGCGGGAACGGTTAAAGCGGTTTCCCAGCAACAATTGAAAGAGGATGTGGGTGCTCAGATTATTTTAGGAAACACCTACCACTTATACCTCCGTCCAGGCCTTGAAGTACTTCGTTCAGCCGGCGGATTGCATGCCTTCAATGGCTGGGACAGACCGATATTGACTGATAGCGGCGGATACCAGGTTTTCTCACTTGCCGCCAACAGAAAAATAAGCGAAGACGGCGTAATGTTTCAAAGTCACATTGATGGCTCCAAACACCTGTTTACCCCGGAAAAAGCCATTGATATACAAAGAACAATAGGTGCAGATATCATCATGGCATTTGATGAATGTCCACCCTACCCGAGCGACTATAAATATGTAAAATCATCCATGGAGCTAACCCATCGCTGGCTCGATAGGTGTTTCAGGCAGATGGAACAAACTGAACCTCATTATGGCTATACCCAAAACTTATTCCCGATAGTACAGGGAGGGACTGAAAAGGACCTGCGTAAGGCTTCCTGTGAATATATTGCTTCAAAAAATGCTGTGGGCAATGCCATTGGTGGATTGAGTGTGGGTGAACCAACAGCCATGATTCATGAGTACTGTGCCTTGTCATGTGAACACCTTCCCGAATCCAAACCACGGTATTTAATGGGCGTTGGCACGCCTGCAGACCTGTTGGAATGCATCGCAGCCGGAGTTGACATGTTTGATTGCGTGATGCCCACCAGAAATGGCCGTAATGCCATGCTTTTCACAACAGAGGGAATCATAAATATTGATAACAAAAAATGGGAGACAGATAACAGTGTACTCGATCCCGGACTAAACAATAACATTTCCGGCTACTACTCAAAAGCATACCTCAGGCATCTTACAAAAAGCAAAGAAATACTTGGATTAACCATCGCCAGTATTCAAAATCTGGCTTTTTACCTGTGGCTTGTAACCGAAGCAAGAGAAAAAATCATTTCAGGTGAATTTTACTGCTGGAAAGAATCAATGCTCCCCCGGATTATGAAGCGACTTTAGTGGTGAAGACAATCATAATAACGGCTGATTCAGGTTCGCTCACAATGAAAGAACACAACCTAGCTGCATATTTCTTTCAGGAGATGGATTATAATACCTGCCTCCGAACGCATTGAGGTCGTTACCCAGACTGTAATTGATGTTTCCAATGTTATCCAATAACAAGAATACCGATGTTCTGACCTTTTTGAGTTTTCCATTCCAGCTCAGCTTTCCAGCCCATAGCCTGTATAGATCAGCATAAACAGTATTGGCATCTGTAAGAGGAATTCGGCCTGCGTAACTGAAATTCACATTAAGTTCAAGCCTTTTCAAAAAACCAATCTGAGCTGTAAGACCATATAACTCATCTGGAATTCCAGCTATTCTTTTGCCAGAAAAATCTGTTCCGGCTGAAACATATTGTCCAAAGCTAAAGTCATTGAGCGTGAGTGATTGTGTGCACTGAATCCTTTGAAAAAAGCTTCCTGTTGGCCTGTTCAGGAGTAAAATCGACAATTCACCTTCAAACCCTTTTTGAATTGTACTGCCCGCATTGACAAAAAATTCAGCACCTGCAGAATTGGTTTGCCTGACTATGGCATCTTTCAGGTTGAATTGAAAAAATGCTGCAGTTAGCTGTATTTTCCCCTGATTCGTTAACCACTTCATCCCAACTTCTTTATTCCACCCGTATTCTGCTTGCAATCCGCTGTAGAGTCCGCCCGCACTTGGTCTTATTTCAGCAATACCCGGAGCAGAATACCCTTTTGATACTTGTCCATAAAAACCTAACCCATTCCAAGGTTCAAACATCAGTGCAACCCTGGGTAATAACTGCTGTTTAAAATTAACGGGCACTTTCCCATTTGCAGGTAATCCTGTTGTGCGTTCGATACTGTAGGTAAAATTATTCAAGCTAAGCCCTGTTTGCAGTTGGATCATCTTTAAGGGCGACCAGTTAAGTTGTGTAAACAAAAACTGTTGGCGGGCAATAACCTCATCTCTAACCAGGCTACCGGTTGCAACTCCTTGTTTATTGCCTGTACTGTCTATCCGGTATCCACCGCGTTGTATTTCAAAACCACTGACCCATTGTAAAGGCATGGCTCCTTTTTGCTCATAAACAACCTTCGTTCTCAGTCCAACATTAGATTCATTTCTTTTCTCATAGTTGCTGATAAACGGATTTTTAAAGCTGGTAAATCCGGATGTAATGGAAGAAACCATTTGCCATTTTTCCCCCATCTTATAGCTATTGGTAAAGCCTAAAAGTGCAGTTTGATTGAAGATGGCCGTTTTTTGCGCCTCGGCGGAAGGAAATATACCGGCTGCGGGTCTTGCCTGTCTGGGGTTGGCATTTCGCTGACTTAGGTTCAATCCGCCGGGTGTTTCATATTCAAGATCTGTCAGTAAAACCATCAACTCAGAACTCATCTTAGAAGCAGTCTGGGTTTTGAGTCTTAATAAGACATTATCTTTTCGCAAAGCGCTTTGATCCCGGAAACCTTTTGCCTGGGAATGTCCCTGAGCAATGGAGAAGGTTATACTTTTCTTATTCAGCTGATATTGAACAGATTCATTCAGGGTACCAAATCTTCCTCCGCTGATCATTCCTCTGAAAGCTGAAGTGTCTGTTGAAAAAGCAGGCAATAAATCACTTCCGCCAAGCAAAACTGCACCACCTGTTCCTGCTCCGTACATACTACCTGCAGGTCCTTTTATCACTTCGGCCTGCCCGATCATGTTGGCGTCAAGCAAATTGATGTATGTGTTCCCACCGGCATCTGTTAAGAGGAAATCATCCAGATACACCTTGATATTCCTTACACCAAACGGCGAACGCAAGAGGCTGCCCCGAATGGATAGTCGGTAACTCCCAGGGGAACGCTCCTCCATCCTAACCCCTGCAATCTGATTGAGTGCAGGCAAGAGGCTGTAGGTTGAAACGGCTTGAAGTGATTTACGATTCAGGTAACTGACTGCCGCAGGAATTTTTAAGGTACCTGCATTGGTTTCATAGCCTTTCAGAACTATACCTTGCATTGAAAGAACTGAGTCGGCAGTTTCCTGAGCTGTCACAGATTTGCAAAGCAACAATAAAACAAATAGTTTACGCCTCACCATAACAGCATTTGTAGACAAAAAAAAGCCCGGATAAACCGGGCTATTAATCAAATTTCATTATCTAACAAGGTACATGACTTCTTTAACCAGTCTGACAGTTCTGGCTACGTCAGGCAGGTATGCTGCTACCAGATTGGGTGCGTAATGCATAGGTGCATCAGCAGCTGTTATCCTGCGGATAGGGGCATCAAGAAAATCAAATCCTTCTTTCTGAATCCTGTAAGTAATTTCTGATGACACTGAAGCAAAAGGCCATTGTTCTTCTACAATAACAAGCCTGTTGGTCTTCTTGACACTTTCGAGAATAGTCATCCAGTCTAGCGGACGTATTGTTCTCAGGTCAATTACCTCAGCACTTATCCCCTCTTTTTCAAGTTCTTCGGCCGCACCTAAAGCCACTTTCATCATTTTGTTGAAAGAGACAATGGTTACATCGCGACCGGCACGTTTCACATCAGCCTTTCCTATTGGAATGAGATACTCTCCTTCAGGAACTTCACCTTTGTCGCCATACATAACCTCACTCTCCATGAAAACTACAGGATCATCATCACGGATTGCGCTTTTCAGCAATCCCTTGGCATCATATGGATTTGATACTGAGATGACTTTCAAGCCTGGGATGTTGGCATACATACTCTCAAAAGCGGTTGAGTGCTGTGCCCCTAATTGACCGGCTGAACCATTGGCACCCCTGAAAACAATCGGGCAGCCTACCTGTCCACCACTCATAGCCAGCATTTTGGATGCTGTATTGAGAATCTGATCCAGCGGCAATACTGCGAAGTTCCAGGTCATGTATTCAACAATTGGCCTGAGTCCGTTTTGCGCAGCTCCAACAGCAACTGCAGTAAAACCAAGCTCTGCGATGGGGGTATCTATAATACGCTTTGGACCGAATTCATCCAGCATACCCTGGCTTACCTTATAGGCTCCATTGTATTCAGCGACTTCTTCCCCTAGCAGAAATACCCTCTCATCTCTTCTCATTTCTTCCTGCATCGCCTCTCTGAGGGCTTCACGAAAAGCAACAATTCTTGCCATAGATTCGATTTAAAAGTGATGCAAAAGTATTGCAAGAAGCGGATTCAAACAAATAAAAACCCCGCACCTGCGGGGTTGATATTTTTGGCGTTATATTCCACGTTGTCATGGTTTCATAGATTGGACGCCATTGGTTTTTCCAGGATTGGAATTGGTTTTTGGTTTGGGATAATGGATATTGCTCTGTGATGTAAATATAAAAAGTGTTTATAATTTGATTCGGCATCTGCGAAAACGTTTTCAGGAATTACGTATTTACACTTAAATTAATTAACGGTGTGCACGGACAAAACAGTTAATTCCTGAAGAGGATGGTTGCGCTGAGCGGACTGACACTGATGGTTTCCTGAACTTTACTGAACCCGAAATCAGGTGTAACCAATGCATTATCATGCGCAAAAATCTGCCAGCTGCCCGCTTGTAGCGGAATTTTAACAGGTTCAGTCCGGCTGTTATAGATAACCCTGATTTTCTTCCAGTCATCGCCAACAGATTCTCCATTGATGGTAAAGGATACCAAACCGTCTCCAACCTGTTCAAATGAAATATTGGATGCGATCTGGTCTGCAGTAACCATTCTGAAGGCAGGATGATTTCTTCGCATTGCAATGAGACCCCTTACAAATTGAAACACATCTGAATTATCTGCCTTATCAAACCAGTTGATAGCATTGATGCTGTCTCCTGCATTGAAAGAATTTTCAACTCCTTTTTTTGATCTCAGGAACTCTGTACCGGCGTGCAGAAAAGAAATACCCTGTGATGTCAGCACAATTGAGAGTGCCAGCATATGCATTTTTCGCCTGAGTTCAGGAGAATCCCCGCTGTTTGAAATAGCAAGTTTATCCCACAAAACGTGGTTATCGTGACACTCACAATAACTCACCACCTGTCCGGGTTCCTTGGCATATGGCGCTTTGGAATAATTCACTTTGGTATAGTCTACCTGAGGATGCTTACAGGCTGCAACAACACCAAACTTGATACTTTCCTCCATACCCGGCTTCCCCGATACAAAACCCTTGTCTTTGTGCTCGAATACGCTTCCTTTGATTCCATCCCTCAAATCATCACTGAATACGGCTATTTTATCTAGCTGATACGCATTTTTTTTCAGCGCCCTGAGTGAATCCGGAATAGGTGAACTTCCTGCTGTCCACCCCTCCCCGTACAGTAAAATATCAGGTTTAAGCTGGTGCAGCTCCTTTGAAATCAGGTTCATTGTTTCAATGTCATGTATACCCATGAGGTCAAACCTAAAGCCATCAATATGGTATTCTTCAACCCAGAATTTCAGGGACTCCAGCATGAATTTACGCATCATAGGCCGCTCACTTGCTGTTTCATTCCCACAGGCTGAAGCATTTGAGAATGAGCCATCAGCAGTTTGCCTGTAATAATAACCGGGAACAAGTTGGTTGAAATAGGAATTCTCGGTTAGCATAGTATGGTTGTAAACAACATCCATGACAACCCTGAGACCTTTTTTGTGCATGGCCTGAATCATCTCTTTAAACTCCTTGATACGTGTAATGCCATCATCCGGATTTGATGAATAAGAGCCTTCCGGCGTATTGTAATTCAATGGGTCGTAACCCCAGTTATACTGAAGGCTATCTCGTTTACTTTCATCAATACTGTAAAAATCGTAGGATGGCAGCAGGTGAATGTGCGTGACGCCCAGTTCCTGCAAGTGATCCAATCCGGTCTGAACTGCACCAATATTCATGACGGCCACTTCGGTTAGTCCACTGAACTTCCCTTTGGCACCAACGGCTGAGGAAGCATCAATAGTTGCATCCCTCACGTGCAATTCATAGATAACAGCATCTACCGGCAAACCACCTTTTCCTTCTGGCATTCCCTTTCTTGAGCTAAAAACAGGTGATTTATCAGCATCCCAACCAAACGGCCGGGTATCATTCATATCGATAACAACAGCACGTTTCCCATTTGTTCCCACGGCTTTGGCATATGGATCTGGCACCTCTGCCAGCCATTTACCGTGCGTAAATATGCGGAAAACATAATAACTGCCTTTCAGGTTTCCGCTTACAAATGCCTTCCAAGTGCCATTTTCAGACTTGGAAAGCGGAACAACTGACTTTCTGTCGCTGCCAAGTGAAGAACCATAAAAAATCAGTTCCGCTTTTTCAGCTGACGGGCTCCAGATTTTAAAATGGGAACCCTTGGGAGTATAGATCAATCCAAGATCATTTCCCCTGTACTCGGGGTACAATTCATTGTTAAAAAACTGTCCGAATCCTAAACCACTTGTAAGCATAAATAAAACTATGCACAGCATTTTTGGCAGAGATGACATATAAAATAGCTTGTTTTAATGTGTTTCCGGAGCGAGCGACCAGTGTTCGGGAGATCTCCACAATCCTGAAAGTAAAAGCTCTCGCATAAAGAAAAACTCTTTCGGTAGCCTGTCATACATCCTGGAAAATAGTTCTTCATGCGCAAGAATTTCCGTTTTCCATGCCTCCCTGTCAACTTCCATAACTGCGTCATACTGATCTGCTGTGAAGTTAAGGCTTCCCCAGTCAATATCCTCATATTTGGGAACCCAGCCAATGGGACTTTCTATGGAGACTACTTCACCATATACTCGTTCAACAACCCATTTCAACATCCGCATGTTATCGCCAAAACCTGGCCAGATGAACTGCCCTTCTTTATTTTTCCTGAACCAGTTTACACCAAAAATCCTTGGGGGATTGGGGATATTTCTGCCCAGCTGAAGCCAATGATTAAAATAATCCGCCATATGATATCCGCAGAATGGAAGCATGGCAAAGGGATCCCTCCGAACTTTTCCTACTTCCCCAAAAGCTGCGGCAGTTGTTTCTGAACCCATAGTAGCAGCCAGATAAACGCCAAAGTTCCAGTTAAAGGCCTGGTAAAGCAATGGTATGGTGGAGCTTCTCCTGCCACCAAAAATAAAGGCACTGATGGGAACGCCATTCGGATTTTCCCATTCAGCATCGATACTCGGACATTGATGTGCTGGAGCAGTAAACCTGGCATTGGGATGCGCTACTGGCTTGCCCGATAAAGGATCATGCAGCTCTCCTTTCCAGTTATAAACTACAGGAGGTGTTTCTTTGGTTAACCCTTCCCACCACACATCTCCATCAGGCGTAATTCCTACATTCGTAAAAATGCTGTTTTTTGAAAGGGCAGCAATCGCGTTGGGGTTAGTCTTTTCATTGGTACCCGGTGCTACTCCAAAATACCCATATTCGGGGTTTATGGCATATAGTTTCCCATCCTTTCCAGGTTTTATCCAGGCAATATCGTCACCTACAGTCGTTACCTTCCATCCTTTCATCTCTTCAGGCGGAATCAACATAGCGAAATTGGTTTTTCCGCAGGCACTGGGAAAAGCAGCTGCAACATAGGTTTTCCTGCCCTTTGGATCTTCCACACCAAGGATCAGCATGTGTTCAGCCAGCCAGCCTTCTTCTTTTGCCATGACTGATGCAATGCGCAGGGCAAAACATTTCTTACCCAAAAGCGCATTCCCACCATAACCCGAACCATAGGAAACAATGGCCCTGTCTTCAGGATAATGTACGATGTATTTCACCTCAGGATTGCAGGGCCAGGGAACATCTTTTTGTTCGGGTTGCAAGGGTGCCCCCAGGGAGTGCAGGCACTTGATATATTCCCCATCTTTTCCGAGTTGTTTTAAAACAGGCTCACCTACCCTTGTCATAATATGCATGTTAACCACAACATAAGGGGAATCGGTAACCTGTATGCCAATCTTAGATAACGGTGAGCCAATTGGTCCCATACAAAAGGGAATAACATACATGGTTCGCCCCTGCATGGCGCCCCTGAAAAGTTCTTTCATTTTAACTTTCATTTCACGGGGATCCACCCAGTTGTTGGTAGGACCAGCATCTTCTTTCCGCCTGCTGCAGATGAAAGTTTTGTCTTCTACCCTGGCCACATCACTTGGATCAGAATTACAGGCATAGCTGTTTGGCCATCTTTCCGCATTCAGCCTTTTGAATGTTCCATTGTTTACAAGCAATTCACAAAGTTCATCGTATTCCTGATTACTTCCGTTACACCAGTAAACTGAGTCAGGCAAACAAACCGCTGCCATTTCCGCTACAAATTTGTTCAGGTCTTCGTTTTGCGTCTTCACATTTTCAACTGTAATCATGGTTAGAATTTAAAAAACAAAAATACCACAATTTCAAACCGGGGCTGATTTAGGGTAATAAATAATCAGAATAGTTACCATAAGTTTACTAAATCATTTTTTTTAGTAACTTCAGAACTCAAACGATGCATTATTATGAATTTTTTCAGTGAAAAAAAAATTGCCATCCGTAAAGCATATTGGGTAATTGCCATCATAGTTGTAGTGGCAGCTGGTATAACGCTGGTCATGCGGGATGAATCAGGAACAGAACAGGAAGTACCCGATATCGTTGACTATAATTTTCATATCAGGCCCATATTATCAGACAGGTGTTTCAAGTGTCATGGTCCTGATGCTAACAAGCGTGAGGCAGGACTCAGACTGGATACAGAAGAAGGTGCATTTGCAGCATTAAAGGACAATCCCGGCAAGCACGTTATTATACCCGGAGACCCACTCAATTCAGCACTTTATGCCAGACTGGTTTCAAGCGATACGTCTGAACTTATGCCTCCCCCTTCATCTAACCTGGCATTGACCAAAACAGAAATTGAGATCATCAGAAAATGGATCGAGCAGGGAGCCAAATACAAGAAACACTGGTCGTTCATAGCGCCTCAGAGACCTGCAGTACCGAAGGTGGATAAAGACCTGAACCCAAGGAATCCCATTGACAATTTTGTCTTTGCTAAATTGGAAGAAGTTGGCTTAGATCCCAATCCTGAAACTTCAAGGGAAGCCCTTTTGAAAAGGGTATCCATGGATATTACGGGTTTGCCCCCTACGCTCGAACAACAGGAGAAATTTCTGCAAGATAAATCTGCCGATGCCTATGAAAAAATAGTGGATGAATTATTATCCAGTAAACATTATGGTGAAAAAATGGCTATCCAGTGGATGGATGTGGCGAGGTATGCTGACAGCCATGGCTATCAGGATGATGGATACCGCACAATGTGGCCCTGGAGAGATTGGGTGATTCATGCTTTTAACAGCAATTATTCATTTGCACAGTTCCTCACCTGGCAGCTTGCGGGAGACCTTTTACCTAACCCCACAAAAGAACAGATGCTTGCCACGGGGTTCAACAGGAACCATAAGATTACCCAGGAAGGAGGTGTAATTGATGAGGAATACAGAATTGAATACGTAACAGACAGAACCAACACGGTAGGAAAAGCATTCATGGCCATAACACTCGAATGCTCCAAATGCCACGACCACAAATATGACCCGGTTTCACAGAAAGAATATTACAATATGTTTGCTTTCTTTGATAAGGTTCCTGAAAAAGGACTTGTGGGAGATATTGGACTCGCCTCACCAGGTGATCCGCCCAATATGCGTATCAGTTCTGCAGACATCAGCTCCATGATGCATTACATCAACAAAAAAGATACGGCTGATGTAGTTGTAATGATCATGAAAGACAGTGCAGATATTCGTCCCACCCGTTTACTGAGAAGAGGCAATTATGATCAGCCCGCAGATACAGTTGAGATGGCTACACCTGCAGCTATCCTTCCCTTCAGTACGTCCAAATACGCAAAAAACAGATTAGGACTGGCACAATGGATGCTGGACCCGGCCAATCCACTTACGGCAAGGGTATTTGTAAACAGAATATGGAATGAGATTTTTGGCAGAGGGCTGGTTAAAACAGTGGGAGATTTTGGTATGCAGGGAGAACTGCCTTCACATCCGGAGTTGCTTGACTGGTTATCAGTTGAATTCCGTGAAAGTGGCTGGGATATAAAGAAGTTAATCCGGATGATTGTCACTTCAACAACCTACAGACAATCCATTACAAGAAGTGAAAAGAAATTGCAACAAGACCCGGATAATAAATACTACAGTTATTTCCCAAGAATGCGCCTGACAGCAGAACTGCAAAGAGACCTGCTGCTCAGTGCTTCAGGAATTCTTAATCCGGAAATTGGTGGTCCGAGTGTAAAGCCTTACCTGCCTAAAGGTGTATGGGAATCTACCACCTCTGGCAGGGGTGAACTTGCCAGGTATATTCAGGATAAAGGTGATAAACTTTACCGCCGCGGGTTGTATAATTTTATCAAAAGAACAGCACCACCACCTGCACTGCTTATCATGGATGCCAGCACAAGAGACCAGTGTGAAGTTACACGTTCAAGAACCAACACACCACTTCAGGCACTTGTGCTTATGAATGATCCTCAATTGCTTGAAGCAGCAAGGGTGCTTGCACAACGCAGCATGAATATGAATCTACCGGAGAATACAATCCTGGAAAGAGTATTCAGACTGGTAGTTTGCAGAAAGCCTACTGACAAGGAACTAAAAATGTTAGGTCAGTATTATCAACAGCAAAAGGCAAGGTTTGAAAAGGAAAAAGGTAAGGCCTCGGCATTTCTGAAGTCCGGTGAATATGAACAAATAAGTACAAAAGATATAGCCGGCACAGCAGCATTGATGCAGGTGAATCAAATGTTATTTAATCTTGATGAAACAACTGTAAAATAACGTCATGGAAAATCAGGAAAAAGAATTCAGGCTGAATGTAACCCGCAGACATTTCTTAACCAGTGCGGGTTTGGGTATTGGAAGTGCAGCCCTCGGAACAATGCTTTTCAAAGACCAGTTATTTGGCTCTGACCAGCAGTCTGCCATACCACTTGGTTTAGCTCAATTTGCGCCAAAAGCCAAACGAATCATATATCTCTTTCAAAACGGAGCCCCCTCCCAACTGGAAACTTTTGATTACAAACCCTTGCTGAACAAAATGCATGGTGAAGAACTGCCGGCTTCCATCCGAAAGGGACAACGACTTACCGGCATGACAGCCAACCAGGAAAAATTTCCATTGGTTGGATCTTCATTTGGTTTTTCACAACACGGACAATCCGGTGCATGGGTTTCTGAATTGTTTCCCAATATGGCTTCTGTTGTTGATGATCTTTGCATCATCAAAACCATGAATACGGAGGCTATCAATCATGATCCGGCCTTAACCTTTTTCCAAACAGGTGCCCAACAGGGTAACAGACCCAGTATGGGAGCCTGGATGAGTTACGGACTCGGCAGCGAAAATGCCAACCTTCCATCATACACGGTTTTATTGTCAAGAGGAAGAGGAAATGGACAGGGTGTATATTCCAAATTATGGACAAATGGATTCCTGGATAGTCTACATCAGGGAGTGGTATTCAGCAGTGGTGAAGACCCAGTCTTGTACCTGAATAATCCAGAAGGACATGACAGACAAAGCAGGAGGGATATGCTCGATCAGCTCGCCCAATTCAATGCTGAAGCGTTTGAAAATGTGGGTGATCCTGAAATCAATGCCCGCATCCAGCAATACGAAATGTCTTACAGGATGCAAAGTGCTGTTCCAGAGCTTACTGACCTGAGCAAGGAATCAGACAATACCATAAAGTTGTACGGCCCGGATTGCCTTGTTCCCGGAACCTATGCAGCCAACTGTCTGCTTGCCAGAAAACTTTCTGAATCGGGCGTTAGGTTTGTTCAGCTCTATCACCAGGGCTGGGACACCCATGGTAATCTTGCGAATGATATGCGGATGCAAGCTGAGGATGTGGATCGTGCTTCAGCAGGATTGATCAAGGACCTGAAACAGCGTGGGTTACTGGATGAAACACTGGTTATTTGGGGTGGAGAGTTTGGCAGAACAAATTATTGTCAGGGAAAAATTGATCCGGTTAACTACGGCCGCGACCATCATCCTAAATGTTTCAGTATCTGGATGGCAGGTGGTGGCGTAAAGCCAGGAATCGTTTATGGTGAAACAGATGAATTTGGATACAACATTGTCAAAGATCCCGTAAGTGTACATGATTTTCATGCCACAGTACTAAACCTTATGGGAATAAACCATGAACAACTCACTTACAGACACCTCGGCCGAAGGTACAGGCTTACAGATATTGCTGGTGAAGTTGTTAACGGAATCATAGCCTAGATTATATATTCAATTTTATGTCTAAACACTTCAGGTTCGTATCCAACAGCATCATTGTACTCCAGGTATTTATGCTGATTTTTGCTTTTGCTGACCTGTCTCAGCTTCCAGCTTGGATGCTGTTTACCGGTAAATTCCATCCCCTTGTGCTGCATTTGCCTGTAACCCTGGTATTGTGTCTTATTCCACTTTCCTTCTTTGCCAATAAACAAAATGAGTATAGCATACTGCAAACCATTTTGAGATATGTTATCCTTTATACAACTTTATTTACAACACTTGCTGCTATTTTTGGACTTCTGCTTGCAGCAGAAAGCGAGTATGCAAAAGATACTTTGCAATGGCACAAATGGCTTGGTGTTAGTCTGGCACTGGTAACACATTTTCTGCTTTATGCCAATCAATGGATACTTTCTCATAAAACTGCAGGGCAAATAGCTCTCATTTCAACAGCGGGCATCATGCTTGCAGGCAGCCACCTTGGAGGCAGTCTGACGCATGGCGAAGATTTTTTCAGTTTAAATATTGCGGAAACTGCAACTGGAAGCTTCCCGGAGATAACAGATTCAACACATGTTTTTGAAGGCGCCATTGAACCTGTTATTGCTGCCAAATGTGCCTCCTGTCATAACGACCAAAAAATGAAGGGCGGTCTCAATATGGCCAGTTTTGCATCTCTAGCTAAAGGAGGTAAAACTGGGCCCAGCTGGGTTTCTGGTGATCCAGACATGAGCCTGCTAACTGAAAGGCTGGCATTGGATCCGGAAGATAAAAAACACATGCCTCCCAAAGGGAAGGCACAACTGACAGCAACAGAGATACTGCTATTCAGAGAATGGATTAAATCCGGAGCTACAGCAAATACGCGTGTTGGTGAATTAAAGGAGACGGACACCTTGAAAGCATTGGTTTATCAGGTAGTAGAAGCAGGCAAAAAACCAAAATCAGCCAAAAGTTATACTTTTTCAGCGGCATCCTCAGCTACAATAGCTTCTTTGAATACCCCATTCAGAAGAATTCTTCCACTTGCCTATCAATCACCAGCCTTAAGTGTGAAGTTTTTTCTGAAAGAACAATTTAATCCTGAAATGCTGAAAGAATGTTCTTCAATCAAAGAACAGGTTGTTGAAGTAAACCTTTCCGGAATGCCGGCGGATGATGAATTGCTAAAATCCCTGTCGCAATTCCCTAACCTGGAAAAATTGAACCTGAATGGAACATGCATTACCGGAAAAAACTTAAACGTCCTTACTGCTTGCAAACAGCTGGAACAGATTTCACTCGCAAGCACAGCACTAAAGATAGAAGCACTGAAGGCACTTGCTGTTATACCGTCTCTAAAGAAAGTGTTTTTATGGAATACACAGGTTACAGAAAAAGATATAGCCAGGCTGACTTCTCAATATCCGGGTATTAAATGGGATATGGGTTATATTCCTGATAAAAACGAGTTGCTAAAACTTACACCACCATATCCTGCCAACCGTGACAAAGCCATCCTCGAACAGGGAGAAGTAATTTTCCTGAAACACCCACTACCAGGTGTTAAAATAAGGTATACTCTAGATGGATCAGTACCAGATACCAGTGCAGGAACAATTTTTGAAACAGCAATCCCAATGAAAGGTTTGCTAAGAATAAGAGCTGTTGCTACAGCCTCAGGTTGGATCAGCAGCAATGTATCAGAACAAACCTTTTTTATGAAGGGAATAAAAACTGATTCAGTCAAATTAATCAACGAACCTGACCCTAAATACAGAAAATTTGGCGCCAAAGCGTTAACAGATGAAATTAAAGGGGAAGCAGGGAATTTTGGTATGAACTGGCTCGGATTTAAGGATTTACCATTCAAAGCAGGATTTTATACCAGTACCTCCAAAATGATTTCTCAGGTTGTATTAAGCCTGGCAGACAATACTGGTTCATACATATTCCCACCCACCCAAATTATCATTAAAGCAGGAGATAATCCTGCTCAGATGCAGGTTGTGGGTAAACTAAAGCCGGAAATGCCAGGAGAAAACAGATCAAATGCCGTAATCCCCTATACTGTTTTAATAACGCCGGGTAATTACCGCTACATCGAGATCGAGGCTGTAAATATTCAGAAACTTCCAGGCTGGCATAGAGGAAAAGGAGAAAAAGGATGGGTTTTTGTGGATGAGGTATTCTTTTATTAATTTCACCTGCCTAACAGGCAGTAATTGATATCCCAGCAAACCATACAGGAAATCCAGAACAGAATCGATATCATTGATATCGTAGGTTCTTTTGTTAAGCTCAAAAGAAGGGGTACTAATTTAATTGGGAACTGTCCGTTTCACCACGAAAAAACACCCTCTTTTACTGTTTCACCTTCAAAAGAGATTTACAAATGTTTCGGATGTGGCAAGAGTGGCAATGCCATAGGCTTTGTCATGGAGCACGAAAAGTATACCTATGTGGAGGCCCTGAAATGGCTGGCTCAACGGTATAATGTAGAGATTGAAGAAACTGAAACCAGTCCTGAATACAAAGAGCAACAGCAGCTGGCAGACAGCCTGCATATTGTCAATCAGTTTGCTGTAAAATATTTTCAGAATCAACTTCTTGAAAATGATGAAGGAATTGCAAATGCCTTGTCCTACCTGAGGGAAAGAGGGTTTAATGACGAGACAATCAGGAAATTTCAGATCGGCTACTGCCTGAACCAACGCGATGCATTTGCAAAGGAGGCTATAAAAAATCAATACAGTCCGGATATCCTCAAAAAAAGCGGACTCTGTATAGAACGGGACGGTCAGTTGGTAGACAACTACAGAGGCCGAATCATTTTTCCGATCCATAATCAGAGTGGGAAAGTAATTGGTTTTGGGGCAAGGGTAATAGGAAGCAGTGATCGTGGCCCCAAATACATCAATACACCTGAGAATGAATTGTATGTCAAAAGTAAAATCCTGTATGGATCGTATTTTGCCAGGCAAACCATAGACAGGCTTGATGAATGTTTTCTGGTTGAGGGGTATACAGATGTCACCGCCATGCACCAGGCGGGTATTGACAATGTAGTTGCGTCTGGAGGTACATCTCTAACGGTAGATCAACTCCGCCTAATCAGAAAATACACCAATAATCTAACCATCATTTACGATGGCGATGCAGCTGGCATAAAAGCTGCATTGAGAGGTCTTGATCTTGCCATAGAAGAAGGCCTTAACGTTCAGCTCGTTCTTGTTCCTGACAAAGAAGATCCAGACAGTTATGTTAAAAAAGTAGGTGCAGAGGCTTTCAGGGATTTGGTTCAGGCAAACAAACAGGATTTTATTTTATTTCAACTGGAGGTTGCCCTCAAAGATGCCGGCTCAGACAGCTCCCGAAAAGCTGCCGTTGTCAATCAAATCGCGGAATCAATTTCTAAACTGAACAGAACTGAAGATTTTACCAGGCAGCAGGATTATATCAAGCGGTGTTCATCTATATTAAAGGTGGATGAACAAGGTATGACTGCACTTGTGAATAAATTCAACAAGGATAAGCAGGATAAGGAAGAAAAGAAAATCCAGCGGGAGCTAAATCAACCTGAACAAGTCACCTCAGATCAGGAAAATGAACAAGATGGCCTTGCACTTTTTTTTAAAGATGAATTAAATGAACAGGCTGTCATCAGGTCACTGATAGAATTTGGCACGCTTGCATGGGACGATAACCTTACTGTTGCAGAATTTATATTTCAGGAAGTTGACAATGACGGACTCGAAGAATTATTTGATAATAAGCTTTTGATAAGGATTTTAAATGACTACAGGTTGCAATTCAACAACGGAGAAAATCCAACAGAAAAAAGTTTCCTCTACCATAGTGATCAGCAAATCAGTCAATTAGCAGTTTCCCTTTTAACTGAAAAACACCAGATCAGTCCGAACTGGACAAAAGTTTACAAGGGTGATATCCTCAATCGGAATGATTTATATAAAGAAGAAGTCTTATCCTGTATGACCTACCTGAAGCTTAAGAAAATTAAAAAACTGATACTTGAAAATCAGTTGGATCTTGAGAAGGAGAATTCAACTGAAGATATCATCATACTACTTCAGACCCATCAACATTTGAAACAGGTAGAGATGGAACTGATGAAAAAAACGGGTACTGTAATCTTCAGGTGATATTTATTGCGGATCAACATTTACCATGATGTGGACAGCTTTAAAGGTTGGATCATTTTGCATGATTGCCATAACCTGCTGTACGTGATTTCTGGCCAGCGCATGCCTGGAGCCATCTCTGGGCAGTTTAAGCATGATCTCATAAATATATTTATTACGTACCCTGTTCACTACTGGTTCTGCTGGTCCTATCAGATAATCTCCAAAAACCGGAAGCATTCGGGCAGCAAAAAAATCTGCAGCCTGTAAAGCCCTCCCTTTGTCAACATGTCTGAAAAAAAACTGGATTAGTCTTGTATAAGGCGGGTAATGAAATATTTTCCTGGATTCAATTTCTTCCGTGTAAAAGCCTTTGAAATCATGACCGGTTACCCTTGCTATTATTGGATGAGATGGATTTGAAGTTTGTATGATTACAGTTCCCTGCTTCCCTCTCCTTCCAGCCCTGCCACTGACCTGTTCCATGAGTTGAAATGCACGCTCATTAACCCTGAAATCTGTAAAGCTTAATAATCCGTCAGCATCAAGAATACCTACAAGAGAAACATGTTCAAAATCCAGTCCCTTTACAACCATCTGGGTGCCGACTAAAATATCCATGCGGCGCAATTCAAAATTGCGAATCATTTCATCATGATCCGTTTTGCCTTTGACGGTATCTATATCCATCCGTGCAATCTTATAATCTGGGAAAAACGCTATCAATTCCTCTTCAACCTTCTCTGTACCAAAATTACGCTCAATCCAGTTGGTGCTGCCACAAGCTGTGCAACTCAGCAATACAGGATAGGATGTGCCACAATAATGACATTGCAGGCGATGGTGCAATTTATGGTAAGTCAGCGTTACATCACAATGCTCACAATGTGGAATAAAACCACAGGTTCCACAAATCTTATAGGGAGCATAGCCACGCCTGTTCTGAAACAGAATAACCTGTTGCTGGTTATCCACTGAATTTTTAATCGCTTCTTTCAATTCCGGGGTAATCATTTGCTTAACCACCTTGTTGTTGATCATGGTGCGCATATCTGCCGGATGTATAACAGGCAACTCAACACCTCCGAACCTTTCAAAGAGCTCAACAAGTCCGTATTTCCCTGAAACTGCCTGTGCATAAGTTTCCAGACTAGGCGTAGCACTACCCAGTACCACTTTAGCACCCCACAAACGGGCATAATACAGCGCAGCATCCCTTGCATTGTACCGGGGAGCAGGCTCCTGCTGTTTGAAGGAAGCATCCTGTTCCTCATCCACGATAATCATGGAAAGCTTTACAAATGGCATAAAAAGAGCTGAACGGGCTCCCAAAATAACCCGTATTTCTCCCTTTTTTACCTTATTCCATAGTTCTACCCTTTCATTTGGATTAAATCTGGAATGATAGATGGCGATATATCCCCCAAAATGCTTTTGCAACCGCCTGATAATTTGTGCGGTCAGGGCTATTTCGGGAAGCAGGTACAGAACCTGATTACCCTTTTTAACCTGCTCCTCAATCAATTTGATGTATATCTGTGTTTTGCCACTTGAAGTAACACCATGCAACAAACAAACTTCCTGATGCCCCAAGCTAGCCTGAATTTGACTTAATGCAGTTTGCTGTGCGGCAGAAAGCTCAAAGTTGATATCTACCTGCTTTGCCTGCATGGGTATCCGGTCAACTGACTGTTTTGATATGGTAAGAATTCTCTTTTCCACCAGTGCTGTAAGTTGTGCAGAACTTGCTCCTGATTTTTTGAGTAACTCAGGTTGTTTCACTTCCCCCTCTGTTTTCTGCAGGTGTAAAAAAGCCAACAAAAGTTCAAGTTGTTTAGGAGCCTTGTTATTCCAGTTATTCAAAAGACCGGCTACTGCTTCCTCAGCATAATAATCAGGATGGAGATAAACAAAGTTTTCACTTTTAGGAGTATACTTCTCTTTGAGTGATTCCCAGGCCATGCATACCTTTTTATCCAGTAACCGCTTTACTACGGGATAAACATGCACAAGATCAAGGATCTCGTGTACTTCATCCATTTTCAATTCCTTTTTGACCTGAAGACCCTCAGCAACCAGGTACTCCTGATCATCAAGATCAGAGAAGTCCTCACCATATTCCTCATTGAGTACAAGTATGGTCTCACTGCTGAGCTTCAGCTGTGTGGGAAGGGCAGCGGCCATTACCTCCCCTTCTGTGCACATATAGTATTGTGCTATCCAACTCCATAAAGACAGCTGCATGGGATAAACTACAGGTTCCGGATCAAGAATCTGTTCAATGGGTTTGGGATCGAACCCTTCAGGCTTTTCTCTGGAAAGGGATTTAATAATTCCGGAATATCTTTTTTGCTTGCCGAAACTCACCTCAACACGCACACCTTGTATGGCATGCTCCTGCATAGTTTCAGGAACCGCATAGGTAAATGTCTTAGGTAATGCAAGTGGTATAATAATTTCAGCAAACAACATGCTACCCATGATTATTATTTTCCAGGTAAAATTCACTGATCCAGGTAGCTTTGTATGTAATCAGAGCAGAAGCCATTTTTTCTGCTGTAATCCTTTTTAATTCGCGTGGATCAGCCTCCGGATAGGCCGAAGGATTTATTGGATCCAGGAATACTGCCCTGGAGCGACCAGGACGCAAAGAAAAAATACTGTCGTAATGTAACCTGTCATAGGTGTCCAGAAACAAAATCGGCTGAATACGTTTACCTGTTTCAACTGCCAGTTTGAATGCGCCATCATACATCTCCTTCAGGGGAGCATCAGCCATATTAAATGTCCCTTCCGGGAAAACAGCAATAGAAATATTTTTAGCAAGAATCTTTCTAAGGTCAGCCAGACTCCTTGCCCGGTCTTCTGCACTCGACCGGTTAACGGTTACTACACAAAAACGGTATAAAAAACCAAAAATAGGCACTTTAAGCAGCTCGTACTTTCCAATGGCCCGGAAATGGTGTTTGATAGATAGTATGATGGTCACTGCATCCAGGTAAGAGATGTGATTTACCACAAAAATGAACTGCTCGTCAGCACCAGGACTGGATTTGTATATATTGGTATGTCTGATGCCAATGAGCAAAAACCAGATCTTACCCAGCAACCGGTACAGGTCAAACATGATATTTCCTCCTCTGATACGGCCCAATGGCAGACAAATAAGCAGACAAGGAAACAGCACTACTGTTATCACAACAGCAAAAAGGCTGTATGCATACAGGCAATAAATAATCTGAAAAAAACGGAGTAAGGATCTGAGCAAAATCATAGAACAACTCAAATATACACTTTCCCGTTTGTATCTTTGCCGTTCATGCAATCAGAAAAATCAATAGCACTCCACACATTGGGCTGTAAGCTGAATTTCTCAGAGACTTCCACGCTCGGGAGGATGATTGAAAAGGATGGTTTTGTAAGGAAAGATTTTGACGAGTCTGCGGACATCTATGTGATCAATACCTGCTCCGTTACTGAAAATGCGGATAAGGAATGCAGACAGCTGGTAAGAAGGATTCAAAAACAAAATTCCGACGCTGTCATTGTCATTACGGGATGTTATGCCCAGCTAAAACCAAGAGAAATTGCTGAAATACCCGGTGTAGACCTGGTTTTAGGGGCAGCAGAGAAGTTTAACCTCTCCAACCACCTAAAGGACTTCAGCAAAGGGGATGCTACAAAAATCTGCAGTTGTGACATTGCTGAAGTAACGGATTTCAACAGTTCTTTTTCGGTTACAGACAGAACCAGGACTTTCCTGAAGGTACAGGATGGATGTGATTACAGTTGTTCATTTTGTACCATACCCATGGCAAGGGGTAAAAGCCGGAGTAACACGATAGAAAATGTTGTTAAACAGGCTACGCATATTGCAGAACAGGGTGTCAAAGAAATTGTATTGACTGGCGTTAACCTTGGAGACTTCGGCATTATTGATGGCCAAAGAACTACAGATTTTCATGCTTTATGCAAAAAGCTGGATAAAGTGGAGGGAATAAGTCGGTTCAGGATCTCTTCAATTGAACCAAACCTGCTTACAGATGATATTATTAAGCTGGTGGCTGAGAGTAACAAATTCATGCCTCATTTTCATATCCCCTTACAAAGTGGAAGTAATACGATTCTGGGATTGATGCGCAGGCGATATAAAAGAGAGCTTTATGCAGAAAAAATTGCTACGATAAAGCAATTAATACCTGATTGTGCAATAGGAGTTGATGTTATCGTTGGCTTTCCCGCTGAAAGTGATCAGGAATTTCAGGAAACATTTGAATTCCTCCATAACCTGGATATTTCATACTTACATGTTTTCACCTATTCAGAAAGGAACAATACCAAGGCTATTGATATCAAACCAGTAATTCCTGTTCATATCCGGAATGAAAGGAATAAAATCCTACGAAACCTGTCATACCAAAAAATGCAGTATTTCAGGGCTAGTCAATGTGGCAGGCAACGTACTGTGTTGTTTGAACAGGAAGATAGAAACGGGATGATGGAGGGTTACACAGACAACTATATCCGCATTACTACACCATTTCGAGCTGAGTGGGTCAACCAGGAGGTAAGCTGGTTAATCCAGTAATTTGATTTTATTTACTTTCTGTAATCAAGCGGTGGCTTCCTGTCACCCGCAAGAGATTTATACTGGAAGTTGCTTCCTCTAGCTTTAACCAATTCTGACTGGGCTATTGGAATAAGCTCAGGCTTCAGGAAGATATCAACCGCAGAGAGTGCCATAGTTTTGGCCGCAACCATCATCCCCTTAAAGCCAATAGACATGCCGTCACAGGCTACAGCTTGCCAACTGTGTCCCGGAATACCAGGAACCCAGGTTGCAGTTGAGAGTCCTGTAGTAGGAACAACCCAACTCACGTCACCTACATCAGTAGATGCCGAAGTCAATCCGTTTAACTGATACGGCTTTACTTCCGCCGCACTTTCAACAGGAGGCAGTGAGGATGAACTTACCGTTTTTCTGATGGCTTCGGCAAATGCTTTTTCTTCCTCAGAATAAATAATACCACCTACTTTTTCAAGATTCCTTTGCATCACCTTAGCGAGCGTTTCATTGGGCAGCAGGTTGTACAAACCAGTCATGATTTCATGAGAGACTGAAGTTCCCGTTCCCATTGCAGCAGCATCGGCAACTTTTATAAGTCTATCCCAGATATCATTCAATCCACTTACAGAGGGATGTCTGATGGTAAATTCAACTTCTGCAAAATCTGGAACAATATTTGAAGTCAATCCACCTTTCTTAATAACATAGTGAATTCTGGTTTCCTGCGATACGTGTTCACGCATCAGGTTCACCATAAAATTCATGGCTTCAACACCATCCAGGGCACTTCTGCCTTTTTCAGGGGCGGCAGCAGCATGTGCTGCTATACCTTTAAACCTAAATAGTGCTACTTTGTATGCCAGTGTTGAAGAGGGACTGGCACTGTTGTTATCCCCAGGATGCCATTGCAAAACAGCATCAACATCATTGAAAGCCCCTGCCCTTACAAGGTAGGTCTTCCCGCCACCTGCGCCTTCTTCCGCAGGTGTACCAAATAGTTTAATAGTTCCTTTTATGCCATTAGCCTCCATCCATTTTTTTGTTGCAATGGCGGCGGCTACGGAACCTGTTCCAAAAAGATTATGTCCACATGCATGTCCAAATCCTCCCTCCTCACGTGCAAGTTTATCGGGTGTTGCCTGTTGAGACAAGCCTGGCAAGGCATCCATCTCAGCAAGAAAACCAATAACCGGTTTTCCAGTGCCGAAGCTTGCTACAAAAGCGGTTGGTATATCTGCAATACCCTGTTCCATTTTGAATCCCTCTCCCCTGAGTTCATCTTGCAGTAAAGCGGTTGTTTTATGCTCCAAGTAGCCTGGTTCAGCCCATTTCCAAATGGTTTCTGCCATGCCCTCATAATGTTTCTGTTTGTCGTTCAGGTGTTTTAAAACAGCTTTAGATGCATCCTGAGCTACTGTGCATGTGACTGACAAAATCAGAATTAAAGTGTTTATGAATGTACGCATAAATGAATTGTTGATACTAAAAACAGGGATTAACCTGAAGTTAAAGGATTAACTAATTTACTGCAATTCTGATATCCGGGGCCAACTGAAATTTTCCGGCTTTATTCCTGAAAAGAATTTTATTGATCAGGATGGTGTCTCCGGCTTTAACGTTGTCTTTGATACTGTCAATCCAAACCTTACTCAGTTGTGCTGTGTCGGTGAACTCTCCCACGCGCAGGTCACTCCTGTATTTGAGTTGTTCCGTTTCGTCATCTTTGTATGCACTTTTGAATTTATAATTCAAACGGAATGATTTTACCGGATAGGATTCCCCTGCATTGTCTTTGACAAATATGGCAGCAGGTGCAATTGATGCAATCTGTGCAGCCGGAGCATTGCCCGATTTAACAGGTCCCCAGGTTGATGTAAAAGTGATGGCAGCATTTGAGCTGACTGATGGTTTTATTTTACCACCCTGTGCATACGCTTGTGTAACCATAACTAGCTGGAGAAGCATCAAAATTCTTAACATGAAAATTGATTTTAGAGATTCTTGAGACTTTCTTCAAGAAGGCTGATCTTTGCAATGGCATCAGCCTGTTTTTTTCTTTCCAGATCCACAACTTCCCCTTTAGCATTGGCAACAAACTTTTCGTTGGATAATTTCTTTTCTACAGACGCGAGGAAACCTTTGTAATAGGTTAATTCCTCTTCAAGTGACTTACGCTGTACAGAAGTATCCAAGATCTGGTCTGTTTTAATATATAACCTGTCTGCCCCAAGAACAAGCTGAATTGTGTCGGCAACAGCATCATCTGTGAAATTAAATGCTTCTGCATTGATTTGCTTACACAATATTTCCTGAATGCCATTCCAGGTTCCCTTTTCAGTGACGGTTGCATAGAGGGAAACAGCATCTTTATTTTTGATCTGAGCCTTCAGTCTGGCATCCCGGATTGCAGTAATAGCCGCTTTGAGCAGTTCAGCCTCCAGCAAAATTTCTCTGCCTGACTCCCTGAAAACAAAGGATGAATCGAGTTGCCTTATACAAAGATCTGACGATTGGTTTTCATTCAGCAAATGATAGATTTCTTCAGTCACAAAAGGCATAAATGGATGTAACCTTTCCATCAATATTTCAAAGTTTGCAATGGCCCTATCCAGGTGTTGCTGATCCATTGGCTTTTCAAATCCGGGTTTGATCCACTCCAGATACCAGCTGCAATAATCATCCCAAATCAATGTATATAGCGTTTTCAGGGCTTCACTCAGTTTAAATTGTGCCATTAATTGGTCAACTTCGCTACACACCTGTCTCAGTCTTGCCTCAAACCACCTATGTGGCCAATCGCTTGTAAGTGTTATTTCTTCCGGAAGCAAATTCTCCTTGACCCTTCCCTTCCAAAGCTGAATCAGCTTGAGGGCATTCCAGATTTTATTGATGAAATTCCGGCCCTGTTCATTGGATGCCTTATCCCATAGGAGGTCATTACCCGCAGGAGAAGCAATCAGGATACCAAACCTAACTGCATCAGCACCAATTTCATCAATCATATTGAGCAAGTCAGGAGAGTTGCCCAATTGTTTACTCATTTTCCTACCGAGGTTGTCTCTGACTATCCCCGTAAAATATACATCATTAAAAGGCTTTTTACCCATGTATTCATACCCAGCCATAATCATTCTGGCCACCCAGAAAAAGATGATTTCGGGAGCAGTAACCAAAGACTGCGTTGGGTAATAATAACTGACTTCAGGATTGCCCGGATTTGAAATTCCCTTAAAAACTTCAAAGGGCCAAAGCCAGGAGGAGAACCAGGTATCCAGACAGTCTTCATCCTGCTTCAGCACAGGATCTGAAACATTGTATTGTGCTGAAAACTTTTTCTTTGCTTCTTCCTCATCCATCGCAACCACAAACTGACCCTGATCATCATACCAGGCAGGTATCCTGTGGCCCCACCAAAGTTGCCTGGAAATACACCAGTCTTTGATGTTTTCCATCCAGTGCCTGTAAAGGTTTTTGAATTTAGCAGGATGGAAGTTGATTTCACCATCGTTGACAGCGGACAGTGCGGGACCAGCAATTTTCTTCATGTCAACCCACCACTGCAAAGACAATCGTGGCTCCACAACCACATCTGTACGCTCTGAAAACCCTACCTGGTGAACGTATTCCTCAATTTTAACAACATGGCCAGCGGCTTTCAGTTCTTCTACGATATCTTTTCTGGCCTCAAACCGATCTTTGCCTACATGAAGAACAGCATCTGCACTAAGTGTACCATCTTCATTCAGGATATCTATCACTTCCAGACCGTGTTTAATACCAATCTGGTTATCATTCATATCATGTGCAGGTGTGATTTTCAGGGCACCTGATCCAAAATCGATAGCTACATAATCATCTCCAATGATTGGAATTTTTCTATTAATAAGTGGAACGAGTGCAAATGTTCCGATCAGGTGATTGAAGCGCTCATCTTTGGGATTGACAGCAATAGCTGCATCACCCAGAATTGTTTCAGGACGCACGGTAGCAATTGTAATCCCCCCTTTGTCCAGGGAAACAGGTAATCCGCTTTGGTCAACAAGCTGATACTGCAAAAAATATAATTTACCCTGCACTTCCTTGAAGATTACCTCTTCATCACTGAGTGCAGTTTTAGCACGGGGGTCCCAGTTGATCATCCGCTTACCACGGTAGATGTACCCTTTTTTGTATAAGTCGTTGAAAACATGGATTACGGATCTGTAGTAGTCCGGATCCATGGTAAAACTCGTGCGGTTCCAATCGAGTGAGCAACCGAGCTTCTTCAGCTGTTGAAGGATTATTCCTCCATATTTCTCTTTCCACTCCCAGGCATACGTCAGAAATTCATCTCTGGTAAGTGTGGCTTTCTGAATACCCCTCTCACGGAGCATCTGTACAACTTTAGCTTCAGTGGCAATGGAAGCATGATCTGTACCCGGCACCCAACAGGCATTTTTACCCATCATGCGTGCTCTTCTTACCAGTATATCCTGAATGGTATTGTTGAGGCAATGCCCCATGTGCAAGATACCTGTAACATTGGGCGGTGGGATAACTACAGTATAAGATTCCCTGTCATCAGGTTTGCTTTCAAAATGACGCTTTTCCAACCACTGCTGATACCACTTGCTTTCAGCAGATTTAAAATCAAAGTTCTTGGAGATCTCCATGTATCGCTACTATTTTGGTATACAAAGGTAGCGATTAAAAGTCCTCCAAGCAATTACCAAACGAGATAGGTAATCAAAGCTATTGTTCCATAAACGGCAATAACTATCAGACCAATCTTAACAGTTTGGGAGACATTGAGCGATGAAAGTGCTTTCATAAAAAATGTTTTCATTGTTACATGAATTTACGAAGGTCTTTCAAGAGGGACGGCTTGTTAGTACTTAACAATTAGACGCAAAAGCCTTAGGATTTGTTACTAGACAATGTAAAGATAATGTTAAAGTTAAAAACTTGCAAGTTTTGGGTGACCTTTTTATCAAAGTGACCAAAACTACTTAGTGGCATGAAGCTAATCATGCGCTAACCCGAAAAGGTCATTTATCATTGCTGAAACATCTCATCAAACTATTTAATTATGAAGACATCGGCAAATTCTTACAGGTATGGGGTTTGGATTGACAGAAAGCATGCCATGATTATCAAGATAGACGCTGAAGGCAACCCCGAATATTCAGAAATCATATCAGGCCTGGGAACCAGAACGAGGTTTCAGGGTGAAACAACAACCAAGACCGGGATGTTGGGGACAGTTATCTCGTGGCAGAAAAAATCTCAGGAAAAAGAAAATAATTACATGAAGAAATTTGTTACCAAGGTAGTAGACAGCCTGCAAAATGCCAATGCAGTGCTCATCCTTGGTTCTGCTGATACGCGCTTTGAACTTCAGAATGCCATTGAAAAGAGCAAAACAATGCATGATACCTGGATAGAAAACAGGCCTGAGGAGAAACTTGACCGGCGAGGACTGGAACTGGAAATGGAAAAACATTTTAACCTGCATTTCAGCTAAGTGAATTTGTAACAACAACGATATCCCATTAACTTTGGGGTTGAATGTTTGCAGTAGTAGATATAGAAACAACAGGAGGTAATGCCGGAACCGGAAGTATAACTGAAATAGCCATTTTGATTACAGATGGCCAGCAGGTTCTTGACAGGTATACCACGCTCGTAAATCCTTTGCGCCCGATTCCACTTTTTGTAGAAAAACTGACAGGAATCAATGACGCCATGGTAAGCAAAGCCCCTGTTTTTGCTGATGTGGCACGTGAAGTTTATGATTTACTCCAAGGTAAAATTTTTGTTGCCCACAATGTAAATTTTGATTTCTCATTCATTGCACATCAGTTGCAGCAACATGGATACCAGCTTCAGTCTCGAAAACTATGCACAGTCAGGCTTAGCCGGAAAATATTTCAGAATTTGCCGAGTTATAGCCTTGGAAACCTTTGTCGCTCGCTGGAAATACAACTCACAAACAGACACAGGGCTTTGGGTGATGCGGAGGCAACAACATTGTTATTTCATAAATTGCTGAACAATGACACCGGAAAGCATATTGACAGTATGCTTAAGAAAGGCAGCAAGGAAGCCTACCTGCCTATGCATTTATCAGGTAAAGATTTAGACAAGATTCCCAATGTTCCCGGCATTTACTATTTTCATGACAACAAGGGTAAAATCATCTATGTTGGCAAAGCCAAACAATTGAAAAAAAGGGTAATCAGTCATTTTTCCAATAATGATGTGAGCAAACGTAAGCAGGACCTAATCAGGCTTGTTCACAAAATAAGTTATAAAGAATGTGGTAATGAACTGATGATGAGTGTTCAGGAAAGTGTCGAAATCAAAAGAATATGGCCACAATTTAACCGATCGCAAAAAAAGTTTGAAAACAGATTTGGCATCTGCAGTTATGAAGATCAGAAAGGCATTTTAAGGCTTGGTGTTGTTAAAAAGAAGAAACACATCAAAACACATACCACATTTGCCATGCAACTTGACGGCATCAGGTTGTTGAATAAGCTCGCAAGAGAACATGGATTATGCCCAAAGATGTGCTTTTTACAACTGGAACATGTAGATTGCCAGGGACAAGTGGAGTCATTTTGTTCAGGCATTTGCGACGACAAAGAGCATACTACTTCCTACAACAACAAAGTCTTATCAGCCATTAATGCTATGGTGAGTGATTCTCCAAATCTTGCTGTATTCGGACCAGGTAGAAAGCTTACAGAACTTAGCTGTATCATGATTGGGAGAAATGATTTCCTGGCTTTAGGATTTGTTTCCCATCATGCCTTAAAAATGAAAAAAGATAAACTGGAAAAACAACTCTCAGCTGCTGCCTCTAACGAATTTATCAGGTCAATGGTTTTAGCTTATGCAGATAAAAATCCTGCACTGACAGTTGTCTTTAATTGAAAATTTATTTGATTTCCTCTACGGTAGCACCAATACCGCGGTCAACTATAGCCTCACACATTGTTTTCAGCTCTTCGTAAGTGCCTTTTTTAACATCACACTTGCCCTTGTAGTGAATTATCATGGCACATTGCTCTGCCTGTTCCGGCTCATGCTTGCAAATGTCTATAAGTGTTTTAATAACCCAGTCAAAAGTATTGATATCATCATTCCAGACAATTAAAACGTAGCCAGTACTTTCCAGTACTTCTACTTCATATTCCTCGAAAACAATGGGTTTAATCTGAGACATGGTGTTTTAAACACTTGAATAGTTATGTGGAACATACTGGGCTCGAACCAGTGACCCCTACTCTGTCAAAGTAATGCTCTAAACCAACTGAGCTAATGTTCCCACTGGCCGCAAATTTACTAAAAAAACCTCAATTTACAAATGGCATGTGCTTTAAACAACCGGCCATTTGAAGGTTGAAACCAGTGGAATCCGCATTCCGCTGGCTGAAGATTTCCTTGCAGCTTCTATGATCTCCAGCACATGTAAAGCATGTTCAACATTGATCAATGGCTCGGTCTTATTCACTATTGATTCAGCAACCTTTGTTGCACCTTCCTGCCATACATATCCGCCTGTTTCTTTTTCATGTAGCTGACCTGGTTTTTCCCATGAATCGTCCAGGATAACTCCGTTGGTTTCCCAGTCGTAACCTATCATCCGCATATTTCCCTTGTCCCCATAGATCTGGATAGAATGCAGCTGCTGCCCCTTGGCCTCATGCCCGTGTGGATCAAAAAAATTAAAGCCACACATTACATGACTTATGATACCACTGTCATGATCCATGAGTATATGTGCATTATCTTCCTCTTCTACCTTGATTTTACCTTTCTCATCAATCATACGTTCCGGATTAACAATGCTAAGCATGGCCATTACTGATTTAGCCGGACCGAGTAATCCGGTTAAAGTTGCCATGTTGTATACACCCAGATCAGGCATACTGCCCCCGTTTTTTTCATAGAAAAACGATGACCATCCCGGTCCTGTGTGTCCATATTGACCGTGAGCACTTGCAACACGGCCTAATTTACCTTCTTGTATACAGCGGCTCATAAAGGCAAACTGTGGACTATTCACAACTGCAGGGGCTCCCCAAAGCTTCAGATTTTTACTTTTGGCGAGCTCAAGTAGCGCTTTACCTTCTGCATAGGTATTGGCCATGGGCTTTTCACTCCACACATGCTTTCCTGACAGTAGGGCTTTTTTGTTCAGTTCACCATGCTTTTGCATGTCTGTAAGGGTTACCATCATATCAAATGGCACTCCTTTCAACAAGGAGTCTATATCAGCATAAGTTGCAGCCTTAACATTATATTGTTCATTCTGAGCAACTGCCCTTTCATGTCTGATATCACATAAGCTTACAATTTCAATTGAAGGGGATGATTGTAAATGAGGGATATACCTGTTGCTGACACTGCCACAACCTATAATGGCTACCCGTATCTTTTTTATGTCATTGACCGCAACCATTGACTCCAGAGATGTGAGGAGGGATGCAGCACCTGCAGAAGCTGCGAAAGTTAAAAACTGCGAACGAGACATGTTCTGATTCATAAACGTGTATTAATTTTTTTAATGGAGCATGATAATTTCCGGGAATCAAGCCTGTTTTGCCAATAAATCCATGACAGCTTTGCCTGATCCATCAGGTGTAGTATAAAATGGTCTTTCCTCTATGATATAATTTGTTTCTGGATCAATACCAAGTGCATGATAAATTGTCTGATGCACCTGTTCAATATAAATGGGATTTTCAATGGTTTTACATGGCCTTTCATCAGCAGTTTTACCGTATACAAAACCTTTTTTAATGCCTCCGCCAAACATCAGCATAGAACAACCATCTGTAAAATGCCTGTGCATGCCATAATGCTTCAATTCTTCTATAACATCAGGCTGATTGACCTGTTCCTTTACTTTCAAATCAGGTCGACCTTCAACCATCATATCCCTGCTGAACTCACTGGCCAATATGACCAATGTACGATCGAGATGTCCTGATTCATCCAAATCTTTAATCAGCTGCGCAATAGGTGCATCAATTACTTTTTTCATATCGGTCAATCGGGTATGCCCGTTTTCATGGGTATCCCAGTTCATGAATGGTTCATACTCTGTGGTAACACTGATAAACCTTGCACCCTTTTCAACCAGGCGTTTTGCCATCAGACAACCCAATCCAAACCTGCCGGTATTATAAATATCATACGACTCTTTTTTCTCCCTGCTGAGATCAAATGCTTCTGCTTCAGGGGATCTGAGCAGCATATATGCCTGCTCCATGGAACGTTTCAGGGATTCTTTCTGATATTCAGACCCCAATTCACCCACAGCACTTTGAGCGATTAAGTCATTATATAATTTATTTCTGCTTTCGAAACGACTGAGAGACATACCTGCAGGAGGTTTCACGCTAGACAGTCCTTCAAGCGGATCAGGAATCATAAAAGGACCATATTCATTACCCAGAAAACCAGCGCTATGAAAAGCTTTCAGTTCTTCACCCTCTCCTACCGAAAACCTTTGTCCAATATCAATAAATGCTGGAATCACCTTGTTTTTTTGTCCGAGTTCCCGTGCAATCCACGATCCCAGGTGAGGCACAGCAACAGTCTGTGGTGGTCTGTAACAGGTATGCCAGTGATACTGGTGCCGGGTATGGAGAATATGACCAAGATCGGCTGCCACATAAGAACGGATCAACGTTCCCTTATCCATCACACTACCGATTTTTTCTAGCCCCTCTGAAAAATAAACATCATCCAGCACAGTGGGTACTTTATTAAAAGTACTGAGTACTGAGTTGGCCTCCATTCCTTTTGAAAAAGGAGTAAATTTTTTCGGATCAAAAGTCTCAGTATGTGCCATCCCCCCTCCCATCCAAAGTAAAATGACACTATCTGCAGTTGATTTCATCTTACCTGCATTGCAACTCATGGAGCCGAGGAACGGAGCGCCTGCAGCCATCGCGGCCAATGCGGCGGAGCTGGTGGACTGCAGAAAACTCCTTCTGGATATTGACCTTTTCATATGAACATTTGAACTTAATTGTTAATTGATGAGTTGAAATTCAGGATGCAAAAGCATTGCCCAGTAAAAATCTTCGATTCCTGATGCACCCGCTGGTTGTCCGATTGTACCCAAAGCCACTTTGATTTCAGCTGCCGTTGGTGGTCTACCGATTGCCCTGTTGTAGAAAATGGTAACAAGATTCTTACCCGAGTGACCAGACTGCAGCCATTTTTGGGCACCCAGTTTGAGGGTTTGGTGCAACCTTTGTCCATTAGTCATTTCCATAGCCTGCAACAAGTTAGCATGAGATTCCCTGGAAGTTGTTACGGTCTCTCTTGTGGGTCGACCCAGTGCAAGCAGCAATGGATTATTGGCAACCAAAGCAGCCCTGACCACTACTGCACCCGATGGTAATGCTGTGAATGCAGCTGGCAGATATTTCAGCTCTTTGTAACCAAAAACTGAATCAACCAGCATGGATGCAGCATCAGTAAACTGTTCTGCTGTCATTCGTTTTACCAGTACGCCCCTAAAGCGAAAATCATTGGCAAACAAATCCTCAGGCTGTTTTAATCCGTCTGCAGGAAGCCTGTAAGTTCTGGAACTGGCAATCATACGGATTAGCCATTTCAAGTCCGAGCCATTTTGCTGAAAATTGAATGCGAGCCAGTCTATCAGATCACGACTCCATGGTGTATTATCCATCTGGTCTACGGGTTCAATAATTCCCCTGCCCATCAATTGCTTCCAGACCCTGTTTACGATTGTTCTGTACAACCTGCCATTCTCAGGTTTTGTCATGATCTTCGCCAGTTGCGCCATTTTCCTTGCGCGTGTGGCCATGCTGTCTATGGATCCGAGCTCTTCCCATAGCATTTTGGGACGAACATACTTTCCTGTGGGTTGGTCGCATCGGTGGATTTCCAGGGAACTATCTGCGAATACGTTGGCCATTCCATAGGCATCGGTCAGCTGCCAGTTGTTGATAAAACTGTTGTGACATGAAGCACATTTCAGATTCAGTCCGAGGAAAACCTGTGCCACATTCTGGGCAGCCTGCATTTCTGTAGTCTGACTGGCATTGACTACACCCCTCCACCTGATACCTGATACAAAGCCTTTAGATTCATCAGCCGGACTTATCAGCTCCTCCACAATTTTTTCATAAGATTTATTGTCTCTGACAGACTTGTAAAGCCAATCTGTAATGCTATATCTGCCGCGTGTAATGTACCCGGTTCCGGTATAATCATTACGCAGCAAATCATTCCAGAAAGTCAGCCAGTGTATGGCATAATCATCCTGACGTGAAAGCAACTCTTCAACCAATTTTTCTACTTTATCAGCTGCAGTATCCCTGACAAACCGTGTCTGTTCCTCAGGTGTTGGCAACAGTCCGATCAGGTCAAGGTACAATCTCCTCACGAACACCTGTTCATCAGCTACTGCTGGCCAGGACAATTTATTTTCGCTGAAATATTGATCAACCCATTGATCCACAGGATTAGAGAAATTTGAGGTATTGACAGGCAAAGCAGGGTTACGCGGAGCCAGAGGTGCAACCTTAAATGTAGATTGTGCATCTCCGTCTGGCCAGGGAGCGCCTTTATCAATCCATAAGGAAAGGATTTTTACTTCCTTTTCAGACAAACGTTTTCCTTTTGTGGGCATGGCATCCTCATCACCAGCAGGCAGTTTAACCCTTCTGATTAGCTCACTTTCCAGGGAATTACCAGGGATGATAACCGGTCCGCCTTCGCCCCCCTTCAGCAACATGTCTTTGATATCCAGCCTCAGATCACCTTTAACTTTATCAGAACCATGGCACTTGTAGCAATTATGAGCCAATATGGCCCTGGCTTCCACGCTTAAAATTCTCTCCTGATCTGGAGTCAGACCTATCGCGGAATCTCCTGTTTTTTCAGCTATAGCTGAAAGATTCAGCTGCTCACTTTTACTGGTGAAGAGTTTATCAAGATAACCTTCCCCATGCGTAAGCGAAGCTCCTGCGTGACCTGTATACAGCGCGGCAAACATGCCCACAAAAAAAGAAATCCTGTAAAAATCAATAACTAGTTTTTTTGAGGAAGCTAAAGCCTTCGCATGTAAATACAGACTGACCCATGAAAGCAGAGATGAAATGATTGCACCCTGAAAATGGATATCAAGCAAGTTGCTGCCATAATCTCCATTACTGCCCAAGAGCGCACCGAAAGCGACTGATAAGACCAGTGAAAAAATAAGCACATAAAGGAGGAGTAGCATCGCCAGTCTATATCCGGAATGGAAATTTTTCCATGAGGCTACTTCCAGAACAACTCCGAATAACACCAGCCCTATAGGTAAGTGAACCATCACGGGATGCAGTACTCCCCAGTTTTGAAGCCAGGTTAACCTGACTGCCTCACCTAATCCCAGCCAGTTTTGATGTACAAAAATGGCAAAAAGCAGTGCTGCAGTTACCAGTAAAGTAGTCAGGATAAACAGAGTTTTACCTGTCAGGATTTTTTCAATACGGCTGTTCGTCAAACTTTGGGAATTAGAACAATGAATTTACTAAATTCAAAGGAAATTCAACAAAAATTATACTGCGTTGCACATTGCCTAAGCTATTAAACTTTTGCTAATCCAAGCTAAAAGTTACTGCAACATCTCCCGAACCCAGTGCTTCCTTTAATCCAGCTGTATGCTCAATCCTGCCGATTCTGGTATAGGCATAGCGGGTATTGAATGTTTCATAAAAAATAACCAGCGTAGACGTACCGTAAAGCATAATATCTCCAACTTTTATTATTCCAGGATTGGAAGCCTTTGCTGGAAGACTTACAGGCAGGTCAGCATACTTTTCATTTGCATTGAGCTCAATCATGTCAAGCTTTAGTTAATTGTTTTTTATCGAAATTTATATTTCGCATTTGATATCTGCCACTTGTAGGAAAACCAGTTAAAATACGCAACTGAAAAAAAGGAATAATAAAAATATTCCCCCTTATTCTTACCATAAACCATTGTAATGATAGAACTTACTGGTGTAAAACTGAACAACCATGTCTTCCGACTACAACAAAATTGCAGATGAATACAAGTATTCCAAGTCGTTGCCGTGGCGAAAATATCTGGAAGCACATACACTATATAAAATAGCAGGTGACATTTACGGCAAATCTGTGCTGGACCTTGCCTGTGGGGAGGGGTTTTATACCCGCCTTTATAAATTAAAAGGCGCATCGGAAGTAGTGGGAATTGACCTTTCAGAGCAAATGATTACATTGGCTATGGAAGCAGAAAAAGTGGATCCCTTATACATAACCTATTTTGTAGGGAATGCGTTGGACCTTGATCTGGGTAGACAATTCGATTTGATTTCAGCATCATATTTGTTGAATTATGCTGAAAATGAATCCCAGCTGCAAACCATGTGTAATATAATTTCCCAACATTTGAAACCCGGAGGGAGATTTGTCACCATCAACAACAATCCCGAATGCAAACACCCGGAAATATCCATGCGGAAATATGGTTTTGAACGGGTCCAAAAGGGATTTGATGATGGAGATGAAGTGATTTATAAACTTTACTCTCCAGACCAAAGCTATGTGGAACTTACCAATTACCACCTTTCCGGCAAATGCATGAAAGATGTATCAAGGCAGCCGGATTAACCAACACAAATTGGCACAGCATGGAAATATCACCAAATGGCGCTTCACTTTTTGAAGAAACGCATTGGCAAGACTTGCTAAAGTGCGAACCCGTGATTGGTATCTCTTGCGCCAAAAAAGATTAAAAAGTCTGCACTTGGGGTTTATCAATACCTTGTTCACAAGGAATCCAACTGCTAAATAAAGAAAACTAAACTTTATGCCTGAAATAAAATCCCCCAAGTTTTGAGGTTAATCCCGATTTTTCCGACTTTAAAATATAAACGTAAAACATATACAGATTAAAATAAAAAAGGTCACTTTTCAGTGACCTCTCAGTGGGAGTTGACGGGATCGAATGCAGACGCTTCGGTCTGCACCCAGACATCCCGCCATGTCGGGATCGTCTGGGCCGCCCTATTAATTTGTTGAATGTCGATTGATAAAATCCTCTATTCGCTTCACGCCTGTTATGTTCTTTAATTTTTGCTCTAATACCAGCGCCTCTGATCTGCTCTCAACTGTTGTATGCCAAACCAAAACCCATGGCACATACCTTGATGTAGATTTCTCTTCTCCATTATTATGCTCTTTGATCCTACGCGCAAGATCAGACGTCTGGCCCTTGTAATACAAACCCGATTTTTCCGACTTTAAAATATAAACGTAAAACATATACAGATTAAAATAAAAAAGGTCACTTTTCAGTGACCTCTCAGTGGGAGTTGACGGGATCGAACCGCCGACCCTCTGCTTGTAAGGCAGATGCTCTAAACCAGCTGAGCTAAACTCCCAAACGGGTTGCAAATATAGGAACTGAAATTAATATGACAAAATAAATTGAAATTGAATTTATAATTATTTTCTCAACCAAATTAATATAGTGACGTGCATGCTATCAAAGTATTTCATCCAATTATCAATTAAAAAATTGCTGAACGAATCATAAGGATTAATGTTATATCTCTCTAAGATAGATAAAATCTATTCCGGCAACACATTTAGGGAATGAATTTGGAAGATGATTTAAAATTTTGTAATTTTGATGTTTAAACATTGACACAAGACATGAACAACAACTTTTTAGAAGCTTTTGAATGGCGTTATGCTACCAAAAAAATGAACGGACAGGAAATTCCGGAGGAAAAGCTGAATGATATTCTGGATGCTATCAGGCTGAGTCCGAGCTCACTGGGCTTCACACCCTACACCATCCTGGTAATTAAAGACAAGGAGACAAGAGAAAAACTGCTTCCACATTGTTACAATCAGTCTCAGATTACAGCATCCTCAGCGGTGATTGTTTTTGCTGCCTGGAAAAACTTCAACACAGAACAGGTTGATAAATTTATGAAAGAAATTGCGGAGACGCGCAACGTTCCGCTCGAATCCCTGGATGGATTTGCCGCCAACATCAAAGGAAAAATCAATAATTCAACACCAACAGATTTGGAAATATGGGCAGCGAAACAAACCTATATCGCGCTCGGGTTCGGAATAGCTGCCGCCGCTTTAAGCGCTGTTGACGCCACACCCATGGAAGGCTTTAATCCTGCTGGTGTAAGTGAAATACTTGGCCTGGAAGAAAAAGGTATGACTGCTGCCTGTATTCTTGCACTCGGCTATCGGGATGCGGCAGCTGACTTTCTTGCCAATGCAAAAAAAGTCAGGAGAAAAAAAGAAGAACTTTTTGTCCACATCTGACCGTATTTCCATCAATATTTCTTCAACAAAACTGAACCATCTCTCAATAAGATGGTTTTGTTATTTTATAAGCTCATACCCATGTTCAAAAGAATTTCTCTTTCCATTATTCTCTTTCTTTTTGTCTTTTCCAACGCAACTGCTCAAAACACACCAAAGGCCAGGCTCAGTGGTACCATCATTGAAAAAAACACTCAAAAACCTTTGCCCGGTATATCGGTCGTTATCGCACCCACAGACAAAGGCACTACCTCTGACGTGTCGGGTTCATTTCGCCTGACAGCAGATCCCGGAACCTACAACATCACTTTCACCGGGCTGAATATTGCTACCAAGACCCTTTTCAATATCGTGCTGACTTCAGGAAACGAGACCACAATCAATGTTGAACTTGAAAATGACGTCAAAAAACTGGATGAAATTGTAGTGGTGAACCGAAGAAATTCTGCAAGGGCAACCAGCCTTGAATCTCCGCTGAGCATTCAAAGAATGACTACGGAGGAAATCAAAAGAAATCCGGGTGGTAACTTCGATATCAGTAAGGTAATTCAATCACTACCTGGAGTTGGTGGAGGTATTGGCGGTGGTGGTTTCCGGAATGACATCATCATCCGAGGTGGAGCTCCCAGTGAAAATGTGTATTACCTCGATGGCATCGAAATACCCGTACTCAATCACTTTGGTACACAGGGAAGCGGTGGCGGTCCACAGGGCATTTTGAATGCCAATTTCATAGAGGAAGTAAAGGTAAGTACAAGCGCCTTTGATGCACGCTACGATAATACCCTGAGTTCAGTATTGCAGTTCAAACAAAAAACAGGGAATAACTATAAGACACAAGGCAATATCATCATGAGTGCCACAGAACTAGCCATAACGCTGGATGGTCCGCTGACAAAAAAAACAACCTACCTCGCTTCAATTAGGAGAAGCTACCTGCAACTACTTTTTGAGGCGATCGACCTCCCTATCAGACCCAATTACTGGGACTATCAATTTAAAACCAATACGCGCATAAACGACAAGACAAGCCTCAGCTTTATAGGAATTGGTGCAATTGATGAATTTAAATTTGGTGTACCTAAGGAGGCAAGTCCGGAAAAACTCTATGTTTTAAACTCAAACCCACTCATTAACCAATGGAACTATACCATTGGAACAAGCCTGAAACACCTTACAAAAACAGGATACTGGAATCTGGCATTAAGCAGAAATACCCTTAACAATCAGGCTGATAAATTTGAAGACAACGATAATCCAAGTGAGGCAACCAGAACCCTACTGACAGACAGCAGGGAGACAGAAAACAAACTCAGGTTCGATGCTACTTCAACTCACAATGGCCTTAAACTCAGTTATGGTGCAAGTGCACAGTATGTTGACGTCAATAATTCCTTTTTCAGTTTGCTTAGGAAAGCTGTTGTTGACAATACCGGAAACATCATACAACCAAGCCAAAGCATCATCAGTTACAATAATATCGATCTTCTGAAATATGGTGCTTTCATTCAGGTAAGTAAAAAGGTTTTAAATGAAAGAATGGCATTAAGTCTTGGCACGAGGATTGATGGCAATTCGCTCCAAAGCAGTGAAAGCAACCCATTCAAACAATTCTCACCCCGCATTTCTGCAAGCTATGCCTTGAACAACCAAGTCAATATCAATGCAAGTATTGGCAGATACTATAAACTCCCTGCCTATACGCAGCTTGCTTATGTCAACTCTTTCCTCTCCTCTACCTTCAATTTCAATCCTCGGGAATATATTGCGAGTAACCATTTTGTAGGCGGACTTGAATATCTCCCCAACAATACGCTGCGGTTTACCATTGAAGGCTTCTACAAGCGTTACAGCAATTATCCTGTAAGCAATATTGACGGTGTCAGCCTGGCCAATAAGGGTACTGAATTCGGAAGTGTGGGAAATGAACCTGTTACCCAAAACGGATTGGGTAAAGCCTATGGCATAGAATTCTTTGCACAGAAAAAACTCACCAAAAGATTCTTCGGTATCCTCAGCTACACTTTTTACCATTCAAAATTCACGGGTATTGCTAAAACATATATTCCAGCAAGCTGGGATAACAGACATCTGCTTAGCCTTACATGGGGTTATAAATTCAGAAGAAACTGGGAACTTGGTTTAAAATTCAGGTACCAGGGTGCTGCACCATATACTCCGCTTGACCTTGAAGCTTCGAGAATGAATTACCTAACAGTAGGAACAGGATTGCTGGATGTAAGTAAATACAATACGCTACGTTTAAAGCCTTTCCATGCAAGCGACGTTCGTATTGATAAGAAATGGAACTTCAACAGGTTCACCCTGGATCTTTACCTCGATGTAACCAACTGGTATGTTGCCAAAACTCCGGGACTGTCCCAATTCACATTCCAACGTGTTGCGAATGGAACAGCATTTGCCAGTACTGATGGTAATCCTGTAAAAGCAGACGGGAGCAATGCCATACCCTTGATTTTAACCAATGAGGATGCATTTTCCACACCAAGTATAGGTTTCATCATTGAGTTCTAATCAGGAAGCAGGTTCAGGGGCATGATAAACTCAAACCTGTTGGGGTTGGGCTTGGTCTGAAATATGCCGGTGTCCAACAGCCTGCTGTATCGAAACCCAAAGCTTACGGCCTGCTGGTTCCACCATTTGGTATCAAAATAAATTTCCGAACCTACACTCCGGAGATTAAAAACTCTTTTGGTACGGAGGCTTTTAAGCGACATATCGTCATAAAACAGGTTTGCACGCATACGCAGGAAATAGACAATATTTCCAATACCCAGGTCAGGGTAAATAACCGGAAAATGATAGTTGGCTGAATACCTCCACATTCTCGGATAGTTAAACGCCTGATACCCTCTGGCCATGGCAAAATTATTAGAAAACAAATACTGCCCAAGGGTATCCCTGCCCTGAAATCCTGCTCCCAAAACAAGGGAATGGTTACGAAAGATACCCGGCAGGTATAACTGGGTAGATAATCCAAGTTGCCTGGCTTCTGTTGGCCCCAATGCCAGCCTATTCTGCACGCGTGCCACAAATGCGAACTTGGGGAAAATGTGTTGCAGGGCCTTTTGAGTTTGCATCGACCATGTTACCTGCTGAGAGAGGTAGGTGACAAACCTGTCTCGGGGAGTTACATTGTTTTTGGTTTGATAATCCACAGAAACCCCATGCATCCTGACTTGGATATCCAGATTCCTGAATAGCTTTCCTCGGGTAAAATTCAAGGGAAGCTGCAATCCAACATTACCTGTCCATTCATTCCATTGAAAAAACCTGGTACTATCGCGGAAAGTTCTGTTCATGGTGTAATTGGTTCCTCCACTCATCCAGGGGTATAATCCACCATAACTGAGTTCAGCACCCACCCTGTGAGATCCTTCATTTTCATTATAAACATAATCAAAGGATGACCTTACCTTATTCAGGATATTCTCTCCATATAGGGTAAAACTCCACTCAGGTTGTTCATAGAATGGCCTCCAGCTGTGAATATTGAGCAGCTTGTCCCGGTATTTTGTAACGCTAAGTTCTGAAGCATTCAGTTTGCCGGTATCTGCCTGCTGAACCGGGGTAAGATCACTCAATGCACCGAAAATTTTTTCTTTTGCTGCTTTACTGAATAATTGTTCACCATCTGCGGTTGGACTGCTGTATACAACCTGTTCATCTTCCTGGCGAAGATCACCAGCATAAGCACCGGTGTAAGCTTCAGCAATTGGTCCATGCTTTCCATTATTCAGGTCATGAGCCCAAAGCTGGTTTTTATTTCCCTGAGATACTGAAAAAATAAGCTTCCGGTTTTTCAGGCGCAAAAATGAAAGAGGTGCATTCACAAAGGGTACGATTGTTTCCTCACTGTAATCCTCCACGTTGATGGCAACTATTCCTGAGGTACCATCCGGACGTCTGGCAATCACAAAAAGGGACCTGTCATCTTCACTGAAAACAGGATGGCTATAAAAATGTCCCTTGGGATTGGGTATGATTTTTTCTTTGCCAGGTTGACCAAAACCAAATAATACCAATTTGGAACTAGAGGCATTATCTACTGAAACTGCTGCTACCAGATCTCCACTATTGGATAGGTCAGGAGAAAAAAGTCGTTTGTTACTGGTAAGTCGTTTTGTGGATCTATCATAAATATTGAATACAAAAACATCGTTGTATTCTCTCCAACTCCAGCGGGAGTCTGGATGATAACCGGTATACACTATATATCCCCGCTTGTAGGAGAAATAATCATCAATACCGATGTCTTTAATGCCCAGATTAATCATTTTGCCCTTGTGGTAGATGGTCCACTTGGGAAGTTCGTTGTATCCCTTTCTCAGGGCAAGGATAGAATCACCACCCACCCAAACCGGGAAGAGATGATCAGTTACCAATCGGCTTGAATTAGAGGTAATCTTGACAGATTCAGGATAAACAGATAAATCCGGACCATTCAGCTTGAATGAATCAATGGCTTTTTTTACAAATGTTGAGTAGGTCAATCCGCTATGGCGTTTTATGGCTTTTTGCATCGGATAAATCAATCCCTTGAATCTGGCAGCATCATGGGTTACTTTTCCCCAGAAATCCTGACCAAAACTTCCATAGCCATACGCCACTAAAAGATATCCCAGTTCATAATGATTGGGAACCACATCTTTCAAGGAGCCGCTTCTCAGTTTTTGAAAAGCATATTGCCTGTTAGCCGACCACAAAGACCTGAATGGGTCCATGAATGAGGGCAAACGACCTCTACCCTGATTGAGGTAACGGGTTTCGGTAAAAACAGCATCTCCCTCAAAAAACCAGTCGGGTATGGATGCTGCATTGGCTAATGCCTGACCCTGTTCGCCTGCTACGATGTAAGCAAATTTTGATAACCCCTTTCTGAAGTTACTGTATTGATGCACGTGTCTGAATTCATGAATTGTAAGGTTATCAATCCAATCTGTTGACCCGAGGGTCAAGGCATTTTGCAGGGGCGTGAGGTAGAATTCAGACCTCCAGGGACCAAGGCCGACATAGGCATTTGAAACCAGCGGCAAAGGCTGAAGAACAATCGGCACTTTCCTTGATGTCCCTCCTAAACTATACTGCTTATCCATTGCCTGTGCTGCGGTGAGTTGTTGCACCTTTTTTGCAGTTCCTGATAATTGCTCGGGGTAAATTACATTGGCATATCTGCCTTGCAATGATTTGAATTTCAACTCCGTAGGATTTCCACCAAATCGCTGCCCAAAAACAAATGAATGAGCAATCAGGATGACAAATAAAACTACTGTACTAGCTCTTAAGCAAACACCTGTATTCATATGAAAATCAATTATTTGATACAAAAAGCCACGTAACTATCCCCTTTTGGGTTCCCAGTTTATTCCCTCCGCAAGCAATGACAATATATTGCTTTCCTTTGACTTCATAAGTACCGGGTGTTGCAAAGGCAGACGCTGGTAATTAAAACAGCAGCAGCTTCTTCATTACTAATCTTATTTAAACACAATAAATTTAGTCAGCAAATATCCCTTAGTTGGATTAATTTTGCTCAAAATTTAATTACGTTATGTCTACTAACACCCAGTCACAATTGGATTTTGCTTTACCGTATAAAGTTAAAGATATTACACTAGCCGAATGGGGCAGAAAAGAAATAAGGCTTGCAGAAGCTGAAATGCCCGGTCTTATGGCACTTCGTGAGGAGTATGGCTCCAGCCAGCCCCTTAAAGGAGCCAGGGTTGCAGGATGCCTGCACATGACAATTCAGACTGCTGTACTTATAGAAACCCTGGTTGCGCTGGGAGCTGAAGTAAAATGGAGTTCCTGCAACATTTTTTCTACACAGGATCATGCAGCTGCAGCCATTGCTGCTGCGGGTATAGGTGTATTTGCCTGGAAGGGACAAAGCATTGAAGAAGCTGACTGGTGTATTGAGCAAACCTTGTTCTTTGGTTCATCAGATAAGCCGCTGAACATGATTCTGGACGATGGTGGAGACCTGACCAACATGGTGCTGGATAAATACCCTGAACTTGTACCGCATGTAAAAGGTATTTCTGAAGAGACCACTACGGGTGTTCACAGGTTGTATGAGCGTGTAGCTAAAGGCACATTGCCAATGCCTGCGATAAACGTAAACGACTCAGTTACCAAGTCTAAATTTGACAATAAATATGGCTGTAAGGAATCTCTTGTTGACGCTATCCGCCGTGCTACTGACGTTATGCTTGCCGGTAAGGTAGCAGTAGTTGGAGGTTACGGAGACGTAGGAAAGGGTTCAGCAGCTTCCCTGGCTGGTGCAGGCTGTAGGGTTATCGTAACTGAGATTGATCCTATTTGTGCTTTGCAGGCTGCAATGGATGGTTTTGAAGTGAAGAAAATGATTGATGCAGTTAAAGAAGCAGATATTGTTGTTACTGCCTCAGGATGTCGTGACCTCATCACCGGAGCGCATTTCAAACTGATGAAAGACAAAGCCATCGTTTGTAACATTGGCCATTTTGACATAGAAATTGATGTTGCCTGGCTGAACACAAATTATGGAGAAACAAAAGATACTGTTAAGCCGCAGGTAGATATTTACAATGTAGATGGAAAAGACATTATTCTGCTTGCTGAAGGTAGACTGGTGAATCTTGGTTGTGCAACTGGTCATCCAAGCTTTGTAATGAGTAACTCATTTACAAACCAAACGCTGGCTCAGATAGAATTGTGGACTAACCACAGCAAATACGATAAGAATGTTTACGTACTTCCAAAGCACCTTGATGAAAAAGTAGCCATGCTGCACCTTTCTAAAATTGGTGTGGTACTGGATGAGCTGACCACAGAACAAGCTGAATACCTCGGAATTCCGAAGAGTGGTCCATTCAAATCTGAACACTACCGTTATTAATCATTTTGGAATGGGTGTGGTATGATGCTGAACAAAAAATCAGCAGATCCACACCCGTTTTATTTATAGTTCATAATGACCAGATTATCAGTCAATATCAATAAAATTGCTACATTACGAAATAGTCGAGGTGGAAATAATCCTGACCTGATTCAAGTAGCACTTGATGCAGAACGATTTGGTGCTGAAGGCATTACTGTCCACCCCAGACCAGATGAGCGGCATATCCGCTACACTGATGTCATTGCCTTAAAAAAGGTCATAACCACTGAATTCAACATTGAAGGGAATTGCAGAGAAGATAAATTTGTTAAGCTCGTCCTGGAAGTAAAACCAGATCAGGTAACCCTTGTACCTGATGCAGAAGGCCAGTTAACTTCAGACCATGGCTGGGATACCATTAAGCATAAAGCATATCTGCAAGACATGATCTCACAATTTAAATCTGCTGGCATAAGAACCAGTATTTTTTGCGACCCTGATCCAAAGATGATTGAAGGAGCAGCCGATACTGGTGCGGATAGAATAGAGTTATATACTGAATCATACGCTAAAAACTTTCATCAAAACAGGGAACAGGCAGTTGAACCTTACAGGATAGCAGCTCAGTTAGCTACACAGTGTGGACTAGGTATCAATGCAGGTCATGACCTCGACTTACACAACCTTGGTTTTCTGGCAAAAAGTATTTCTGCGCTGGATGAAGTAAGCATAGGGCATGCATTAATCTGTGATGCCTTATATTTGGGATTGGAAAATACCATCCAGCTTTATAAACGGGCACTTACCCAGATATGAAACAAATTCACCAATTATACGTTTTAAAAAGAAAAATCATGAAAAGACTCCTCAACATCGTAATGCTGCTAACATTAACCTCATATGGTATAACAGCATGTGCACAGAATTCAAAACCAAGTCCTGCTGTGACAGCCACAGGTAAATCCGGCAATGCAAACATAACCATCAACTACGGTGCTCCGTCAGTTAAAGGCCGTAAGGTTTGGGGCGAGCTTGTTCCCTATGGAAAAGTATGGCGCACAGGTGCAAATGATGCCACTACTTTTGAAGTTGATGCTGATGTAAAGATCGAAGGTCAGACACTTGCAAAAGGCAAATATGCTCTTTTCACCATTCCTGAAGCCAACGAGTGGACCATCATCTTTAACAAGAATCCAAAACAGTGGGGTGCTTACAGCTACAAACAGGAAGAAGACGTATTGCGTGTCAAAGTAAAACCAGGTGCATCAGCTTCATTCAATGAAGTGTTGAAGTATGAAGTATCCGGAGGTAAGGTTAACATACTTTGGGAGAATCTTGCAGTATCTTTTTCGGTTAAATAATTACAAATAATTTATTCAGGGGGCTGTCTGTAGAAATGCAGGCAGCTTTTTTTATGACAGTACCAGACCGTAATCAGGTCATTTAAACGCTCACTTACTGCAATTGGAGCAGCCAATCAAGGTACGTGGGTAACACGCGGCCCCAGGTTGCAACATTATGGGCACCATCTTCTATTTCAAGGTAATTGATGTACTTATCAGAAAATCCTGCCGACTTCAGTTCTTTTATCAAATCAAGTGTATCATCAATTGAATCAATTATACCATTACCATTCCTGTCAGCAGTTTCATCGAGCTTTCCTGCCTGAAAAAAGAAACGCTGGCTTTTATTAGCATTTAAGGTTCTTACTTTAGCATGCAAAATTCTGTCACGGTAATCCTCATAGCCATCATTGATGTCTCTGGAACGCCACCAGAAAGCACCACTGAATGCTGCTGCAGAATGAAATAAATCAGGATGACTCAACGCCATATCAATGGACATGAGTCCGCCCAGTGAAAACCCAAGCGTGTGGTACTTTGTGAACGTACTATAGCCGCTTTGCAGCTTAACTAATGGCAGCAGTTCATTCAAAATGAATTGTGTATACAAACCAGCTTTTGAACCCCTTTGCATGTAATCAGGTATGCCAGCAACGCCATATTCCTGAATCCTGTCGACGCCTGCATGCACCCCAACACATATAAATCTTTCCCCAGCGGCAGTATTATTTCTCAACAGGGAAGAAAACCTCATTTTTTCAAGATCCTGACCGTCTTGTATCAATAAAAGTTCCCTACTCATTTCCTTTTGATTCTTGGCTGGCGCAAGTAGATCAATCCTAACTGTTCGGTTAAGAAATACGGAATTGATAAATGATGTGCGCAGGAAGAAATTCATGAGTCTGTGAAAATATCAAAATTTTGAAGGAATCTGGCAGAATCCTAATTTTTTTAATCTGACAATGAATGCTTAAATTCGATAGGCAATTGTTACAACAACCTGAAAAAGAGTTCATTACCTAAATTTCACCTGATGACCAGAGTTATTGGTATCCTGCATGGCAAAGAAAGATCATTTCCTGAAGCTTTTGTTAAGCGGGTCAATGAAAAAAAGATAGCCGGCATTCATGCGGAACAGGTGAAAATAGAAAAAGTCAAACAGGGTGAAGCCAGTGGATATGATGTGATTATAGATAGAATTTCACAGGATGTTCCTTTTTACCGTGCATACCTTAAAAATGCCGCCATCAGTGGAACTGCTGTTATCAATAATCCATTCTGGTGGAGTGCCGACGAAAAATTTTTCAATAACGCCCTTGCAACAAAAATAGGTGTCCCGGTACCCAAGACAGTTATTCTTCCATCCAGGGAGCTTCCTGATGATACTTCATCAGAGTCATTTGCCAATCTTTCCTATCCGCTGGATTGGAAAGGGATGTTTGACTATGTTGGCTTTCCGGCATATATGAAGCCTTTTGCGGGTGGCGGCTGGAAAAATGTTTACCGGTTAAACAGCATTGACGATTTCTTTGAAAAACATGCTGAAACAGGTCAACTTGTTATGCTGCTTCAGGAGGAGATTGTTTTCGAAGAGTATTACAGGTGCTATTGCATTGGCAGAAAACACGTTCGCATCATGCCCTACGAACCGAGAAATCCACATCACCTGAGGTATGTAGCTGCCTTTCAGCCTTCAGCTGAATTATTAAAACGAATGGAAGATATTGTTTTAAAGATTAATAACTTTCTGGGGTATGATTTCAACACGGTAGAACTTGCCGTGAAAGATGGCGTACCCTATGCCATCGACTTCTGCAATCCCGCTCCGGATGCAGATTTGCAAAGTGTAGGTGCAGAAAATTTTGAATGGGTTGTTGAAACTGCTGCAAACTACGCCATTGAAACAGCCCTCAGTTTGAATGATGGTAAAGACAACCTCAGCTGGGGACAATACATCACCAGAAGCATATCAGGGCAATCACTTACATCCTGAAAACACCTGACAATATGAGCAAATTTGAAACATTCACAATTGGCATCGAAGAGGAATACATGGTGATTGACCCTGTATCTAAGGAGTTGGTCAGTCATGAACAGAAAATTGTAGTGGAAGGACAAAAAATCATCCACGAAAAAGTAAAAGCTGAAATGCATCAGGCGGTTGTAGAGGTTGGAACAGATATTTGCTCCTCAGTTGAAGAAGCTAGAAAAGATATCTATAATCTAAGAAGAACAATTCACGAAATAGCGAATAGCCTCGGCTATGGAGTAGGCGCAGCGGGAACCCATCCATTCAGCACCTGGCGTAAACAACTCATCACAGATAACATCAGGTACAAGGAGATTGTAAATGAAATGCAGGATGCTGCTCGCTCTAATCTGATTTTTGGATTGCATGTGCATGTCGGGATGCCCTCACGTGAAATGGCTATTCATATTGCCAATTCAGCCAGGTATTTTCTCCCCCATGTTTTTGCACTCAGCACAAATTCACCATTTTGGGAAGGACGGGATACGGGCTTCAAATCATACAGAACCAAAGTATTCGATAAATTTCCCAGAACAGGCATTCCGGAATATTTTGATAGTTACAGTGCGTATGAGAGTTATGTCAATTTGCTGATAAAAACAAATTGCATAGATAATGCCAAAAAAATCTGGTGGGACCTTCGCGTGCACCCATTTTATGGCACAGTTGAATTTCGCATTTGTGATGTACCTCTTACTGTTGATGAGACTATTGGATTAGCGGCACTTTTTCAGTGTATCTGTGTCAAATTGTATAAGCTAAGAGCTGCAAATTTGAACTTCATGATTTACCCAAGAACGCTAATCAATGAAAATAAGTGGCGGGCATCGCGTTATGGGATTGATGATAAATTGATTGATTTTGGTAAAGAACAGGAAGTTAATACCAGATCGCTCATTCTTGAATTACTTGATTTTATTGATGATGTTGTGGATGAACTGGGGTGCAGGGATACCTTAAAAGTAATTCACAAAATACTCGAAAATGGAACAGGAGCAGACCGCCAGATTAAACATTATGCAGAAAATAAAAACTATCAGTCAGTAATGTCGATGATAGAATCGAAATTTCTTGACTCGTTTTAGCTTAATTTTGCGTTGGATGGGTACAATCAGGATTGCTATTCTCGACTTATATGCAGGCCATGCCAATGAAGGCATGAGATGTATTCGGGAAATTTTAGAAGATATTCAAAATAAACATGGTATTGCAATATCATTGGATGAATTTGATGTGAGAAATTCCATTGAAATTCCCGGGATGCAATATGATATATATATTTCATCTGGAGGCCCTGGAAGTCCCTTAGACAGCATGGGTGAAGATTGGGATAATGCCTATTTTGAGTGGATCAAAAAAGTAGTTAAATGGAATCAAGATGCTGATCAGATCAATAAAAAGTTTGTCTTTTTCATTTGTCATTCTTTTCAGTTGGCATGCAGGTACTTTGAAATAGGGCAGGTTACTAAACGGAAATCCACTTCTTTTGGTGTATTTCCTATCCATTGGATCAATGCATCAGAAAGAGACCCCGTTTTTCAAGGCCTGGAAGACCCTTTCTATGGGGTTGACAGCAGAGATTTTCAGGTAATTCAGCCAGATGCACTTCGGTTGGAAGAAATTGGCGGAAAAATACTTTGTTTGGAAAAAGAAAGGTCGCATATTCAACTGGAGCGCGCTGTCATGGCTGCAAGATTCAATCCATGGATGATTGGAACCCAGTTTCATCCTGAAGCTGATCCAAGGGGCATGAGCATGTATCTTCAACAGGAAGAGAAAAAAAGAAATATTATAGACAACCATGGATTTGAAAAGTGGCAGTCCATGATTGATCACCTGAATGATCCTGATAAAATCAGGTTAACGCACAATCAGGTTTTACCTAATTTCATCTTGCAGTCAATTGCAAAAATAAATTACCCTTACAGCTTATCCTGAATTTAACTCGCATGATCAAGTCAATTAGGGAAACATTCAACAACTCATTTACAGCACAACAATATGCTGATTTTCTAACAGAAATTGAGCAATTTTTTCCTGGAGCTCTTGATTTTCGGATTGCTGAAACACCTGTATTTATTGATAAGGAGATGCGGAACAAGATGATTGAAACTTGTGAATACATCATCAGCAAAATACTGGAAGAGGGCTATTTATCTCAGACAGAAAGATCTATTCCTGTTGAAGAAAGAGTCAGTTCCCCAGAAAAACCATGTCAGTTTATTGCATTTGATTTTGGAATTTGTACGAATCCCGAAGGTATTGCAGAACCTGCACTTATTGAATTACAAGGTTTTCCTACATTGTTTGGCTTTCAGGCATTTTACCCTTCGATTCTGGAAAAACATTTTACTATTCCCACTGGATATTCTCAATTTTTTAGTGGTTATACAAGAGATGCTTATATACAATTGCTCAGGCAGACTATTCTGGGATCTCTCAATCCCGAAAATGTTATTTTACTTGAGATTAAACCACATGAACAAAAAACAAGAATCGATTTTTATGCAACAGCCAGATACCTTGGCATTGCCATAGTGTGTATTTCTGAAATATTTACTGAGGATAACAAAATTTATTATTTCAAAGAAAGCAGAAAAATACAGGTAAACAGAATATATAACAGAGTTATTGGTGATGAGCTGAAGCAGGTTCAACAAGTAATGGATATAAAATTTGATATAACTGGAAATTGGGATGTTGAATGGATCCCCCACCCCAACTGGTTCTATCGTATTTCAAAATATACTTTACCTCTGTTAAATCATCCTTATATTCCGGAAACAAAATTCCTCAGCGAATGCTCGTCAATTCCGGCCAACCTTGAAGATTATGTTTTAAAACCATTGTTTTCATTTGCTGGCCAGGGGGTTGTAATTGATCTTACGCGGGAAGATCTCGATCATATAAATGACCCGGATAACTGGATTTTACAAAGGAAAATGAAATATGCAGATTGTATAGAAACTCCAAATGGTCTTGCAAAAGTAGAAGTTCGAATCATGTATATTTGGGAGGATGGAACAAAAAGACCAGTTCCGGTAACAAATCTGGCAAGACTGAGCAAGGGTAAAATGATTGGAACAAGGTATAATAAGGATAAAAGCTGGGTAGGCGGAAGTGTAGCCTATTTTGAACAATAAATAAACAACATGCCACATTTAAACGAGATTGCAAAAAAGCAATTAACTGAAGGAATAATCGGACAATATGTACACAGCAAGAGTATGACTGTTGGTTGGGTAGATATTAAAAAAGGTAGCGACCTTTCTGTGCATCAACATCCACATGAGCAAATCACAATCATGCTTGAAGGAAAACTTGAAATGCAGATTGGTGATGAAACTGTTATCCTTGAGCCAGGCATGATACAGGTAATTCCATCAAACACACCTCATGGCGCTATCGCGCACACAGATTGTGTATTGGTTGATGTTTTCAATCCTGTAAGGGAAGACTATATCAGTTAATTGAATTATTCTTCTCCGCTATTCTTCAGTATTCCAAGCAACGTATATGCGCTGTGCTGAACAATTGTGCCAGGTTTGATATCTTCAAGACCACTAACAACCTCTGTTTTTCCAGCAGCAATAATACCGGTTACAACAGGTTTCATCTGGTATTCATTTGGAGAAATCATAACGAAGATAAACTGTCCATTACCAAATCTAACTACTGCATCATCGGGTAGGATGGTTGCCTTTTTATTGCGAACAATTACCTCGGCTTCAACAAGCATTCCTGGCAATAAATTGGATGGAAAGTTTTTAAAGTGGCAGTGTGCTGTAGCAGTTCTGTCGTCATCAATTCCTTTATTTACTAAAATTACTTCTGCCTGGTATTTATTTCCAGGAGCCTGAGCCTGATAAACCAGTACAGATGAACCCTTCGTAACAGCTGGAAGATCTTTTTCAAAAATTGTCAGTGCAACATGAATGTCATCAGGATCAATCAATTCAAAAAGTGTTTCAGTAGGCTGTATGTATTTCCCGGTATTTACATTTACTTTTGAAACATACCCATTGATGGGCGACTTAATAAAAACCTCTCCACTGAGGTTATTTTCATTTAAAGCAGCTGGATTTACACCTATAAGCTTCAACTTTTCCTTTAAAGCATTAACAGTGATTGTTTGCACTTTTACATCAGATTCAGTCTGTTGAAAATTTCTGGAAACGCCCGCATTGGCCGACTTTAACTCTTGTTGCCTACCCTGCTCAAGCTTTAAAAGATCCAGTTTCGCTACAGCCATGAGAAAATCCTGCTGCAACTGAATAATCGACTGATCATTTACTGTTGCAATAACTTCGCCTTTACTGACACGCATACCTGGTATTAATTTGGTATGCTTCAGAAATCCCCCCATCGGAAAGTTAATTGATATCATATTCTGTGGAGGTAAATCAATTTCACCCTGTACTTTAAGGGTGGAGCTTATCAGTTGTTCTTCTGCATCTCCTAAACTGATTGCCAATTTATTCGCTTGCTCTTTAGTCAACGACACAACTTCACTATCAACGCTATCTTTTGAATCCTCCACCTCAGTTGCGCCTTTTTGTCCGCATGAAATTAATGAAGCCATTAAAATTCCAAAAACTATATTTTTATATGTCATACTATTTTTTTTCAATAAGATATTGATAAGCAGATGATGCCAGCTGCAAAGCAATTATCGCATCAGCATGTGCACTGAAAACCTGTAATTGCTGGTTGATTAGCATAACCCTTTCCGCATAATTTATATCTCCTGTTTGCAGGCGTATTTTAGTTTGATCTTCAATAGAAAATGCCAGCTTTATCCCTTCGCTATTATAATATTCGTAGGCCTCCTTTGCATTTTTATAGGTTCTGAGAACCTCTGCCATTTTGTTTTCCAAATGAATGCGGGTCTGATCAAGTGCAAGTATTGCCGCTTCAGAACTGAGTCTTGCAGCTTTAACCTTAGCTTTTGATGTTCCATTGAAAACTGGCAGGCTTAGTCCAAACTGATAAATACCAAAGCGGTTATTGGGGCCATAATATTGCTGTGTAACACCATCTGCACTTTGCCATCCCTTTATAGATAAATTACTGTATCCCAAATTGAATTCAGGTGCAAGTTTATTTTTCTCAAGTTCAACCAACGCATTTGATGCCTTAACTTTTGCCTCCTGATTTCGAAATAATGGGTGTTCCTCAATTCCTGCCTCTATTTTTAAATTTACATCAGTTGGATTTTCAGTGAGGGGGGTTACAGCAATACGGGCATTGACAAGCGAATTCAGTTGTTGTCTAAGGTTAAAGATGTCTGCATCAAGTTGTGTTCGCTGAAAATAAAATTGTTGCAATTGAAGTTTAATTGATTGAGAAGCAGTTTGATTGATTTCGCCTGCTTTTAGCTGAACAGTAGCAATCCTATCCCATTCGATATAGGTTGAAATAAATCGCTTAATAATATCCTCACGTCTTTCTAAATCCATTATCCTGATGCATAAATCACGTATGGCAAGCCTGTATCTTGCAACCTCCAGTGCTTTGTTGGATTCTGCCAGATTCAGCACTGCGTACTGATAATTTTTCTTACGGGAATAGACCAAAGGCAATTGGAAGTCCTGGTTTAGAAATAAACGGGTATCGTTAAGTGCACTGTTAATGTTACCAAACTCAAAACCGGCATTAGTTTTTGCAAAATCCATTGGATTCTTTGCCAATATTTTCATGATTTCAATCTCTTTCCCTGCCATCTTCAATGCCAACGCATTTCGCTCCCCTATTGCAACTATTGTATCAAGTGACAAAGATTGAAAATTATTAGGCCTGTGAGTATTTTCATATGAGGTGACTGCTTGTTCCTGAGCTTGTGAATTAAAAGAAAAGCATAAGAGTAAAATGGATACTGTAATGCTTTTAAGATGTTTCCTGCGTTTTTCTACCCATACATACAAAACGGGAAGCACCAATAATGTTAACAGTGTTGCTGAAATGAGTCCACCAATAACTACAGTTGCCAAAGGTCTTTGCACTTCAGCACCTGAGCTTGTACTCAATGCCATTGGCAGGAAGCCGAGAGAAGCAACTGCTGCTGTCATCAAAACGGGTCTGAGTCTTGTCATCGTTCCTTTTACTGCAACTTCTTCGACTTCAAGCTTTGTCTCACTTTTTAACCGATTGAACTCGTTAATCAACACGATTCCATTTAAAACAGCAACGCCAAAAAGTGCAATGAAACCAACACCGGCAGAAATACTAAACGGCAGGTCTCGTACCCAAAGTAAAAGTATACCCCCAATGGCAGAAAGTGGAATTGCCGTGTATATCAGTAAACCGTATTTCAATGACCCAAAAGAAAAATATAAAATGAGTAAAATCAGTAAAAGCGCCACAGGCACTGCAATCATCAACCTGTTTTTAGCTTCAGTCAGATTTTCAAACTGGCCACCAAAACTGACATAATAACCTGCCGGTAAATTGATTAACTTTCCTGATTTCATTTGAACTTCTTCAACCACAGATTGAATATCGCGGTCGCGCACGTTGAATGCAACAGTTATCCTTCGTTTGGCATCTTCCCTTTGAATTTGATTTGGTCCCTCTTCTATAAAAATGTCTGCTAGTTGTGCGAGTGGAACATGTATACCATTGGGGTTAAGCATGGATAAGACACCCAGATCTTCCAGATCATTTCTGCTTGATTCTTTTAATCGCACAACCAGATCAAATCTGCGTTCATTTTCATAAACCTGTCCAGCAGCTTCTCCGGCAAGTGATGTTCTGATAAACCTGTTCACATCTGTTATATTCAATCCGTACGCGGCAATAGCACTTTTCCTGAATCTTATGACAACCTGAGGAAGTCCGGTTACACGCTCTGCAAAAATGTCTTTGGCACCTTCTACTTTACTGATTACTTTTTCAAACAATGCTGCGTAATGAGCCAGTGTATCCAGATTTTCCCCATAGATTTTACAAACGACATCCTGTTTTGCACCTGCAATCAATTCGTTGAACCGCATCTGAACAGGGTATTGAAACCCACCTGTTAGTCCGGGTATTTTGCTGATTGCCACACTCATTTTGTTTGCAAGTTCATCATAGCTTTCTGCGCTGGTCCACTCTTTTTTATCTTTAAGGTTAACAATAATATCCGTCATTTCAATAGGCATTGGATCTGTAGGTATTTCACTTGCACCAATACGGGTTACTACTTTAAGCACTTCAGGAAACTTTTGCAATTCGTGAACTGCTTCAGATGTTGCTTTTACGGTTGCTTCTAATGTACTTCCCGTCATAAGTCGGGCGTCGATTGCAAAATCCCCTTCTTCCAGTTCAGGAATAAATTCACCACCAAGTTGCAGTGAAACAAGGAGCGATGCGATCAATAAAAAAACAGATGCAACAATAACCTTGATGGGGTGTGCAATAAATCTGTGAAGTATTGAACTGAGGATTGCCTGTAAACGAGCAATCAATTTATCCGAAAACGTATCCTTGTGATTAAGTTTTTTGCTTAAAACAAGGCTGGTCATCATGGGTACATAAGTCAATGACAATATGAAGGCACCAATCAGGGCAAACGTAACGGTCTGCGCCATGGGTTTAAACATTTTACCTTCGATACCGGTTAAACTGAGAATAGGAATGTAAACAATGAGGATAATAATTTGTCCGAATACAGCGGCCCCCATCATTCTTCCGGCAGACTGTTCAACAGCAGCGTCCATTTGAGCGGGACGAAGCACAAGTCCTTCATGTTTCTGTGTATGTAACCTATGAAGAACTGCCTCTACAATAATTACAGCGCCATCTACGATCAATCCAAAATCCAAGGCGCCAAGGCTCATCAGGTTACCTGAAACATCAAACAGGTTCATCATCCCTACGGCAAACAACATAGCAAGTGGAATCACTGATGCAACGATGAGGCCGGCTCTTATATTACTTAGAAAAAATACCAGAATCAACAATACAATAAGTGCCCCTTCGAGTAGGTTGGTTTTTACTGTACTTAGGGTTCTGTTTACCATTTTGGTTCGGTTCAGAAAAACTTCCACTTCCACACCCTCAGGCAAAGATTTCCGGATTTGATTCATTCGCTTTTCTATGCCCTTTATTACATCAGAAGCATTTTCTCCTTTCAACATCAAAACAACAGCACCGGAGACCTCACCCTGATCCTTGTAGGTTAACGCCCCGTAGCGAATTGGACTTCCAATTCGAACATCTGCAAGGTCTCTGATGTAAACTGGTGTACCTGAGCCGGAATTGGCAACATAGATATTGCCAATTTCTTCCATTGTTTGCGTAAGGCCTTCAGTTCTGACGAATAAAAGTTGGGGACCTTTTTCTATATAAGCTGCACCTGAATTCTGGTTATTTTTTTCCAATGCAGTAAATACCTGATCAAGTGAAATACCAATTGACCGCATTTTGGCGGGATCGAGCGCAACTTCGTATTGCTTGAGTTTTCCTCCGAAACTACTGACGTCCGCAACACCAGGGGTACCCATTAACTGTCGCCTTATAATCCAGTCCTGTATAGTTCTCAGTTCTGTAAGATCATACTGTTTTTCATACCCTTTTTTCGGACGCACAACATACTGATATATTTCACCAAGACCAGTTGTGATTGGGGCCAGCTCAGGTGATCCAGCTTCTTTGGGTATGTCATCTTTAACCATTGACATCCGTTCTGTAACCTGCTGTCTGCACCAGTAAATGTCTTTGCCATCTTCGAAAACGATGGTAACCACCGATAATCCAAATCTTGAGATTGACCGTATTTCTTTAATACCAGGGATATTAGAAGATGCTTGCTCGATTGGAAAAGTAATCAACCGTTCTACTTCAAGTGAACCCAATGTAGGTGAGACAGTTATGACCTGAACCTGATTGGAGGTAATATCGGGTAATGCATCAACAGGTAAATTCACAAGCTGAATACTGCCCCAGATTATCCAGGCCATTGTAAATAGTCCTATTACCAGTTTATTTCTGACCGAAAACCTGATGATTGCCTGCAACATGGATGCAATTTGTAAAAAATATGTTGATTTGATGCTTATTTACAACAATCCTTTTTGACAAATAGTCCACCAACAAAAAATATAATTGACTTTATGATTTTAATCATTTTTTTTATCACCGAATGCATTCAGAAAAGTCTGTTCAAATGAAATATTGAATCCTGTTTGAGCCATCCTGAATGCATTTCCCGCGAGCTGAAACCTGTAACCAAGATTTAGTTTACTGCTGCTGTTTATGATCAATTGAAGTGCAGGAGCAAGGTCAATAAACTGATACTGACGGTCAATGCCACGGCTGCCCAATATTTCAATATATGCATTAAAATTGGTTTGACGGTAATTGCTGTATTTGCGTGGAAGTATCAGATATCCTGTTGAAAGTGCATAATTAAAACTACGGTAGCCAAAATTTCTTGACCCGCCATACTTCAACCAACGTTCACTATCGAGCACTTCCTGCCAGGTAAAAGTTGATGAAACTGCCAGCTTATTAACCAGTTGTGTTAATATCAAACCGGCCTGAAATGCAGACTGGTCGCCCTCTCCGGTTAATTCATCGAAAAGCAGATTATTTGAACTATAGATCCCTTTTAAAAAAAATGCTGCCCTGAAATGCTTGTGAATTTCATCAACAGACAACCATCGCCACTTGGCGTATAAACCAACTGATTCAAAATTCAATTGTCGGTCTGGATAAACTTTATACATATTTGAAAACGTCAGAGATGGTCTTATCATCAATGATTTGCTTAGTCCCATTCCTGCTTCAAGCATTTGTCTTGTGCCCAAGTGTTTGTGTCCCCTAAATGATTCGTTGACATATTTTCCTGCATACTTCAGGTTAAGCGATTTCGCCGGAACATTTGAAGCCGGATCGTTCAGCACATAAAGCTCTTGTGCACAAACCACATTATAAAAAATGCTAAACACAAACGCAGTTATATAGATTTTATTTATACTCATTTTAGTAAAACATGAACTGATTGAACAACATTATTATTTTCAGTATTAGGACAATCCGCAATTTCAAGTGATTGATAGCAGGCGAGTTTATTTCCGGCAAGCAGTTTTTTTAACTCTTTTATGCCGACATATCCCTTGTCTATTATTTGCATTTTAATAGTGCCTGATAAACCGTTGGATTTTGCCTGAATAAAATGAAAAAAGGTGTTACCAATTTTTAAAGGTGATTGCTGACTTACAGTTTGTCCGTTTGCATCAAAAGTTAAAACAAGATTTGACACAGAGAAACCGGCTGCTTCCACTTTCATTTTAATTTGATCAGGAGAAATTTCACTTCCGGGTTTAAATGAAATCAAAAAAGTAGAAGTATTCAAATCTGTATCAACATTATCAACAAATTTTAATGCTGCAAGATTTGTAAAAATGGCTTTCGCACACAATGCACATGTCAGTCCGCTTGCCTGCAAAGTTGCGCTGGTGAATTGTCCTTTACCCATGATGAAGGATAAAAGAAAGATGCCGCTCAAAATAATTTTTTTCATTTTGTTATGCAATTATGGGGCCGCCGCAAGCGGCGGCCCCATTTAATGAACAATAAAATTTTTACTTTTTACAACACTGCTTGCCGGGTTGGCAAGTTTCAGATTTGCAGCATGATTTTACCGCTTCGCACTTACCACAGTCAGTGCAATTCACAGCATGCTTTTCACATGTGCCGTTGTCGCAGCAGGCCATTTTATCGGAATCCTTCGCTGGACTGGATACGGCCTTTCGCTCGTACTGGCAACATCCATGTAACTTGCTGTAAACATCATTGGGGGCTGTAAAATCCTGTGTGTCATAACCTGCAGCGGCAATAGCTTCCTGAATCTTGGAAGCCGATGTTTTTTTCACCTTATAACTCACCTGAAGATCATGTGTTGACTCACTCCAGTTTGCCTTAGTAGCACCGGCTTTAAGTGCCGCAGTTTCAATAACTTTTTTACACATGCCACAATTACCCCATACCTTGATGGTTTCAGATTGCTGAGCCAATACACTATTTGATACCAGAGAAATTAAAAGGAAAAGAATGAAAGATTGAAAAGTTTTCATGAATTAATTTTTAATGTAACAATAAATGATGCAGAAAATGACTGCCTGTAATGCACATTAATACTAAATTCTGAAAACACGATACTTCAAATACAAAGGAGGACAACCCGGAAATGGGTCAGAAACTTGTGTAACTTCAAAATCATTTTGCAAGACTGGCAACCTTGAAGGAAACCCGAAATTGCTTTGAAATAAGGCTGCAGGAGGAATGAATTCTGAAACAGAAGTTGAAGCAAATGCCTGAGCATCTGATTTGATAACAATAACGTCATCGTGGCAGCATGATTTACTTTTCATGCCACAATATGAACAACCGGCATGGCTATCCTGCCCAATGGTGACTGATGCAAAATTACCCATACAATAATGAACCTGCAAAACTGTACCCGCCTGGGTAACAATATGCACGCACAAAAGAAGTATGGCTAATATCTTTTTCACCCTGTAAAGATATAATTAAGACATTTCAATTCACATAAAATTTGGAATTTTAACAATTTTAGACCAGTTTAATTGACAAAATTCCAAAAAATACCAAGTCTGAATACCATTCCTGGATTCGGATAAAATGGCGCTACCACATTATTCTTTTTAAATCCAAAACCAAATGTTCTAGTTGCTGTATTGAGATTCTCGAGCCTCAAATAAGCTGTGAAACTCCTGATTCTGAAATTAAAGTATGCTGTAACATCAGGTCTGTTTTGAACGTAAAACAAGTTCTGATAAAAAAACTGTCCGTTTATTGGTGAATAGTCATCTGCATAGTAGGCAGTGTAGTACCTCAAATCCAGTCCGGAAGCCATAACAAGATTTCTGAATGGTTTTCCTTCATAAGCAATCCTGGTGCGTACATAACCTCTTGGCAAATTGATTGGAACATCCCCAATCGCTTCCTGCAGGTAAAGGTCTAGGTACCATTTCCATTTTCTGCCCAGCGATGTCTCTTTGCTCAATCCTGCCCGGGCAAAATTGAACAATGGTGCATACTGATCAACTGTTTTAAAATCCTTGAAATAGGTATAGTTTGACTGCAGAAAATATTCGAAGCTCAACTTTGCTTTCAATGCAGAAATATACAAAGAGCCAGTTAAGGCTGTAACATTTTCATTGTTGAACTTCTTGGTTTTTTCAATTGGAAATCCTGTTTTATAAACCTGTAAATAGGATGGTGACCTGTTTATATTCTGAAAACCAATTTCTAAAGTACCAATCTTAGGTCCAAGTGAACGTTGTAACCTTGCCTGTGCAGCATAGTTTCCTATATCCCTTCCTACTGAATAGAACTCTCCATACAGCAGCATATCCCACTTCTTATTGCGTGTAGTATTCCTGTATTCTCCATGAACCATGATATTGAGGAACCTGTCTCGTATCGTATCAGAAACAGAACTGAAGTTCATCAATGTAGCACCTGCCTTGAAAAACTGAAGTAAATTTTTTGAATCTGGAAATTGAATAACTGAAAAATCATTGCGTATCACATTCCACTGATTTCTGAAATCCAGTGTATCTGGTACTGTAGCAAAATCATAATTGGTTTTATAAAAATCAGCTGCTCCGGCTGCCTGAACATCGAGAAACCTGTATAAATAACTGGATATATGGGTGGTGTGTTCAAAACTGAGCTTGGGTAGAAAATACCTGATTACAGAAGAGTCAGTTCGTATAGAATCTTTTTTACCAAAATCATACCGCTGTCTGAATAAAGCATGTTTGTCTACATACCTGTTGCCTGTACCGAGTTTGACATTGAAAAAGTTCCTGGATGAAAGACTTGTTGAGGCCAGTTGTGTAGGGATGTTAAACCTGTCGTTATAGGCAGGATTCTCGTTTACCAGCAAATTCGGATCCACTATACCCCCGTTTTCTGAAGATTGTAATGCATTGTTGATGAGTATCACATAAGCGTGATAACGTTGATTTTCTGATGTAAAATCTGAATTAAACCGGATATTGTTGTGGTTGGTATTCTGAGAGTTGAATGTACCTGGTGCATTGTACAACCGGTAATGAAAGACAAAATTCCAGTTAGGCTTAATATTCTGGGTGTGCAAAACACTGATATGCTGTTCAACCTGACTGCCCACAAGGTAACCCAGCTCCGTATATGGCTTTGTTGTATTCATGAATCGCGTGTCTGCGATTGTGAAAGCAAATGGATCCAGCGCATGGAAACCTGCATCCCAGCCTGCTTTTCGCAAAGGAGAATAAAGAAGTGACCTGCTAGCATTACCGTAATGTCCAATCTGAATCATTTCTGGTTTAACCGGCATTCTTCTGAAATAGTCACTTATCGAAGAGTCAAAGCCACTGTAACGGGCAGTATCGAGGTAGCGAAATCGGACATTGACAGAATCATCTGCAAACTTTCTTTTTTCAAAACTAAGGGAATCACTGCCCCCACCTGACCTGCCTCCACCGCCACCAGAGAAACGGGAGCCCATTCCCTGAACACTTTTCATCATTCCCCGCTGAGCATGTGCCGCCGTGAAAAATCCACAACACAACAATAAAAAAACGACTTTGCGTAAATTAATGAGGTGCATCACAATTTTTCAATAAGATTTTTGAAGACTGCTGTCAATTTTGGTGCTGCGGCATTGGCAGCGTCCAATACTTCCTGGTGGGTTATAATGTTCTCCTCATCCCTGATGCCAAGATCTGTGATTACGCTGATAGCAAAAACTTTCATGCCACAATGAACCGCCGCAATCACTTCCTGAACCGTACTCATCCCAACTGCGTCAGCGCCAAGGTTATAAATCAACTTGTATTCAGCCCTTGTTTCAAATGTTGGTCCTGTTACACCGTAATATACCCCCTGCTTAAGGTCAATTCCCAATTCAGAAGCAATCGCCTTACCCTGTCTAATACGTTCTGATGCATAAGGTTCACTCATATCAGGAAAGCGAGGACCAAGCTCGTCTATATTTTTACCTAAAAGAGGATTGATAATACCAAAACTGATATGATCCCTGATGACCATCAGGTCTCCCACTTTAAAAGATGGATTAACCCCACCTGCGGCATTGGACAATAACAACTCCTTTACTCCCAAAAGACTGAGTACCCTGATTGGAAAAACAACTTCAACTGGTGAATACCCCTCATAGTAATGAAACCTGCCGGCCATCACAATAATGTTTTTGGCACACATTTTCCCCAGTATCAGTTTTCCTTCATGCCCTTCAACTGTTGAAACCGGGAAGTTGGGTATATCACGGTAAGGTATCTCCTTATCAATAACAACATGATCGGTAAATCCACCCAGTCCGCTTCCTAAAACAACACCAATCTCAACCGGCAGTGCACAAATACTCCTGATGTATGCACAAGCTTCATGGATTCTGCTCAATTCATCCATCTTAAAAATTTGCCCAAAGATACATTCTTTCCCAATCAGGGAAATGATGTTCTAATATTCAGAATAGGGCTTGGCCTTAAGAAACAAGGTTACATTCTTGCTTACAGTTTTTTCGTACTCCTTTTTTGCAGACAGGGCTTTCCATTGTGAATCATCCCTAAAGGCGAGCCAGTGGGCATCACGGTCTTTCATACTCTCAAAACTGGTCATATACATCAGGTTTGGCGTTGTTGGTCCGCTGATCACCTCTGCATAAAACACAGGATTGAAATTCAATCTTGCAAAGATGTCAATCTCACCACCTTCATTAAACATCTCAACTTTTTTCCAGTACTTTATTTCAGAAGCACTTTCATAACTTCTCAACTCATAGACTTTATCCTCCACGCTACCGGAAAGATTGGTCTGAAGTAATGCCGGTGCGAGCCTGAATCCTTCCATAAGATAATTTACAATTCTGTCATAGGCCGGGGCTTCACTGGGTGCATTCAAATATTCCTGCCCTTTTGCCAAAACCATTTTATCAGAGAACATCGCCTTATTAATAACAGGAATTTCGTTCAACTGCTTATAGGGAACCAATACATACAGTTTTTTTACTTTTGATGTGTCGTTTGCACGGCCTGTGAAAACACCGATGCGGTAAATACCCTTGCTGTGGAGGTAAGGAATATAAGCATCAGCTAAAAACCTGTCAATCACTGCCTCTTGGGCGGCAGTTTTATATTCATAAACTTTCAGTTCAAAAAAGTTTTTTCCCTTAATCTTTTTGGATTGTGCCTGTGTCATTGCTGTAAGGGATACCAGGACAAATAATAATAAATTTTTCATACTGTATTTAGTTATATCAAATGTATTCAATTTTTAACTTTGTTTAGATGCCTTTAAAAGATTATTACCTGCTGCTAAATGTAAAACCCGGAGCTGACATAATTTCCATAAAAAGAGCTTTTCGGAGGTTAGCTCATACTTACCACCCAGACAAAAGTGGCGGCAACAAGCTAAACCATGACTATTATACAGAACTACAGGAGGCATACAGCACTTTAACTGATCCTGAAAAAAGGGAAGCATATCATTACCAAAGATGGCTTGAAAAGGCAACTGGCAAAGAATTGGATAATGCACTGTCTGCTGTTGAAATCCTAAAACTGTTCCTTCAGGTAGAAAAAAACATTTCACAATCGAATCAATTTAACATTGACACCTACCTTCTGGGGAGGCAACTTACATCTCTTTTTTCCTCAGCAAGGCTTCGTATCATTGCTGGTGAACAGAACCAAGAACTTGTAAGTTCGGTCAATAAAATTGCTCTTACGTTAGCCGGTATGATCAGTGTACCAGACATTAACTTACTGGCAGACCACCTGGAAAAGCATTTACCCGACTGGAACAAGTATGAAAAAGACTGGAAAGAACTTGTCAGCATAAAGGAATACAAAAATAAAATCAACAATCTCAGGATGCCCATTGCACTTGCTGTTGCGGTTTTGTTGTGTCTTGTATTTTACATTTTACTTCAATAAGCCCCCTAATTTTTAACCTTGCTGCTTTTCACTAACTTCGCAGCATGCATTATGTTACTGTTGAGAACCTGGGTAAGTCTTATGGCATTAAACCTCTTTTTTCCAATTTAACCTTTCACATCAATGAAGGTGAGAAAATTGCTCTAATTGCCCGAAACGGGTCAGGCAAATCAACGATGTTGAAAATTCTTTCGGGGAAAGAAACTGCTGACGAAGGAAAAGTCTGGATTAATAAAGATGTTAATACTGTTTTATTCGAGCAGGATCCTTTGTTCAGCGAACGCTCCAGTATATTGGATAATATATTCGCACACAATCACCCGGTGATCAATGCCATTAAAAAATATGAAGCTGCTGAGGATTCGAATGATGCGGAAAAAATTGCAGAGGCTTTGTCTGAGATGGACGATTACAATGCCTGGGATTTTGATTCAAAAGTCAAACAGATCCTAAGCAAACTGAATATTCATCATCTTGACCAACTGGTTGGCAGCCTCAGCGGTGGACAGAGAAAAAGGGTGGCATTGGCCAGAACCCTTATTGACATTGGCTTCAACAACAACCACTGCCTTTTAATCATGGATGAACCAACAAACCACCTGGATGTTGAAATGGTTGAATGGTTGGAACACTACCTCGAAAAAGAAAACATAACCCTCCTTTTGGTTTCTCATGACCGTTATTTTCTTGATACCGTATGTACTGAAATCTGGGAACTCGACAACAGCAAAATCTATGTTTACAAAGGAGATTACCAGAATTATGTTGAAAAAAAGGCTGCGAGGATAGAAAGTGAAATAGCAACTATTGACAAGGCAAAAAATACGTTTAGAAAGGAACTGGAATGGATGCGAAAGCAACCAAAGGCAAGAACAACAAAATCCAAAAGTCGTCAGGATAATTTTTACGAAATTGAAAAAGTAGCAAAAAGAAAAATAGAAGACAAACAGGTTGATCTGCAAATGAAAATGAGCAGACTTGGTGGTAAAATTGCAGAACTCAAGAAAGTTTATAAAAGCTTTGGGGAAAAAGTAATTCTGTCAGGATTTGATTATACTTTTAAAAAAGGTGAAAGGGTTGGAATTATTGGTAAAAATGGTGCTGGTAAATCAACATTTGTAAATATTCTTCAGGGACTTGAACAGCCAGACAGTGGCAAAATAAATATCGGAGATACCATTGTCTTCGGTAACTACTCCCAAAAAGGGCTTGAAATAAAGCAAGATCTTCGTGTAATTGAATTTGTAAAGAATATTGCTGAGAATTTTCCACTGGCCAATGGCGCTACGCTGAGTGCAGCTCAGTTTCTTGAATTATTCCTGTTCACCCCAGACCAGCAGTACAGTTATATCAGCAAATTAAGCGGAGGCGAAAAAAGAAGGTTACACCTGCTAAGCATACTGTTTAAGAACCCCAATTTTCTGATACTGGATGAACCTACCAATGACCTGGATTTACCTACACTCTCAGTACTTGAAAATTTCCTGATGGATTTCCCGGGATGTCTGATCATTATTAGCCATGACAGGTATTTTATGGACAGGATTGTAGACCACCTTTTTGTTTTTGAAGGTAATGGTCAAATCCGTGATTTTCCTGGAAACTACGCAGAATACAGGTTAGAACAAGCTGATAAAAATGTTGATCCTGAGAAAATCAAAGCTCAGATGATTGTCAACAAGGAAGAACCCAAAGAAAAAGAACAACCCATCGGCAAACGTAAACCCAGTTTCAATGAAAAGAGGGAATATGAAACCCTTGAAAAAGAAATTGCAGCTTTAAATGATGAGAAAAATTCACTTTCCGGCAAGCTCTCCAACCCTGACCTTGAATATCAGGAAATCGAAAAAATCTCAAAACGGTTTACCGAAATAGAGAGCCAGATTGATGCAAAGGAAATGAGGTGGCTTGAGTTAAGTGAACTATTCTGATTCCCCCCTGTAAGCTGCGCGTGCCAGCCTGTCGTTGATTGCCATACCAATACCCTCATCTGGAAATGCTTCCGTTACAATGATATCCAGACCGAGAGCATCAAATTGACGCATGGCCATAAATAAATTAGCTGCAGCTTCTTCAAGTTTGCCGGCCTTGGAGAGGACGATATTTTTCTGAACACCACGCAGATAAGTTTGGGTAAAAGACAAAACACCAATCTTCTGGCCCTCAAACTTACCCAATAAATGAGTAATATCTCCACAGATAAGTGGTGTACGGGTTGCGTAATGACTTTTAAGTTGTCCCGGTGCAGATGGGGCTGAATGAGACAAGGAAATATTGACTTTTACCAGAGAACCACTGCTGATTTCTTCGGCAGTTACAGTCCCCAACCTGTGAATCACTGCAATATCATTTTCAAATCCTAAAATAGTTGACTCTAATCCAACCCTGCATACCCCACCATCCAGGATATAAGGAATTTTACCTTCGAGTCCATCCAAAACATGGGCGGCAGAAACTGGACTAACATAACCCGAAGGATTGGCACTTGGTGCAGCAATGGGGAAATCCAGCAATTCAAGTAACTGTAATGTAAGCGGATGGTCGGGAATCCTGACTGCAACCCTGACATTTCCTGCAGTAATTATTTCCGGTACCAATGAGGATTTAGGTAACAGGTAGGTTAAAGGACCGGGAGAAAACCGCTTCATCAATTTATGACAAGTCTCTGGTATACCAACTACAAGCTTTTCAATACGATCCGGACTTGCTGCATGTAAAATAAGTGGATTGAATTGGGGACGTTGCTTTACTGCATAAATTTTAGCCACTGCCATTGGATCTAAACCATTTGCAGCCAGTCCATATACAGTTTCTGTAGGAATCCCCACAAGTTCCCCCTGTTCAAGCCAATATTTAGCTTCCTCTAAATCTGTACCAATTTTTGTTTTAAACATAAAAAAATGTCCCGGTATAAACCAGGACAAATTTACTATACTTTAAAGTACCTTATACATTGGATATTTCCTGTTCTTCCGGCTGCTTGCGAATAGAGAACGTTATTTTTTGCTGCTCCTTATCCAGATCTGCCACCATAACATCCCCAGACTTGATATTCATACTGAGAATTTCTTCTGCAAGTGGATCTTCAAGGTATTTCTGTATGGCTCTGTGCAAGGGACGAGCACCGAATTGCTGATCATACCCTTTTTCGGCAATAAAATCCTTTGCTTCTGGTGACAATTCAAGACTGAATCCAAGGGTTGCCAAACGCTTCATCACACCCTTCATCAGAATATCAATAATTTCAAAAATATGTTCCTTTTCAAGAGAATTGAAAATAATGACATCATCTACCCTGTTCAGGAACTCAGGCGAGAAGGTTCTTTTCAAAGCTTTTTCTATAACGGCCTTGTTGGCTTCCTCTGCATTAGCCTGCCTAGCACTTGTTGCAAAGCCCACACCTTCTCCAAAATCTTTCAACTGACGGACGCCAATATTGGAGGTCATGATGATCAGGGTATTCTTGAAATCAACTTTCCGGCCAAGTCCATCTGTTAATTGCCCATCATCCAAGACCTGTAAGAGAATGTTGTAAATATCAGGATGTGCTTTTTCAATCTCATCCAACAGAATAACAGAATATGGCTTTCTCCTGACTTTTTCAGTAAGCTGTCCACCTTCTTCATAACCAACATAACCCGGAGGTGCACCAATTAGTCTGCTTACAGTGAATTTCTCCATATATTCACTCATGTCAATCCGGATAAGCGAATCTTCAGAGTCAAACATGTGCCTGGACAAGGCCCTGGCTAATTCTGTTTTACCAACACCAGTGGGGCCCAGAAAAATAAAAGTACCGATTGGTTTCTTGGGATCTTTTAGTCCAACCCTGTTTCGTTGAATGGCTTTCACAACCTTACCTATGGCTTCATCCTGACCAACCACCATTCCTTTCATGTCAACAGACATGTTCCGCAGTTTTTCAGTCTCTGCCTGAACCATCCGTTTTACCGGGATTCCCGTCATCATACTCACAACTTCAGCGATATCCTCTTCCGAGATTGGATAGCGCCTGTGCTTGGATTCTTCTTCCCACTTATTTTTTGCTGCCTCGAGTTCTTCCTGGAGCTTCTTTTCAGTATCCCTCAAACTTGCGGCTTCTTCAAAGCGCTGACTTTTTACAACACGATTTTTCTCTAACTTAATATCTTCAATCTTTTTTTCCAGTTCGATGATGTCGTCTGGTACATTGATATTTTTGAGGTGTACGCGTGCCCCTACTTCATCCAGAACATCAATGGCTTTATCTGGCAGCAACCTGTCTGTCATGTACCTGTCGCTAAGCTTCACACAGGCGTCAATAGCATCCTGGGCATAATCCACATTATGGTATTCCTCATACCTGGACTTGATATTATTCAGTATCTGTATGGTTTCTTCAACTGAAGGCGGTTCTACAAGTACCTTCTGAAAACGCCTGTCAAGTGCCCCATCTTTTTCAATGTGCATGCGATACTCATCCAATGTAGAGGCACCAATACACTGCAGCTCACCCCTTGATAAAGCAGGCTTGAAAATGTTGGACGCATCCAGAGAACCACTAGCTCCACCGGCACCAACGATTGTGTGAATTTCATCGATGAAAAGAATCACATCACGGTTCTTTTCAAGTTCCGTCATGATTGCCTTCATCCGCTCTTCAAACTGTCCGCGGTATTTTGTTCCTGCAACCAAAGCTGCCAGATCCAGTGAAACAACACGTTTATCAAACAGTACACGTGAAACTTTTCGCTGTACAATCCGCAAGGCAAGTCCCTCAACAATAGCAGTTTTACCAACTCCAGGCTCTCCAATCAGGATAGGATTATTCTTTTTCCTTCTCGAAAGAATCTGTGAAACCCGCTCGATCTCAGCTTCTCGTCCAACTATCGGATCAAGTGAGCCGGATTCAGCCAGTTTGGTGATATCCCTGCCAAAATTATCAAGCACAGGAGTTTTACTTTTTCCACCGGCCTGTGTGGTTTTAGCTTTCTGCTGGGTGCTTTTTTTCTCCTCATCAAATTCCTCTTCAGGTTCATCTGAGAACTCACTTTTCACATCGTTGCTTCTTACCACACCCAGTTCATTGCGGAATAAATCGTAATCCACTTCAAATTGATTCAGAATCTGCGTGGCTATATTTTCCTTGTTTTTTAAGATGGAGAGTAAGAGGTGTTCTGTTTCAACCATCGGACTTTTCAGCGCCTTGGCTTCCAAAACGGTAACCCGGATGACTTTTTCTGCCTGTCTGGTAAGTGGCAGGCTGTTGATATTCTGGATATTCTTACCGGATTTATCCTTCACCGCCATCTCAACTTCCTTCCGAAGTTCATATAGGTCTACATTAAGGTTCTGCAGTACTTTAAGTGCAGTATTTTCACCTTCCCTGATAACGCCGAGCAGCAAATGTTCGGTGCCTATGAAATCGTTACCCAACCTAAGGGCTTCTTCCCTGCTGTAGGAGATGATTTCCTTTACCTGTGCTGAAAAATTATTATCCATAGTAGGTAAGATTTACGTGTCCGTACAATAATAATGAATTATTCCCAAACCCAAATGAGGTATATTTGTTCAATTGACCCCATAAATTGAATTCCATGTTAAAAGTCAAAATTGATACCAAGGAGATATTTCATGTCATTTGCATAGAAGAAACCCTGCTTACTGCTAATATGGCAGAAAAACTGGATGAATTGGTGGCGAAATTGCAAACTGATGACGAAAAGAGTCTTGTTATAGACCTTAAAAATGTTGAACAAATAGACATATCAGTTCCTGAAAACTTCATTGACTTGCACAACAAGACATACGGCAAAAGTAAATCCCTCGTATTCTGTCATGTTCATGCTGCCGTTAAACAGGTCATTGATGCCAATACAGAGCCTGAGGCCCTCAACATAACGCCAACTGAATCAGAGGCATGGGATATTGTTCAGATGGAGGAAATTGAGCGAGAACTTGACATGGATATTTAATTTTCACTGACATGTTCGCAGTCACCATATTAGGAAACAATTCAGCGCTTGCCATGCACGACAGGCATCAGACTGCTCAGGTTGTCATGTGTGAAGAACATCATTTTTTGATTGACTGTGGTGAATCTACTCAAAGTCAGATGCAGCGCTACAAGGTAAAGAGGTCGAAGATTGATTATATTTTCATCTCACACCTACATGGTGATCATTTTTTCGGACTTCCCGGATTACTCAACACGTTTAACCTGTCCAATAGACGGGAAGACCTCCACATTTTTGGTCCGCCCAGACTGAAAGAAATCCTGGAACTGATCAACGAAGTTTCAGGTGCCAGCTATGCTTATAAGATCAACTTTCACGAATTGTCAGGCGCCGGAACCATTCTTGAACTCGGACCAATAACTGTTTCCTGTTTCCCTGTTTCTCACCGCATACCCTGCTGGGGATTCAGGTTTAACCTTGCAGGCAAACCCTCAAAATTCAGGGATGGTCAGTTGGTGAGACCAGCATTACCACCCTTAAGTTATGCTTATTGCGCTGACACCTGTTATGAGGAAAACATCATTCCTTACATCAAAGAAGCAGATCTCATTTACCATGAATCCACTTATCTTGATGACCAGCAGGATAAAGCTACAATGCGGTTTCATTGCACCAGTTCAAAAGCAGCTATGATTGCTGTAAAGTCTGGCGCAGGCAGACTCCTTCTCGGCCACTACAGCAGCAAATATGATGATATCCAACCTTTTGAAACTGAAGCCAGACTAATATTCCACCAAACTGAAGCCTCCCGGGAAGGAGTAAGCTACCTCATAAAATAATTTAATTTTTCAAATAGATAAATCATCCACGGAAATAGTTAATACCACAGACAATACATTGTCGTCTAAGGCAAACTTAGCCCTCCTCGAATTCGATCTTTCCCACAGCAGCAGGAGGAATAGGTTTCCGAACTTAGGAAGTGAAAACGGACAAACCCCAATTGATATTCCAAAAGATACCAGAAAGTTCAAATCAACTGATCCTGAAATTCATTACGAATCATTTTCATTAAACGACCATAACATTGAAAATCACGAAGGTGAATACCTTAAAATCATTGTTTCCGGTGAGAATTATATTACTGTAAAAGGAAAACGGTACGACCTTAAACAATTCCATTTTCACCGAGACAGCGAACATGCTGTAAGAGGTAAAAAATCTGCTATGGAAACCCACTTTGTTCATGTTGCGGCAGATGGAAAAATCGCTGTCATGGGGGTCATGCTAACTGCTACAAAACGAAGCAACGAAAAGATTGCTGTCCTTTTTGAAAACTCACCACTCATTCCCGGAGAACACCTATCCATAGTAAAAAACTTCAATGCGAAAGACCTGCTGCCCAAAACATCAGCGGAATATTACAGCTACAGCGGATCATTGACAACACCAAATTTAGATAATACACCCAATCCTGACGGACTCACCTGGATTGTATTCAAGTCCCCTATACATGTATCTGAAAAACAAGTGATTGACTATTCAGAAATCTATGAGGAATTGAATGCAAGAATCCTGCAACCACTTGGAGAAAGAACTGTTTGGGAAAGAGTTGAAAAGGATTAATTTCAGCTCATAACATTAAGCAGGTCAGAAATAAATTATTTTTGACCTGCTTAATATGATCCAGATGAATCAATTTATGGTTTCCAAAACCAGAATCGCTCCCACACCTAGCGGATTTCTTCATCTGGGAAACATTTTCTCGTTTTCTTTAACCGCCGGCCTTGCCAATGAGTTAGGTGCTAGTATTCTTTTACGAATAGATGATTTGGATACCACGCGCGTCAGAACAGCATATCTGGAAGATATTTTTGAAACACTGCATTTCATGGGCATACCATGGGATGAAGGGCCATTAAACACTGTAGATTTCAACGAAAACTGGACACAGTTGAAACGATTATCAGTTTACGAGGAAAATCTGAAAATTATTGAAGAATCGGATTTGGTATTTGCATGTAACTGCTCCAGAAAAGTATTGAATGAAACAAACACCTTTATTTACCCGGGTACATGTATCAAAAAGAACCTTCCGCTTGATGCGCCAGGTGTTTGCTGGAGATGGAAACATAAACTATCTGAGGAAATCAAGATGAATGATTTAGCAACTGGGGAAACACTGCATATGCGGCCCGCATTACAGCATCATTTTGTGGTAAGGAAACGGGATGGGATACCCTCCTATCAACTGGCATCAGTGCTGGATGATAGTTTATTCAACGTAAACATGATTGTCAGAGGCGCTGATCTATGTGAATCTACCCTTATTCAATTACAAATTGCACAAAAACTGCAATTAAAAACCTTTGATAAAACAGTTTTTTTTCACCATCCCCTGATTAGTGATGAGAATGGCCAAAAGTTATCCAAATCTGCCGGATCAACTTCGATTAGTTATCTGAGAAAAGAAGGTCTGAAATCAGAAACAATTTTCGAACTTATTTCGGCAGAATTGCATTTAAAAACAAAAGTTAAAAACTGGTATGACCTTTACCAACAGTGGAAAAAGGAAAATAGCCCATTATTTTTTCCAAACAATTCAAAAAAATCGAATTAAATTTTTTTTCATAAGAAATATAACTATTTTTGCAACCCGAATTTGAATCACTGATTAGATCGGTAGTTCAGTTGGTTAGAATGCCACCCTGTCATCCCGAGTACTCGGGACGGGTTCAAGAGGCGAAATTCTCCAATAAAAAGTTCTTTAAAAAATATTTGGATCGGTAGTTCAGTTGGTTAGAATGCCGCCCTGTCACGGCGGAGGTCGCGGGTTCGAGTCCCGTCCGGTCCGCAACTATAATCCATAACACCTTGTAAACTAAGAAATTACAAGGTGTTTTTAGTTTTAGGGGACGGTACAGGGGACGTTTAAATTTTTTAGCCTATTTTTCACTAACTCATAACCTGAAAAACAATGTTCAACTTCTTTAAAAAAAGTAAACCCTCCCAAGAACCTTCTAATAAAAATGAAGGTAAAGAGGAAAGAACGCAAATAACAGTTGGATATACTTATGAATATTTAGATGAGGTTCCAGTAGAAGAACGAACTCCTTGTAATGCTTTCTGTGCTAAATTAGAAGAATTATCAAGGGTGTATAGCATAGTAGATATTGAAAAAATGAGCACAAGGCTTGGATATAGTGTGTGGGATAGAAGAGGCGGATGGATTGATAAAGGTGATAAAGACGAAAATGGCGAACCCATAGAACATCGATACGTTAAAGACGGTGTAGAGTATTACCATTGTAAACACCAATGGGTATCTAAAGTGTTAATAAAAAAGAACTAATCGAATATTTCTTTCGATTATCTTTCTGATAATATACGTTAAATCTTCTACAATCAACTATTGTGTTCCCGAAGGTCGTCCGTTTACATTTCCACTTATTCCCCTTGTAAATGGCATATTGATAAATTATTGTTGTTTACAATCCTTGTTTAAATCCCAAATAATTGGATATCCTTCTTCTTCCGTCAAAGCAATCCCTGAAGATTTGTCCGTAATCAATACGAAATCCGCCAAATCGTAACCTTTGGACCTTTGCTCCTCGGTGGCGTACTTCTCCAATTTTGAAGAAACTCGGATTTGGCAACTTACAATCGATTGTATTTCTTTGGCTTTTTCGGACCATTTTTCAAAGCAATTCAAATCCGGAAACAATACAACTTTCCTTCCTTCCAATACCTTACAAACTTCCCTTTCGGTCCATTTACAACCATTGCTTCCCCCGGTAGCAATCCAAACATAATTTGGATAATAAACCGAACAAATAATTGCGGTTTTCTCACTTTCGACAATGGCAACTTGCCTTTCTGGATATAACCTCAATAAATGTTCCCCGAAGAAGCAATCCAATAAATTGGCTTCCTGGTTGTTTAATATCTTCTTCCCGGCTTTGAATATCTTATCGGAGTAGTTGATATCCTCAAAATACTCTTTTATTTTATCGCTCCATTTGTAGGCGGGTTGGTGTGATTTGGTCCGATTGATTGTTCCGGTTCCAATGGTGTAGTGCATTACTTTCGCTTGTCTAACTTTCAAATCTATATCAACAAACCAAAATGCGGTTGCTCCCTTCCAATGTTTGGAGTTGCCAATTAGATAGTTTTCGGACCTTTCTTTGGCAACTTCATATCCAAATATTTGAATAAGGAAGGAAGCAAAATTGTTTTTCTCCCAATCTATCGTACTTCTATCGACAATTTCTTCCGGCAAATAATCTATCGACTTCTTCGCTTCAACCTTCCTTATTTTGGGTTGTGTTCGTTTGTATTGGTAGGTGTGTTGTCTTTCGTGCTTTGTTTCCTCAAAGTATTGTTTCGGGGTGTAATGGTAACCACATTTATCTTCCCTATCACAACGACCAATGTGGTCCTGGAGTTGCTCCCCGGTTTCGGTGTCAATGTACCTGGTAAATCGTTTTTGTTGGTTACAATTCGGACAACGATACTTTGAAGAAGGTCCACAATATTTTTGTAATGTAAATTTGTAACTCATTTGTTTACTTGTTTAAACAACTTTATTAAATAACTCAATTCACTTGTTTAGTTGTTTATAGCGTATATATATACGCTTAAACTAAACAACTTAAAGAATGGTTTTACCTTGAATGAAAACAACCTCAATTTTTTCTTTGTCATTTATTTGGATTGCTTCCTTTGGCTTTCCCAATATTCTATTCAATAATTCATTGAGAGTATAAATATTACCTCTCTCGATACTTTTAACCAATGATTTGGCAATTGATAGTTCCAGGATTGTGGCGTTGGGATTTGTAAATACTTCGTGTAATTCAAAAATTGTCATTGATAATAAAACTCTCAATGTTTCAGTTATTTCGGTATTGGTATAACCGATTGAATTTAATTGAGTGATATATTTCTTCGGTCGTCCGTTCCCCTCTCTTCTAATATCGTAACCACTTTTAAATGGTTTCAAGTTTTGATTGTTTGGCATAATCTCACATTTGTTTCACATTAAATAAATCTAATTCTTTGATTGACCAATCCATTTTTGGCAAATCCCAATCTTTCAATTCAATATTGGACCAGTCTTCCAAATCAATTGTATCCCAATTATCGAAATCTAAATAGGTCCAATCTTCAAATTCAAATGTATTTTTCATAAACTCCTTTTCCTTTTTTTGGAACCTTATTTAATATCAACTTCTCATTTTGATAAAATGATAGAAACTCCAAGGCTTTATTATCCCCAAATTCAACTCCGTTTTTGCTCCAAATAGTTTTAATTCTATTTTTCAATTCGGTGTATTGAAATTGTGGTTTCAAATCAAATATTTCAATTATCATCCTTAGGTGTACGTCCAATTCAAAATCGTGTGGAGATAGTATTTTTTTCTTTCTGTCCTTGTCTTTCGGTTTCCAATTCTCGTCAATGTATGGAATTTTGTTATCGTCAATTCTAATCGCAAATGGTTCAAATTCCTTCTCCCTACATTGTTCCGGTTCAACGATTGATATTGACTTTTCTTTGTCGTCCTTCGTTACTGAAATAATAGTTTCCCCCTTATTGACTAACTCGGTTCCCAAATGTCCCCGGGCGTTGTTATCTCCTTTATTTTGGTGTATAACACACATACAATGGATATTCAGTTCCTCGGTCCATTTCATCAAATTTCCGGTTGTTTCAACGGCTTCCTGGGAGTTGTTAATATCAAAAACTAAATCTCTTATTCCGTCAATGATAATCACTCCCAAATCCGGTGTATTGTAAATAATCTCTTTTATTACATCAATACGTTGATTTGTGGAGTATTTTCTCAAACTATGTATTATGAAATCTTCCGTTTTACTTATCTCGGCTAATTGCAAAATCCTACGTTGTATTTCAGCAACTTTTTCCCTTGATTGTTCGGTATCAAAAAATATCACTTTCTTTTTATCACTCGGCAGTATTCCCCTTACCATTGAATTTGTATTGTCGTTTCTTAATAGTGCCGATACCAACAATGAAGTGAGAAATGTTTTTTTACTCTTTGCCTTACCAATTATGACCGAAAAATTTCCGATTGTTGCAATTATTGAGTTTGAATTATTTGATATTATTTCCAAACAAACCGGGGGGAGTTCCAACATCTCCGATATATCAACTCGGCTTTCTTTTATTATTTCCTCGGTTGTCATTTTATCCGCTGAAACCTTTGTTTTTTTTTGATTTTCTACCTCTTTAAAATCTTCATCTATATCTATTATTGGCATTATTTTGCTAATTTTGAAGTGAGTAAATACGAAGGTTTCAACCTTCCGTTTTTGCTAATTTTGAACACTTTGAAGGGGAGATATTATCTCTCCTTTATTGTTTTACTTAGTTCTAATTTGTGATAGAGAGTTTTCTAATTCGGACCGCTTATATCTTACCCGGGAAGCAATACGATATCCGGTAACTTTGCCGGTTTTGGTCCAATCCAATAATGTTGGCAGAGATACTCCCAATAAATTGGACGCTTCTTTCCTGGTTAAAAATTCGGTATTTGGAGAAGATTTGTTTACACCTTGAAGGATTGGCGTAATTTTGTCGAGTATTTCATTTGAAATCTCGTTTTTGAGTTGCTCCAACGGAAGTGATGTGAAAATGATATTTAACATAAATATTAATTATTTATGCAAACTTCTCATTACTTAATTGCCTTTACTCGCTCATACTCTCTCACCACTCTCTTACTTTGTTATTCTTTTCGATTTTTTATAGTAACAAATCTTTGATTATCTAATTCCAACGAGTTTTTGTTTGGATTAATTTCATTTTCAAGATTGTTATGTGTAGTTTCCACATCAAACAATTCCATTAAATACTTCGCGCTCTTTTTGTAACTATTTGTAGGTAACTCTATCCATCCTTTTCCAACTAATTCAAGTATTAAAAAACCTAATTGAGAGGGCTTCCCTTTCCATTTTATCTTTTTAGATAAGATATTTTTTTGAAAATCTTCAATTTCGTCGTCTTTAACTCTCATTTCAATAAAATCTTCAAACCCCGACTTAATCTCATTGAATTTTTTTATTGTAATACGTTTATGTTGTTTTTGGTGCCAAGCAATTGGAAAGGGGCGTTCTATAACTCCTTCAAAGTACCAAAATGATTCATCATCCCAATTGCTAATTTTTTTGACTTTGTTTTCAACCTCATTTTCTTTGATTCTACTATACTCATTTAAATATCGTTCATTGTAATGTTGAATTAAAAACTGAAATCTATTTTCCAGTTCTGAGAAAAGGTCTTTCAAATTTCTTACGAAATTCGAATTGGAAGAATTATGTTTTTGATATTGGTTAGAAAAGTAATGGGGTATATCTTTTTCTTTTAAACCAATTGAAAATTCAAAAATTGAATGATAATCCTTTGGAAGTAAAAACGTCATTTGCTAAAGTTTGAACAAACTAAAATTATCAAACAATCTTCATATTGTTTCTTTTCTCCCAATGCAATTTTAATAGTTGGGCGTGGTCGGTTGGGTTCAATTTAATATATCTCAAAAACGCTTTCTCGGTCCTATGACCTGTTACCGCCATTATAGTAATAGTTGGTGTTCCGTTCAAATATTCATTTGTTGCAAAGGACCTTCGGGCAGCATGGGTGGTCAATAATTCATATTTATTAAATCTCTTTAAAACCTTCATACCTCCCTTTGTAATGGTTGTTTCAAATGGTGTATGCAGAGATTGAACCATAACTCCTAACTCCTTCAAATAATCATTAAATCGTTGGTTTGTAATTGCTCGGGGTAACTCTCCATTGTGTTTTTGGATAATTCGTGTAACAACCTGGTGTATTGGTATAACAACCGGGTTCCCGGTTTTTGTTTGTTCCTTAATCTCAATAAATCCGTTTTTCATTTGGTCGGGTTTCAATATTGAGAAATCGGAGAAACGCAATCCCGAATAACAACCAACCAAAAACAAATCCCGGACGTTGTCCAATCTTTGATTGCTTGACAAATCCAAATTTTCAATCTCTTTCAACTCGGTTTCACTCAAATAAATACTATCGGTTTGCTCACTTGTTGTACTGAATTTTCTACTTTTAAATTGAAGGTTAGTATTTATCCCCCTCTCGGTCGCTTCGTTTAAAATGGTTTTGATTGTCTTAATATCCTTTCCAATGGTATTGGTGGCTAAATTTAGACGCTTTGAGAGATACTCGGTAAAATCGGTGTAGAAATCAACGTCAATGGTATTGAAGTCAATTATCCGCTTCCTTGTGGCTTGAAACTCCTTTAATCTTCGGAAAGTGTTTTTGTATACCTGGATTGTTGCTTTGCTATATGGCTTCCCGGAAGTTGGTTGAACACGTCCGCCATTTACACTTTGATTAATCAAGTTTTCAAAGAAGGGGAAGAAGGATTTTTCTTTTTCCGTTTTGGGTTCAATTTTCTTCAATTCCTTATCTAACAACAATTTGAGTTTCTCCGGGTTAGGTACCTTGTTATTGTGGTCGTTCAAATAGTTCCGATAAATGGTTTGAATGTCGGAAGATATGCGGTTCAATCTCTCGTTAAACTCGGGGTGTTCCCTAAATTTTGCAATTTGCTTCGCTCGTTTGGTTTTATTGTCCCAATACTTTGGATTAATCTTTTCCGAAATATAGAATTTGAAATCAAATCCTTCGTAAAATATCCGGGCGTAAATGGAAGATTGAGTTTGGGATTGGGGATTTTTTAAGGTAAATACTATCGTCATATTGTTGAAATTTTGAACAATACGAAGATAATTAACAAATCAATCCGGGGGACGTTCCAGGGGACGTTTAAATTTAATTTCTTTTAATCTTACTTTTCTTTAATTTCCTTTGTAAATCAATATTGACAAGTATTACAAGCGAAATATTAGTGAAGTTCAATTTGAGTTAAATCAACTATGTTCCGGTCCCGTCCGGTCCGCAAAAAGCCCTTGAGTTTCAGGGGCTTTTTTGTTTTTGGTATGAATTACGTTTAATTTTTTGGGGTGATTTGACTTCACTAAATATATTCTGCTAACTCAACATCATTCCCTGAATTTCTTGTACATCCGAATAGCAAACATCAAAAGAATTATCAATAACAGTAAGGCAACCAATCCCCATACTGCACTCATGGCCTGCTTTACCACCACAAGCATCACAATGGCAAAAAGGAAAATAGTGGCAACTTCATTCCATATCCTCAACTGATTGGAACTATACCTGAATATCCCCTGAATTTGCTGCCTGAAAATCATGTGTAATGACAGATGATATGCATATAGCAACAAAACAAAAAGTAATTTGACAAGAAGCCAACGACCTTCGGGATGAAAAACTATCCGAACATAACCGCTGGAAATAAGAATCCAGATGCCCATTACCAGTGTGATAATGGCTGATGGCCAGGTTATGCCAAACCAAAGCCGCTTCAACATAACTGTGAATTGCTTTTGTAAAACAGACCGTTCAATATCGCCTAATTGTTGTGCTTCAGTATTGTAGATGAACAACCGGGGCATATAAAAAAGCCCTGCAAACCAGGTCACCACAAAGATGATGTGCAGGGCCTTTACATAATCTGCTGTCATAAATCAGGATAAAATCATTTTAGCTGAACCTGACTTAACATCGTCCACATAGCCTTTCAAAGTACTAACCCAATCTGGGTGTGTATTCAAGCAGGGAATCATGGTAAATGACTCACCGCCGGCATGTATAAACTCCTCCTTGCCTTCTTCAGCAATTTCTTCCAAAGTTTCCAGACAATCACTCACGAATGCCGGACAAGCAACGAGCAACTTCTTTACGCCTTCTTTGGGAAGGTGCTCCAATCGGTTTGCAGTGTAGGGCTTGAGCCATTCTTCACGACCTAACCTTGACTGAAAAGAATATTCGAATTTATCTGCAGGGATACCCAGCTTTTCAACAACAAGCATGGTTGTTGTATGGCAGTGCTGCCTGTAACATTGTTTGTGAGCAGTTGAATCAACCGAACAGCAATTATTCACTTTCAGACAATGACATCCGGTAACGTCTCCTTTCCGGATGTGCCGCTCTGGTACACCATGATAACTAAATAGAATCTTGTCATAATCCTGCTCCAGGTAAGGCGCTATGCTGTTTGCCAATGCATTGATGTATTCTTCATCCTTGTAATAAGGCTTGATAAATGTGAGCTTGAATGGATAATTATTTTTATCATAAACTTCCTGTGCATAAGCAACAGCAGTTTCATAACTACTCATGGCATAATGGGGATACAAAGGGATGGCAATTACTTCATCGAGTCCATCTACCTGACTCATCAGGCTGTCAAATGCAGCCTTGGGAGTAGGATTTCCATATCGCATGGCAATCTCTACCGGCTCTTCCACGTGTTGTTGAAGTGCCTGCTGCAACTGCCGGGTCAACACCATCAGCGGTGAACCTTCGTCTGTCCAGATTGACCGGTATGCCTTTGCAGACTTGGGCGAACGAAATGGTACGATAATACCCCGCACAAGCAATAACCTGAGCAGGTAGGGGTAATCAATCACCCTTTCGTCCATCAAAAATTCACTCAGGTATTTCCGGAGATCTTTCACAGAGGTTGAATCAGGAGACCCAAGGTTCATCAGTAGAATGGCTTTCATAAAATTTTATTATTATAAGTACACAAAACTAAGTTATCAGCCTTCCTGGGCTTACCAGTACAGTCACTGAACTGTCAAAAAAACGGAATCAGGCAATTAAAATTGCCCTAAACACAATAAAATCAGCGAATTGACATTTTAGTGACAAGACAACTTGTGCGTGGCAAACCCTCGCTATACTTTTGTATTCGAAACCCCCTAATCATGGTTTACGTCAAATCGACACCCTTTCATTTTTGCATGGCCGGAGTAAACTACCGGAAAACTGATGGTCACCTGAGAAGCAGGTATGCACTCAATGATACCCAGTATGAAAACCTGCTGCAGCTGGCAGGCTCCTTCCAGGTTGAAGAGTGCTTTGTTATTTCTACCTGCAACAGGACTGAGATATACGGAACCACTGACAACGTGCATAAACTCATGCAATTGCTTTGTACCCATACAGAGGGGGATTTGCCTGGATTTGAACAAATCGCATATTTAAAAAAAGGGGAAGAAGCAGTTCGTCATCTATTTGATGTGGTATCCGGCTTGGATTCTCAAATACTTGGAGATTATGAAATTGTTGGCCAGGTAAAGAAATCTGTAAAAATTGCAAGACAGGCAGGAATGCTTGGGGCATATACAGACAGGGTTAGCAATCTCGCATTCCAATGTTCCAAGAAAATCAAAACTTCTACCTGCCTGAGTGGTGGCACTATTTCAGTATCCTTTGCTGCCATCCAATATCTCAAGGAGAATTTAAAAACAACAATCAATCAAAATATCTTGTTGATTGGTACAGGTAAATTCGGAAGAATAACATGCAAAAATCTTGTAGACTACCTGAACACTAAAAACATAACCCTCCTCAACAGATCTATGTATAAGGCTGAGGCACTGGCTCAGGAACTGGGACTGAAAGTTGCCCCGATGGAGGAACTGCCAAACCTGTTGAAAACCGCTGATGCAGTCCTTGTTGCTACAAATGCAAAAAGACCAATTATCCTGAAAGAACACCTCAATAACGGAAGAGAAATGGTTGTAATTGATCTTTCTATTCCATTCAATGTAGAAGAAAGCGTTAAAGAACTCTCCTCTGTAAACCTGATTAACGTTGATGACCTGTCGAGGATAAAAGATGAGACGCTTGAAAAAAGAAATGCAGAAGTCCCCAAAGCAAAAGCTATAATTGATACCCATATTCAGGAATTTTTTGAATGGGTTTCCATGAGAAGATATGTTCCTGTGATGCAGTCTCTTAAATCTAAACTGCTTGAAATACAGGAAGCCCAGCCATACTTGATGGCTACCTCATCGAAATCAACAGAGAAAAGAATTCAGAATGCCATCAACGGCATGGTGAATAAAATGCGCAGGCAAGATAACAAAGGCTGCCACTATCTCGAAGCCATCAATGAATTCATGACTGTAACAGCCTGATATGGAAAAAATCATCCGCATTGGAACACGTGAAAGTCAGCTCGCAGTATGGCAGGCTACAACCGTACAGGCACTGCTTGCAGACAAAGGATTTAAAAGTGAGCTTGTGCTGATTAAAAGTGAAGGAGACATAGATCTGAAAACGCCCTTGTATGCTATGGGTGTGCAGGGCGTGTTCACCAGAAGCCTTGATATAGCATTGCTTAATGAAAGGATAGATATAGCAGTGCATTCCATGAAAGACGTTCCTACGCAACTTCCTGAAGGAATCATACAGGCTGCAGTGCTGCAAAGAGGTCCTGTTAAAGACCTGCTTGTTTACAAGGGAAAATGGAATAAGGAAACCGACTTACAAGAAGCAAAAAGTTTAAACCTGCAGATTGCGACAAGCAGTGTTCGCAGAAAATCACAGTGGCTGAACAGGTTCCCGCTATCTGACATCCATAACCTGAGGGGTAATGTAAATACTCGCCTCCGGAAACTGGCTGAAGAAAACTGGGATGGAGCAATTTTTGCAGCTGCAGGATTGGAAAGAATTGGACTCCGACCCGAAAACTCAATTGAACTTGACTGGATGTTGCCGGCACCTGCACAAGGTGCTATCATGATTGTATGTGGCAAACAGGATCAAAGCGCTTTCGAAGTATGCCAGCTTCTGAATGATGAGCCTACAGCACTATGCACAAAAGTTGAAAGAGATTTTTTGAGCGCTCTGATGGGAGGCTGCTCTACCCCTATAAGTGCACATTCCAACATCACTGGTGATGAACTGCATTTCAAAGGAGAAATTTTATCCCTGGATGGCCAACAAAAAGCTTCGCTGGATACAAAAATCCAGTTAGATCAGGCATATAATTATGGTAAAACAGCAGCCGATCAGATACTTGCGCAAGGCGGACAAGCCATTGTGGATGCTATGAAACATGCCTGATACACATTACCATATTTTATCCACCAGACCACTGGATAAGTCCCTTATTGAAGAGGCCGAAAAGCAAGGTATCACCATTGACCAGGCCGACTTCATCGCAACAAAACCCATACATACACCGGAAATAACCGAAAGCATCCAATCAGTTGCCCGCAAAAAAATAACTGTTGTTTTCACCAGCATGAATGCGGTGGACGCGGTGTACGCCCAGCTTCAGGAAGCCTTACCCGCATGGGATATCTTCAGTATTGGACATACCACACAACAATTAATTCACAAATATTTCAGCAAAGCTGTGATAGTTGCTTCAGCTGATGACGCTGGTCAACTTGCCCGGGAAATTATTGCGAAAGGCGACATCAGAGCGGTTACCTTTTTTTGTGGAGACAGGAGAAGGGATGAACTACCGGATCTTTTAAAAAGTAATGGCATCCTGGTCAATGAAATAATCGTTTACCAAACGCTTATGATACCAGCTATTACTTCAGCAGTTTATGACGCTATTCTATTCTTCTCTCCCAGTGCTGTGGAAAGTTTTTTTACATGCAACACACTACCGGCACATACAATTCCGTTTGCGATAGGAAAAACAACAGCTGAAGCAATCAGGCAATACACCACAAATAAAATCATAACCGGCAATGCTCCCGGTAAAAATTCACTGGTTAACGAGGCTTTGTTTTATTTTAAAAATAAAAACACAAACTAGTATAACTTTATACAATCCAATATCAACTGATTAAACAGAAACTATGACAGAACTGAAGAATGATCTACTGCTTAAGGCCCTTCGCGGAGAATCAGTAGAAAGGCCACCTGTATGGATGATGCGCCAGGCTGGCAGATACCTTCCTGACTATATCAAACTGCGTGAAAAATATGATTTCTTCACCCGGGTACAAACACCGGAGCTTGCCACGGAAATCACACTTCAACCCATTGATCAGGTTGGAGTTGATGCTGCCATTATTTTCAGTGACATCCTCGTTATACCTCAGGCCATGGGTGTTGAAGTGCTGATGGAAGAAGGAAAAGGCCCTTCCCTGCCCCGAACCATTAAAACACAAGAGGATATTGACAACCTCATAACAACAGGCGTTGAAGAAAGTCTGGGGTACATGTATGCTGCACTAAACCTTACCAAAAAAGAATTGAATGGAAGGGTTCCCCTGATTGGATTTGCAGGAGCACCCTGGACTATCCTCTGTTACATGGTGGAAGGTAAAGGCAGTAAAACATGGGACAAAGCCAAACAATTTGCCTATACACAACCAGCACTGGCACATCAGTTATTACAAAAAATTACAGACATTACAATCCTATATTTGATTGAGCAGGTCAAGGCCGGAGCAGATACTGTTCAGGTTTTCGACAGCTGGGCAGGTTCACTGAGTCCTGCTGATTTCAAAATATATGCACAGCCTTATCTTTTTCAGATTGCAACTGCATTAAAACCATATGCACCCGTTATTTTGTTTCCTAAAGGCAGCTGGTATGCACTTGAAGATATCACCGGCAGTGATGCAAGTGGTGTTGGCATAGACTGGTGTATTACACCACAGATGGCAAGACAACTGACAAATAACAGCATTACCATCCAGGGCAATTTTGATCCTGCCATGTTACTTGCCCCAATACCGGAAATCAAAAAAGCTGTCACAACAATGATAGATGCCTTTGGTCCGCAAAGGTACATTGCTAACCTTGGGCATGGCATCACACCCAATGTTCCTGTAGACCATGCAAGGGCCTTTGTTGATGCCGTAAAATCATACAGTATTTAACGCGGTCATATCCCTCCAATTTTAACTAACGCTCCCATGAATATCAAAGAAAACTGGATTCAGTTCATACATGGTTTGCAAGATGATATCTGTGCAGCAATTGAAAATGAGGATGGACAGGCAAAGTTCAGGGAAGATGCCTGGCAACGTCTGGAAGGTGGTGGAGGCAGAACCCGTATCATTTGCAATGGCAATGTATTTGAAAAAGGAGGCGTCAACACATCCATCGTTTTTGGTGATGTTACAGAAGCAATGACATCCCAGCTTAAGATCAATGGCCACAAATGGTTTGCATGCGGGCTTAGTCTTGTTCTCCATCCGGTTAATCCCTTTGTACCTACCATTCACTGTAATTACAGGATGTTTGAATTATACAATGAAGCAGGAGAAACTGTTGACCGCTGGTTTGGTGGCGGAACTGACCTTACCCCCTACTACCTGGATGTGGCAGATGTCACACATTTTCACAAGACCTATAAAGATGCCTGCGACAAGTTCGATGTTGGCTTCTATCCCCATTTCAAAAAAGAATGTGACAACTACTTTGTCAACTGGCATAGAAATCAGGAAAGAAGAGGGATTGGTGGTATCTTCTACGACTATCAACGTCCGGCTGGTGAAAGAGACGCATCTTTTTGGATGAACTTTGCCAAAACCTGCGGATATGCTTTTATTGATGCTTATCTTCCTGTTGTTTCAAAGCATAAAGCTGATGAGTTTTCAGAAAGCCATAAATTCTGGCAGGAGATCAGAAGAGGCCGATATGTTGAATTCAATTTGGTGCATGACAGAGGTACAATATTTGGATTGAAAACAAATGGCAGAACAGAAAGTATTCTGATGAGCCTCCCTCCAACTGTGCGCTTTGAATATGATTATCAACCTGAACCGGGAAGTCCGGAAGATGAATTGCTTCAGGCTTGTTTACATCCGAGAGACTGGCTATCCATCAACAATTAACCATTTCAAAATCCAGTATGTATCTCCAAAGACGAAACCGCATCCTCAGAAAAAATCACGCAATACGTGACCTCGTAAGGGAAACCATTTTAACACCGGATGATTTCATTGTTCCACTTTTTATTGATGAAGGACAAAATATCAAAACTGAAATTCCATCCATGCCCGGCTACTACCGTAACAGCCTGGATGTAACTGTTGAAGAAGTAAAACTTTTGTGGAACATGGGTTTGAAAAGCGTTTTACTTTTCATCAAATGTTCCGATCACCTCAAAGACAATACAGGAAAAGAAGCATGGAATCCGGATGGTCTCATGCAACGCAGCATCAAAGCCATTAAAGATGCCGTTCCTGAAATGTATGTTATGACAGATATAGCATTGGACCCCTACTCTTCTTATGGTCATGATGGCATTGTAAAAAACGGACAAATAATCAACGATGAAACCGTTGAAGCACTTGTTCAGATGAGCATCAGTCATGCTGCTGCAGGTGCAGATATGGTGGCACCAAGCGATATGATGGATGGCCGCATCGGAGCAATTCGTAAAGGGCTTGAAGAAACCGGATATACACAAACGGGAATCATGAGTTACAGTGCGAAATATGCTTCCTGCTTTTATGGTCCATTCCGCGATGCACTCGACTCAGCTCCCGGTTTTGGCGATAAGAAAACCTACCAGATGGATTATGCCAACCGGCTGGAAGCAGTCAGGGAAACCATCATGGACGTGCAGGAGGGTGCTGACATCGTAATGGTAAAACCAGCACTCAGCTACCTCGATATCATCAGAGAAGTAAAAAATGCAGTGGATGTACCCGTGAGCGCATATAACATCAGTGGAGAATACGCTATGATCAAGGCTGCTGCAAAGAATGGCTGGATCAATGAAGACAAGGCTATCCTGGAAGTACTAACTTCCATCAAACGCGCAGGCGCAGATATGATAGCTACTTATTTTGCAAAAGATGCAGTTAAATTACTTGGATAAAAATAGTGAAGCCATGAATACTGGAACAAGTCAGTCACTTTTCAACAGAGCACAACAAAGTATACCAGGTGGAGTGAACTCGCCTGTTAGGGCATTCAAGAGCGTTGGAGGCACACCCATCTTCATGCAAAAGGCAAAAGGTGCCTACCTCTATGATGCAGACGGAAACCGATATATAGACTTCATCGCCTCCTGGGGGCCGATGATACTCGGACATGCCTATGGTCCTGTTGTAGAAGCAATCAGAGAAAAAGCTTACGACTCAACTTCTTTCGGCGCACCTACCGAACTTGAAATTGAAATGGCAGAACTGATTATTAGCATGGCCCCTCATGTTGACCTGATCAGGATGGTCAGTAGCGGAACGGAAGCCTGTATGAGTGCAATCCGACTTGCCAGAGGCTTTACCGGAAAAAATAAATTCATCAAATTCGAAGGACATTATCATGGCCATGCAGATTCCTTCCTGGTAAAAGCAGGCAGCGGTGTTGCCACCTTCAATATTCAAACTGTACCGGGCGTTACTTCTGGTGTATCCAATGATACGCTAACAGCACCCTATAACGATCTGGAAGCGGTAAATAAACTAATAGCAGAAAATAAAGCTGAAATAGCCGCCATCATTGTTGAACCCGTTGCAGGCAATATGGGATGCGTTTTACCGCAACCTGGGTTTCTGGAAGGCTTAAGGCAGCTATGTGATCAGGAAGGTATCGTTCTGATTTTTGATGAGGTGATGACCGGTTTCAGACTGGCACCAGGGGGTGCGCAGGAAAGACTGGGTATCCGGGCTGACCTGGTGACCTATGGTAAAGTAATTGGAGGAGGGATGCCTGTAGGTGCATTTGGAGGAAGAAGGGAAATCATGGAAATGGTTGCCCCGTTGGGAGGCGTTTACCAAGCCGGAACACTTAGTGGAAATCCCATTGCCATGATTGCGGGAAAAACATTGCTGGAAGGATTAAAAAATAATCCTTCCATTTACAAGGAGCTGGATGAAAAAACGGTATACCTGAAAGAAGGTCTTGAAAAGGTTCTGACTGAATGGGGAAACCCCTTTGTCATCAATCAGCTGGGCTCCATGATCAGCGTTCATTTTTCTGATAAACCAGTCTCCAGTTTCAATGATGCTGCAGAAGCCAACAATGAATTGTTCAAAAAATTCTTTCATGCCATGCTTAACAAAGGAATTTACCTCCCACCCTCACCTTATGAAAGCTGGTTCCTGAACAACGCGTTGACATATGAGGACCTCGATGAAACCATTCAGGCTACAAAAGCATCATTGGCGGAATTGTAACTGCTTTAATTGTCATTGGCTCAGATTCATCCGGTTTTTTAGGTAGTTACCATTTTTTTTGGTAAATTATGGTGCTTTATTTTATTGTCACCTTATCAACCTAAATAACCTGACAACAGCCATGCGTCCATTCATTTCAACTGCCTTCTCTATCCTTGCAGGCATACTCCTTTCATTTAATGTTTTTTCACAGACCAGCCTGGGCCGCTTAAATACCAGTCAGTCACACCCCAGAATTCTCCTTTTTGAAAATGAAGAAACAGTTCTGGTAAATTCCATTAAGGCAGATACAACATGGACTATGTTGCACCAGGCCATGCTAAAAGAATGTGACAGGCTCCTGAACACAGAACCAGTCAAAAGAATACAGATTGGAAGGAGGTTATTAGATAAATCAAGAGAAGCCCTGAGGAGAATTTTCATGCTCTCCTATGCGTGGCGAACCACAAAAGATGACAGGTATTTTAACCGGGCAGAAAAAGAACTGCTGGCCATTTCAGGATTCAGCGACTGGAATCCCACCCATTTCCTGGATGTGGCAGAAATGACCATGGCTGCAGCCATCGGCTACGATTGGCTTTATCCCCAATTATCCATTGAATCCAGGAATAAAATTAAAGATGCCATACTGAAAAAAGGACTCGAACCATCTCTTGATGCCAAGTATAACAGCTGGCTGAAAGCAGAACACAACTGGAATCAGGTCTGCAATGCAGGAATGACCTATGGTGCCATGGCCATATTTGAAGACCAACCTGAACTTGCATCGCAGGTTATGGAAAGGGCTATTCAAACCATTACCCTTCCAATGAAGGATTATGGTCCGGATGGTATCTATCCGGAAGGCTATGGATACTGGGGATATGGTACCAGTTTTAATGTTATGTTCCTCAGCGCGCTTGAAAAACTGTACAGTACAGATTTTGATTTGAACCAGGTGCCGGGATTCCTCAAAACAGGGGGATTTATGGAAAATATGACTGGTCCAACTGGCAAGCCATTTAACTATTCCGATGCCGGCAGTTCTGGGGGATTTCATCCCGCCATGTTCTGGTTAGCCAACAAAACCAAGGACCCAAGCCTGCTTTGGATAGAAAAAAACTACCTGATTGCTGGAAATGCGGAAAAGCTCGTAAAAGACCGTTTGCTGCCTGCCATCATGCTGTGGAAAGGGAATTTTTCCACAAAGGATATCGTGGCTCCAGAAGCGTTAACCTGGACCGGAAACGGTAAAAATCCAATCAGCATGATGAGGACTTCATGGACAGATTCCAACGCAGTTTATGTAGCTACAAAAGGTGGCTCAGCCTCTATCAACCATGCACATATGGATATTGGCTCATTTGTGATGGATGCCCTGGGAGTAAGATGGGCAATGGATTTTGGCATGCAGGACTATGAATCACTTGAGTCTAAAGGTGTAAAACTCTGGGGCAGAACTCAGGATTCTGAAAGATGGAATGTTTTCCGATTGAATAATTTCACACACAATACACTCAGCATAGACAGCCAGTTGCAGGTTGTATCCGGACATGCTCCCATCAGCAGTACAGGAAATGCGGTAAACAACATGTTCACCGTTTTTGACCTTAAATCTGTTTATGCCGGACAATTGATGGATGCAAAAAGAGGCATATCAATCCTTGATCAAAATCAGGTATTGGTAAGGGATGAATATACAACGGCAGCAAAAGAAACCAAAATAAGGTGGACTATGCTAACCCCGGCTATTGCTAATATCACCGGTGATAATGAAATCATTTTGCAAAAAGATGGAAAAAAACTGAAACTGGTGGTTGATGCCCCCCAAGGAAAACTCAGTATGAAAACCTGGAACACTATTGGTCCCAACAGTTATGATGCGCCAAACCCAGGAACCATATTGGTAGGTTTTGAACTGACATTGCCTGCAAATTCAAGTGGATTCAGCAATGTTTACCTGCTACCCGGCAATACAAAAAAATCTAAGAAGAACAAGAAACAACCGCTATCCGCATGGGGCCAGTAAGCCGATTTTGTGTTTTCATTATCGTCAAACTGATCTTTTTTCCCATCATACTATCGGGACAGGAGGTAACCGACGGATATAGAGGAATTTGGTTCACGCTGGGACAGTATTCTACCCATGGAGATAAATATTCAGGAGGATTAGGTACTTATACTGCCAATCATGTGCCCACGGCCATTTACAGCAAACAGGCGAAAAAAACCTTCTTCGTATATGGCGGCGCATCAACTGTTGACAGGAACAGCCTTCAAATCATGATATCCTATTATGATCATCACACAGCTACAGTTCCCAAGCCAATCATAGTCCTGGAAAAAAAGGGGGTCAATGATCCACACGACAATCCATCACTATCTATTGATGAGCAAGGATATATATGGGTATTTGTCAGCGGTAGAAATACTAGCAGACCGGGGTTTGTTTACAGAAGTAACCAACCCTATGATATAACCAGATTTGAAAAAATACTGGAAGACGAGATTACCTATCCCCAACCCTGGTATATCCCGGAAAAAGGTTTCCTACATCTCTTCACCCGTTATACCAATGGTAGGGAACTATATTGGTCAGCCAGCAAGGATGGATTTTCGTGGAGTAGAGGCAAAAAAATTGCCGGATTTGGTGGACACTATCAGATCTCTGTTGTTCATCATGAAAAAGTATACACAGTATTTAACTATCATCCTGGTGGAAATGTAGACAAACGTACCAATATCTATTTGATGCAAACAGATGACTTAGGGAATAGCTGGCAAAATATTGAGAACAAAACATTACCAATCCCATTGGATAAGGTTATGAATGCTGCATTGGTTCACGAATATGAAAAGGAAGGCAAACTCGTTTATCTGCAAGATATAAATATTGATGAAAATGGCTATCCGGTTATACTGGCACTCATTTCAAGAGACCACAGGCCTGGCCCAAATGGAAATCCCCGCGAATGGATTATCTGGAAAAGAAAAAATGGAAGCTGGAACGAAACAAAAGTGACCGAGTCTACACACAATTACGATATGGGGTCACTTTACATTGAGAAAAAGAAATGGACCATCATCGGACCTACGGAACCCGGTCCACAGTATTGGGGAACTGGCGGAGAAATGGTATTGTGGGAAAGCAGGGATTCTGGTGAAACATGGCAAAAGACAAAATCACTTACCGCTAACAGTCAGTTCAATCACAGTTATGCCAGAAGGCCATTGAATGCACACAAGGATTTTTATGCCTTCTGGGCTGATGGGCATGCTGATACGCTTTCGCCTTCAAGGCTTTATTTTGTGAATAAAAAGGGGGCAGTAAGACAGTTACCCTATCAAATGGTATCAGAAAAAGTAAAACCTCAAAAACTCATTGCACGATGAAAATACATCATCTCAAATATCTTCTCATCCATCACTGTGTGATTGCCATTTTTTTCTGTGCGGGAATTAGTCACACACTTGCCATGCAGCCAATTGCGGAACATCCCCATATTCTGGTGAATCAGCAAGACAGAAAAACAATCCTTGAAAAAATAAGGAATCAGGATTGGGCAGGTAAAATATTTACCGGGATGAAAAGCCGTCTCAATACATATGTTACGAGACATAAAAAAGACCCTGAATGGATTCTGAGCAGGTACCTGATGAATAGGATTCCAGGCAAGCGTTACACCAACTTCATTTCCGATGCTGATGGAACACAACTCATTTCCTATTCCGGTGATGCCCCCTTCCCTACTGTGAGGGTTGCACCACATAAGCGTCAACCCATCAGCAAAGATGGATATACATACCGACAACCCACCATTGAAGAGCTGGTGCCAAACGATACCTCGATCTGTATGTTGATGCAAGTCAATTCACCTGATGGCAGAAAGGAGTGGGCTGATCCCCAGACATTTGTCGATAATATCAATGAGAAAATCAATGCCCTGGCACTTGATGCAGCGATAATATACTGGTTAAGTGGCGATACCAGCTATGCAAGGTTTGCAGCAGACATCCTTTCGCAGTGGGCAAGAGGTGCGTACCATCAAAATCCAATACAAGGTCCATGCAGAACGGGATTCCTCTCTATTCAGACATTAGGAGACGGCAGCTACGAAGCGATGCCACTGATTTATGATTTCCTTTATGATTACCTGAGAAAAAACAATTATGAAACTAAATGGTATGAGCCTGTTTTTGATAAAATTGCACACACCATGACGTTCAGGGGCTTCTGGAATAACAATTGGTTTGCAGCTCAAACACCTGCACTTGTGTTTTCAGCAATGGCGCTGGAAGACAAGACAAAAAAGGATTATTACCTGAATTTCGTAACAACAAAAGATACAATCAATGGCGGATGTGGTCACCTCAGTATGCCTTCAGTGGTAAAGGAATGGCTAACACCAGACGGCCACTGGAAAGAACCTGGAGGCTATCATAACTTTCCAGTAAGTAGTTTGCTAACCGCTTCCCTTGCCCTCGAAAAAAATGGAATTCCAGTATTCAAAGACAATCCTGCGCTGCTGGATGCTTCTTATGTGATGTTGAAATATTCTTTCCCAAATTTGCAGGCTCCTACTTTTGGGGATACTGGGCCCGCATCACAAAGTCCACTCTCCCTTGAAATCGGCCTATTGATGGCCAGCAACTATCAGCATCCGCTATTGCCTCAGTTAACTGCTGCAATGAAAAAACTCAAAGCTGAGAAAGGGTATAAACGGGAAGAGGCAGACTACCTGGGTTTATTATGCTATTTACCCCAGCTTACTGAAGATAAAAGTAACCCTGAATATACATGGTCAAGGAGTGGACAGCTTGATTTTGCAAAAGCATATTTTCAACGCAATGGTTCAGAACCAAAATCAGCACTGATGTATGTTGTTCAGGGTGCAACATACAACCATAATCATGCCAATGGCATGTCTGTTGAGCTTTATGGATCCGGAACAGTAATGGCTCCTGATCCGGGTAATGGCCTTACCTATGAAGATCCGATGCATGTCAATTATTATGCACAATGGGGGGCGCACAACACTGTTATCGCTGGAGGTATTTCAGGACCTGCCACAGTATTTAAAGGTGGAGGCGGTGCAAAAAAAATCGGTGAAATTAAACTAACTGCCATGGAACCTGAAGCGGATCTGCCAGCAGTATCTCCTAACTTCTCTTTTACAACCACCCGATACAATGATTTGGCTTCCAATACAAATCAGGAAAGGACCCTGGCTATAATAAGAACATCAGCCAATACAGGATATTACCTGGACATTTACCGGTCTGATCACCCGTTGCACAACAGTTATGTCTATCATAACATCGGTCAGGATTTACAACTGCTGGATTCTGCTAATAAACTGATCACATTAACTGCAGATTCACTTCCTTTGGCAAAGAAGCCATTTGATCCACCCGGACTCCGATATATCAAAAATGTGCAAACTACAGGTGAATACAGCAAAAACCTGACAGCATTATTTGGCATTAAGGATAACGAGAAAGATACAGTACCCAGATTTATGCGTGCAATATATACGGGAGAGGAAAAAAGGATTTTTTATAAGGGGATGGCTCCACCAACTAAAACTGTTACTCCGCAATTCAGAAGTATTCCAACGCCAACATTGGTTAGTCACCAACTTGGTGAAGCACGGAGCAGGCCTTTTATAGCAGTTTATGAACCGTTTATCGGAAAAAACAACAACGCTGTATTACAGGCTGAGTGCATCAAAACAAATTCATCAAATACTTTTACTGCTTTACATGTGAAAAATAAGAACAACCTGGAACAATTTATTTTTCAGTCAACTGAACCAGCAAATTCACATCAACATGATAACTGGTCATTCAAGGGCTCTTTTGGCTTAGTCCATTTAACAAATGGAAACTTATCAGAACTTTATCTGGGAAAGGGAGAGGAAATTCGTTACAAAGGTTATTCCATTACGAGCAGCACGCTAAATGGATCAGGGAGTGTGAGAATTTCTGATGGTAAGCTGATCATATTTTGTAACCAAAAAACACTTGTAAAAGTGAATGAAAGACGATTTAATGTTCCTCCGGGAGCTGAGTATGAAATCCCATTGAATCAATAAGTTTAGAAATCGTCCCCGGTAAATATTTTTTGTTCATTGCTGAACAGGGTCTGTTTGGTAGAGGATGTATTACCAACCATTGTATTTACGGGGTATTCGATGCGGGAAGTAGCATAAGAAACAATGGCCATACCTGCATTGTAATGTATCAGGTTTAAACGGATGGTAACATCTTTGGAACCATTATGTAAAAATGGAAGCATAATACCATGAGCATCATTCGCTTCAATAAGATTATCAGAAATTAAAACCCGTGCTGATTCATTGATCAAAACGCCATGAAATGCATTTCTTGCAATCTCATTATTTTGAATTACTGCGTTGTTACATGCATCCAAAACTAAACCAGCCCCAAATGGAGAAGTTGATAGTCGGCTTTCAGAAACTTTTATATTGCTGCAATGAGACAAAAGCAGGTTATGCTGAAGTTTTGGCCCCGGTACTACATTCCCGCCATTTTCACTGAAATCACAATCTACGATTTCAATATTACTCCCTCCACTGATAAATACACCATTGTAAGTACAATTGCGGAGCGTAACATTTCTCAATAAGATGCTATCTATTTGACCCGTTTTATTTGCCCGGAAAATAATACCCCCCCTGTTATATCCTCCTCTGTAAGATCTGGTTGAATTTGGATCCTGACCTGGGTCTGTTTTATTCGAACCTTCAACAACGAGATTCTGGATTTTGATGTTACTTATTTCAGGATTAGCATTCTCCATAACATCTCTTGAAGCAGATGAAGGATCCAAAAATAGGATTGTGGCTGCACCATTACCTGATAAATGGGTGTTTGAAGGTATTTTCAAGGTTTGAGGTATTTTATGAATACCTGACTTTAAAAAAACAGATTTATTATTAACTGAAGCTGTATTAATGGCGTCCTGAACCGATTCACCAGGGTTAACAATTATCGCATCTTCGGAAGGTTTAAGCCCAGTATTGAACTTTGCCCCTGAAATATATCCGTTCTTGTACGGTTGATCTAATAATTGCTGACTACTTCCTTTTCGAGTGATTTCCCTAACTGAGCTTAAAATGCTTCGTGAGGCTTTGGGTCTTATGGAATCAGCGGCTTGCTGTGTCCATGGTAAGGCTATGCCCAAATTTTTATAATGTACAGAAACAACTTCATAATCATCACGTAATGCTTTTGCCCTGTCTGATATCTTGCAATAACACGAGGGCAATTCTCCCAGCAAATAACGCGCTGTAAACTCAAAACCCAACGCAAGTCTGTTATTCCCAACAGCAAATAAATCTACACCCTGAGAATATGCAACCTGAGCAGCACCTGCGAACTCACCCAATCCAAGCTGAACATGCGCTTGATCCCGAGGCGTTTCCTGGCACTGCCCGTTTGGATATATATACTTGAAAATACTGCCATTAAAGGGTGCCCGCAGATAATGATTTACCGCATTGTTGAACATTTCTCTGTTATCAAGGTAAATACCAATTGCTAGGAGAGTATGAATGATAGCACCATCCCAATTCCCATTGGCCTGAGGATAATAATATCTCAAAAGTGGATAATACACTTTTTGTAACATCCCACGAAAGCTATCCTGATCTTCTGAAGACCATCCTGAATGACTATACTTAAGAAGTTCTGCTGCATTGCATAACAAATGGCCTGTCCATGCAGCAAGTAATTTCGCATCATTGAAATCAAAATCCCATAATGTCGCGGACCATGCATTTAAAATGGCTATCGCCTTTCCTGCATATTTTTTTTCTCCTGTTAAATACCACAATAATGCATTATCATACGCCAGATTCGCCCCATTCCTCAAATCATCACCACCTATATTCGGTTTACCATAAGGACCGCGCAAAACATGGGCATAGGCCTGAATCCTGAAAGGAGTGTCTGCAGTTGCCTTTAACCTGAGGAAGGCAGCCTGATATGGCTGCCTTCCTTCTAGAATGACTTTTTTTAAAAAATCCAAGTCCCCTTTAGTTTGGTTAATTCCTGGATGATTAAATGGCTGGGAATAACTAAGGCTTTGTATCGCCAACATCATCAAAATGATGAAAAATCGTTTTTCCCGTACCATATCTAAACATTTATAACGTATACCTGAGCATACTGATAACGGCACTGCCGTTGGCATTGACGGAATTAACGAATATGTAGGCTTTGTATTTTTTATCGGCAGTTTCCACCCAGGTACCTGCCTCTGCCCGCAATCCCAACGCGTAGTTAGGAGCATCAGTCAGATCTACTTCCTGCAAATCCTTGTCATCCACATAAATACCGAACTGGAGATTCGCCAGATTTCTGTCTTGCAGGTTAAACACCTTCCGAACTTTTGTACTGCGGTTAACACCAGACGGTAAAGTTACACCAGGTAAATATATAGACTCAGCACCTGGTGAAACCAGGGCATGTGTAAATGTTGTAGGAGTAGCCCTGTATAAATAAACCAGATCAACCTTACCTGCATTTGCTGCTGCCTCTGCAGCGGTATATGCGGTCATATTTTCAATTGAAACATAAGCAAGATTGCCATTAGAAACTGCAATATTCCTCTTGATGCCCATTTTAGCTATTGTGTATGGCCCCATTTTGTAGGATACAGTCTGACCATTACTGCTGGTTGCTGAAAAAGTAAAGGTTACTGACTGTCCGCGTGCTTCCTCTGGTATAACATAAAAGTAACGAAGTGTGGCCGCAGTGGTATCCACAGAGAACGTAACTTTTGTGGCTTTACCTTCATTAGAGGAGGGAATACCAACTGTAACAGGCACATCCACACCACTGGTATTGGTAAAATATGACCTATGCTCCAGGTAAGTTCCTGTAGCACCAGCAATAGATGCTTCAACCTGAGCAGAGACAAGTTTACCTTTACTTTTAGGTATAGCCATTGCATAAGCAAACTCAATAGGAAGGCTTACTATATTGGGTCCGATAGTACGTTTAATGCAGTCGTTGGTCAGATCTGAAACAGGATCAGGTACAACATATTCATCTTTCTGACAAGAAGAGAATAGTAAAGTTGAGAAAACAACCAGAACTGCTATATTTTTTTTGATGAAACGCATCTTAAGTGTTTTAGAAAGTTTTGGTTATTGGAATTTAATATTCAAGCTGTATTCTTTCCTGATTTTCCGATTTCCGGAAACAACAGTATATTTTTTGGGATTTGCCAGGTCCGACAGATCTGTTCTGCCAGTCACTTTGGGATCAAGCTTACAGTCAGTAGCCAATGTGAACTGCGGATACACATTTTTAAGGTCTGTACCAAAGAGTACAGTAACGTTAATTGTCTGTGCTGTTGTATCAATAACGGGCACTGCAGCTCTCACGGTAACAAAGTCTGAACCAAGCAGTTCAAAATTACTCACAAAACATTCCTGACGCTCAGTGATGAGAAGACCGTCTTCATCTACAGGAACATCCTTTGAGCAGCTCACAGCAATTGCCGTAATGGATATGATGGCAATTAAAGTCTTATATATTCTTGTCATTAAATCTCTTTTTAGGGTTTTCAATATTGCTTCATCCAAGTGATTATCTCCAGGGGATATTCTGAGTGAGTTTAGGATTCAGATCACGCTCTGTTGGTGGTATTCTGAATATATAATCTTGCTGATATACCCTGTCAATTGTATTCTGATAATAGCGTTGCTGATTTGCACCCCATGTGTCTTGCCGCCATACTCCAGGGCCACCAGGTCCACCCCAAACACGCTCAATTGCTCTCCACCTGCGGAGATCAAATCCCCTGTGACCTTCAGCAACAAGTTCAATGATACGCTCTTGTTCAATAGCATTAAAAAAGTCCTGCTTACTGGCATACTTTGCAGGTGCCAGTGCAGGCAGAGCTCCCCTTGCCCTTACTCTGTTTACCAAGGCTACTGCATCAGCCAAAGGACCGCTTACTTCATTTGAAGCTTCAGCATACATCAGGTAAACATCAGCTAAACGCATTACAGGAAATGCATAATCCCCTTCAGATCGACCTAAACCTTGATAATTTCTAACAAACTTTCTAAATACATAGCCTGAATTAGAACCATCGGTATTGTAGGTTATGTATTTAGTCCCATTGAGTGTAATATTTGCAGCCCATGTTCTATAAATAAAAGGAGAAAACCCGGTAGACTTTAGAGATGTCAAACCAATTGTTTGTTCATAATCCCACATAATACTAGATTTCATTCTATAATCTCTGTTAGCATATGTATTGGGATTCACTGCGGAATTCAATGTGGTCCGGGCAGCTGGATTTGTTGTTGGATTTAACTGAACCATTTTAGGAGCAAAATCACCCGTAGTTATCAGCTGATATCGGTCGGCAATCTCATACCTCGGGGATGCCCAACACTGAGATCCTTCAATTGTTCTGCCAGAAAAATCCCGCATCAGTTCTTCTCCCTGAGATGGGTTTGTTGGTGTTCCGTTGTGGGTAAATACCATAATCATTTCTGGATTTCCATTTGCCTTGGGAGTAAACAACTCATAATAGTTGGGAAGGATGTCAGCCTTGCCCAAAACATCAATCTGACCTGGATCACCATTTTTATATAAAGTGAGTCCAAAGTCGTTCGCAACCGATTTTAAATCATTCGCAGCTGCCGTAAATGCAGCTGTAGCTTCACTAGCATTTTGCTGAAATCCCTCAAGCTCTGGCCAGCCATTCTTTTTCCAGCTTCCCCAGTAAAGGTTTAGCTTACCCCTGAACGCCAGTGCTGCAGGTTTGGCAGCTCTTCCTAATCCAAGAGATTTAGCCGGTAATTTGGCTACAGCATAATCAAAATCTGCCATAATTGAATCCTTTACCTGTTGTATAGGCATTCGGGAAACTTCTTTAACCTCGCTGTTATCATAGATAATTTTGCTGATGTAAGGAACATCCCCCCACATCGATATCAGCCTGAAATAAGTCATTCCCCTCAAAAGTCTGGCTTCAGCTAGTATTGTTTCTAAATTTGTTAAGGTTGCTCCTGTGGCATTTGGAAGCATTTTGATATTTATATTCTCGATCACATAATTTGCCCGGTTTACTGAACCATAGAGATACCGGAAATATTTATCAAAACTTCCACCATATCCTGAAGGATTATAGTTAGCACCCTGGTAAGCGTCACCACGTAAAATATTGCCATTCGTGGCACTTGTGCCGCGTACTCTTGTGTATTCACTGTGACCTTCGAAATAATAATCGCGGTCGAACACAGCCCTCGTTGCTGCATACGATGCCATCAGGGCAATAGTTGCATCTGCTTCCGTTTTCCAGAAAACTGTAGCAGCAAGTTCCCCTGTAGGTGTTCTGTCAAGCAATTCTTTCTTACAGGAAGAAAGTCCGAGTACCCACAAAGCAATCAGCATGTAACTGCCCCATTTTATTTTATTCATTGTTCTTTTCATTGTTGCAAGTATTAGAAGCTAAGGTTAACGGCGATTGAATAAGACTTGTTAATTGGGTATACATTGTTATCGTCGCCCTGTTTTTCAGGATCTAAACCACGATAGGCTGTAAGTGTACCAATATTTTCTGCAGTTCCAACTATCCTCAGGTTTGTTACACCCAATCTGGCCAAAGCCTTTCCTGGAATGGTATAACCGAGTTGAATATTTTTCGCACGCAGATAGCTCATATCATCAAGCCAGAATGTAGAAGCCTGACGGTTGTTTCCGCTTCCACCAAGTCTTGGCCAGAGACCAGCCCTGTTATCCCAAGACCAGGGATTATTGAGATGTTCCCATGATGCGGCATATCTTGCATTATTGAAGTTGGTGTTGTTGTAAATATTCAACCAATAATCTTTTCGTCCGGAAGCACCTTGCACAAAAACAGATAAATCAAACCCTTTGTAAGAGACAAATGCATTCAATGCAAAAGTTGTTGTTGGACGCTCTTGCTGCAACTCGGGATATGCCTTACGGTCATCAGCTGTAATCCTGCCATCACCATTAAGGTCTTTGAGTAGGATATCACCAGGAGCGGCTCCTTGTGGCGTTGTATTATAAATCTGAGCCCAGCTCTGTGCTATACCCATATCTTCATAACTATAAACAAACTGATAAGGCATGTTGATAAATATGTTTCCCCTCAACAACTGCTGATTCCATTGCTCCAGGTTAGTTCTGTTGTATGAAGCATTCATATTAACTCCATATTGAACTTTACCAATCCTGTCTTTCCAGGATAAATCAAACTCAATACCACGGTTACGCAAATTTCCAATATTTGTTCTTGGGGGCGGACTGTATGCTCCGGTAAGGAAAATGGAAAACTCTGATGGGCGATTCATTCCAGTTGTAAGCCTGTCATAATAGTCAATGGCAGCTGTAAGTCTGTTGCGCATAAATGCCAGATCCAGACCAAGGTTAAGCACAGATGTTGTTTCCCAGGTAAGGAACCTGTTAATCATTTTACTGTTAGCAAAACCGCGTTGTACAGCAGTTCCAACAACATAGTTGATATTGCTTAAGGTCTCCTGTTGTTCAAACCTACCTACTCCGCTGTTGTTACCAAGGCTGCCGTAAGATGCCCTGAACTTACCACTTGTTAGAAACCTGTCAGTCACTTTTTGAACAAACTCTTCTTCTGTAAATTTCCAGCCTACAGCTACAGATGGGAAAACACCAAATCTACTGCCAGGCAGGAACTTGGAAGAACCATCAACACGCACATTGGCTTCAAACAGGTACTTATTGAATCCAGTATAGTTAAACCTTCCAATGTAAGAGCGAAGTCCTTCTGTAGTAGAGTTACCGCTGGTAGATTGGATATCAGTAAGGGCAGCATTAATCTCTGTAAGGGAAGGGTGAAGCCTGTCATTTCTGGAACTACCCTGACTACGGTCGTACCAAAATTCCTCGTTGTAAACAAACATTGCTGCAATGTCATGGTCTGTTCCAAACCTTTTGTTATAGTTAGCACGTGCATTGAACAATGTTTTGTATCCAGTTGATGTATTGTTGGATATACCGGCATTCTGTCCAACATAAACCCTGCTTCCGAATGATTGGGTCTGGAAGTTATAAGCCTGATTAGGCGTATTAGCCTGATATTGAAATTGGTTATAGTAATTCAATGCATAATCAGCCCTAAGTGTCAATCCTTTAACTGGCGCCCAATCATAAAACATTTGGGTATTTAACTCCTGTCTTGTTCTTCTTGATAGGGAATTTATATAAAGGGTATATGGATTGTAAGCCTGTGGATCTTCCCCATAAGCCATGACACCACCAAAATATCCAGTCTTTGGATCATAAGGCAAAAGCCCGGCTATCGCATATTGCATGTCATTTCCGGCAGTATTCGATGATGAAGGATCATTAAAACCTTCAGCAAGAGCATATATATAATTGGACCAGTTACCGTTAAACCGGAATCCAACATTCATGTTGTTTTTAATTTTAGAATCAAAATTAAACCTGGCATTGTACTGCTTGTAATCGTTATTAAGCTGCAATCCTTTTTCATCCTTGAGTCCTGCTGAAACATAGAAGTTAGAAGTTTCATTACCTCCTGTTGCAGAAAGGTTATAATTCTGGAAGGAACCCTGACGTAAAATAATGTCCCATACATCTGTATTAGGAAACTTCACCGGATCTATCATGCTCATTGCCAACCACTGATCAACTGTACCATCCCTGAACAACTGATTTCCACGAAGCGTTGATACTGCTGTACGACGCTGCTGTACTAACAATGCCCTTGAGTAGTCATCCATAAAATCCTGACCACGGGTAGGTGCGATGATTGAACTGTTGCTGGTAAAATTCAGTGAAGTTTTTTTAGCTCCCTTTCCACTCCGTGTGGTGATCAGGATTACACCATTGGCAGCGCGGGAACCATACACTGATGAGGAAGTGGCATCCTTCAGCACAGAAATAGTTTCAATATCATTTATATTGATTCTGTTGATATCCACATCCGGCATTCCATCCACCACTATGAGGGGGCTTGCATTATTAACGGTTCCAAGTCCCCTGATCAGGAGAGTCGCATCATTATTTCCAGCCATACCAGATGACTGCACAGCCTGTAAGCCCGGAACCAATCCAGTCAAGGCAGAAGAAGCATTGGGTAATGCCCTGCTTACTAACCTTTCATCAACATTAACCTGAGAAACAGCACCTACCAGATTAACCTTTTTTTGTTTGCCATATCCCACAACCACAACATCATTCAAAGATGATGACTTGGGTTTCAGGACAACCAGGTAATTGGACTCAGATCCTATTTTAAGTGTGAAGCTTTCATATGTTGAGGAAGAAAAAACAAGCTCATCGCCTGGTGAAGCATTGATCTTAAAAGATCCTGCACCGTCTGTTGTTGTTCCGGACTGACTGTTCTTTAATACAACGGAAATTTTAGCAAGGGCTTCACCAGTCTCATCTTTTACTGTTCCAGTGACTGACTTCTGTTGTGCTAAAATTTCTGCTGGGGCAATTAAGGAAGCAATTAATAAAAACATTGCTGTGGCCAAATTTCTTGGCATCCACAGGCATTTTTTCATGCGCATAAGATAGCATTTAGTTTTCGTTTTAGAAGGAATCTCAACACCAATGTTAATAAAATACTAAAAGATTGGAAAAAATATAAACGAAAACGATTTCGCTACATTAATCAACATTTAAACTACAGCAAAAACTGTTTTGACAGAGAATGTGGTAAAAAACTGACAAATGTGTTTTTTCATTACCTTTACCCCCCACTGAAATCTTTATTAATTTATGGCAGAGATCAGTACTAGACAATTTCTGGAGTTTGAGAAGCCAATCAAAGATCTTTTTGATCAGATTGAGCAATTGAAAATAACTGCTGAAAAAAACAACCTGGACCTCACTGACTCCATCAGGCAGCTCGAAGAAAAAATTGAGGAGAAGAAAATTGAGATTACTCAAAATTTGACTAGCTGGCAAAAAGTGCAACTTAGCCGGCACCCTGACAGGCCTTACACCCTTTCTTATATTGAAAGAATGTGCACCGACTTTGTGGAATTGCATGGCGACAGGAGTTTCAAAGACGACAAAGCCATTGTTGGTGGTTTCGGGAAAATAGACGGTCAAACGGTCATGATCCTGGGTCAGCAGAAAGGTGTAAATACAAAAATGAGGCAACTCAGAAACTTTGGTATGGCAAACCCGGAGGGATATCGCAAAGCCCTGCGTCTGATGAAACTTGCTGAAAAATTCAATAAACCTGTTGTAACGCTTGTAGATACTCCTGGCGCATTCCCGGGTATTGAAGCTGAAGAACGTGGACAGGGAGAAGCCATTGCCAAAAATATTTTTGAGATGCTACGGTTGAAGGTACCGGTCATCTGTATCATCATAGGAGAAGGTGCCTCCGGAGGTGCCATGGGGATAGGCGTGGGAGACCGCGTTTACATGATGGCCAATACATGGTATACCGTCATTTCCCCTGAAAGTTGTAGTTCTATTTTATGGAGAAGCTGGGAGCAGAAGGAAAAAGCAGCAGAAGAACTGAAACTGACCTCCGATCATATGCTTGGGTTTGGATTAGTAGATGGAATCATTCCTGAACCGGTTGGCGGTGCTCACTGGAATCCGGATGAAGCTGCAGCAATGCTGAAAAAGCAAATATTATCTGCTCTCGATGAGCTGAAACCCTTAGAACCGGAAACACGAATAGATCAACGGATAGATAAATTTGCCAATATGGGCAGGTGGATTGAAGAAAGTCAAAATGTTTAATACCCCATGATTAATCATCCTTTTTCAGGTACAGGTGTAGCCATAGTAACCCCTTTCACGCCAAATGGCGACCTGGATAAACTTGGTTTAAAAAAACTGGTTACCCATCTCACTCATGGCAAGGTTGATTACCTTGTTGTTCTTGGCACAACCGGAGAAAATGCGACTATCTCCAAAGAAGAAAAACAGGAGATCTTTTCATTGGTATCCGAATACAATGAAAATAAACTTAAACTGGTAGCAGGAATTGGCGGAAATGATACCCGAAGTATTATAAATTCTTTCTCCACATTTGACCTTACAGGTTACAGTGCTATTTTATCTGTAAGTCCATATTATAACAAACCTAATCAGGAAGGCCTGTATCAACACTACAAGGCTATCAATGATGCCGCTCCGCTTCCTGTAATCATGTACAATGTACCCGGCAGGACAGGCATGAATGTAAGTGCTGCCACAACTCTTCGTATAGCAAGGGATTGCAAGAATATTATTGCCACAAAGGAAGCTTCTGGCAACATGGAGCAAATGATGCAGATAATCAGTGATAAACCTGATGGTTTTGAACTGATAAGTGGTGACGACGGATTAACCCTTCCTCTGATCGCATGCGGTGCGATTGGTGTGATTTCTGTGGTTGCAAACGCTTATCCTGCTCAATTCTCCACAATGGTCAACCAATGCCTTAAAGGGAATTTTTCAGAAGCAAGGCCGATACATGAAAAAATGCTCCCAATCATCCATTCTCTTTTTGCGGAAGGTAGTCCGGGTGGCGTCAAAGCCTATCTCTCAGCTATGGGCATAGTTGAAGAGTCGTTTCGTCTACCTGTTGTTGGTGTGAGTGACGCATTAAAAAACACCATATATAATTTGATGAAATCCGTCTGAATGATCAATGATATAATTTCAGGTGTTTTACAAAAATTTCCAATTGAATCAGACCCTGCCCTTTTGGCAGATTTGAAAAGAGCATTGCAATACAGACAGGAAGCTAGATCCCCGGAGGAGGTTAGAAATACTTACCTGCAGAATCTGGCGATACCGCAAATTGTTTTGTTTGATATCCTTGCCAACAAGTTCCCTATCGTGCTGAAAGCACAAGAAATAATCAATTCTCTTTTGTGCAAGCATGCAAGTCTCCATAGTCAAATAACTATGCTGGACATAGGAATTGGACGGGGTCTTCAAATGGAAAAGCTACTCAGAGAAATTGACAGGATACCTCATATTGAGAAGGTCACATTGATTGGTATTGAAATATTTAGACCTGCACTTGATTTCACTACCCGAAACTTGATTGAATTATCAAAGGAACTACATTTTGAACTGAATTTTGTCCCAGTGCATTCGTCTATTGAAGAAATTGATTTCAAGTTACTGGCAACGAAAATACCCGGCAATTCAACACAGTTAATGGTAAATGCTTCACTCTGTCTTCATCATATACAATCAATGGACCAGAGAAGTGAGTTGTTCCGTGAGATAAATTCATTTCAACCTGAATTATTCACTTTAATAGAACCCAACACCGACTGCTTTACAGATGATTTTGAAAAAAGGCTGAACAATACTTTTGAACATTTCAATGCATTATACCAATATATAGATACGCTTAACTTATTGACTGAGGAAAAAAAAGGATTGAAACAATTTTTTTCAACTGAATTCTTCGATGCCATTGCCCTGCCTGAAGCCTACCGATTTGAAAAATATCAAACAGGAGAACAATGGGTTGAAACAGGAAAACTAAATGGCTTTATCCCAAAAGATTTAAGTGGAGTTGCAGCCGGCACAAACATCAGTGATATAACTTGTGAATCAGAATTCTCCGGCTACCTTAACTTTAAATTCAAGGAAAGCAGCATTCTTTCAGTCATTGCTTTTGAATCAAAGTCAGGCAGACTATAGTGAATTTACATCTCGCCACCGCCCTTTCAGTCCATTATCCATTATTGACGCCTCAAGTAATTCAAGATATTCATTCCGCCCAATCAGACTGGCTCCCATAGACATCAGGTGCGCATTTTCCAATTGTGCGTCAATAAGACCATAATTCAGAGAATTTGCAATTTCAGCCAGCTTCCAAAATGCGAATTTTGAAGCATTGGATTCCCTGCTGAACATGCTTTCCCCACAGAATATATTTCCAATTGCCATGCCATATAGCCCCCCAACCAACTCATCTCCCCGCCAAACTTCAACCGAATGAGCGTAGCCAAGTACATGAAGCTTTTTATAACAACTGATGATATCGGGTAATATCCAGGTATTACCTTCCCTGCCATTACCTGCACAGTGCTTGATGACATCACTGAAACACTTGTCTGTTGTATATGTCCATTTTTGTTTACGGGCAGCCTGTTGTAAGGATTTTGATGGTATAAAAGTATCAGGATAAAAAACACAACGTTCCACCGGACAAAACCATTCCGGCATATCAGGTTCATTGTACCATGGAAAAATACCCATACTATAGGCCTTTAACACCCGTTCAGGTGTCAAAGTGCCTCCAACTGCCACCAAGTCAAATTCATATTCATGTGAGGGAGGAAACCAGATTTCTTCTTCATCCAGTAAATAGACAGACATAACTGCATAGCTGTTTAAGATCAGTTCAGAATCCAGTTTTTATACCTGTGCATGGCCTCCAGGAAATAATAATCTCCATATGTAAGCGGAACATCAACCTCTGATTTTGCAGGCAGGTGTCCTACGCCATGCATCAACACAAATCCTCCGTTTTCGCCCTGCTTTGCCCTGTATTCGTCAGACGCCAGCTTTACAATAATCTTGCGTGCAGCTTCAACATACATTTTGCTTTCTTTCCCTTTTGTATAGCGGGAAAGTTCAAGTAAACCTGAAGCCAAAACAGAAGCCGCAGATGCATCCCTCAGCGCATTGGGAATATCGGGAGCATTGAAGTCCCAGTAAGGGATTAAATCTTCAGGCATATTCGGATGATTCATCAAAAACTTGATGATATTTCTTGCCTGATTCAGATAACGCTCATCCTTTACAAACCTGTACATCATGGTAAATCCATAAAAACCCCATGCCTGACCACGTGCCCATGTGGATGCGTCGTTATAGCCTTGGTGATTTTTACCGGCAATCAGTTTACCCGTTGAAAGATCATAATCCAAAACATGGAAAGCACTAAAATCTGGTCTGTAATGATTGGCAATTGTGCTGTTGGCATGGTTTATGGCAATTTCCCTGAATTTGGCATCACCACCGTTCTCTGACACCCAAAGCAACAGCTCGAGATTCATCATATTATCTATGATGACCGGACAATTAAAAGGAGGACGCTTATTCCAGCTCTGAATGGATTTGATTTCCGGCCTGTAGCGGGTAATCAAAGACATGGCAGCAGTATCAATAGTTGTCTTGTCTGCAGGATTCTTGAATAAACGGTATGCATTACCAAATGGATTGAACATCATAAAGCCCAGATCATGATTACCGGTGTAATGCTTTTCCTTTTCCTGAATCGCCAAACGCTTCTTTGCAATCCGAAGAATTTCCTGATCCTGTGTATGCTCAAAAATATACAACAAACTGCCAGGGAAAAAACCACTGCACCACCACTTTGTATTGCTCACCTCTACTTTTCCGGTCAGCTTATTAAGTGTCTTGGGCATCATGGTATCTGGCACATTCTTTTCAAGCAGTTTATATTGTACAGCTGCATTGGCAAACTGTTCTTCAATTAGAACAGCCATATCTACTTTTTTATCCTGAGCAAGTATTTGTGTGGAAAATGCTCCGAAAAATGCCAATGCTATAAAGTATCTTTTTTTCATTTTAAAAAATTATGATACAATAAATATAATGAGATTAACTTCAAATCTTTTAATTAAAACCAAATTTTATTAAGCCTTCATAGGTTACTCATTAAACTACTAATTTCCAGCCTGATGAAAATGCAAATTGAATGTATCAATGTATTTGTACAACTTGGAGGCAAGCCTGTTCTTAAGCAAATAAACCTCCTCATTGATACTGATGAAAACCTGGCCATAACTGGTGAAAGTGGAAGCGGAAAATCAAGTCTGGCAAGGGCTATAAGCCAAAAGATTTTCTTCAGGGGCGAAATAAATTTTCTATCAGAGGATAGGCGCAAACTATCCCCTCACATCATCTTGATTGAACAACAGCATGAGTTTAAAAACAACAGCAATGTAAGTAACTTCTATTACCAGCAAAGGTTTAACGCGTGTGATGCTGATGATGCGCTTACAGTAGAGGCTGAACTGACCAAACTGCAAGCTGGCAATAATGATGAATGGATTAGTTTGCTGGGACTGAAACCACTTCTCGATAAGCCCATGATTCAATTGTCTAATGGAGAAAACAAAAGGCTTCAGCTTGCCAAAGCACTCATACAGGAACCAGAATTGTTAATATTGGATAGTCCGTTTACTGGTCTGGACATTGCAGGAAGAGCATTACTCATTAATGTTATCAAACAATTGATTGATAAGGGAATCAGGATAATACTCATTGCTCCCCTTAGTGAGATACCGGATTATTTTGATAAAACAGCTGTACTGAAAAATGGAAAATTAGAAAGAATTTACAGCAAGGGTGAAATCGGAATAACCGGACAAACTTTGAATAGCGATGCGGCTGCTCTTTCTGAAAACCAAGTCAATGCCATAAAGGACATTTATGCGCTTCAATCATTCCCATTCAATGAAGTTGTACGTATGAACGACGTCAATATCTCCTACAATGGAAAAAGTATTTTAACCAATATCAATTGGACAATTAAAAAAGGTGAACGTTGGGCTGTTTCCGGTCCAAATGGCGCTGGTAAATCTACATTGCTTAGCCTGATCACAGCAGATAACCCACAGGCCTATGCCAATGATATATGGCTGTTTGAAAGGAAAAGAGGATCGGGCGAGTCAATATGGGAGATCAAAAAAAATATAGGATATGTGTCGCCTGAACTGCATCTTTATTTTGATAAGGGAATAAGTGTGTTTGATGCTGTGGCATCAGGACTGTTTGATACAATCGGACTGTTCAGAAAACCAAATAACAGTCAGGTTGAAAAAATCAATGTATGGCTGAATGTACTCGGAATTGAAGAACTTGGAACACGTATGATTCATCAACTCTCTTTGGGGCAGCAAAGGTTGGTAATGCTCGCAAGGGCTTTGGTAAAAGCGCCTCCACTCCTTATCCTTGATGAACCCTGTCAGGGTCTGGATATTACACAAACAAATGGCTTCAGATCATTGATCGAAGCCATTTGCCAGGTTTCTGACACATCCTTGATTTATGTAAGTCACTACATAAATGACATTCCCAACTCTATTCAACAGAAATTAAATTTAAGAGAAGGGAATGCTATACAGGATCTTAACTAACAACAGAGAGAGTTGTTCCAGTAACCTGTAAATTCTTCTTGATAAGTCCTGTAGTAGCAGGGCCATTTTTCAGCGTGCCATCTGCATTAAAATTGGATCCGTGCAGGGAGCAGTTGAAAGTGTTATTTGTCTTTACAAACGTAACCGCGTTACCTCTGTGTGGACATTCGTTGTTAAAGGCAATAAAGCTTGCAGCTACATTACCAGCGGCAGTTCTAACTACAATAATTCCTTTGTCTGATACATAATCCCCAACAGCTGTGATCTGTGTTGAAAGATTGACAGTCAACAATGCTGGTGTTGTTGGTGTCGTTGGTGTGGTTGTCTCTTCCTTTGAACAGGCATTCATCATGCAGGCAACGCAGGTGAGTCCGATACCACCTCCCAATTTTCCGAGGAATTCTTTCCTTTCCATAGAGCTTTATTTGTTTGTTAAAAAAATGAGTTATTAGTGGCTCCACCAGAAATTGGATAGAGTAAATCTATTACAAAAAACGGAATATTGGAAAAAATTATATAACTACTTAAAAACTCTATGCAAATTTGACAATTTTATGACAATTTGAGGTTAAAAATCTATCTTGTAGCCAAATACCGGAATCCTACCTAGCAGATAAGAATAAACGATAGTACCGCTTGCCGCATCATAACGCTGGCCAATCTGATTTTTTCTGTTCATTGCATTTTGCATACCCAGTATAAAACTGCCCGATAAGCCCTGTCTTTGAACCTTCCATTGAACCTGAAAATCAATCCTGAAAACTGGTTTTAACTTATCAGTATAAACTTTACCAGCTTGTAAAATGGTTGTACGCTGCAACTTTGATTTAACCAGATCAATTGGAGAAACCCGAACTCCACCTGCTGCAATTAATTTTAAATCCAGACCAATAGATGATGTTTTCTGCTTGCCGTATGTCCATTCTTTGCCAGTAGCCAGGGTAAATGATGAGTTAGAATTGTAGCGGGTACTGCGCCAGATATTATCTGAAGCCCGGTAAGTTGACTGATACAAACTCAATGTACTCAGCAGATAAAACCTGTTATTTAAAAAACGCTCCAATGTAAACTCAAATCCCCTATTCAAGCCATTTCCCTTGTTGACCAATCGCTCAATGGCAAAATCATCAACCATATTGATAACACTGTAACTCGAAGCAACTGAAGCCTGGACGGGTATTCGACTTAACCACTGATAATATGCTTCAGTCTTTAAATTCCAGAATTTCCCAAACTGTATCGTATATCCCAACACATAGTGCCGAGCCTGGCTGAAATCAAGGTTTTGATTTGGCATGAGGGTGTCTGCCCCAACCCTTATCCGCGCAAAATAATTTCCTATCGGCTGAGTCTGAGCATGTGAGCCTAGTCCGAATGACAGGTATTGACCTTGCCCAATCATCCACCTCAAACCTGCACGTGGTCCGACAGAACCTTTTTTATTCAACGCAAAGTATTGTCCATGTAAGCCCAGCTGAAATGATAGCCGATCACCGGGATCCCATTTCCACTGCAGGAAATAATTCGTTAATCTGGTATTACCGGTCATCCTTACTTTATCGCGGAGCGTATTCCCTATAGCCTCCCGCTGTAATAAATCAAACCCTTTGCCACTGCTGTACAGTCCTGTTTTTATTACCTGTTTTTTAGTGAGCTTATGGGTCAGCACAGTAGAAAGAATATGATTGCTTTCAGAGAATCGGTTTTTCCGGGTGAAGATAACCGGTCCTGTAAATGCATCAAGTCTATTGTCTTCCTCTCTGTACCCAGAACCATTGATACTGTAGATAGTTCTAATCAGACTCTTGCTACCCAAACGCACCTGATGTGAAAATCCAACGATACCCGCATCCGCTTTATCAAGCGTTCCTCTTCGTGTAGACGGATCATTCAGCCAGTCAGACTCCTTTTTAGCCAATTCATCTTCCTGCAAACTCAGTCCGCCAAAACCAAATATTGAAAATGCTCCTGCCTTTCCAGCAGGTAAATAAATATTGAAAGAGAGGTCCTGAAAAGAAGTTTTATCATCAGAAATTTTGAAACCCAATTGCTGCATCAGGGTAAGAAATCCATAGCGGTAATTGATCAGGTAAGAACCACCATAGCCCTTTTTAAAATACCCTTCAGTGGCAAAATCAAGACCAATTGTACTCAGGGAAATGGTATGTTCACGTTTGTCTTTGTTACCCTTACGTAACCGGATATCGAAAACTCCAGAAAGGGCATTGCCATATTCTGCTGGAAAAGCACCTGAAAGAAAGTCTGAATTAGCAAGCAACTGGGCACTCAAAATGGAGATTGCTCCACCTGATGTGCCAACCCTGGCAAAATGATTGGGATTAGGAATATCAACACCTTCCATTCGCCACAACAATCCGTTTGGAGCATTACCGCGTATGATTAGTCCGTTTCCATCTCCAGCTGCGCTTACTCCGGCAAAAGCCGTTGCTATCCTGGAAGGATCGTTGAGCCCGGCAGCAAACCTCCTGGTTTCATCAACACTAAACATGCGTCCGCTTACCATAGACATGTCATTCAGGGGACGACTTTTATTCAGATTCGAACGGATAATGATTTCCTTAGTTTGTGTAACCGCATCTTCCATCTCTACATTCAGGAACAACTCTTTACCTGATTCGAGATTGACATTATTCATTTGAATCTGCCGGTACCCGACAAACGTAACGCGAAGGATGTACCTACCAACAGGTATTTCACGAAATTGAAAAAAACCGTTACTATCAGCCACCGCCTGACGGATATTGGTTCCTTCCAGCATCACCGATGCTCCCTTCAATGGCAGTTGAATAGCACGATCAACTACATATCCTTTAATTGACTGACGAGGGGTTTCCTGCGCTAAGCTATAATGAAGCTGAAAAAACCATAGTAAGCAGATCAAAAAAGCAGATTTAAAGCTGAAAACACCCATAAGGCAATTTATCAACCATTATAATACAAATAAAAAAAATATATATTAATATTTTTTAACGATATTGTTACAAAGCTATTGATGGAGAATCATGTGATTATGGAACCCCTGACACCAATTTGGTGGGCCTGCATCGCAACTGTTGTTGGTATCATTGTCATTCTGGTGTCTTTACCCTTCTGGGCTTCATGGGCAAAACACAAATACTATACCCGGGCCATTGCAATTTTGTTGATAGTAAATCTGGTGATTGAAAACACCTATGCCATATGGATCGGAAGCTGGTCTTTAAAAAATAACCTTCCACTTCACCTGTGTGGTATCAGCAACATCATAGGCATGATTTTATTATTCAGATTTAATACCGCGCTGGCACAGGTGTTTTTCTATTTCGGACTAACCGGCGGAATACACGCTATGATTACCCCAGAATTTGATCTGGGTGATCAGGGTTTTTTCTTCTACAGTTACTTTATTACGCATGGCAGCCTGCTCCTGATATGTTCATTTATGATTATTCACCACAGGTTTAGACCTGAAAAAAACTCCTGGCTAAAAACATTCGTGATCATACAGTTTATTGCGCTGGTGATTGGATTATTCAACTGGAGCACCGGTTCAAATTACATGTTTCTTTCTAGCCCTCCAATCGTTGACAACCCACTGATCATCGGAAACTGGCCCTGGTATATCCTGGTTTTTGAGGCCCTAGCCATTGTGCATTTCTTCATGTTTTACAAATTGTTCAGGTTAATCAAATAATAGGTATATTCGTTTATGTGTAAATAGTACACAAACATAAACGAATCATGAAAAAAACATTACTGCTTACTATAACCCTGATTGCATTTATTGCGGGGAAGGCACAAGTGCTCAGGTGGAGTCCCGCTTTCATTCAGGAAAACTCCGCTACCATAAGTATATCAGCAAATGCCAATGCAGGTAACAAGGGTTTAACAGACCACTTGCCGGCAACAGATGTTTATGTACATATTGGTGCAATTACCAACCTGAGCAGTAATGCAGCCGACTGGAAATACGTCAAATTCACCTGGGCTACTACCCTTGGAGCAGCTAACGCTCCTGCAACTGGCGGTAATGAATGGACATTCACCATCAGTGGCGGATTGAGAAATTTCTTCGGGATAACCAACAGCATTGAAAAAATCCAAAAGATAGCTATCCTTTTCAGATCTGGTAATGGTAACAAAGTATTGAGAAATGATGATGGCTCGGATATGTATATTCCCGTATACGACAATGGCAATTTTGTGCGCATCGATGAACCTGTATCCAAACCCTATTTCAACAGAACACTTCAGGCAATTGACAAAAAAATTGGGGAAAGCATCAGTATCACTGCAAATACGAACGGCCCCAGTGATCTTAAACTATTTTTCAATGGTAACATTATCGGTTCTGCCTCTGGAGCTTCAACTATTTCAGCCAACACATTGCTGCAAACAGGTGGTACACAAAAAATAATCGCCGAAGGTCAATTTCCGGGCGGGATAGTGGTAAAAGATAGTATCCAGTTTTTTGTACCCGGACCGGCAACGGTAAAACCGCTTCCGGAAGGATTTGGAGATGGAATAACTTACGAACGGGGAGATACCAGTGCTTACCTTGTGCTCTATGCTCCGGGTAAAGGCAGGGTTTCGGTTTTGGGGGATTTCAACAACTGGACCGAATCAGAACCTTTTCAGATGAATAAAACGCCTGATGGTTCAAGGTTCTGGATCAGGATTGGAAAACTGATTCCAGGAGCAGAATATGCCTACCAATTCCTGATAGACGGAACCCTCAAGGTTGCCGACTTTAATACAGAAAAAGTACTTGACCCCAATAATGACAATACTATTCCGGCCACAACTTACCCCGGTTTAAAATCCTATCCCACGGGAAAAACATCAGGAATCGTGAGTGTGTTGCACCCGGGCAAACCGACCTATTCCTGGAAAATCCAAAATTTCAAAAGACCGGAAAAGCAAAATCTCATTATTTATGAATTGCTACTCAGAGATTTTGTGGCAACACGGAACTTTCAGACATTGAAAGACACATTGGGATATCTGAAAAAACTGGGCGTGAATACAATCGGGTTGATGCCGTTTTCGGAATTTGAAGGAAACCTGAGCTGGGGTTATAATCCAAATTATTTCTTTGCTCCTGATAAGTTTTATGGAACAGAAAATGCAATCAAAGATTTTATTGATGCCTGCCACCAGCAGGGCATCGCTGTGGTAATGGACATGGTGATGAACCATGCCTTTGGATCATCACCACATGCACTCATGTATTGGGACGGTGCTGGCAATAAACCAGCAACTGATAATCCATGGTTAAATCCGGATGCAAAACATCCCTTTAATGTTGGATACGACTTTAACCATGAATCAACGGCAACCAAAGAGCTTGTAGCAAGGGTTGTTAAACACTGGCTTACAAATTTCAAAATAGATGGCTTTCGCTGGGATCTGTCCAAAGGATTTACCCAAACCAACAACCCCAATAATGTTTCAGCATGGGGAAATTATGACGCATCCAGGGTGGCTACCTGGAAAAGGATTTATGACACCATGCAGGCTGTTTCACCAGGTTCTTACTGCATCCTTGAACATTTTGCCGACAATTCCGAAGAACGAGAACTGGCTAATTATGGAATGATGCTCTGGGGGAACGGCAATTTTAATTTTAACCAGGCAACCATGGGCTATGCGCAAGACAGTGACTTTGGAGGCATCAGTGCACAAAGAAGAGGCTGGGAAAAACAACATCTGGTGGGATACATGGAGAGCCATGACGAGGAACGACTGATGTACAAAAACCTCAATTTCGGTAACCAGTCTGTCTCCTATTCTACCCGAGACTCCGTGGTTGCACTCAAAAGAATGGGACAGGCCGCAGCTTTCTGGGCAATGATTCCTGGACCTAAAATGCTCTGGCAATTCGGAGAAATAGGATTCCCTTACTCGATAAACACCTGCACAAACGGTACAGTTAACAACAACTGCAGGCTTGACAATAAGCCATTGGTTTGGGAAAATTTTGGCGATGTTTCAAAAAGAGCTCTCTATGATGTCTACGCCAATCTCCTTCGGCTTCGCCAGAACCCTTCATTTATCTCAACTTTCACCGGAAACAATTATACAATGGACCTGGCTGGAACAGTAAAAACAATTCAGGTAAATACTGATTCGCTCAAAATAGTGGTTGTTGGGAATTTCGATTTGTCTGCCAGAACAACCAACGTTAACTTTCCAACAAGTGGAACATGGTATAGCTATCTCACCAAAACATCTATCAACGTATCCGGCACAAGCAGCTCCATCAGCCTGCAACCCGGTGAATACCATGTTTACCTGAACCGGGACCTCAGCAACTCTCTGGTTACAGCACTATTTAATCCCGTTATGCCTGAACTCGATTTAAAGACTATCATCTACCCTAATCCTGTAAAGAATGAGCTCAATATCAAGTACGTTTTACCAAAATCTGGAGAAGTTGTAATCTCCCTAATGAGTGCCAATGGCATTAAACTGGGAAATCTTTTCAAGGGAGTTCAATCGTCGGGTTTAAAAAACATCAGTTTTCCTGGCTCAGCATTGGCGGGTAAACTTAAATCAGGCGGTATTTATTACCTGAATATCCAAACCAATCAAGGTCAGTCAACAGTGAGGTTTTTGAAAACACTTTAAAACTCCACATTCCTAAAGGATTGTTAACAATTTGGTAATGTGAAAGGGGGCATCAGTTCAACTGCATTAATCAACTTTGAGCTGAAAATACACTGATACCTTTACCCTATCCCTATTTTAAAAAATCCGGCTAATTAAAAACCTATTTACTGACAAAATCACTCAAATCAATGGCTACAAATTCCTTTTTTAAAATTTTCCTCCCAAAAGACAGAATCTTCTATAGTTTGTTTGAAGAAGTAGCAGTTACCGTTCACAAGATGGGAGGATTATTACAGGAAATGGTGTATGAATCTGATGAGGACAAGAGAGCCAGTATCCTTGGTCAGATTGAGCACATGGAACACAAAAATGATGACTCCACACACACCTTATTCACAGAATTGGGTAGAAACTTCATTACGCCGCTTGACAGGGAAGATATACACATGCTTGCTACTGCGCTTGATGATATTGCAGATTATATTTATGCATCAGCCAAAAAAATCAATTTCTACAAAATCAATCCTAACGATACAGGTATTCATAAAATGGCTGAATTGATTCTGCAGGGAACTGTTGAAATAAAAAAGGCGGTCAACGGACTGAGAAATATGAAGAATTTAAGGGAGATGACTGAGGCATTGGTCAAAATCAACAGCATTGAGAATCAGGCTGATGATGTTTTTGACATGAGTATTGAAATGTTATTCAATAACGAAAATGATTTCAAGGAAGTAATCAAAAAAAGGGAAATATACCAGGTGATGGAAATTGCAACCGACAAATGCGAGGATGCAGCCAATGTTATTGAATCCATCATTATCAAATATGCCTAGGTCAAAACCCTATTTGAAAAAAATCTCACATGACCCTTCTCATCGTAATAGTCATCTTGGCTTTATTGTTCGACTACATCAATGGCTTTCATGATGCAGCTAATTCAATTGCAACAGTCGTTTCTACCAAGGTACTAACACCCTTGCAGGCAGTAATTTGGGCTGCCTTTTTTAATTTTGTAGCATTCGGTATTTTTCAGGATCATGCAGTTGCCAACACAATTAGCAAGACTGTAAACAAAGAATTCATCACTTTGAATGTAATTCTTGCCGGACTTATCGCTGCCATTTTCTGGAATCTGCTGACCTGGTGGTATGGTATTCCATCTTCCTCCTCCCACACACTCATTGGAGGATTTGCGGGTGCTGCCATAACACATGCACTAATAGACTATCAAGGAAATATTGGTATCGGTGAAATAGTTGAAAATGAAACAATTATAAAGACTATACTATTCATTTTCTTTGCCCCTCTTATTGGTATGCTCATTTCCATATTCATTACCATTGTAACAATCATGCGGAATATGTGGGCAAGGCTGGGAATAATCATTCTGATGACGTTTTTGACTGTTCTGCTTTTTGATAAATTCGAAGAAGATAAAATGGATGAAAATTTCAAGAAATTTATCAAATTGGATAAAATTGAAATTGATCATGAATTGATGCAATTAACAATCAAGCAAACAACACCAGATTCGTTATCAATGGCAAAATTTGCAGACTCTCAAAAAAAATTAGAAGCTGCCAAAGACATATATAATGTACTCATTCCCAAGTTGTTGTTGTATGATGAAATTGGAACTGACTCCATTGTAAATTTTGCTTATAACCGTGGACTCCTGAAAGATATTGAAATAAGCCGGTTAAAAGACGAAGTAAGAAATGCTAATAACTATTTAATTTTGGAAGCTCTAGCCTCTCATAATGAAGATGCTAAGCAAGAATATAAAATAGCAAAAACTGAAACAGAAAAATATAAAGGCCCATTAAAGTCATATCTAACTGGAAATATATCACTGGATAGTGCAATGGTGGCAATGAACACTATTTTCCCACTAGACCCCAAAAATGAAACTAAAATAGTATCAAAAATTAAAAATTTTGATATTAAAAAAGATTTCAAAAAAGACATAGAAAAATCTGAAAATTACCCAATTGTATGGGGCATAATTTTCACTTCCATTCTTTTCATGCTGGTTTACCTCTATGTTGAAAAATACAAAACTCCAACAGCCTATTCCGTTGCCAACATGTTTAAAAAGCTACAACTTTTCAGTTCTGCAGCATTCAGCATTGGCCATGGTGGAAATGATGCCCAAAAAGTAATGGGTATTATTGGAGCTGCTTTGATTGCCAGTGGAAATATTCAGGACTTTGGTCAGCTTCCAAACTGGGTTCCGATATCCTGCTACCTGGCAATTGGACTGGGTACTATGAGTGGTGGCTGGAAAATCGTAAAAACAATGGGTACCAAAATAACAAAAGTGACACCTCTTGAAGGTGTTGCTGCTGAAACTGCAGGTGCATTTACCCTGTTTTTTACCGGACAAATGGGTATTCCCGTATCAACAACGCATACGATAACTGGCTCCATCATTGGTGTAGGAGCAACAAAGAGGTTAAGTGCAGTTCGATGGGGAGTAACCTCATCATTACTTGTAGCCTGGATCCTTACAATCCCTGTGAGTGCTGTTTTAGCAGGACTTACATACTGGATTATAACTCTTTTCAATTAATTTATACATAGTACTAAAAAAGGCTGTCTCACATGAAGTGAGGCAGCCTTTTTGTTTTACAAGGATTACTTATTTTATAATAATCAGAATAAACTCATTAAGTTTTAATTTTTTAAAATGATATTGAGTAAATTAAAATAAAAAATGAAATACATTCTAATCTGTCTGCTTACATTCAATTTCTATGCGAAGGCTCAGGTTATATCAGATTCCTTATTGATTGAGGGACATTACAGGGTATTTCATTACAATAAACCTGCTGTTGATTCAAAGGGATTTAGCCTTGTTTTTGTCTTGCATGGCTCCGGAGGAAATGGACTGCAAATGATGCAAAGGGTTAAATCTTTTGATTCCATTAGTGATCAAGAAAATATGATAGCGGTTTTCCCTTCAGGATATAAAAACTTCTGGAATGAATGTAGGAAAATAGCCCCTTCTGCCGCGAATATTGAACAAATCAATGAAGAAGCTTTTTTTACTGGGATGATTGAATACTTCAGCAAAAAACTCAAAATTGATAAAAAGAAAGTCTTTGCCATAGGAACATCGGGAGGTGGACACATGGCGTATAAACTGGCGTTGACCATACCTGACCGATTCAGGTCCATTACAGCCATTATTGCAAACCTGCCGGCAGAAGAAAACCTTGATTGTCCGCAAAGTAAAAAACCCATCAATATGATGATTGTCAACGGCACAGCAGACAAAACCAATCCCTATGAAGGTGGAGAGGTAATTCTGGGAAGCGGTAATTTTGGCAAAGTGAGGTCGACTGATGAAACATTTCAATACTGGGCAAAACTTGTCGGATATAAGGATAACCCAGTACAAGCTTTACTCCCCGATAACAACCCCACAGACGGTAAAACAATAGAAGAGTATGCATTTACAGGAAAACAAAAGCAGGTCATTTTGCTCAAGGTAAATGGGGGAAAGCACGATTATCCAGGTGACATTGATGTCCATTTGCATGCCTGGAAGTTCTTCAAATCATCTTTCTGATCAATTTCAACACTAATTATTGGTTATAAAAAAAGCCATCCCGCAAATGCGGGATGGCTCACAGGTATGTTTGGTTACAATTTACTAGTTCTCAAACTTAAGGTCTAGTCCAAGTCCCCTCAGTTCATGTACAAGTACATTGAATGATTCCGGAATACCGGCTTTTGGAACATTATCACCCTTCACAATGGCTTCATAAGTCTTAGCCCTACCTATGATATCGTCTGATTTGAGTGTAAGCAATTCCTGAAGGATATTAGATGCACCATATGCTTCCAGGGCCCAAACCTCCATTTCACCAAAACGCTGACCACCAAACTGTGCTTTACCACCTAATGGCTGTTGCGTAATCAATGAGTACGGACCAATTGAACGGGCGTGCATCTTATCATCAACCATGTGATGCAGTTTCAGCATATAGATGATTCCAACAGTGGCTTTTTGGTGGAACCTTTCACCTGTTTCACCATCATACAAATATGTATGACCGAAACTTGGCAGCTGAGCCTGGTCGATAAGATCTTTGATTTCAGTAACTGTAGCACCATCAAAAATCGGCGTTGAGAATCTCATTCCCAGCTTCTCTCCTGCCCAGCCCAGGATGGTTTCATAAATCTGACCAAGATTCATCCTGGAAGGTACACCCAAAGGATTCAGCACGATATCAACAGGAGTTCCATCCTCAAGGAAAGGCATATCCTCTGCACGCACTATCTTGGCTACAATACCTTTATTACCATGTCTTCCCGCCATTTTATCACCCACTTTCAGCTTACGCTTGACAGCAAGGTATACTTTCGCGAGCTTCAATACACCAGCAGGTAATTCATCACCGATAGAGATATTGAACTTTTCACGCTTATATCTGCCCAGTTCTTCGTTAAACCTGATGTTGTAGTTATGCAACAAAGTATTGATGGCATCATCCGTTTTCTCATCGCCAGTCCAACCCAAAGGATTAACATTTTGGTAGTCGATTGTAGTTAACACCTTGGTGTTAAACTTAGCTCCTTTCCCAAAAATCAATTCTCCGAAATTGTTGGAAACTCCCGCAGAGTTCTTGTCTTTCAGCAAAATTTGAAGCTTGCCAACAAGAAGTTCAAGAATATCCTTTTCATTCTGAACGTGGATTAATTCAAGCTTTTCAAGAGCGGTCTTTTCCTTTACCTTGGAGTTTTTATCTTTTTTGGCACGCTGGAATAACTTTTTACCAATAACAACTCCTTCTGTTCCACTTGGTGCCTTCAATGAAGCGTCCTTGGCATCACCAGCCTTATCACCGAAAATGGCTCTTAACAGCTTCTCCTCTGGGGTTGGATCACTTTCTCCCTTAGGAGTTATTTTTCCAATAAGAATATCACCCTCTTTCACTTGTGCGCCAATCCTGATTATGCCATACTGATCAAGGTCTTTAGTTGCCTCTTCAGATACATTCGGAATATCCGGAGTAAGTTCCTCCTCACCAAGCTTGGTATCACGCACCTCAAGTTCAAACTCAGATATATGAATGGAAGTAAAGAGATCTTCACTTACAACCTTCTCATTGATTACGATAGCATCCTCAAAATTGTATCCTTTCCATGGCATGAACACCACTTTAAGGTTTCGTCCAAGTGCAAGTTCACCATTCTTAACTGCATAACCTTCTGTCAGGAAATCACCTGTTTTAACCCGCTGACCTTTGAATACTGCAGGACGGAGCGTAATTGAGGTTTCCTGGTTTGTTTTTATGAACTTGGTTAGCTTGTAAATCTTCAAATCATCTTCAAAGCTCACAAGTTTCATGGCTTCGTCACGCTCGTAACGCACATGAATCTCATTGGCATCAACAAACTCAACTACACCCTCTCCTTCTGCATGCAACTGAATGCGGGCATCTCTTGCTGCTTTTGCTTCAAGACCTGTACCAACAATTGGTGCCTGTGGTTTGATGAGCGGAACAGCCTGACGTTGCATGTTTGAGCCCATGAGCGCACGGTTGGCGTCATCATGCTCTAAGAATGGAATAAGAGATGCACTCAAACCAACAATCTGGTTAGGAGCAACATCCATGTATTCCACCTCTCCCGGATCAAGGATAGGGAAATCACCTGTTTGCCTGGCTTTTACTTTGTCTTCAATAAATTCTGCCTTATCATTTAGTGGAACATTCGCCTGGGCAATTTTAGCAGTATCTTCTTCCTCTGCACTGAGGTAAGTAAGTTTTTTTACTTCAACCTTGCCATCATTAACCTTTCTGTAAGGTGTTTCAATAAAGCCCATCTCATTGATCTTCGCATGCACGCAAAGCGTGGAGATCAATCCGATGTTCGGACCTTCTGGTGTTTCGATGGTACAAAGCCTTCCGTAATGTGAATAGTGTACGTCACGAACCTCAAAGCCTGCTCTCTCCCTGCTCAAACCACCGGGACCGAGCGCAGAAATACGACGCTTATGCGTTATTTCACTCAATGGATTCGTCTGGTCGAGGAACTGAGACAACTGAGATGTACCAAAGAATGAATTGATAACAGAAGATAGCGTTCTTGCATTAATCAAATCCACTGGTGTGAACACCTCATTGTCACGAACATTCATACGCTCGCGTATTGTCCTTGCCATCCTGGCCAAACCAACACCGAACTGAGCATATAACTGCTCACCCACTGTACGAACACGTCTGTTACTCAGGTGATCAATATCATCAATTTCCGCTTTTCCGTTTGTAAGCCTTACCAGATACTTGATGATTTCGATAATATCTTCTTTCGTCAGTGTCTTCTGATCAACACCATAATTGAGGTTAAGCTTCTTGTTAATCTTATAGCGACCTACTTCACCAAGATCATAACGCTTGTCACTGAAGAAAAGCTTGTCAATAATACCCCTTGCTGTTTCGTTATCCGGAGCGTCGGCACCACGCAATTGCTTGTATATATGTTGTACTGCCTCTAGTTCGGAATTTGAAGTATCCTTGTTGAGTGTATTGTAGATGATAGCGTAGTCACCACTCACATCTTCTTTCTGAATGAATACACTTTTTACACCAGTCTCAAGTATGATGTTTATTTCTTTTTCATTCAACAGCGTATCACGCTCAAGAACAATCTCATTTCTGTCAAGTGAAACAACCTCACCTGAATCTTCATCCACAAAATCTTCAACCCAGGTTTTAAGTACCCTGGCAGCCAGACGTTTACCAAGCATGGCAGACAATGTTTTCTTGTCAGCCTTGACTTCATCAGCCATACCAAAGAGCTCAAGAATGTCCTTATCCGTTTCAAAACCGATAGAACGAAGCAAAGTAGTTACTGGGAACTTCTTTTTCCTGTCGATATATGCATACATGACATTGTTAATGTCTGTTGCAAACTCCATCCAAGCTCCCTTGAACGGGATTACCCTGGCTGAGTATATTTTAGTACCATTCGGGTGTAAAGACTGACCAAAAAATACACCAGGAGATCTGTGTAACTGAGAAACAACAACCCGCTCAGCACCATTTATCACAAATGTTCCACGTGGTGTCATATAAGGAATGTTTCCAAGGAAAACATCCTGAACGATAGTCTGGAAATCTACGTGCTCCTCATCGTTACAACTCAGCCTAAGCTTGGCTTTCAGCGGAACTGCATAAGTAAGACCACGTTCCATACACTCATCGATGGTATAACGGGGGGGATCAATGAAATAATCAAGGAATTCCAGCATGAAAATATTCCTGGTATCATTGATGGGGAAATTCTCTTTAAATACTTTAAAGAGACCCTCATTGTTACGTTTATCGGGTGTAGTTTCAAGCTGAAAGAAATCCTTGAACGATTGGATTTGGATTTCAAGAAGGTCCGGGGTTTCTGCCAGGTGCTTAACCTTTCCGAAATGTACCCTGTTTGTAGCCACTTTTGCTGAAGACATAGAATGATGTGCTTTTTAAAGTGTAAGTTGCTGAAATACAATGAGTCACAATGACAAATTGTATTACGCCCAAAATAAAGGAATGCAAAGTTAGTATAAAACCCTGTAACCACAAAAAAAAGAGCCGGAAGAACCGGCTCTTTTCAAATTTACAGGAGGCAGTAATTTACTTTACTTCAACTTCTGCTCCAGCTTCTTTCAGTTTAGCAGCGAGATCATCTGCTTCTGCCTTAGAAACACCTTCTTTAACTGGCTTAGGCGCACCGTCTACTAGATCCTTCGCTTCTTTCAGTCCAAGACCGGTTAATTCCTTTACAATTTTAACAACACCCAGCTTGCTTGGACCACCGCTTACAAGGATAACATCAAAAGCTGTTTTCTCTTCTACTGCGGCTGCACCACCACCGTCACCTGCTGCTACTACTACTGCTGCTGCAGCTGGTTCAATGCCATAATCTGCTTTCAGGACATCAGCGAGTTCCTGAACTTCCTTTACTGTTAAGCCAACGAGTTGTTCGGCTAATGCTTTTACGTCTGCCATTTTTTTACTTTTTAAACCGCTTTCACAGCTATTGCTCCAGCGGATGGTTATAAATATACCTCAATTTTTACCTCAGAGGTTTTGGTTTTAATTTAAAAGTTACTCAGCAGCAACACCTTCTGCTTGCTTCTCGTGATGATGAAGTAAGCCAGCGATAACACGTTTTGCTGGTGACTGTAACAAGCCAATAACTTCGCCAATAAGCTCGTTCTTGGTTTTAATTTGAGTAAGGGCCTTCAGATTTTCATCACCGCTGTAAATATCACCGTTGATGAATGCAGCTTTAAGCTTAGGCTTCTCTGCATTACCTTTTTTCCTGAAAGAACTGATTATCAGGGCTGGTTCTTTGGGGTTCTCGGAGAACATCAAAGCTGTTACATTATGAAGGGCATCAAAAACACCACTGTATTTTTCAGCATCCAATGATTCAAGCGCTTTGCGAATCAGTGTATTTTTTGCCACTTTCATCTCAACCTGCTTGTCAAAACAAGTTCTCCGGAGATTAGTTACCTGAGCTACTGAAAGTGATTCAGTATCTGTGATATAGAAGTTGTTGTACTGAGTGAATTTTTCCTTCAGTACTTCAATTACATCGTTTTTTTCTTGCTTATTCATTGTTAAGCGTTTAAATTTTTAATAATTGGTCGTCAATCAGTGAATCAGTCCTTTGGTATCTACAGGAATAGCTGGACTCATAGTAGCAGCCATGAAAAGACTTTTCAGATAAGTTCCTTTTGCAGTTGAAGGCTTAGCCTTAATGATTGCATTGAGGAACTCCTGACTGTTTTCAGCAATTTTCTCTGGAGAAAAACTAACACGACCAATAGAGGCATGAACGATACCTGCCTTATCTACTTTGAAGGCTACCTTACCAGCTTTAACATCCTTAATGGCTGATGCTACATCATTGGTAACTGTACCGGTTTTGGGATTCGGCATCAGGTTACGTGGACCTAACACTTTACCTAACTTACCAATTTTTGGCATTACAGAAGGTGTTGCGATAATAACGTCGATATCGGTCCAACCACTTTCTATTTTCTGAATAAACTCGTCGAGCCCTACATGGTCAGCTCCGGCAGCATTCGCTTCTGCTTCCTTTTCAGGTGTGCAGAGAACAAGTACTTTCTTTGTTTTACCAGTGCCATGCGGCAGGGTTACTGTACCTCTTACTGCTTGGTCAGCTTTCTTAGGATCAACACCCAATCTTACATGTAAGTCTACTGAACTATCGAATTTGGTGCAGTTAATTTGCTTCACCATACCGGAAGCTTCTGCAAGCGTATAAAACTTATTGCTATCTACTTTACCTGCAACAGCTTTTCTTTTTTTTGTGATTCCCATCTTAATGATGTTTTAAGGTGTGATCAATTAATTTTCCCAGGGGGCTTTACCATCTACGAGCAAACCCATACTTCTCGCAGTACCAGCTACCATTTTCATGGCACTTTCCAGCGTAAAGCAATTCAGATCAGGCATTTTGTCTTTTGCAATTGCCTCTACCTGTTCCCAGGTTACTTTGCCAACCTTTAAACGATTAGGCTCTTTGGAACCACTTTGAAGCTTACTGGCTTCAAGCAACTGAACGGCTGCAGGTGGTGTTTTGATGACAAATTCGAAAGATTTGTCTGTGTAAACAGTAATGAGGGCAGGTAAAATCTTACCTATCTTGTCTTGAGTTCTGGCATTGAATTGCTTACAGAACTCCATGATGTTGACACCCTTTGAACCCAGAGCTGGTCCAACAGGTGGTGCAGGATTAGCTTGTCCGCCTTTAACCTGCAACTTTACATAGCCAGAAATTTCTTTAGCCATATTAAATTGTTTTTTTGGTGATAACGTTCAGACATTTTGCCTGAACTCCCATGTCCATTCAAAAAGAACTTTCGATTGGGGATGCAAATTTAAATGGAAAAAGCCATATTTTCAAATAGCAACAAAAAATTAATTGACATAATGTATAGCAGAATAGATAATTATTACTAATTTTCATATCAGGACATCAATTATCATTAATTTTCAAACAGTTACACATGGCAACAGCAAAAAAACCTGCAAAAAAGGCCGCTAAAAAAGCAGCTCCTAAGAAGGCAGCTTCCAAACCGGCAAAAAAAGCTGTAAAGAAAGCTGCACCAAAAAAAGCAGCAAAAAAGGCAGCACCCAAAGCAGTGAAAAAAGCTGCACCCAAAAAAGCAGTAAAAAAAGCAGCTCCGAAGAAGGCCGCTAAGAAAACAGCCTCAAAAACAATCAAAAAGGCCGCACCTAAAAAAGGGGCACTAAAGCAAACTGCCAAAAAAGCAGCTAAAAAAGCTACTCCGGTAAAAGCAGCAAAAAAAGTGGCTAAAAAAGCTGCAGCAGCAAAAACAGTTAAAAAAGTAGTTGTTAAATCAGCATCAAAGAAAACAATTAAGCAAGCCGCCCCTGTAAAATCAGCCAAAGCTGTAGTAAAGCCGGCAGCAAAAAAGACAGCAAAACCGGCCCCTAAACCAGTTGCTGCTAATAGCACAAAAAAGACTTCTACGCCAGTTGCTAAGACAGTTAAGTCCGCCGCTGCTAAAAAAGCTGCACCTGTCGCAAAACCTACAGTTAAAAAACCCGCAGTTAGAAAAGCTGCAGCCAAAAAAGATATCAATTCCGGAATACCTGCACAGGCAGATAATACAACTGAGATCCCAGTAACTCAGCCTGAAACAGAAACTCCTGAAACAGCATTGAACAATGCTTCAGAAGATGTTCAGTCCACTGAAAACCAGGAGCCTACACCTGATTCACAGGATTAAATGGTAATAAAAAAGGGTAGCATTGCTACCCTTTTTTATTACGCTTCATACAAGCTTAAGATATTTTTTCTACCTGCATATAATTTAACTCTACAGGAGTTGACCTTCCGAATATTTTCACGGTCACTTTCAATTTCTTCTTTTCGTCATTTACTTCTTCGATTACGCCATTGAAATCGTTGAATGGACCATCCACAATCTTGATTGTTTCACCGATGATGAATGGTTCGCTCATAATCATACCCGAAGCATCACTCATCTCGTCAATTTTCCCGAGCATCTTGTTGACCTCAGCTTTTCTCAAAGCTATCGGATTTTCTTTTCCAAGAAAATGAATAACATTGGTTGTATTCTTAATTGCCGAGATTATATCGTCATGTAACTTCCCGCCTGCACACTCAATCATAACATAACCAGGATAAAAATTACGCTCACGCATAACTTTTTTTCCATTCTGAACCTTATAGACTTTTTCAACAGGAAGAAATATCTGCTTTATAACCAAATCCCATCCTTCGTTACGCTGTATTTCCTTATCCAGGTACTCTTTAACCTTACGTTCCTTTCCGCTGATAACCCGCAGCACATACCATTTGGTCTCCTGTTGTGTTGTTGTCTCCATGTTGCCGATCACTTGTACAGTGAGTAAATGAATTTCAGTAAGGAACTGCTTCCCAGGTCAAGCACCCATACAATTGCGGTAATCACCAAAGTGGCGACCAATACAATCATGGTTGACTGCTGTAACTGTTGCCAAGTGGGCCAGGTTACCTTTTCCATCAGCTCCCGGTAGGAGTCCCTGAAGTATGTCTGGATTTTGTTCATGTTAATTGCTTTAATGCTGTCTATCACGAAGATAAACATTGTTTCGTTCGCACGGGCACTCGGATTCGAACCAAGATCAAAGGTTTTGGAGACCTCTATTCTACCATTGAACTATGCCCGTTCTTTAAGAAACAAAGTACCCGGATAAGAATCCAGGTACTTTGTTATTTATGCTTTTGGAGGAATGCAACTTAGTGCACCCTTCCATGGCTTATTTCAGGATCTCAGTAACCTGTCCGGCACCAACTGTACGACCACCTTCGCGGATCGCAAATTTCAGACCTCTTTCCATGGCGATAGGCTGAATCAATTTAACTTTCAAATTGATGTTATCACCAGGCATAACCATTTCAGTACCTGCTGGCAGTTCACACTCACCGGTTACGTCTGTAGTACGGAAATAGAACTGAGGACGATATTTGTTGAAGAAAGGAGTATGACGTCCACCTTCATCTTTGCTGAGTACATAAACCTCACCATTGAACTCGGTGTGTGGAGTGATTGAACCTGGCTTACAAATTACCATACCGCGACGGATCTGGCTCTTTTCAATACCACGGAGCAACAAACCTGCATTATCACCAGCCTCACCTTCGTCAAGAAGCTTGCGGAACATTTCAACTCCGGTAACAGTTGAAGTAAGTTTATCTTCCTGCATACCAACGATTTCAACACCCTCACCAACTTTGATCCTTCCACGCTCAATACGACCAGTAGCAACTGTACCACGACCAGTAATAGTGAATACGTCTTCAACAGACATAAGGAAAGCCATATCAACTGGACGAGGAGGAAGCGGAATATACTCGTCAACAGCATTCATCAACTCATTTACTTTAGCAACCCACTGTTCTTCACCGGCAAGAGCACCAGTTGCAGAACCCTGGATAACTGGAGTATTGTCTCCGTCAAATCCACGCTTGGACAACTCTTCACGAATTTCCATCTCAACAAGCTCAAGCAATTCAGGATCATCAACAAGGTCAACCTTGTTCATGAATACAACAATACGGGGAACACCTACCTGACGGGCAAGCAGGATATGTTCTTTGGTTTGGGGCATTGGACCATCGGTAGCAGCAACAACAAGAACAGCACCATCCATCTGTGCAGCACCTGTAATCATGTTCTTTACATAGTCAGCGTGGCCCGGACAGTCAACGTGCGCATAGTGACGAGCATCAGTCTCGTACTCAACGTGTGCAGTATTGATTGTGATACCCCTTTCTTTTTCTTCAGGAGCACCGTCAATCTCATCATACTTCTTGGCTTGAGCAAGACCCCTCTTGGAAAGGATGTCAGTGATTGCCGCAGTCAGTGTGGTTTTACCATGGTCAACGTGACCGATCGTACCAATGTTTACGTGGGGTTTGTCCCGCTTAAAAGTCTCTTTAGACATTGTTATCCGTTTTTGTTTGTTTTAACTTTGTTACCTATTGAAACGCCCGCAAAGTTATTCACTTTGGGACGATATTCAAAAGTTATTTTCCCGGTAAGGTGTGAGCCGTTGATGAGAATTGAACTCACGACCTCTTCCTTACCAAGGAAGTGCTCTACCACTGAGCTACAACGGCTTGATTGTCCGCACAGCCAGGCGGCATGTTTGAGCGGGAGACGAGGCTCGAACCCGCGACCTATAGCTTGGAAGGCTATCGCTCTACCAACTGAGCTACTCCCGCATTTGCATAACGTTAGGATTCAACCCTTACCGGCAGGATAAAGGCGAGTGGGCAGGAGTGGATTCGAACCACTGAAGTCGAAAGACAGCGGATTTACAGTCCGCCCCATTTGGCCGCTCTGGAACCTGCCCGCACATTCAGCTTACCTGAGCCAGAGAAGGGACTCGAACCCCCGACCAGCTGATTACAAATCAGCTGCTCTACCAACTGAGCTACTCTGGCAAATGAGAACATGGTATCTTGGCTGGAATACCTACCGTTATGCACAAAACTTTTAAGATCTGCCCCTTTTTGGGGAATGCAAAGGTAATGGAAAAATTTATATGCAAAAATTATGTTCTCATTTTTTTTTGAAAATTTCATTTCAGCCTATACAAGCTGCTTTTCTTTGACCTTCTTGATTTGAACCAAAATAGAATCAAGGGCAAGATCAAACGATTCTTCAAAAGATTTGGTGCTCTGCTTAACAAATAATTCATGTCTCGGAATGGTTACCCGGATTTCCGCAATTTTGTCTTTGATCTGATGTACCACGTTATCTAACTTAAGGAAAACATCTACGCGCATAATCCTGTCATGATGCTGACTCAATTTGGCCACCTTCTTTTCAACGTGGTCCATTAATTTGGCATCGGCATCAAAATGCACAGTGTGTACGTTAACAGTCATGGTTTTCAACTTTTAGGTTATAGATAAAACATATCACCTTTAAGTTACGAAAAAAGCAGGATTATAGTGGAATGATTCGTTAAAATTGACCAACATCATCCCTTGGGATGGGCCTTTTTGTGAATATCCCTGAGCCTTTCAATGCTGTTGTGTGTATAGACCTGTGTTGCAGCCAGGCTGGTATGCCCTAGCAGCTCCTTGACGGCATTCAATTCAGCCCCGTTGTTGGTAAGATGCGTTGCAAAACTATGCCTTAAGACATGTGGCCCCCTTTTGTCTGACGTAGTAACCTGTAATAAAGTCTTGCTGACTATGTCGTATACCTGTCTTGCAGTTGGAGGCTTTTGCTTCCCGGTTAATAAAACCTGATCATGTAAAGCATCAGGATATAACTTAACTTTTTCTGACTGGTAATTGCTCAACAGTGAAATGAGTCCGGCATGAATGGGTATTATCCGCTCTTTATTACCCTTTCCTAATACCTTGATTTGCCCTCGGGCCAAATCAAGCTGATTTGATTTCAGATTGACCAACTCACTCACCCGGATACCAGTAAAATAAAGCAAACTGATGATCAAATAACTGGTTTTACCCTGAAAATCATGCGGAAACTGAACGTCGCTGAGCAAACGCTCCATTTTATCTTTCTCGATATACGCCGGAAGTCTTTTTTTCACTTTCAGAACTGGAATGGCGTTAGCCGGACTCCCCTTTATCTGCCCCGCAATTTGGCAGAACTTAAATAATGCTTTGAGGCTTGACAATTTTCTGTTGATACTTTTAGCCTGGATTTTCTTCATTGACAAATCTGCCATCCATGAACGAATCATGGCAGGTGTTATCAATTCAGGATCAGCTACATCGAACAACTGCCTGGCAAAATTGAAAAATGAAGTAATGTCGTCTGAATATGCCCTGATCGTATGAACAGAAAGCCTTCTTTCATATTTTATATGATCCAAAAAACGCTGGACAAAAAATACATGATTGTTTGACATAAAAAAAGGTAGTCATAAAGTTAGGAAACCTTATGACTACCGATCAATATATTTGAAAGCTTTTAAGCTTCGATTGTTCCGTTGAATATTTTTTGCTTATAGATAGCCTTCAGAACCTCTCCCCTGCGCTTTACAGATGGCTTTGTGAACGACTGACGTTCACGCAACTGCAAGAGGGTTTTGGCTTTCTCATACTTCTTCTTGTACTTCTTAAGTGCCTTGTCTATGTTTTCGCAATCTTTGGAATCGATAATCAGCATAGTATAATCCGTTTTTTCGGAGGGCAAAGATACATCTTTTAATGAAATCACCAAATTGAATACAAAAATCATTTTTTCATGCCGACATTTGCAAAAATAATTATTGATGTTTACCGGAATTATTGAAGCTACAGGAGTTATCCATTCATTGGAACAACCCGAAAACAACCTGGTTGCCTGGATTGAAGCACCCTTTATACAGCATGTTAAACTGGACCAAAGTATTGCGCATGACGGGGTTTGTCTGACGGTTGATGGTATCAAAGATTCTCTGTACCGTGTAACTGCAGTAAAGGAAACATTGGATAAAACCAACCTTAGTAATTGGAAACCAGGAAATTACATAAATCTTGAAAGAGCAATGAAACTGGGAGACCGCTTAGACGGACACCTGGTTCAGGGACATGTAGACGCCACAGGGACCTGTATTGAAATTGCCGAAAACGGAGGAAGTTGGCTTTTTACTTTTGAATACCCTGAAAAATTTATGCCGCTGCTCATTGAAAAGGGTTCTATCTGCGTCAATGGAACAAGTCTGACTGCATTCGGATTAAATGCAAACAAATTTATGGTTACTATAATACCCTATACCTACGACCATACCAACATATCCCGTTTGTGTGTTGGAGATCTTGTAAACCTTGAATTTGATTTAGTAGGGAAATATATTCAGCGCATCAAGATGTAGCTGCGCAATCAATATCGTCATTTGCATCGATTATCCCTTCAACTTTACCAACTACATTGCAGGTGGCGAGGGTTTGGCTTATTGGTAACAACTCAATTTCAGGTTTAATCCATTCCTTCATGTCGGGTATATATATCAAATTTAAACTTTTTCCCTGGCAAATGGTATTTTTTAAGCAGTTCAAATAATGAAAGAAGTCTTAAAATATCTCCCCCTTTCAAAATACCGGCTGTTTGTATCCCCCACCTTTTCATCAAATGCATGTCTTTTCCAGCCTGTTCAGCATTTAAAACCCCTTGTACACTGCTGTCATTTTCAAGGCTTTGCATCATACCCTTAATACCTTTACTTTCCATCAAACGCAGTCCAATATCGAAGGCCTGTGGGAATGGCACTCTTTTGTTGATTATGCTTTCATCGATCATCCCTTTCATGATGGAACGGTACAGGAATTTACGCCTCCCATGCTGAAAGAACAACCTTTCAGGCAATCCAAAACTGAGGCCGACAAGCCGGCGGTCAGCACTTGGATCTACAACCACCATGCCATAATTTAAGTTGTCAAGCATGCTATAAATGCCAAGCTGATCTGTTGTTGTACTGAAAATCTTTTTCCTAAGCCTCTTCGGATCTGATCCTGAAGCATAACCTGGAACAAATTGCTTACTGAAATCCCACCTTTTGAAACCTGCAATTTCAAATCTTCCTATATGACATAAACCCTGGACTATTCTGAACCCCATGAGGCGGTACCTCAGCCGATTGAAAAAAAGATTACCTTCTCTTCTTAAGGGGACCAATAATTCATGCTTTATTGCTTTCATCCATTTTAGCAGATTACTCCCTGCAAGGTCTTTTAAAAAACAGAATAACTTGCTGAATTGAAGCGTGAAAAGATAATGTAATCCGAGCATAGGGGCATCCCATGAAACGGTATAATTACTCATTTTGGCAACCATCATCGTCCTGACCCCTTCATCCTTTGCTAGTGAAAATACACCATCTATCCAGAAAGTATTCGGCTTAACAAGGCACCGTACAAGCTGAAAAGGCTCATTCTCAGTAAAGCCATTTGCGATATCTGAATCCGGAAAATTCAGGAATCTGGCATCTATATTTGTAAACTGGGAGATAAACCTCCTTGCAGGTTCATCTTCCCTGATGCGTTCCTGTTTTTCTGGGGGAAATAAATTGATAAATTTGGGATAGGATGTAAATGTCTTTAAGGTTCGACCAGCTATCAATAATTCCCGGGAGGCAAAATAGCAAAGCATGGAAGAATCCAGACCTGCACTGAGAAAAAGTCCAGCCGTTTCATTGCCAAGCCGGGTTCTTACTGCAGCTGCATAGGTAGATTTAAACAATGTAATGTAATCTTCATCCTCCTTAAACAGCAATTCCTGATTTTCCGGAACAAGCGGATACTGTTTGAAAATCGAAATGTTGTGCCCAACCTTTACTACTTCTCCCCTTTTCAGTGAATACAATCCCTGAATAACTGTTTTACCATCATCCAACTTACCAGACTTTAATCCCAACTTAAAAAACTGCTCAGGATCAATGGTCATTTCAAAGCTCAAATGATTGAATAACCTCGGATCTATTGAAAAATAAAGGAATCCATCATGCTGCAAATAAAACATAGCACTGGCGCCAATGGGATCTCTGAAAAGAAAAAGCTCCTTTTTTAGTTCATCAAACAATACAAATGACCAGTCTCCTTCAAGCTGATCCACAAATTCAATACCCCACTTTTCAAAGGCACGCATGATCAAAACAGAATCCTGCGTTTCCAGCAAAGCTTGGTGTCTGATGCCTAGCTTATCCCCCAGTTCATCGCGGTAGTCAAGCCTGAAATATCCTGCAAGGACAAACCGCTTGCAACTACTTATCTGAATTGCAGGCAGGCCTCGTTGGTCCTCAGACTGCCGGGTTTCAGCAACCCAGCAACCAAACTGACCAGATTTGTATTTTTTTACATCGACGCAGGTTGACTCAAAAAAATCACCTGCATCCAGCGGTGTTTTCTCACCTTCACCGGTCCTATCAACCTGAAAAAATCCACCAAAAATATTCATATTCCGATTTCAGGTTTATATGACCTTCCAAACCAGGCAACTGCAGTGTACTTATTTTTCATCCCGGAACCAGTTAACACAAAATGCCCACAACGCAACCAGGCATGTGCGTTTAGCTTACCGTCTTCTTTTGACAAACCGAAATAAATAGTTGCCGGAATCATCCTGCGGCGGCATAATACCATGCCTGTAAGGGCCTGATCATAACAATTGCTGTCATGGAGCGCATATTTGACTGCCCTTCGCATAGCAGTTTTTAAATGCGGGAGGCAATCCGCCGAGATCTCAACATCGGGAGTTTCTACCTGTGCGTCCCCAAGCTCACCTGCTATTTGCTGAAATGGGGTAAACAGAATCCTGAACCTGGACCAATGCAATAACATCCAGGCTTCAAGAAATAGTTTCAATTGATTTGTTTTAATCATTTGTCTTCCAGACAACGAATAACTTTAAGGTCAAGCATCTTTTTGATCAGGATATCAGTCTCATCCAGACATTGTTCACGATTTACATCATACTCAGTTATCAGGTAATCTGCCAGTTCATCGACTGTTTTTCCATCTTTCAACAATTCCCAGATTATTGAAGCAACAGAATTCAAACCAAAGTAAAAACCTGATTCAATATCCATCATCACAACCTCATCATCAATTTTGGACTGCACTACTTGCTTGCTTTGGATATAGCGGCACATAATAAGCTAATTTACATCATTATTTGCTGAATAACTTTTTTACCAATTGTATCGATGGAATCAATACCGGCAGGCCGCTTGATTACAAATGCAGATGACTGAACGCAAAGTTGTGTAAATACATCAAATAAAATCTGCTTGTGCAAGTCTTCCCGAAAATGATGCCCCCGATAGGCCTCTGCCACCAATCTTGAAAAAACATCAACGCCAGATATAGATTGAATGCTAACCTCACCATCCTTGTCTGATTTTTCCAAAAAAAACAAAAACTTTGGAGGCAGTGCCCTGATATCAAAATCTGAGTGAAAAAAAATACCAAATTTATCTATGCCATCCTGTAGTCTGTGTTTTTTTTCAAACCCAGCTTGGAGTAAATCCATTGTAGACGACCAGCATTTTATCATTGGATAAGAAGCACGTACCAGAACATCCCTACTGGCTTCATCTATGAATGGCACACATACATCGTCAGAAAAAATCCTTATACCCTGTGACTGTAAATACAGTAATAAAGTTGATTTGCCAGCACCTGAAGGGCCAAGAAACATGGCAATACTGCCATCTACATTAATTCCTGAAGCATGTAATGGTATCATTCCGCGTTGATACAAAACTGCTGCAAAAGCATTGGAGAGACAATACAACCTTACAGCACCCATTTGATGCCCTTTAAGCATCACAATACTGATTAACTTACCTGCCTTAACCTCATAAACAGCAACACCATTCACCCGTAGCTGATAATGTTGGGCGCCATTATCAAAATGTTTTTCAGCTGACAGTACCGTTTCTCCTTCAATACTACTCGATGTGCCAATCCTTATATAAACATCTGCTTCACCACTGAATTGCATTGGAAAGAGTTCAGGAAACTCAATCAAGGATTCTATTTTCAAACCATATGCCAGGTATTGAAACATGGTATTTTGTTAGACATCAAATATACAGCACAATTAGAGGTGTTCAAACCTATGCAACGTTTTGACCTTTTATTTTCCGCCATAAGAAAAGAAAAGGTCTGAGCGGAAAATAAAGAAAGAAAAGAAAATTTGGAAGGGGAAGCAGTTTCCAGTCTTCTGGGCCAGTCAGGTACTTAAATACTAATGGCAACCCTGCTAATCGTTTATTAAACCCCCACACATAAACAAGCTGAGTAAGCCGCATGCGGTCATTCTCATTGACCCCGGATAAATGCTGTATACTTTGTAAGATGTGTTCCATTTTACTGCAGTGCATAGATGCAGGCATGCCATTCAAAATCGGCTTTGGAATCGGGATTGAAAATAGCTGCCGCATTAGCAACCAGGTTAATTCCAGGTGCGATAGACAATGAAGCTCCTGTGCCCTTTGCCTTACAGCATCCCAATCAAAACTGACAGTATCTATCACCTGCAAAATATCACAAAGCCACTTCAGTCTGAACCAGGCATGTTCAGTACCATGCGTACACAGGTAAAGCAATTCCTCAACCCTATCAAGCTTTCGTACCTCATCCAGACTAAATGCTTTCAACTGTCCCCTGAACCTCCAATGCACTTCAATAACAACATTAAAATGCTGGTTCTTCCTGATATAGGCCAAATCATGATTCACTGCCCTGAAAAATGAAAACTGGGAACGACTAAAGTTCAAAATATCAGGATCTGGATAAAAACCCTGATCCAGTAAGGCTTGGTGAAGTTGATTTATGCCTGCCTCTTCAACCAGAATATCAATATCCAAAACATGTCTGCCGGCAATATCACCATAATACTTTTCTGCAATTTGCAGTCCTTTCAAAAAAGTGAATTTGATATTATGCTGATTCAAATAATTTTCAAGCCATGTCTCATAACTTTTGAGTGTCAGCGCCTTCAACCGATTGAAGTCAAATCGGTTCTTTAATTCCAGCAATAAACCCGGATATTGGTCTAATTGGTCTTTTAGTGACAGATAAACAAGCGGTGTTATGCGATGACGTTCTGCGAGCACAATCAACACCTCAGCATCAATTCCCTCCAGAAAGGCAGAATTCCTTCTTTCATATTCAATAAGAGATTGTTTTTGTCTGCAACACGACAAAAGTAACTGGAAAGCAGACGAATCAAAACTCATTTGCATTGTGATTGCTTATCGCATCAGGTACATTTTACCATAACCGCTCTTAAAGTATTTATCCGTATTCATCCCCTCTCTGCTGAGCTTCTCGATTGATTTCCCATTTATCTCGGCATTTACCCTGTACAAATAAACACCATTTGCCAGTTGCTGTCCAAACTGATCCCTTCCATCCCATTTATAGGTGGTGATATTCTGACCTATTTGCAATGGCCCAAGTTCCTGAGCACTTATTTCCCGCACAATCTTACCTGTTACAGTAAGGATTTGAATACGCATATGGGTTGGAAGCACTGAACCTGTTAATGTAAATACGAACGCTGTAGATGTTGTAAAAGGATTAGGATAATTAAGCATGTTTGTGATCATCGGTTTATTGATAACCTCAAATGAGATATTGTAATCCAAGGCACCTGAAAGATTATTGCTTCTGTCTTTTGCCTGCACACTCAGTTCATAAACGCCATCTGCGGTTAACATAGGCCTGAAAAGTACTTTCGCAAGATTCTCATTACCTGTTCCGTTGATTACTGCTGGTATAAACTGCATGGTGTCATTATCGAACCTAAGCTGCCTCTGGGATCCATCGGGATATTTTAACCTGACAGTAAATAAAGACGTATCGTTAAGTGCAAGGTATTTTGAATCATCTCTAAGGGTCATGAGAATCTCAGGTTTTGAGCTTACTATATCCCTGTTGACAATATGCATGCCATCAAACGTTACATCCAAATCCGGAGCCGTATTATCTGAGCCCACAAAAAATCCTTTTATCAAGTAATTATTGAACTGGAATTGCTCTGGCTGTGCATTCTCGGGATTGAAATTCACCAGAACGGCATTAGCCCCTTTCAGCTTTTCAGTATTTAATGTGTAGTTTAACTGAAGTGTGTCGCCGGGTACTAATGGTCTTTTCAAGGTGTCAAGTACAAGTCTGGTTTGATTGCCGGCATCAACAATGCCAACCCACACTTTCAGGCTGTCAAATGGAACATCAGATATGTTTCTGAATGCCACATTGAGCTTTATCGGGGCACCTGCGTCAGTTGTATCTTTCCATGCCTGCGTCCCCTTACTGATCAAAATTCCCTCAGGTACTTCATCATAAATCACCTGCATATACCGTGGCTGCCAGGGTGTATTCCATGAAGTATCCCTATAAGCTCGCTTTACCTTTACATAAGGGAATCTGGATGCGTCAATCTGTTGCATGGATGAGTCAATACGGAGTGAAGAAGTTTCAAATAATACTTCCTCTGTAAAATCCTTTCTTACACCTACTATGCTGTGTATCACTTCATCCTGTTGAGAAAGGTCGGGAGAACCTCCATTCCATCGGATCTGTTTCCAGGTTTTAGCCGGACCAATAAGCCCGGTTTCTTCCTCACCGGAAGTACCAAGACTGGTATATTGTCCAACATATTTCAAAATAGCATTTGACTGAAGCCCAACCTGCTGTTCTATAACGTCCCAGGTATTATCGACTCTTTTTTGGCCAACAAAAAGAAAAGGTAATTTTCTTGAAAGAGAATCAACCATATGAAATCCAAGTGCTTTTAGCCTATGATAAAGGCTGTTTTCTCTTCCGTATTGCAATGTGTCTGACTGCCAGACTGAAATATCATCAAACCTGCTGGTGGCATTCGCAAGGTTCATCATCACAACTAATGTACCTGCAGGGATGGAATCAAACATATCCATCATATTCTTTCTGGACGTAGCATTATTGTACCCATACCAGAAAGTGTAAGGCAATAATGGACTACAAAGCTGATTGAAGTCACTTTTAAATCGACCTGTATTACCTTGAAAAATATTTTTAACGGGCTTCCCCAATTTTGTATCGATCATAACCAACTGGAATGAACCAAAAACCTGAGGACAAAGCAAAGGAATCAAGGAGGTCTGATCGTTGAAAACACTATTGGGCGAAACATTTTGAATTGCCGTATTCACACGATAATTGTGTTGCTGCTCCCCAAAAATCAGATTACGTTCCTCACTATACTTTAAATTAGTTTTAATGTTCCGGTTTTGTTGAAAATAATGAGACTGATTCCAGCCTTTTTCACCTCCAGATAAATAAACAAATGATGAAGATGCCCAGCTTAATTCGGCACCAGATGCTGAGTTTTGAGCAACCCGCCAGTAGTAAACGGTACTATCCTTCAACAATAATATGGGAGTAAACTCAACCAATCCACCGGTTGAAGTTCTGGTCTGACTTACCCTGGCTGCTGAATTGAAATATTCGGTGGTATCAACCTGGACAATATAATCTTTGGGCTGATCAGTAAACTTTCCAACTGAGGCTTTTAAAACAACAGATGCTTTGTTTACAATAGCAAAAGGATAAGGATAAACTGGCCGAATGTCATCTTCATTGATGATAAATGTTCGAATAACAGCATTATTGGCTACTGATGTTTCTTTTATTATGCCATCAGGATTTACCTGAACAATTATTTTATTTTGTCCCTTAAACCTTGTTGGATCCAATTTTACTGGCAGGGAAATGGAGTCTGCAAAAAACAGTCTTCCGATTTTACCCTCGTACAATATTTCCTGCGTGGCATCAGGTAATTCATGCAAAATTTTTAACGACACGGAATCAGGACTTGCTCTTCCAATATTGACCACTTTCACCTTTACATCAAATTTAGAATCTGTCATACTGATTGGAGTTGGACTAACAACCACTGTTGCATCCTCAACTACATAATCAGGCAACTCAGGTGCGTACAATTTTACGGCAGGATCTCCATTTAAGAGGCATTGCTCCATGGTTATGATGTTGTAAAAATCAGTAGATCCACCCTGCTCCATCACATCTTTTAAGGCATTCAACTGCAGGTTTCCGATAGAAGATCCATAACTCGGGGAGGCAAGCCTCTTGTAAAGGTTATAGGTGTATAGGTTAAGATAGTTTACAATCCCATAATGTGTGCTGGCCAGAAAACCTATACTTCCTTTATCCGGGGTTAGGATATAATTCTCAGAGATTGATCTCTTCCCTGAATTCAGGCGTAGGCTATCATATATGAAAAAGTTCCCTGCATTACAGCCATTGGCTAGAAACAATGGATATTTCCCTGCATTATTGAAGATAATTGGATCATCCAGGTTAAACTCCATCGAACTGGCTGAAGAATGCCCGAAATATGTAATCAGTCCGAGACCTTGATCCACCAGATTTCCCAGCAATCCAGAGTTAACCTGCTCAATACCTGCAGGTGTAAGCTTTTCGAATGTGTTTACATGTGCACCAACAAGTGTATCCTGAATAACTGACTTTGCCGTATTCATGTACCCATTAATTACACCCTGCAGGTAAGGATCCCCGCCGCCAATGACGTGAGCTACTTTTTTCATCCAGCCTTTTGCAGCAATTGTCTGTTCTGTGGAGCGAAGATTCTGTTCATGTTGCTTCACTTTATTCAGATAAACAATTATTTCATCCCCATTGGTTACAGATAATCTCCCTACAGGAATTTCCGGAGTTGGATCATTGTTTTCGGATACAAGAATATTATCTGAACCGGGACTCCCAAATGTTGGAATCAGATTCAACTTTGCAGTTGCAGCTCTTGACTCATTGATTCTGGATTGATCATAGGTTATTCCCTTGCCTACAAGCAGCAATTGCCTGGGAGGATTCTGAAATTTCTGCCGAGCAAATGCAATAAAATTTTTTATCGAAAGGGGATGTTTTTTGATACCCCAGGAAAACTGTTCTTCCAGCTCATCAATTTGGTAAATACCTACCTGATGAGATCCCCCTGCTGAACTTTCCCTATATGATTTGTAAAGTGCAACTGGATCTCCTGCACTGCTTGTTCTCAGGGAAGGATGCGTTATTATCATGAAGTCACCTTGCAATGATGCAGCAGTAAAATCAGTGAAATTTCGTTTTTGCAAATTATTTATAGCCCTTAGCTGCCCGGCTGCATTCATCAACACAAATTGTCTCGTCCCCCCCGGAGGCACAGCAAATCTAACAAGCCCGGCAGTTCCAATATCACCCACATATCTTTTTTGCTCTGTGATGTTATATAAAACCGGAGGCTGCCCCTCTGAAGCAAATCCGCTGATTTCAAGAAAGTTACCGGCAACTGCTGGGGGGAGTGAAAAGGCAAAAAAGGAACTTCCACCAAAATTGAAGTTTCTTGGATAAACGAGTTCATATTTGGCAACTGTTATCCTGTCTGCTGGAACATTAGCCAGATTTGTTACCCTGATGGTATCAACAGGCCTTCCCAGGAGGCTTGAAGTAACACTAATTTCCTGAACAGCAGGATTAAAAAGGTCCATTCTGCGTTCCAAAACAGGAGTACCGTTCACTGAAACCCGTAATGATCTTACATTGGGCGCATTACCATAGGCAGCAATGCGTAAAACCGGATCTGGTCCGCCTGAAGCCATGTATAAATTGTTATACTGCTCTACCAGCGGAGTGGCGGGTTGAATATTTCTGCTGCTCCAACCTTCTCCATTGTCGTATGAGGAAGAATAAATATAAACGCCTACCACCGAAGCGAAGCCAGGGTTCAGCTGGTCCCTGAAACTCCGATCCAGGGTATGCATAAAATATGGTTCCGGAGGTAAAGCGTTTGCTGCTACATTATTTGCTGCTGCTGATATTCTTGTGTTTCCTGAAGCCGGATTAATTGTAAGAAAATAGGCAACAGTGTCTGTGTAAAGACTCCAACGGTCTGAAAGTTGAAAAGCCGGATTGTTGTATAATGACGCATCTTGTTTACCATCATTCATCTGCCCATAAAACTCAATAAAATCATTGTCACTTAATAGCCCCGTTGAAATACTTGTGTAAAGAGGTACTTCCTTCCCATTCCTCCAAAGCTGAAAACTTTCTGCCGGATTGTTACCCAATCCAGCGGTCCTCAACACCGCACCTGATATTCTGTAAAGTCCGTCTTGCGCAAGCGTGAACTTATAATATGTTTTGCCGTAATCGATCCAGGCGTTATTAAACTGGGCAGTTGTGTTGACTGAAATCAGGATGAACAGGATGACGAAAGAAAAAAGCCGGGATATTTTAGTCTTTTCCATCAGTTTCTATTTTCTTTTCTAATGAGATTGAAACTCAGTGAAAACACATGTGTGTACAATGGATTGGATTGATTGGCAAGGTTTGTAAAGGCATAATCAATGGTCACCTGCTTCAATTTAAATCCAACACCTACACCCGGCTGAAATATCCATATTTTTTTAAGATTAGTGGTATCGCCATCCTTTAACCCTTTTTGAAAGTTATAAACACCCAGACGTCCATAAACTAATTTTCTGAATCCAGCTTCCAGTCCAATTCTTGGATCAACATTCAAAACAGATGACGATAAAAGCACATTGCGTTTACCGTCAAATGTCAAATCCAGGTTAACCTCACCTCCCAATTCCACCGATGGTGTTAACGCTTGTTTATATGCTGCACCGAAAATAAGTCTTGGAGCTGTCAGTTCAGTTGATCTAACTGGAATTTCATTGTTTGTGAGGTAAAGAATTTGTTTTTCCCTGTCTGTAAACTTGAAATTCCAGACATTAAATGTCGATGTCAGATCTCTTGCAACTATCCCCAACTCCCATCGGGTAGATTTATAGGAAATACCTGCATCCAGGCCAATTCCCCATGCACGGGCAAAGCTCCCAACATTCCGGTGTATTACTTTAGTGCTTACTCCTATTGCAAGCTTTTTACCATCCTGGTCGTAGAGTTCTTGTCCGTATGAGATTAAAAAAGCATAATCGGCAGATGAAAATGCAGTGATGTTATTGTAATTGACAGTGCCATCAGGCTCTACCAGATATAACGTATTGGGGATATCATCTACTGCAAACCGGACCAATGATAACCCCAGGGTTTTTCCCCTGCCAGATATATCATTGAGGGGAATTGCCATAGCGGCAAAATCGTATTTACCGATTCCCGCAAAATACTCTGCATGCATCAGTGATAGAGAAGGATTGTCTTTCACGGCAGACAAACCTGCCGGATTCCAATATCCGGCAGTAGCATCTGCTACGCCAGCTACCATCGCACCACCCATCGACAGACTTCTGGCTCCCGCACCTATATTCAAAAACTCATTGGAATATTTTCTGAATTGAGCATGGGATTGTAGCAAAAAGCCCACACAAAGGAAAAAATTCAGACAATACTTAAAGTTTTTCATCAGATCACACAAAGTTAGGTGGATATCATCCAATTTAACACGCATGGCATACCCTGTTCAAAACGTTTTACGCACTCTTATATTGCTCATTTTTGCGGGTTTCCACTTCTATGCTACATTTGCGCAAAGTTTTAACAATGAGCCTGATAGAAGAACTTAAATGGAGGGGGATGTTGCAAGACATCATGCCCGGAACTGCGGAACAACTGGAAAAAGAACCGACTTCAGCCTATATCGGATTTGATCCCACTGCAGACAGTCTGCATATTGGAAGCCTCGTTCCCATTTTACTCCTGTATCACCTTCAGCAGGCCGGTCACAAACCCTTTGCCCTGATTGGGGGGGCAACAGGAATGGTTGGAGATCCCAGTGGCAAAAGCGAGGAAAGAAATCTCTTAGATGAGCCTACCCTTCAGAAAAACATTGCATGTGTTCAGAAACAGCTTGAAAAGTACCTTGATTTTAACCCTGAAAGATCAAATTCAGCAGAGATTGTCAACAATTATGACTGGTTCAAGGGACTTGGATTCATTGAATTTCTCCGTGACGTGGGCAAACATATCACGGTAAATTACATGATGTCTAAAGACAGTGTAAAAAAAAGGATCGAAGGCGAAACTGGTATCAGTTACACAGAATTTGCCTATCAGCTGATGCAGGGATACGACTTTTACTGGTTGTATAAAAACAAAAACTGTAAACTTCAAATGGGCGGAAGCGACCAGTGGGGCAATATCACCACAGGCACAGAATTGATCCGCAGGAAAGCAGGCGGTGAAGGATTCGCCTTTACCTGCCCCCTGATTACCAAGGCCGATGGCGGTAAGTTTGGAAAAACGGAAAAAGGCAATGTTTGGCTGGATCCACAGAAGACCACGCCATTTCAGTTTTATCAGTTCTGGTTGAATGCTGCTGATGCGGATGCGGAGAAGTGGATAAAGATATTCACCCTGCTTTCTATGGAGGAAATTTCTATCATCATAGATGAACATGCTAAAGACCCTGGTGCAAGGGCACTCCAAAAAAAGCTTGCGGAATGCATTACCATTTTTGTACACGGACAGGCAGAATTTGAAAGTGCCAGGCAAACTACAGAACAATTATTTGGTAAGGGAGAGGATATCAACCTCAGGGAAATGGATGAAGCCCAGCTTCTTGCCGCCATGGAAGGCGTACCGGAACATCAGATTGAAGCTGCTCATATTGTAACTGGCATAGACGTTGTTTCCTTCCTGTTTGAGTCAGGCATATTTCCTAGCAAGGGAGAAGCCCGCAAGATGGTACAGGGTGGCGGCATTAGTATCAATAAAGAGAAAGTCACAGACCATTCCATGTTGATAAATAACGCGTCTCTCCTTTGTTCAGAATATATTGTGGTGCAAAAGGGAAAAAAGAATCATTTTCTTGTCAAAAAAGCAGGATAAAACGATTTTTATTACCACTAAAATTTTGGCATAAAAGAATATTTTATTATTTTTGCCACCCATTTACGGATGCCCGATAGTATAATGGTAGTACGACAGATTTTGGTTCTGTTTGTCTTGGTTCGAATCCAGGTCGGGCAACAATAAGAAGTAAAAAAGTGGTTGATTTTCAACCACTTTTTTCGTTTAAAGAGGTCCCGAAACCCATTTTTCCCCTATTCGTTCCCATATTTTGAGGGAATCAGTTGCCCAGACGAGTCAAATTTTACAATCTTAAGTGTTAGAAATAAGTTCTAAATTCACATTCGACTAAACCTACATATACAATATCACATTTCATTTCAGTAGTCGTTCTGAATTCCTGAATAAACACTTACAATGATGGAAACAAATACTAAAACCTTGAAAAGAGAATGGATAAGATTCCATATCATTTCGCTGTTCATCTATGGTATCTTCTTCTACTTACTATTGAGATACAATTTGTCATACCTAACCCCTAGTCTTGCTGTGCTGCTTATTATTAGGGAGAGAAAATTCAGGAAAGGCAGAAGGAATATAACCTGGAAAGAATTGTTTTCGAAATCTTAGAACGGAAGAGGCTAAATCAAAGCATCTCATCAAAACACGCATATAAATCACTTATCTCGTTCTTTCCAATTCCAAAATATATCCCGAATAAAGGAGTTTAATTATTGTAAAATAACTAGAATTCCCACAACTCGCTTGTAGAGATGATGACAAAGCATTCAACAAACAGGCTGAATCTGCCTTAATTAGCAGGCACCTGCATCATTACCTTTAGGCTTCTTTTTTTAAGCGGAAAAAGAAATCCAATTCCAAAACAGGAGGCATTGTAGTCAGCTTCCAGATTGTCGGTATATTTCATGCCCGTATAATTCAGGAAAAAATTATCATATCCGAATTCTATATGTGGTCCTCCTGAAGTGGAAAGCTTAAAGTTATCTATAATACCATCCCCTTTAAAGACAATACGCTGTTGTGTAGCATATCCTGTGGATGCCCACCATTTGGGACTAAAATGCACAACACCTGAAAAACGCATGGGAAATCGGGTAAGCGTAATATTTGCGTTTGTTGCAGCAGTGGTAACATATTTATAGCCCAAAACCGAGCGTATACTTAAAAATTTGTTAAACCCGTATTCCAGACCCACCAGTATAGAACCACCTTGTCCTGCATTAACCGACTGATCTTCACCATTGGTAAAATAAACCTGTGCTACCTGATCTCCTCCCAACTCCAATGCACCACCTAATGAAAGGGTCAACCCTTTCTTTACTTCCTGTGAAAATCCAGATGCTGAAAAAATGACAACAAAGGTCATAGCCATGTAAACTGACTTGCAAAAATTGAATCTCATAACCAATTTGATTTTCTGATTATTCCGTAAATTTTCCTGATTTCTTTAAGTAACGAACAAGCGCATAACCTATTGCAAGCGCAGGAATAACAATCCACAGTAACTGATTGGCATGCTCCCGGTCGCTATTGAGAAGCTGTTCGTTGTATTTGAGTAAAATCAACAAGGCAATACCCGCCAGCCACACAAACTGGGTATTGTATTCCTTCAGGATCCACCTCCGCCCGTTGAACTCCATTGAAGCGAAGGTCTTACTCAAACCGGATATGTTGGGAATCCACCTGTTGACAGTTCCGCAATAAGTATCAAACGCTTTTCCGAATTTACTGCGCAGGAAATTCTCTTCTGCTAGAACAATGGCCTGGTAGATAAAAAGGAATAAAGGCATCACGATACCAACATAATAGAGAGAATTAGCGAGTAATCCAACCCCCAGTAACATCAGAATATTGCCAACATAAAGTGGATTTCTGCAATGGCTGAAAATACCCGTAGTGACAAGGTCGTCTGCATATACTTTTTTATCCTTCCCGCCACGTACAATGTAGGCAAGGCCAATTGTAGCACCCCGAACTGCCTGTCCCAATACAGTCACAAACAAACCTCCGGCCAACGGCCAGTACCAGTAGTGTTCTCCACAGGAACTTGCAGTAAAAAGCTCAGGAGAAGGAAGAAACAACAATCCATAAAGTAGAATGAAAAGCCAGTTTCTGTACCTGAAAAAAAAGTTACCTATTTGTATCATGATTCTTTTTTTGCGATGAATCCGGAAAAGTTATACCATTTAAAAAACACTTCTACTGTTCTGAAACCAACTTCTTTGAGTAAAGTTATATTTTCACTCAATTTATAGGGTATGAGTACGTTTTCAAGCGCCTCTCTCTTTTGAGAGATCTCAAGTTCACTGTACTGATTCCTCCTTTTGAAATTGTAATAGTATTTGATGAAATCCCTGTTGAAGTCTGTTTCTTCTGCAAGGATTTTTTCAATGATGATTAAAACACCACCGGGCCGCAGTTGCTCCTGAATTGAACGGAGTAGCCTTTCCCTCACAATTGGTCTTATGAACTGCAGGGTAAGACATAGGATTACAACAGATGCATCTTTCATGGGTACATTCCCGGAGTTGAGGTCAGCTACTTCCAGTGAGTAAGGCCGGGTCATACCCATCTCATCTAATTTTGCCTTACATTTTTCAAGCATCGGCTCCGAATCATCAATACCTACAAATTTGATATGCTGAGGTACTGTCTGATCCATCATAATCATGGTAGCTCCTGTTGAACAACCAAGGTCATAAATAACGCCGTCTGCACCACAATGATCTGCTGCCAGTTCAGACATCATCCTTTGCATTTCCACATAATAAGGAACTGAACGAGTGACCATGTCGTCAAATACTCCGGCTACTTTATTGTTAAAGGAAAAGTCGTATGCCTGTTTGAACGGTTCATCAAAAATCTTATCCATGTTTGCTGCTTTATATCAAATATGATTAATTATGCGAGTGCCTGCAGAATCTCCTCAAGGATATCCTGCGGATGTTCAAGTCCAACTGAAAGTCTGATTAATCCTGGCGTAATTCCAACTGCTTGCCTCTCATCTTCTGTTAATTTGGAATGTGTAGTGCTGGCAGGATGTGAGGCAATGGTTCGGCTATCTCCAAGGTTATTCGTCATGGATAACCATTTCAAGCTATTGAGAAACTTCCTTCCGCCTTCAAGTCCTGATTTCAACTCAAAAGTGAGTATTCCACCACCATTAAACATTTGTTTTCTGGCAACATCAAAACGGGTATGCGATGGCAGGAATGGATATTTAACCCAACTGAGCGCTGCATGATTTTCAAGTCCATTTGCAATGTAAAGTGCATTTGATGCATGCTTTTCCATTCTCACAAACAATGTTTCCAGACTTTTTGAGAGCACCCAGGCATTAAACGGACTTAAAGAAGGACCGGTATTTCTGATAAAAAGGTAAAGTTGCTTAATCAGGTCTTTTTTACCAACCACTACTCCACCGAGTACCCTACCCTGACCGTCTATGAATTTTGTGGCCGAATGCAATACCAGGTCTGCCCCGAATTTTATGGGCTGTTGAACAGCCGGGGTGGCAAAGCAATTGTCCACCACAAAAAGTATTCCATGCTTTTTACACAAAGCTGCAACATACTCCAGATCGATAACATCAAGTCCAGGATTGGATGGCGTCTCTACATAAAGCATTTTAGTACTGGGCCGAATCAATGCTTCTATGGATTCCGGCTTATTCATATCAAAATAACTATATGTAATTCCCCATTTGGGCAAGTACTTGGTCAGGATGGTATGGGTGGATCCGAAAACAGCAGATGCAGAAATGATATGATCTCCTGAAGCCAGGAATGTCATAAAACAGGCACTTACAGCAGCCATACCCGTGGCAGTGGCAATGCCGTCTTCAGCTCCTTCAAGAAGGCATACTTTTTTTATAAATTCATCCACAGATGGATTTGAAAACCGAGAATAAATATTCACATCAAGGTTGTCATCTGCAAAAGCTGCTGCCATGTCCTCTGCAGTATCATAAACGAAACTGCTTGTCAGGAATAAAGGTGTTGAATGTTCCTTTTCTCCTGTTCTTTCCGTTTGTGTGCGTATCGCAAGTGTTTCTGGACGCATAGTTATTTTTAATCTTGTTGAATTTTCACTTCTTCACCATTGAGGATAACCCTGAAGGCAATCTCTGCGCCTGCAACCCTGAGTGTTTCAGCAACTGAACAATATTTTTTCAGAGAAAGATCAACAGACCGATATGCTTTGGCAGGATCAATATTACCTGATAACCTGAACTCAATCTGAATAGCCTTCCAAAGCGATGGTTCAACTCCTTCTTCCCTCTGACCGTCAATGTCAATTTCAAGACCATCCAGCTGTTGCCTTTGTTTTTTTAGTATGCTGACGATATCTACAGAGCTGCATCCACATACTGCTGCCAAGAGGGTTTGCATGGGTCGGAATCCAGAACCATTACCGCCCTGTTCGGTGGGAATATCCATTCTCATCACATGTCCCTGAGTGTCAGTGACATCCATACCATAATTACCATCTGCCAGCTTAGCTGAGATCAATGCCATAAAAATTAATTGAGTGCAAATATACGTTTTGAAAAGCAATTGACCTTTGAGGGGTAAGATCCACTTGCATTTGGTAAAAAATCTAAATAGATTTAACCTATGGAAGCGGCATATGTTGTTGAGATTCATGAAAAGATTGCTGAACTGGAAGCCCGGCTCAAAATGGCAGAAACAGAAAAGCAAAAATTAAACAACCAGATGGGGATGCTGAGCCGTGAAAACGAGATACTAATGAACGCCCTGGATAAACTTTATGCAAAAGAGCAGGAGCTCAGTCAGGCATTATCCAAGATACTTTTGCTTGAGAAAAAATTAATGCTCATGGCAGGAAAAGGGTAATGGCTAACCTTTAATGCTTTCATTTAACTCATCTATACATTTACGGAGACTTTCTTTCCAGGGCTTAAGTTCAATGCCATAGGTCTCACCTATTTTATGCTTATCCATTACACTATACTGGGGTCTTATAGCAGGCGTAGGATATGCTGACGTTGGAATGGGATTGACGTTACAACTACTTCCGGAGATTCTGCTTATTTCAAGCGCAAACTCAAACCAGGAAGTCTGGCCTTCGTTTGAAAAGTTATAAACACCCGGGTGCCAATCCTTGAAACTTATGATATGCATGATGCATGTGGCAAGATCTGCTGCATACGTTGGAGAACCGAGCTGATCAGAAACAACACTGATCTCCGACCGCTCTTTCATAAGCCGTAGCATAGTCTTCACAAAATTGTGCCCATAAACCGAATAGACCCATGATGTTCGAATGATAACAGCAAGTGGATCATTTTTTATTGCTGCGACTTCCCCATCGAGTTTAGTTCTGCCATATACAGATAGAGGTCCGGTTGGATCAGCTTCGATATAAGGTCTGGTACCATCGCCTGAATAGACATAATCGGTAGAAATATGTATAAAGCGACAATTTGCAGCTTCAGCAACGGCAGACAGGATATCGACAGATTCAGTATTGACAAGTTTGGCCAATGCGTTTTCCGATTCTGCTTTATCAACAGCAGTATATGCGGCGCAGTTTATGCAAAAATCAGGTTTGAATTCATCAAAAAAATGTCTGACCAATTCAAAATGATGAATGGGCATATCTTCTCTTGACAAAAAGAGAAATTCGTATGCTGAAAATTGAACAGCGATGTCTCTAAGTTCTTTACCAAGCTGGCCGTTGGCCCCGGTAACCAGAATTCTCTTCATAAACTTAATTAAAATCCGGTTTCAAGGCCGGTAAATCCCGGCAGTTGCAGGTCTTTTTCCGATACAATCTCTTCAGATTCATTGACCTGCCAGTCAATTTTTAAAACGGGATCATTGTATTTAATCCCAAGCTCACTTGATTTGTTGTAAACGCCGTCACATTTATACATTACTTCCGCAGTTTCAGTCAACACAGAGAAACCGTGAGCAAATCCTCTCGGAATGAGCAACTGCATTTTATTCTCAGCTGTAAGTTCAATTGCAAATACCTTACCATAAGTAGGTTGCTCTGATCTCAGATCCACAACTACATCAAGAATCCTTCCGGATAAAACCCTAACCAGTTTGGCTTGGGCATGGGGTGGTTTTTGAAAATGAAGTCCACGTATAACACCTTTTTGGGAGAATGACTGATTATCCTGCACCCACTGATGTTGTAATCCTGACTGTTCAAATCTGTCTGCATTATAGCTTTCAAAAAAGAATCCCCGCTCGTCACTGTATACAGCTGGAGTAAGAACCAGCAATCCTTCAAACCCTGTTAACTCTATTTTCATAATCAGCGTGCCTGGTATTGGTCATGATAATATTGCTGATAAGCCCCGGATGTAATGTGCTCAACCCACTGTGAGTTATCAAGGTACCAGTCAATTGTTTTCTCCAGACCTTCTTCAAATTGCAAAGATGGCGTCCAGCCTAACTCCTGGTTGATTTTTGTTGCGTCTATGGCATACCGCTTATCATGACCAGCCCTGTCTTTCACATAAGTTATCAGCTTAGCACTCTCGCCTTCAGCTCTGCCTAGCTTTCTGTCCATTATTTTACACAGCAAGTGAACAATATCTATGTTCTTCCATTCATTGAAGCCTCCAATATTGTACGTTTCACCCAGTTTACCGGTATGAAAAACGACATCAATGGCTTTTGCATGATCTTCTACCCATAACCAGTCTCGCACGTTATCTCCTTTACCGTATACAGGTAATGGCTTGGAATTTACTATATTGTTGATCATCAGCGGAAGGAGTTTCTCCGGAAACTGATGTGAACCGTAATTATTGGAGCAATTGGATATTACTACCGGCAAATTGTATGTGTGGTGATACGCGTTTACCAAGTGATCCGAAGACGCCTTGGAAGCAGAATAGGGAGACCTTGGATCATATGACGTCTCTTCGGTAAAAAAACCTGTTTCCCCAAGTGAGCCATAAACTTCATCTGTTGATACATGGTAGAAAAGTTTCCCTGACTCACCATGCCAGTGCTTTTTAGCAGCATTCAAGAGTACTGCTGTTCCCAGAATATTCGTCTTTACAAAAGAGAGCGGATCCATGATGGAACGGTCCACATGACTTTCTGCAGCAAGATGTATTACCGCATCGAAATGTTGGCTGCTGAAAAGGTTGTCAATGAAGTTTTCATCCGTAATATCCCCCTTTACAAAACTATAGTTGGCAGCATGCGCAATGTCTAGGAGGTTCTCCAGATTTCCGGCATAAGTAAGTGCATCCAGATTTGTAATCTGGTAATCAGGGTACTTATTAACAAAGAGCCGTACTACATGAGAACCTATGAAGCCAGCACCGCCTGTTATCAAAACTTTTTTCATCTGCTTACGAATTCTTTGGGTTGCTTTACCAGTTCTTCCGGAGGCAAAGATTTGAAATAATCGTAAGTTATTTTCAATCCTGTTGCCCTGTCAACTTTTGGCTCCCAGCCTAGTAATTCCCTGGCTTTGGTTATATCAGGCTTCCGCTGTTTGGGATCATCTGCAGGGAGTGGCTTGAAAACAATCTTGGTTTCTGCACCGGTAAGCTTCAGAATTTCTTCTGCAAACTCCAGCAGACTTATTTCTGAGGGATTTCCTATGTTGACAGGATACGGATAATCACTCATCAGTAGCCGGTAAATTCCTTCAATCAGGTCATCTACATAACAGAAAGACCTTGTTTGGGAACCATCCCCAAAAACAGTCAGATCCTCTCCTCGCAAAGCCTGTCCAATAAATGCTGGCAATGCACGCCCATCGTTTAGCCTCATTCGCGGACCATACGTGTTGAATATTCTTATTATCCTTGTTTCTACCTGATGAAAGGTATGATAGGCCATGGTAATGGATTCCATGAACCTTTTGGCTTCATCGTAAACACCTCTTGGTCCAACAGGATTAACATTACCCCAGTACTCTTCGTTTTGTGGATGAACCAAAGGATCACCATAAACTTCAGAAGTGGATGCCACTAGCATTCTGGCGCCCTTTGCCCTTGCCAGACCAAGACAATTATGTGTACCCAAAGCACCTACCTTGAGGGTTTGAATAGGTATTTTGAGATAGTCAATCGGACTGGCAGGAGATGCAAAGTGAAGGATATAATCTATATTACCCGGCACATGTATGAACTTGGAAACATCGTGGTGATAGAATTCAAACTCCTTTAATTTAAAAAGATGTTCTATGTTACGGAGATCCCCCGTAATGAGGTTATCCATTCCTACTACGTCAAAGCCTTCCCTTATAAATCTGTCACAAAGATGTGAGCCAAGAAAACCTGCAGCTCCGGTAATAAGAACACGTTTATTAGACATAAATCAGTTATTAGATTTGAAGTTTCGGCCTATGCTTTCATAATGAAATCCAAGCTCACTGATGCTCTTCACATCAAACAGATTCCTGCCATCAAATATCGCTTTTCTTTTCATAGCCCTTACGATTTTCAAAAAATCAGGCGTCCTGAACTCATTCCATTCAGTTGCAATAATCAGAGCATCCGCACCTTCCAGTGCTTCATACTGATTCTCTGCAAAAGCAATATTTTCACCCATTAATTGTTTTACGTTGGGCATAGCTTCAGGATCAAAAGCAGTTACCGTAGCACCTTGGGCCAACAAAGACTCAATAATATAAAGTGCCGGTGCCTCCCGGATATCATCTGTATTGGGTTTGAAGGCTAGTCCCCAAAGTGCGAAATGCTTTCCTTTGAGATCACCGTTGAAAAAATTGCTGATCTTCGGCATAAGATGGAGCTTCTGCTTTTCATTGACGTCCATTACCGCATTAAGTATCTGAAAATCATATTCAGCTTCCTTGGCACTTTTTACCAGCGCTTGAACATCCTTGGGGAAACAGCTTCCACCGTAGCCAATTCCGGGAAACAAAAATCTTTTTCCGATTCTGTCATCACTGCCTACTCCCAGCCTGACCATGTCTACATCTGCACCTAACCTCTCACACAATTGTGCGATTTCATTCATGAATGATATCTTGGTAGCCAGAAAAGAATTTGCGGCATATTTGGTTAATTCGGCAGATCGAACGTCCATATAAATCAATGGGTTGCCAGAACGAACAAAAGGTGCATACAGCTCTGCCATCAGCTTTTTGGCTTTTTCAGAATCCGTGCCAATAACAACCCTGTCAGGTTTCATAAAATCGTCAACAGCTACACCTTCCCGGAGAAATTCGGGGTTTGAGACAACATCAAAATCTACTTTTGCATGTTTAGCAATGGCACTTTTAACCTTTTCTGCTGTTCCTACAGGAACGGTGCTTTTATCTACAACAACTACATAGTCGTTCAGCATGAGTCCAAGTTCATGTGCTACGCCAAGCACATATTTCAGGTCTGCTGAGCCATCCTCACCGGGTGGTGTAGGTAATGCCAGGAATAATATCTTGGAATCCTGTATACCCTCCTTGAGGTCAGTTGTGAATCGAAGGCGCTGCTCCTTAAGATTGCGCAGGAAAATCTTTTCCAGTCCGGGCTCATAAATAGTGATTTCTCCGGATTTGAGTTTATCTACCTTTCGCTGATCTATGTCAACACAAGTTACTTCGTTACCCGTTTCTGCAAAACAGGTTCCTGTTACAAGTCCTACATAGCCAGTACCAATAACGGTAATTTTCATGGATGATGAGTTTATTTTATTGTTGCACAAAAGACTTTACTGACTCAATAATCAACTCCTGTTGATCCTGATCCAACTCGGTATGAATAGGAAGAGATACTACCCGTTCAGTCAGCCAGTCCGTTACTGGCAAATCAACATCAGGTAAATTCAGAAAAGAGAACATCTTCTGGCGATGAGCTGGTACAGGATAGTAAATCATGGAAGGAACACCCTCCGAAGCAAGGTATTCAACAAGTCCATCACGGTCAACCTGCTCAAGAATCATTGTGTATTGGTGAAATACATGGATATTCCCCAAAGCAGTTTTTGGTGTGGTCAAGGACTTTATACCTTCAAATGACTTGTTGTAATTTGCAGCTGCCATGCGCCTGGATTGATTATATTCATCCAAATAACGCAGTTTTATCCGTAAAATTGCGGCCTGTATAGTATCCAGCCTCGAATTACATCCTACAACATCATGATAATAGCGTTTGCTTTGTCCATGATTGGCAATCATTTTGATTTTCCTGGCAAGTTCCCCATCATTTGTCATCAGTGCCCCACCGTCACCAAAACATCCAAGGTTCTTTGATGGGAAAAATGAGGTACACCCGATATGTCCAATTGTTCCAGTTTTCCTTATCCCCTCACTCCCCATGTCTATGGTTGCCCCTATGGCCTGCGCATTGTCTTCTATGACATACAATCCAAACTCTTTTGCAATTGCCATAACAGACTGCATATCTGCTGCCTGACCGTACAAGTGAACCGGCACTATGGCTTTTGTCCGCGGAGTTATCGCCTTTCTCACTTCTTCAGGATTCAAGCAAAATGTAATTGGATCAACATCTACAAAAACAGGTTTCAACCTGAGTAGAGCCATAACTTCTGTTGTGGCTATATAAGTAAATGATGGCGTAATCACCTCATCACCCGGCTGAAGCTCAAGTGCCATCATGGCAATCTGAAGGGCATCGGTTCCATTGGCGCAGGGGATTACATGTTCAGATTGAAGGTATTCCCCAAGTTCGAGGGCAAAATCACCAACGGCCTTACCATTGATGAATGCAGTTGCATCGAGTGTTTCATGGATAGCTTTATCGACTTCAGACTTTATTTTTAGGTATTGACGTTTGAGATCAACCATTTGTATAGGTACCATAAGAAATGAATTGTGCTACGAAATTATGAAAAATACAGGGTTTCCGTTGAATAGGTTGTAGTTTTGTGAACCAAATCCTTAAGTATTGTTTCTATATAATCTTTTTATAAGATGTTATCTGCTGGCAATCAGGCTGGCATCATTCTGGAGCCCCAAAGCCCGTTTATGGCTGGAGGGCAGAAAGTCTGTTTTTACCCTTTTGCAAGAACAAATACAAGCTGGTGGTAAACAAATAATCTGGATGCACTGTGCATCACTTGGGGAGTTTGAACAAGGTCGGCCTTTGCTAGAAAAAATAAAATCTGAAGATAAAAACTGCTTCATTTTACTTACTTTCTTCTCACCCTCAGGCTATGAGGTTCAAAAAAAATACAAGGGAGCAGACCTGGTTACCTATTTACCAATGGATGGCAAAAAAAATGCAGAAAAATTCCTTGATATTGTCAGACCGTCGTTGGCCATTTTCGTGAAATATGAGTCATGGTTCCACTACCTCAAAACCTTACGAGACAGAGAGATACCAACATTGCTGATTGCCGCAATTTTCAAAGCCGAACAAAATTATTTTGGTATTTTCGGTGGTTTTCTCAGGCAAATGCTGAATTACTACAATCACATTTTTGTGCAGGATAGTCCATCCCTTGAACTCCTTACCCATTACCAAATCAAGTCTGAAGCGAGCATTTCAGGTGATACCCGTTTTGATCGAGTTCATGAAATTGCATCTGCTCCCTTTGAACACAGCGCTATTGACTCTTTTTGTAAACACAGTCAAGTAATTGTAGCAGGCAGCAGTTGGAAAGAAGATGAGGAAATGCTTTCTGAATACATGAAAGATCATCCTGAGATTAAGTCCATCATTGCACCACATGAAATTGATACAAAATCGATTGCCCGATTGCAATCCCTTTTCCCAAATGGTGTTTTACTTACCGAAGTCAATGAACAGATTGACTCCACAGCCAATGTTCTGATCATTAATACGATGGGGATGCTTTCAAGACTGTATAGGTGGAGTACCGTCAGTTATATTGGCGGAGGGTTTAATAAATCAGGCATTCACAACATTCTAGAGGCTGCAGTGTATGGAAAAATAACTGTTTTTGGTCCCAGCTACCATCGTTCTGGTGAGGCAGAGGCTTTGGTTGGCCTGGGAGGAGCGTTTACTTATGGAGACTATGCTGCACTGAGGGTTATACTGGATAACCTGTTCAGAAACCCTGAGGAAAGACATAAAGGTGAATCAACTGCGTTACATTTCGTTGACAGGAATCTTGGAGCTACTCATATCATTCTTGATTATATCAGGAAACTGCCCGGCTTCAACAACCATTAATATCTTAAAAGAAATAATTTTTCATGTTTATTGAACCTCATATAAATAAAGGTGGCTGGATAGAAGTAGTTTGCGGATCCATGTTTTCGGGTAAAACGGAGGAGTTAATCAGGAGACTTAAAAGGGCTAGAATTGCCAATCTGAGTGTGGGGATTTTTAAGCCAAGTATGGATACCAGATACCATGTAGAAAGCATTGTTTCACACAATGACAATATGATTGGTGCTATTCCGGTGCTGGCATCACATGAAATTTTAGAGAAATCAGTGGGTTTTGATGTAATTGGATTGGATGAAACACAATTTTTTGACCAGGATATCGTAATAGTATGTGAAAAACTTGCCGACCTTGGAAAAAGAGTTATCGTAGCAGGATTAGATATGGACTATACTGGAAAACCTTTCGGTAAAATGCCTGAACTACTTGCCATTGCTAACTATGTAACAAAACTTCATGCTATTTGTATGCAATGTGGCGGAACAGCAAGCTATTCTTACAGGATTACAACCAATAAAGACCAGGTTGTTCTTGGAGAAAAAGACCATTACGAAGCACGTTGCAGAAACTGCTTTAAAAAATAAAAAAGAAAAGTGACCAATATCAACAAGATTAAAGCACTATTACGCAAAGAGCTCCTGCTTGAAACCAGACAACAACATACGTTGTATGGCATCATGTTGTATATCGCGTCAACGGTATTTGTAATATACCTGACCATGGAGTCTCCTGACAGTGAAACCTGGAATGGACTTTTCTGGATTACTCAATTATTTATCTGCATCAATGCTATTGCAAAAAGCTTTTTGCAGGAAGCAAAAGGCAGGATGCTCTATTACTATAGTATTACTCCCCCTTCAGTTTTCATCTTGTCTAAACTCATATACAATGTTGTACTGATGCTGGTTATGAGCAGTATAAACCTGCTGCTCTATGCTGCTTTTTTAGGTAGCCCGGCTGTTTCATTCCTGCAGTTTTACCTGATTAGCCTCATGGGTGCTGCCGGTCTCGGACTTATTTTTACAATGCTGGCCGCGATTGCATCAAAGGCTATGCAACAAGCCTCCCTAATGGCAATACTCGGATTCCCGCTGATTATTCCGCAGCTTTTGCTCATGATTCGTTTGTCAAAAACTGCATTTGCGGAGGTTTTCAGAGAAGGAGTTCCATTACAACTGGTTATGTTACTTGCAGCCCTGGATATTCTGATAGTATTGCTTTCAGTAATCCTTTACCCGTTTCTATGGAAAGATTAATCAATTATACAATATTAAAAATTCGATAAACACAACCCATTTTCTATGCGACTATCCTGGTGGAAATTAACTTCAATCTTTTTATTGGTCTATGCCGTTGTTGGCGGGATGTTTCTTCCCGTACCAGAACTGCCTCAGCTTGGTGAAACAATCAGAAATCTTTATTATCATGTTTGCATGTGGTTTGCCATGATGATCCTGTTCACCGTTTCAGTGATACACAGTATCAAATACCTGCGTAAAGGAGACTACACCCATGATGTAAAAGCAAGGTCGTATGCTGGTGTTGGAACTTACATGGGCATTCTGGGATATGCTACCGGAGCAATCTGGGCGAGTTATACCTGGGCTGACCCAAACAATCCGGCCTATGCCTCATTTGGATCAATCATGCGTGAGCCTAAATTGATTGGCGCAGCTATCGCACTCCTTATTTATGGAGCCTATTTTATCCTCAGAAGCTCCATAAACGACATGGATCAGCGTGCAAGAGTAAGTGCTGTCTATAACATTTTTGCCTATGCCATGCTCTTCCCCACAATCTGGATTATTCCCCGATTACTGCCAAGTCTGCATCCCGGACAGGAAGGGAATCCTGCACTTAATTTCAACGACATTGATTCACGCATGCGCATGGTTTTCTATCCTGCCGTTATAGGATGGACACTCCTCGGTGCCTGGATAGCAACGCTTAAAATCAGATATACAATTTTACTTGAAAAAAAATGGAATAACAATGAAAAATAGTATCCTTTCAATCATCTTCATCCTTTTCGCATCTCTTGTAAACGCACAACAAACAGCAGAAGCCAGTCCAATGGCATTTGAGATGAGAAGTAATGGCAAAATTTATGTGGTAGTTGCAGTATTGTTAACAATAATGATCGGACTAATACTTTATATCATTAGCGTCGACAAAAAAATATCCAAACTCGAAAAGGAATAAAGAACCTTTGTACCTTTGCGGTGTTAAAAAAAATCAAAAATTCAATAAATATGAATCCAGAATATAGTTTTTTTGATGCCGTTTGCAAAAGTTTTGATAAAGCTTCAAAATTTACCAATTTCGATGCAGGAATACTGGAGCAAATAAAACAATGCAACAGTGTATTGCGCATGCATTTTCCAGTTAAAATTGGGGATAAAATAGAAGTCATTAAGGCCTACAGGGTCCAGCACTCCCACCATAAGCAACCTTGCAAAGGTGGTATCCGTTTCAGTGAAATGGTTAACCTGGATGAAGTAATGGCACTTGCAGCGCTAATGACTTACAAATGCGCTATAGTAGACGTTCCTTTTGGAGGCGCAAAGGGTGGAATCAGTATTGATCCCAAAAAATATTCCCCCTACGAACTTGAAAAAATAACCAGAAGGTATACCAGTGAACTAATCAAAAAGAAGTTTATTGGTCCTGGTGAAGACGTACCAGCGCCGGATTATGGCACTGGTGAAAGAGAAATGGCCTGGATTCTTGACACCTATACAGCCATGCATCCGGGAGAAATTGATTCACTCGCATGCGTCACTGGAAAGCCCGTTAGTCAGGGTGGAGTTAGAGGTAGAAAAGAGGCAACCGGACTTGGCGTTTTTTATGGTATCCGCGAAGTTTGCAACAATCAAAAAGTCATGGATCGCCTGGGTCTTTCAATTGGCATTGAAGGGAAGAAAATCATTGTGCAAGGGTTGGGAAATGTAGGATACCATGCCGCAAAGTTTTTTCAGGAAAATGGAGCAATCATTGTTGGACTGGCAGAATATGAAGGGTCAATATACAATGATTTCGGACTGGATGTTGAAGCGGTCTTTCAGCACCGAAAATCCACTGGATCAATACTTGACTACCCGGGAGCTCAAAACTTAGGTAAGAATACTGATGCCTTGGAAGCACCTTGTGATATCCTTGTTCCTGCTGCATTGGAAAATGTAATCAATGGCGAAAACGCATCACGTGTTCAGGCAAAAATAATAGGCGAAGCTGCAAATGGTCCACTCACCCCTGAAGCTGATGAAATATTAATCAACAAAGGTGCACTGGTTATACCAGACATGTATTTGAATGCAGGTGGTGTAACTGTTTCCTATTTTGAGTGGGTTAAAAATCTTAGTCATGTCCGCTATGGTAGAGTTGAGAAAAGGTTCATGGAAAATCAAAACGCCAATCTTGTTTCTCAAATCGAAGAAATGACAGGAAAATCAGTTACCGATATCCAAAAGAAACTTTTGGTACACGGTCCTGATGAAATAGACCTCGTAAGAAGCGGACTAGAAGACACCATGATCAAGGCTACCAATGAAATCCTCGACTGCTGGATTGGTAATCCCGAAATAAAGGATATGAGAACAGCAGCATTTGTTGTTGCGATCAATAAAGTAGGAACAAGCTACTCAGAACTTGGTATATTCCCATAAATTTATTCACAAATCAAATGCTGGAAAGCTGGAAATCCAATTTGGGTTTCCAGCTTTTTTTTCTGCCAAATGGCATTCAATGCCGTTTACAATCATCCAATACTTTATAGGAAGTATCTGCTGGTAGTTGAGAACTTGCATGAGAGATTTGTCATCTAAAATAACATCCGGTGCTTTACATTCAATGATCATCCAGGGTAAATGTTCCTTGTCATAAATCAATAAATCAAACCGATAGGAATTCCCCAGAATGCAGATCGTTTTTTCAACCGCGATAAAAGCTGGCTGTATTTTATGGTGCCTGATAAGCCAATGAATTAAGTTTTGTCTGACCCATTCCTCTGGCTGCAGGGCCACCCACCTTTTTCGGATGATATCAAAAATCTGGCGCTGTTCCCGCCATATTCTCATCCTGAATTCAGGTTGTGGAAATACCATATCAATCATGCTGCAAAGTAATCAGTAATTTTGTTTGGAAAAAGCAACATGACTAGCAAAGAAGAAATTGTCAAAAACTGGCTCCCCAGGTATACGGGTATGACATTGGAGGAATTCGGATCTTACATTTTACTGACAAACTTCAGTAAATATGTACACTTGTTCGCAGATTGGCACCATGCTGATATTAAGGGTACAGACAAACCTATGCAGTCTGCAACAGCAGATGGAATAACCATTATTAATTTCGGCATGGGAAGTCCTACTGCAGCAACAATCATGGATTTACTAACAGCCATCGAACCAAAGGCCGTCCTTTTTCTGGGTAAATGTGGCGGACTGAAAAAAAGAAACAAAATTGGTGACTTGATTTTGCCCATCGCAGCGATACGCGGTGAGGGAACATCAAATGACTACCTCCCGGCAGAAGTACCTGCCTTACCTTCATTTGCACTTCAAAAAGCAATTTCAACAACCATCAGAGACCATGAACTCGACTATTGGACAGGCACTGTTTATACCACCAACAGAAGAGTTTGGGAACATGATGATGATTTTAAATTATACCTGCAGAAAATAAGAGCCTACGCCATAGACATGGAAACTGCTACAATCTTTTCTGTAGGATTTGCCAATAAAATACCAACCGGAGCTTTACTCCTGGTAAGCGATCAGCCTATGATCCCTGAAGGTGTCAAAACCGAAGAAAGTGATCAAAAGGTTACAGGTAACTTTGTAGAAACGCACCTCAATCTGGGCATAGCATCACTTAAACAACTTATTAATAACGGCATAACAGTCAAACACCTTAAGTTTTAGTATTCCAGGTTTATAACAGGTGCATAAATCCGTTTTTCAGATTACGCGACTTGGTAAAAAAAGCTTAATTTTGCAAATTAAATATGCCAAAACAAATCTGATGCCGTAAGATCAGGTTTGCTGGATTAATACCCATATGGGGTGGCTATCGGGATTTGTTTCAGGCAGCAAATTTTAACGCATGAAGTTATCCCAGTTCAGATTCGACTTTCCACTTAATCTCATTGCACAGACACCTGCCAAACGAAGAGAAGATGCCCGTCTGATGGTCGTGCACAAAGACACAGGGCTTATCGAAAACAAAATGTTCAAGGATGTTTTGGACTATTTCGAAGAGAAAGATGTTTTTGTTGTTAATAATACCAAAGTATTCCCTGCGAGGATGTACGGGAGAAAAGAAAAAACAGGAGCAAAAATTGAAGTCTTCTTACTCAGAGAGCTCAATAAACAAAATAGATTGTGGGATGTAATCGTAGATCCAGCACGTAAAATCAGGGTTGGAAACAAGCTCTATTTTGGTGATGCAGACGAATTGGTGGCAGAAGTAATTGATAACACAACTTCAAGAGGAAGAACTATTCGTTTTCTTTTTGAAGGTTCTGATGAGGATTTCAAAGCCATTTTAAACACACTGGGAGAAACACCACTACCCAAATATATCAAACGCAAACCTGATGAGCTTGATCGTGAGCGTTATCAGACTGTATATGCGAGGCATGAAGGTGCTGTAGCAGCCCCAACAGCAGGTTTACATTTTTCAGTGGAATTGATTAAAAGACTTGAGATAGAAGGCGTGCGTTTTGCAGAAATCACCTTGCATACCGGCCTCGGTACTTTCAGGGCAATTGAGGTTGAAGACCTGAGCAAACATAAAATGGAAGCTGAATATTTTAAGGTTGATGAAACAACCTGCAAAATTGTAAACAAAGCCAAATCTGAAGGTCACAGAATATGTTCTGTAGGCACAACTTCGCTTAGGGCGCTGGAGAGTACATTCACAGCTGATAAACTGTTGAAACCTTCTAAAGGATGGACGAATATTTTTATTCACCCACCCTACGATTTTTCGATTTGTGATTCATTGATAACCAATTTTCACCTGCCCAAAACATCTTTATTGATTATGGCCTGTGCCTTTGCTGGTTACGACCTTACCATGGAGGCTTACAAGAAAGCTATTAAAGACAAATACAGGTTCTTCAGCTATGGCGATGCCATGCTGATAATCTGACCTATTATATTTTTCCCATAAAAAGAGCCTCCATAACAGAGGCTCTTTTTTTTACCAAAGCAAAATGTCTTTAGCTGAGGAATTATATTTTGTAGTGGTAATTCAAAAAAGGAATTAGTCGAGTCCGAACAACCCATTGTTAAGCGCCTTGAGCGTTTCATTTCGTTCTGCAGTTGGCACAAGAATTGAAACATTGTGTGTGCTTCCCCCAAAACTCACCATATTGATTGGAATATGTGAAAGTGCGCTAAACATATCAGACATAAGTCCCTTTTCCTCAGTTAACTTATTCCCCACAACTGAAACTATTGTTTGTCCAGCTATAATTTCAAGATCTCCCAATGGTTGCAGCTCCTTTGATATCTGATCAAGATTCTGGGTATTGTCGATTGTAACAGATACTGCAACCTCAGATGTTGTAATCATATCGATAGATGTCCTATACTTCTCAAAAACCTCAAAAATCTTTCTAAGGAACCCATAAGCCAGTAACATTCTGCTACTCTTTATCTTAACCATCACTATCCCATCTTTAGCAGCAACTGCTTTTACGCCATTACTATCTGCATCCTTTAAAATAATGGTGCCTTTTGCTTCAGGCTGCATGGTATTAAGGAGCTTAACAGGGATATTAAAATGTTGTGCTGGCCATATAGAAGCCGGATGTAAAATTTTAGCTCCGAAATAGGCAAGCTCAGCAGCCTCATCAAAACTCAGCTGTTCAACAGGTCTGGTTGTTTTTACAATTCGCGGGTCATTGTTATGCATTCCGTCTATATCTGTCCAGATTTCGCAAACGGAAGCCTGAATCGCAGCAGCTATAAGTGAGGCGGAGTAATCGCTTCCTCCCCTCTTCAGGTTATCTACCTCCCCTTTGGCATTCCGGCAGATATAGCCCTGGGTAATAAATAGTTTTATAGAGGAGTTTGCTTCTACAATCTTATTGAGTTTTGCACGAATAGCCAATACCTGCGGTTCATCATTAGCATCAATTGACATAAAGTCCAAAGCAGGTATCAAAAGATGTTCCAATCCGATTGAATCAAGATAGATCGAAAACAGTTTAGTACTCATCAATTCTCCCTGTGCCAGAATATCCTTATTTAGTGCATCGTTGAATGATATCTTAAGGATTATCCGGAGAAATTCAAAATGCTCATTGATGGTGTTAACTGCCCTTTGCTTTATTGCTTCATCTGATAGTAACAGGTCAATAAAGGTGTTATAATGCTGATGAAGTGTATCAATCAGATTCCCAGCCTTCTCTTTGTCGCCAGCAGCCATGGCATCACCTATGGCCACCAACGCATTCGTAGTGCCACTTAATGCACTCAGTACAACTATCTTGGGTTCATTATCCATTGTAATCAGGTCTTTCACCTGAAACATCCTTTCGGGCTTGCCAACTGAGGTGCCGCCAAATTTCATTATCTTCATAAAAATGATTTAACGGGGACGAAGTTAAAACTTGATATTGAATTTATCAGCAAGAGATTGCAGATCTTCCAACACCACCGGCAACAGCGGAATACCTTCCTCCATGCGCTTTACAGACATTAACCTTTCAGGATCTCCCGGAATGACCACTGGTATATTAGCATTAACGGGCGCTGCCTGTCTGAAACGAGAGATCCAAAGGTCCATATCCTTTTTAAATGCCACAGCTGTTCTGAATGCATCAATGCGCATAGCGCCTATGAAATGACCAATCCCTTTACCAGGTTGATTTTCTGGCATTGGAACATATGCGGGAAAAGGAGGAACCCATGGTCCAAAATTTGCACCACTCAAAACACCTGAAAATATATCAACTATTGCGCCAAGTGCATACCCTTTGTGACTGCCATGTTCCCTATCTCCACCCAGAGGCAATAAAGCTCCCCCGGTTTTCAATGCGTGTGAATCACTTACTGGCAGCCCCATAGAATCCTGAATCCATCCCAAGGGAGCATCTTTACCAGTACGTTGCAGTATTTCGAGTTTTCCATTAGCTGCTGTTGTAGTAGCAAGGTCAGCAACAAATGGCGGTTCTGATCCCGCAGGCACAGCCACGCAAATTGGATTAGTGCCCAACATGCGTTCCTTTGAAAATGTAGGTGCTACGAGTGCACTTGCATTCGTCATAACAACGCCAATCATGTCTCTTTCCAATGCCTTCATTGCATGATGCGCTGCTATACCAAAATGATTGCTGTTGCAAACACTAACCCACCCTGTTCCCACAGCTTCCGCCTTTTTGATTGCAACATCCATTGCATAAGCCCCCACAACAAGTCCCAATCCGCTATCTCCATCAACCACTGCTGTTGAAGGTGTTTCATGAATAAGCTTTATAGCCGGAACAGCATTTATTCTTTTGGCCTCCCATAATCGTATATAACCCGACAATCGTGCAACCCCATGGGAATCAATACCTCTGAGATCTGCTGAAATAAGGGTTTCTGTTGCAAGCTTTGCATGTTCAGGAGTACATCCGATTTTCAGGAATATCTGCTCTGTTAAATCAAATAAGTATGGATAGGTGATATTTTTTCCCATTGGGCAAAGCTATTCTGATTCTGTGAATATTAAAACAATTTACCATTGTATGGGAAAACACCACCAATTTTTCAGAAAAAAACAGTTTCACACGTTTATTTGACCATTGACAGATTTTACATCTTTCGGAATTTTATTTCATAAATTAAATCTTATGATGAAATTAGAATTAATCGGAAATCTGGGAAAAGATTGCACAGTCAATGAGGTAAACGGGAGTCATGTTATCAATTTCAGTGTTGCTCATTCTGAAAAAGTAAGGGATCGGGATAATAACTTTGTAGACAAAACAAGATGGGTGGAGTGTGCATATTGGACTGACAAAACCGGTGTGGCAAATTTTCTGAGAAAGGGACAACAGATTTATGCTGAAGGATTCCCTGATGTTAAAACTTACAACAAGAAAGATGGTACCACCGGCACGTCACTGACTCTTCGTGTCTTGTTATTACAACTTGTTGGTTATAGCCTGCCCGAAGGTTTGAGTAAGTTTACAGACAAGGAAAAAGACTCTGCCAACCAGGCAGTAGTTGACGACTTGCCCTTTTAACGGATTTTATTTTTTTCAGGATTACTGAAATAAGATTCGAGATTAATTTGGGAAAGACTGTGATCAATCCGGTTGGCAATAATCGGATTGATTACTTTCATAACAGCAACACTCTGATCAATCATGAACTGAATTGTTTGAAGTCCGCCTGAATTAAGTCCTGCGTCAACAATGGTATTTTCTTCATTATTCAATAAGTCTTCCTGGATATCAGATAAATCATCCAGTATCAGGAAATAAGTCATTAAAGCATACCACCCTGCCAAAGCGAGTTGTAAATTAAATCGTGAACTTTTTAATGCAGTTAATGAAAACAGATAGCTATCTGCCCTGTTCAATGAAGGAAAGGGAGTTCCTAATCTTGACCCTGACTTTTGAACGGGCTTTTTCTGAACCAGATAAGCGCTTAATTCCTGAAAGAGTTCCATTTGTAAGACATAAGGCTGAACCATTTTACACAACTTTTCTGCATGTTCTATCCATGTAATTTGTTGATGTTCAACCATAGCAGCCTCATGCAAAATCGTTTCATTCAACCTGAATTGATCATCTGACAGCAACATTGATTTGTCAACTCCCAATCTGAAAAGCATGTCTGCATATATAGGCATGAAATAATACCCTGGTGAGCTGGGGATATATATTTTTCGATTCTCCCAATAAAGATTTTCTACAGGAACCGTTCTGTTTATAAATGCTTCCCCTATCTCCAGGTCAACACCAAATGACAATTTCAAATCATCCCTGGTAAGAAACATAGTATCAAGATGGTTTAATGACCCGCCTGGAATATGAATTATCACGTGCTTTTGACGCTCTGGCGTTTGCTGTATCCGCAATTAATTTAAATTGATCAGGGTGAGCCTGATAATAACGGTAGCTTCGGGTAAATAATGCTGTAGAAACTCGCCTCAATTGCAATGCCTTATCAATTTCAGCCTGCACGGCACTATCTTTATTTAGAGCAGAATCCTTAAACATATAAGATTCAACAAACCCTTCAGCCAAAGTAATGTCGTTCAAAACATCTGCCATTTGATCTTGATTGAGTATATCCTTTGATTGATTGTCATTTTTACAAGCAAACAAGGACATGACGACTATAACCGAACAGAAAAATTTTAAACCCCTCATTTTAAATCCTCCGCGTATTTGGAAGCATTAGCAATATCAAGTCGACCACAAATATCAATAACCCTTGCCTTTTCCTGAGGCAATGCTTTTCGGAACAACTGGATTATTTCATTTGATTTTCCCTGAAAGAAAAAAGCCATGAACATGAGATTGGGAGTTTCCGCATGCAAAGTATTGAGCATAGACAGTGCAGATAGAACCTCTTCCCTGGCAGATAGTTCATCTTCAATCAATTTATCCATCCCTTTCCGATAATACGTATAGATAGCATCATGCGCAAGGGCATAACGTGCATTTTGAAGGTTTTCAGCAATCCAGTATCTGTTTCGTTGTCCGTCAAAAGGCTTCCAACCTGTTATTGTTCTTCCTTCTGGGGCTGCACTCACAATCTGATTGGCTTTCTGAAAATAAATATCCCCCCCTCTTGGGGCATATGAATCATAATCCATTCCCAGCAAAAGATCTACATAAAAAGCAAGTATGGCGGTTAAGTTTGCAGAAAGTGATTCTGTACCAGCAATTCTGTTTTCATTGAATTCCAGTGGCTGAAATTCCACATACCGGAAAACAATATCATTATCCACAAAATTAATTAATGGAGAAAGGTAATTTGAATTAAAAACTGGTCTTGCTGCCTGAATTGTAAGAGTAGCCTTGTATACATTCGGCTCAACAACCGATTGCAGGTTTAAAAGAAAACTACAATCAATTTTTTCATTTATTTCAAATGGGTCACTTGTCCATTTTCGTTTATTCAGGAACGAAATCAAACCTGTTTGCAATGTCTGGAATACTTTTTTATCAACAGAACTGCCAATTTGCGCATATACAACATTGACTTTGGCATTAAGTTCCTGCGCACGAAGCTTTGAAAAAAAGAAAACAGCTATAAAACACAAGAAGACCTGCATTAAAAATGCGGCCTTCCTGATTATGAATAGCATATTTTTCAAATGATCAACGGAAAAGATCTTCTTCATTTTTTCTGAAATAAACCTTGTCCTCCATAAACTCCTGGGTTGCAAGCAAGGCAGGATTAGGCATTTTCTCATACGCCTTTGAAATTTCAATCTGCTCCTTGTTTTCATGTATCTCCTCCAGACTGTCTGTGTGACTGGCAAACTCTTCCAATTTGTTATGCAACTCTTCTTTTATAGCAATATTAATCTGACCTGCTCTTTTGGCTATGATCGAAATTGATTCATATACATTGCCAGTTTTACTTTTGATTTCATTGAGATCTTTTGTTTCTGCAACATTTGTAAGATTATTTCCCAGCTGCCTGCGAAGTCTGCTCATTATTTAGTGATTTTATGTTATTCTTAGACAAAGTTAAGTAACGTTCTGCTTCCTTTAGCAATTTACTTTCAGGAAACCTGTCCTGGAAGTCTTCTACTTCAATGATTACCTTGTTATATCGCTCTTCCTGTTTTTCGTCGATACTCATAGCGGCGAAACGAAAGAAAGCCTTGATTGCCATTAATTTATATTCATCTCCTTTAGGAGAATCAGGATAGTTATTGATTAGCGTAGTATATGCAAGTGCAGCAGCACGAAACTGCCCCACGTTAAAATAAAGCTGGGCAGATAAAAACTCTTTTACCTCAAGCTTAGCCTGACATTTTGAAATGATCTCTTCCGCCTCTTTATTGCGGGTAGATTCAGGATGCGTATTGATAAATACCTGAAACATGCCAATAGCCTTAATTGTATTGGATTGTTCAAGTTCTGGCTTGGGTGATTGCTTGTAAAAACAAAATGCCTGCATATACTCCATTTCCTCGGCTCTTGGATTATTGGCGAAAATCTCAATATAACCTTTAAACAGATTTTCCGCAGTAATATAATCTTTCAGGTTATAATGCGAGTATGCAAAACGATAAAAAAGATCCTCATGCTGAGGTGTGCCCTTGAATACAGGAAATAATTCCTCAAAGAGAACCTGTGCCTGACGAAACTCTTTTTTGTCGTAATAGGTGTTAGCCATTTTCAGCTTATACTCAAAGTCTTTACTCTTAAGTACTTTACCGAATTTGGAACATCCTGTAAGAACTACAATAGTCAGCAAGAAAAATAGCTTATTCCATTTCATGTGAGGTGCAAAGTTAAGCTTTTGTGTCTTATGCTAAGATACACTAACCATGTTTTTCTAATGGTTAATCTTGTCATAAAAAAGAATGCCCTCCTATAAGGAAGGCATTCAATGAATTATACAAAAATGTTACTTTTTTGTACTGAGATTTGGGTGAGGAGCAGGAACCGTATTTGGCTCACCGGTATTTTCACCTGTTGCACTCAAGTCGATAACATTGGCATCGCCCTCTGTTTGACCGTACTTGTTAATCAACCTGTCTGCAGCAATACCCTGCTGTTCTGAAAGGTAAGTAATGATTGCGTTTACCCTATCCCAGCTCAGCTGCTGACTGGCTTTTGAAGCCTCGGCATAACCAGTAATGAATACTTTACATACCGGGTTGTTCTTCAGCCTGTCTGCAGTGGAAGCCAAAATACTTTCTGCATCTTTTGATAATTTAGCTGAACCCTTTGCAAAAGAGACACTTGGAATATTGCCCATGTTGCAGGTTGGAGGTGCTGGAGGAGGAATAAGTTTGCAGCATGGAGGTTCTGGACATTTACCTACGCCATTGACATCCACCGGCTGGCATTCACTTGGAGTAACCAACTGCTTGTCTTTGAAGTCTGGAACACCATCTCCATCTGTATCCTTGCTTACACCGTTTGAATTAACCGGAGCACCTGCAGGAGTGTTTGGTTCACGATCAAACTGATCCGTAACGCCATCACCATCTGCATCATCCAAAACTACCTTTGGCATTTTCATGCGCTTGGGTGAATTAAGCTCAGAATAAACGAATTCGAGCGGATTTTTCCAGTAAAGAGGTTCAACTGACTTTGTTTTTTTCTGGGCAAATGTGTCCAGACCTGCGAGCAGGAAGATTCCCAGGAACAGGGCCGAGAGTATATTTTTAATTTTCATATATAATGATTTGAAATACTGATGGTAAAATTAGAATAAGTTAATATTGATGCCTATTGAAGTAAAGTTCAGGGCATCATTGCTGTTGGACAGAACTGCTTCACCAAGTGGAGTTGCCTGATAACGCTGACCATCAAGCAAATCATCCTTTACAAAAGAAACCCTGTTTTCGATAGCCACATTAACCTTCTTGGAAATTTTGAATGCCATACCGAGTCCTGCAGTTTGTGAGAACCTGGCAGTCATACCAAAAGCCTTAGGAGCTTGTGTATTGGACTCACCAGCAGTTTCATATGTACCATCAAGAAGTGCCTTTACCGCATTTTTTGTATCATTCCTTGTATCCCAAGTGCCATTGGGAATTCCATTGAAGCTGTACTTGGAACCACCTGCATTTTTGGCATCAACCATGGTTTTATAAAATGTTGCTCCAACACCCAGAATTGCATACATGGCAAACTTAGGCTCTGCTTTGTGGAACCTGATATTGGTAAAATTGAAGACACCTTGGATGCTCAAATCACTGACAGTAGTCTTGTGGTTCAGGAAAATTTTGTCAGTTGGCACATAATAGTTGCCCTGACCATCCTTTGTCCAGCCCTTATAACCGTTACTAGTCCAAGCAGTATTATTAATATAATTATTAGTCTCTTTCCAGTTCAAACCCTTGGCAGTACCGCGATAGAATTCACCTCTCACTGAGAAAAGGTATCCCAATGCTTTCCTTGCATGAACACCAAAACCAAAATTTGGTCTTACTGATGCAACATCACCAGCGATGGTTGGAGATCCTATTTTCAGTCCAAGCTCCCACTGGCTTCTTGGTTTTGCCGGAAAAATATACTGATTATTAAGAAACTCATTGTGCTGAGCCATTCTGGATGGTGGAATAAGCGATGAATCTTTCCATTCATTGCCACCTTCAGTGGAACTTTGTGCCTGAGTAGTCATAACCAGGGCCAAAAGACCAAGGATTAGAGAACACTTTTTGATTGTCATACGATGGAGTGTTGGTTTAGATTTAGATTTTTTACTTGAAAAACAAGTTCTTACAAAAGTAGTGTTAATGTTTTAATTGTCAAATAAATATACTGCTTTTTAGCCTATTTTACGATAAATACTGATTAAAATCAAGTACTGCGAATGACTAAATATTAATTTCCGGGGCATGATTTGCCAATATCCACACTTACTTCACAATTAATTGTAATTTCGCACCCATTCATGAATCCATCGCAATCCATTATAGCTGCAGAACTCAGGCAATTTGAAAGCCTTTTCAAAAATGCCGTTAAGAGTAATGCACCAATGCTTGACAGGATTCTGAAATACATAGTCCGCACTAAAGGCAAGCAACTCAGACCCATGTTCGTGTTACTTGCAGCAGGCGTAAGCGGCGGGATAAATGAAGTAACCTATAGGGCAGCTTCCGTTGTTGAATTGCTTCACACTGCAACACTGGTGCATGATGATGTTGTTGATGAGGCTTCTGAACGAAGGGGCTTTTTCTCCATATCAGCATTGTGGAAGAATAAGGCTTCGGTTCTTGTTGGGGATTATCTACTCGCCAAGGGCCTGTTACTTTCATTGGAAAATGGTGATTTTAAGATTCTTGAAATTTTATCAGATGCAGTAAGAAAAATGAGTGAAGGTGAATTGCTGCAATTGGAGAAGGCAAGGCTTTTGAATATCAGGGAAAGTGATTATTTCACCATCATCCAGAACAAAACTGCATCACTGCTGGCTTCTGCTTGTGCGGCAGGTGCCTATTCTGCCCGCCAGGATCTGGAGATTACAGAAAAGATGAGGTTGTTTGGTGAAAATACCGGAATCGCCTTTCAAATAAAAGATGATCTCTTTGACTATGGCGATGAAGATGTTGGAAAGCCCACTGGCAATGACATCCGGGAAAAAAAACTCACTTTGCCGTTGATTTTCACGCTTGATCAGGCAGATGCGAAAACGAGGAAATCATTAATTTACATCATCAGGAACAAATACAAAAGCAAAGCAGACATACAGCGAGTCATTGATACCGTTAAGGAAGCGGGTGGCATTAACTATGCCAGCAGAAAAATGGAAGAATACAAGAATAACGCGATTTCCATCCTGCACACCCTTAATGAGAGCCCTGAACGAATGGCACTGGAAGAACTCGTGCGATATACTACGGAAAGGAGGAAATGATATGGAGGCGCAAAAAAAACGCTGGAAGGTAAAAGATCTGCCATTGGCGGAGTCTGCTACACTCAGGGAGGCCCTGAATATTCACCCGCTGATATGTGCCCTTTTATGGGACAGGGGAATTCGGACTTACGATGAAGCAAAATCGTATTTCAGACCTGGAGTTCCTGACCTGCATGACCCGTTTTTAATGAAAGATATGCAGGCAGCAGTCAACCGCATTTTGGCAGCCATTGATGCCCGGGAGAAGATTCTCATTTATGGAGATTATGATGTTGACGGAACCACTTCCGTTGCCATTGTATTCGACTTTCTACTGCAGATATATGACCCTGAAATGCTTGAATATTATATACCTAACCGATACCGGGAAGGTTATGGTCTTTCTTCACAAGGCATTGATTTTGCAGTTCTTCATGGTCATAGTCTCATGATTCTGCTGGATTGTGGCATTAAATCTGTAGACCTGATTGCAAAAGCCAGAAGCCTGGGGATTGACACCATTATTTGTGACCACCATTACCCCGGAGACTCTTTACCAGATGCAGTTGCAATTCTAAACCCAAAACAAAAGGAATGTAACTACCCTTATGCCGATCTCTGTGGTTGTGGTGTTGGATTTAAACTAATTCAGGCTATCGCAATCTATCAAAAGCTGCCACAGGAAATATACCTGCCTTATCTAGAATTGGTTGCTACAGCAATTGCAGCTGATATTGTACCCATTACCGGAGAAAACAGAACACTTGCTTTTTTGGGCATTAAACAGGTTAATACTGCACCCTCAATCGGTATCAAAGCACTAATAGAGCTGTCCAGACCAGAAAAACAAATCCAGATATCTAACCTTGCTTTTATGATTGGTCCGCGTATCAATGCGGCTGGGAGAATGGATGACGCAAAGAAGGCTGTATCTTTATTCATTGAAAAAGACCTGGAAAAAGCAAGGGCAATTGCCGGCATACTCCAGATTGACAATACTTCCCGCAAAGAAGCAGATGCTTCGATAACCATTGAGGCGCTGGATATGATTAAGCACGACCCTACCTACCTTTCAAAGAAATCTACTGTCGTTTTTTCATCTACCTGGCACAAAGGTGTAATTGGTATTGTTGCCAGCAGACTCATAGACAAATTTTACAGACCTACAGTGGTACTGACACAAAGTGGTGCATTACTTGCGGGCAGCGCCAGAAGCATTCCTGGTTTCAATATTCATAACTGTCTGGAGAGATGTAGCGATCTGCTCGTGAGTTTCGGAGGACATTATTTTGCAGCGGGCATGACTTTGAAGCCTGAAAACCTGGATGCATTCTGCAACCGGTTTGAATCAATCGCACAGGAAGAGCTTACTTCAGATATGCTGATTCCTGAACTTACCATTGACGTTGAATTGGAACTGGGTGATATCTCCAATGCTTATTTCAATATCATCAATCAGATGGAGCCATTTGGACCAGAAAACCCCAAGCCGGTTTTTTGCATCCGAAACCTGACTAACCTTGGCTGCAAAATTGTTAAGGACGACCATGTGAGGTTTGAACTCGGGAAAGCTGGTTTCAGAATTAACGGAATAGGATTTAATATGGCTGAGCTATTCAAAACTTTGAATGAACCTAAACAATTGGACATAATTTGTACACTTGACGAAAATAATTACCGAGGGAATACCAGTATTCAGCTTCGTGTAATAGATTTTGATATTGCAGGAAAAAGAAGGGACCAGCTAATGCTGGTCCCGGAACATATTTAGATGTAAGGATTTACTCCCAATATTACTATCATTTATCCTGCATCAAAGCTATACTTCTCGTGATAAATGTTGTGAGCTGACTGCCTTTCAACATGCCTTGTGACAATAAGGCAAGGTCTGCCAGATTCTGCACCTGCCTTTTTTGCTTATCCTCACTCTTTTCTTTCAGGATTTCACTGAATATGGCATGGTTTCCATTCACTGTCAGGGTAACTTCATCTGGCATACTGGCATAGAAACTGCCCATTGGTCCGCTCATCGCAGCCATATCTTTCATCCTACGCATGAATTCAGGCCTAGTTGCAATTACAGGGGGAGCATCAGTACTGAGACCCTTGATTTCAACCTGAACAGTTACATTATCTGCTTTATACTCAAATAGTTCTTTCAACTTTTCTTCCTCCTTTTCAGATAACACGGATTTGGAATCTTCCTGCTTGTCGATAAGGTTATCCGTTATATCAGCATCAACCCTTGTAAACTGAACATTATCCCACTTGGATTCAATCTGTCCGATAAATGAAGCGTCTACCAGTGTATCCATCTTCACAACTTTGTAGCCTCTGTCTGTTGCAGATTTAATGTAAGAATCCTGCTGAACCTGATCTGTGGCGTAAAGAATCACAATTTTACCATCTTTATTTTTCTGCAAAGTATCCGCAGCAGTCCTGTATTCTTCAAGGGTATAAAACTGACCGGAAACAGCATCCTGCATGATATGAAAGCGATCAGCCTTTTCACGGAATTTCTCATCAGTCATCATGCCATACTTAACAAACAGACCTAGACTCTCCCACTTTTCTTCAAAAGCCTGGCGCTCATTTCTGAAGATTTCATCCAGCTTGTCTGCCACTTTTTTGGTGATGTGGTTGTTAATTTTCCTGACGTTTGGATCCCCCTGCAAATAACTTCGGCTTACATTCAGCGGAATATCCGGGGAATCTATGACACCCTGAAGCAGCATCAGAAATTCAGGAACGATGTCTTTCACTTCATCAGTTACAAAAACCTGGTTGGAATAAAGCTGGATTTTGTCTTTCTGGATCTCGTATGACTGCTTGATTTTAGGAAAATATAATATTCCGGTGAGTGTAAAGGGATAGTCAACATTGAGGTGTATCCAGAAAAGTGGTGTTTCATTAAAAGGATAAAGACTTTTATAAAATTCTTCATAATCCTTTTTTTCGAGTTCTGCAGGCTTCTTAATCCAGGCAGGCTCTGTTACATTGATCTGTTTGTCTTCAAAAAAGATAGGTACGGGAAGAAACTTACAGAATTTCTCAAGGATGTTCTTGATTTTGAAAGCATCCAAAAACTCTTCACTTTCAGCATTGACATGCAAGGTTATAGAAGTTCCCCTCTCTTTTTTTTCAGATGGAACAAGTGTGAACTCCGGACTACCATCGCAAGACCAGATTACAGATTCACTGCCGGCCTTATAGGACAATGTTTCCAGCGTAACCTTTTCACTCACCATAAAACCACTGTAGAAACCCAACCCAAAATGTCCGATGATATTGGCCTCGTTCTGTCCCTTGTATTTTTCAAGAAACTCTTCTGCACTGGAGAATGCGACCTGGTTGATATATTTATCAACTTCTTCAGCTGTCATACCTATACCACGGTCACTGATTGTTATGGTTTTTGCTTCCTTATCCAGTAGAACATCAATCCTCAACTCACCCAATTCCCCGGTAGCTTCTCCTGAAGAGGCATAAGTTTTAAGTTTCTGGGTTGCATCAACGGCATTGGCAATCAATTCACGTAAAAAAATGTCATGCTCACTGTAAAGGAATTTTTTGATAATCGGAAAAATATTCTCTGTTTGTACACGTATTTGTCCCTTTTGCATATAAAAATATTTTCATGATTATGGCAAAATGAGTGCCAGACTTAAAAAATGACAAGTTGACATTGGAAAATTGCCAAATTAGTTGTACTTTTGCAACCCATTATCAATTAAACAAATACAGGGTTTATGCAAAATTATGAATTGATGGTGATTTTTACCCCTGTTCTGAGTGAGGACGAATTTAAGTCTGCTCAGAAGAAATATGTCGATTTTATCACTGCTAGCGGTGGTTCACTCGTACATAGCAACCCCTGGGGGTTGAAATCACTGGCCTACCCCATCCAGAAGAAGACCACAGGTATTTACTGGGTCATGGAATATGTAGCGCCATCCGACATGAATGAGAAGCTGAAAATTCAGCTCCTGCGTGACGAGCAGGTTCTCCGTCACATTGTGATCAAACTCGATAAGTACGCCGTCGAGTACAACACAAGAAAGAGAAGTGGTGTATCTACAGGAAACGAAAAAGCAGTGGAGGGATAATACCATGGCAAAAGCAAATGAAATCAAGTACCTGACGGCCATCAAAACCGAAAAACCTCGGAAGAAATTTTGTAGGTTTAAAAAGTATGGTATCCGTTACATTGACTACAAAGATGCCGAATTTCTCAAGAAGTTTCTGAATGAGCAGGGTAAGATGTTGCCACGCCGTATCACAGGAAACTCTTTGAAGTATCAGCGTAAGGTATCTGAGGCAATAAAGCGTGCACGTCAGATGGCATTGTTACCTTATGTAACAGACTTGCTGAAATAGTTTTCACCTAATCACCCTAAGGGGTGTGACAGTCTCGGTTAAATGGGATTGGTACACAAAAAAATCAATTATGCAGATTATTTTAATTCAAGATGTAAACAACCTGGGTGGCGCTAATGAAGTTGTCACTGTTAGGAATGGTTACGCCCGTAATTTTCTCATCCCCCAGAAGATGGCAGTTGAAGCGTCTTCTTCCAATTTAAAGCAATTGGAAGAGCGTCTGAAGCAAATCAGGAAGAAGGAAGAAAAAATGCTCGCAGAAATCAATAAAGTTATTGCCGCACTGCAGGAAGGTTCAATTTCAATTGGTGCTAAAACCGGAACTACAGGAAAAATATTCGGAAGCATCACTACAGTCCAGATTGCTAAAGCTGTACGCGAGCAAAAAGGCTATGAAATTGATCGCCGCAGAATTCACCTCTTAGATGAAATCAAAGAGATTGGTTTATATAAGGCAAAAGTTGATTTTGGCAACGGCAACGAAGCTGAAATAGCTATGGAGATAGTTGCAGAATAGCAACTTTCCTATATAATTTTAAAGCCCCCTGTTTCCAGGGGGCTTTTTTTATTTAGCTTACCAGATGCTAAGGTGTTTAATAACAGCGGAGATAGTCATTGCAATATCTTTTTATTCATGTAATTCGAATGTAAATGGTATTGATCAGATACAAATGACATGTATAGACACGCTCGACCCGGAAACCGTTGCTGGTAAATTCAGTACGCAGGAAAATCTCTACCTGGATACTGCTGTATTAAAGCAGTTTTTTAAAAAATTCAATGAATTTAAAGAATACGAAGAATCGGTAAGGAAATTTTATGCCTTGAGGATTTACAAACTTGCCTGGTTTTCTGAAAAAGGTATAGTTGAACAATCTTCAATACTGTATAACAGAATCCAGGCTATGACTGAGAATGGATTAAAAAAGGAGGTCCACTACCCCATTGAATATATAAAAGCTATGGAAGCTGAATATCGTGATAGTATTTCCTGGTATGAATTGATGATAACAGCGCAATACCTTCATTTTGCTGAAAAAGTTATTACAGGTCTTCCCAATAAGGTGATGGCAGAAAGTCAATGGTATATTCCAAGAAAAAAAGTTGGCTATGGAACTATGCTTGAAAATATGTTATCTGACAGTACCACTGCAATGAATAAAATGGTCTACTATCAATACCAATTGCTTAGGGAAAAATTAAAACAGTTGAAAAATATTGAGCAGAAAGGAGGGTGGACCATTCCTGAGAATATCAAAAAATCACTAAAACTAGGTGATACAGCAAATCAGATAAAGAAATTAAAACTAAGGTTATACCAGGAGGAATACAGTATAAATGATACTTCGAGTATAAATTTTGCTAAGAATTTAGAGGATGCAGTCAGGCAATTTCAAAAAAACAATGGTTTGAATGCTGATGGCATAATTGGTAAAGGAACAATTAATGTCATGCAGTTCACAATAAAACAACGCATTGAGCAGGTAATGGTAAACATGGAACGCTGTAGATGGTTGCCTGCCAACACATCCCAAAAATATGTATTGGTAAACATACCTGAATACAAATTACATGTTATTGAAGATGCTTTAGTCAAATTCTCCATGTCAGTTATTGTTGGAAAGGAGACCAATAAAACCTCAATTTTTAGAAGTAACATCACACATATAGTATTTAGTCCATACTGGAATATACCAAAATCAATTTTGAGGAAGGAGATAATACCACTGATAAATAGAAATCCTGAATATATCATTAAAAATAATATGGAGTGGATTAATGGTCATCTCAGGCAAAAACCGGGACCGGACAATGCTTTAGGTGGAATTAAATTTATTTTTCCCAACCCCTTTAACATTTATCTTCATGATACCCCTACAAAATATTTATTTGAAAAGGAGAAAAGAAGTTTCAGTCATGGATGTATAAGAATTGGAAATCCCATAGAACTTGCATCATATCTGCTAAAGGGTGAAAACAATTGGACTGATGAAATGATAATTGAAGCCATGAATCGTAAAATGGAACTTGTTATCCCTATTCGTGAAAAAGTACCGGTATATATCGTGTATTTTACAGCCTTTGTTGATGCTGACCAAAAATTAAATTACAGAGAAGATATTTATAAGAGAGACAAGCAAATTATCCATATGTTATTAAAATAGCTGTGTAAAATGAACATTTTAAAGACTTTCTTGTTCAACGGTAATTAAACAAGAAATCTATGAATATTTTTGTAGGAAACATCAATTATAAGCTGACTAATGAGTCTTTAATGGAGTTTTTTAGTCCCTACGGGCAGGTAACATCAGCCAGAATTGTAATAGACAAAATCACAGGAAGAAGCAAAGGCTTTGGATTTGTTGAAATGCCAGATGAACAGGAGGCATTAAAAGCTATTGCCGAACTGCATGAAACAGAAGTAATGGGCAGGAGAATGATTGCGAGTGAAGCCAGACCCAATCCACGTGCATAGGTTATAAAGAATCAGTTTTCAGGTTTTAAAATATGTTTTTTAAAAAAAGCGTTGGCTGAATCTCTGATATCACCTGAACCTGAGGTATATACAATATGCAGACCCATATCTGGAAAATTGCTACACAATTTTAAGGCACTATCAAGTCCTAAAACCATCATGCCATTATCAAAAGCATCAGATAGTACACATTTAGACGAGAGTACGGTTACTGAAATAATACTATTTTCAACGGTTTTACCTGTACGCGGATCAACGATATGACTTTTCTTACCAATATTCGTATTTGAATATTTTGATAAACGTCCGGAAGTACTTACGGACAATCCAGAAAGTGCCAATCTTGAAGATGACGTAGTATTAAAATTGTAGTCGCCAGCAGAAATATACCCAACAACCCATGGCTCTTTGCGACTTTTGAAACCTTTTGTTCGTATCTCTCCTCCAACTTCAACCAGAAAGTCTTGTATGCCCAAAGAACTTAAATACGCAGAAATAACATCTACGGTATAACCCTGTGCAATGCCGTCTGCATCAAGCTTTAAAGGTGGGTAAGATTTAATAAGGCTGTCACCTTTAATGTATATGTTTTGGTAGCCAGAATAGGCCAAAGTAGCTTCAATTTGAGCAGTATCAGGTGCAACTATTTTTCCTGAATTGAATTTTCCCCAAAGTATAGATAGTGGAAGTGTGGTAATATCGAATGCACCTGCTGTAGCTGCTGAGACAAAATTTGCATGTTTAATCAGTGTGCTAAAATGATCAGTAAGTTGAATAGATCTGGGCGCATTATTAAATGAATTAATCAGGGAATGAGCTTTATAAAGGGAGAAATTATAATCCATTAAATCAAAGATGCTATCAATTGCTTTTTTATTAACCACAGCACTGGCGTAAATGTACTTAATTGAATAGGAAGTTCCCTGGGCTAAGCCAGAGATTTCGTAGGTTTTGTTATCTAAGCCCTTCGGGAAGAAAGAAAAGAATGGAGTAAAAAGAGAAAAGTAAGTTAGGAAGACGAAATGAAGCATTTAAATAGATAATTAAAGGCAAAAATAGGGCAAAAAAAAACCCCACTAAAAGAAGTGGGGTTTTAAAGAATATGGCACCTACCTACTCTCCCGGGACGAATCCCAGTACCATCGGCCATGAGGGGCTTAACTGCTCTGTTCGGTATGGGAAGAGGTGAACACCCTCGGCAAAAGCACCATA